>JBEKFQ010000051.1:0-22729 GCA_050013235.1 Beijerinckiaceae bacterium
CAACAAAGCGAACACGCCCATGCCGGGCTACGAACTTGGGAGATCAGGAACCCATCGGACTGTATTCGCAAAGGCTACGATAACGCAGCAACGCCAAGATACGGGAACCCAAGATAACGTGGCTGATCGAGGAACACAAAAGATCCGGCTGCTGAACGGTTCCGCTTCGTACGGGATCAGCGTTTTCCTGGGTTCCGGGCTCGCCTCCGGCGACCCGGAAGGACGGCGCGGCCCTTGAGAAAGGTTCGTGATTCAGTAGCAATAGGACGGGGGCAATTCGCGTTTCGGCACGTTCCGCCGTCGTGCCCCGGCTCGCAATGAGAACGTCCGCACACCGGTCATTTGGAATTGCCTACTCTCCCGCCTTGACGCCGCGCCGCTGCTCGCGCACATGACCGCGTGATAAGGTCTAGCTGAAAAGGCGCCTCCCATGACCGCGGTCTCTCCTCTCGCTCCCAATTCTTTTCCCGATATGCCCGAGGTCGAGGGCGTGCGTTTCGCGACGGGCGCGGCCGGCATCAGATACAAGGGGCGCACCGATGTGCTGCTCGCTCTGTTCGACAAGGGCACCAAGGTGGCCGGCGTTTTCACGACGTCGAAATGCCCCTCGGCGCCGGTGGAATGGTGCCGCGCCAAGCTCGCCGGCGGCAAGGCCCGCGCGCTCGTGGTCAATTCCGGCAATGCCAATGCGTTTACCGGCAAGACCGGGGCCGATGCCACGGCTTTCACCGCCAAGCTCGCGGCGGCGGCGGCGGGCGTGCCGGCCAAGGAAATTTTCATCGCCTCCACGGGCGTGATCGGCGAGCCGCTGGATGCCCGAAAGTTCGAAGGCGTGTTCGAAAAGCTCAGCCTCGAGGCCAAGCCGGACGGCATCTACGACGCCGCCGAAGCCATCATGACCACCGACACCTTTCCCAAGCTGGCGACGGCCACGACGGAAATCGGCGGGGTGGCCGTGACGATCACCGGGATCGCCAAGGGCGCCGGCATGATCGCGCCCGATATGGCGACCATGCTCTCGTTCATCTTCACCGACGCCCCCATCGCCGCGCCGGTCTTGCAGGCGCTCTTGAGCAAAGGCGTGAAGGGCAGTTTCAATTCCATCACGGTGGATAGCGACACCTCGACATCCGACACTTTGCTGCTGTTTGCGACCGGCGCCGCCGCCAAGCGCGGCGCGCCGAAAATCGAAAGCGCCCGCGATCCGCGGCTCAAGAGCTTCAAGACCGCGCTCGATGCTTTGTTGCTCGATCTCGCCCATCAGGTCGTGAAAGATGGCGAGGGCGCGCGCAAATTCATCGAGATCACCGTCGAGGGCGCCGAAAGCGCCAAGGCGGCGAAGCGGATCGCGCTCTCGATTGCCAATTCGCCCTTGGTGAAGACGGCGGTGGCGGGCGAGGATGCCAATTGGGGCCGCGTGGTCATGGCCGTCGGCAAGGCCGGGGAGAAGGCGGATCGCGACAAGCTCGCGATCTGGTTCGGCGGCATCCGCGTGGCCTATAAGGGCCTGCGCGACCCCGCTTACGACGAGGCGCAAGGCTCCGCTTTGATGCGCGAGCCACATGTGCCGATCAAGGTCGATCTGGGTCTTGGCAAGGGCGCGGCCACGGTCTGGACCTGCGATCTCACCAAGGAATATATCGCGATCAACGGCGATTACCGCTCTTGAGCCGCCTGCTCCTCGTCGTCGCGGTGGCGCTCGTGGATACGGACGGACGGGTGCTGGTGGCCCAGCGCCCGGAAGGCAAGGCGCTGGCGGGCCTCTGGGAATTCCCAGGTGGCAAGGTCGAGCCGGGCGAGCGGCCGGAACAGGCGCTGATCCGAGAACTCGACGAGGAACTCGGCATCACGGTCGAGGACGCCTGCCTCGCGCCCCTCACCTTCGCCAGCCACGCCTACCCCGACATGCACTTGCTCATGCCGCTCTACATCTGCCGCCGCTGGACCGGTTTTGTGCACTCGCGCGAGGGCCAGGCCTTGCGCTGGCTGCGGGCGAAGGAATTGCGGGACATCCCGATGCCGCCCGCCGACGCGCCGCTGATTCCGGCGCTGGAGGATTTGTTGGGGTAGGGGCTTGAGAAGTCCGGACGCGGAAAACGGCTCGACCCTCCCCCCTCACATTGAGGAGGCGAAGCCGTCTCGAAATGCGAGGGACTCGTTAGGCCGGAGCATTCTAACCGCCCCCGAGTCCGAGGGACCGCCCTCGCCCTTCGAGACGCCACGCCTCCGGCGCGCTCCTCAGGATGAGGGCTAATGGGTTGATTTTGATAATGAAACAGAAAAATTAAAACACCCGGACCGCTGAAGCCTCGATGCCCTGCCGCAGCACTTTGTGAAGGCTGTCGCGAGTCATGATGTCGGCCTTGGCGCCGAGGATCCCGGCGGTATAGGCTTTCACATCCATCAGTTCGAACAGCCCCAACTTGCCTCTCTCGTAATCGAAAAACAGATCGACATCGGAATCGTCGCGACTTTCGCCTCGCGCGGTCGAGCCGAAGAGATAGAGATGCTCGACGCCGAGCCGCTTCAAATCGGCTTCGTGCGCCTGCAACCGGCTGATGGCTTCGTCGCGTTTCATAAGATTAGCTTAGCAAACTTGGGCCGTGGCTTCCATGCCCTCGTCAACGCTCACGCATATTGCGCGAGGCCGTGCCCGAACGACCAGTTCTCCGGCAAAACTTCGACGAGATTGACGAACACATTTTCCGGCGGCACGCCGGGATTTTCGGCAAGGCGGGCGGCAATCGCGGCGAACAGAGCCTTTTTCTTCTCGACGGGGCGCGTGTTGCTGACGGTGATCTGGATCAGCAAGAGATCGTCGTCGCGCGCGATGCCGAGATAGGTTTTGCCATAGGCGAAGTTACCGGCCTCGTGCTCGCTGATGGTCATGAACCGGTCGTCCTCGGGCACATCGAAGGTCTCGCGCATGGCGAGATAGAGGCTGTCGAGAACGGCATCGCGATAGGCCTGCGATTTTCCCGCGCGCATCGCGACATGGGTGAGAGGCATCGATTGGGTCTCCTCCGGCGCGAAGGATAGACCAGGAAGAGTCATTTGAATATGCGATGATCAGATGTTTCAGAGATTGCGGATTGCAATGATTGGGACACAAAACCTCGCGCCGTTGTCTCCGGGGAGACGAGGTTCACCCGCCACGAATCTCTAAACCGCTAGAACCAATCCATTAGCCCTCACCCTGAGGAGCCGCCGGAGGCGTGCGTCTCGAAGGGCGAGGGCGGTCCCTCGGTCTCGGAGGCGTTTGGAATGCTCCGGCCTAACGAACCCTCGCATTTCGAGACGGCTTCGCCTCCTCAATGCAAGGGGTTCTTACAGCTATTAAGAGGCTATCCCCCTCAAACCCCAGCCGGAGCCACCGGGCCGGCCAAAGCGCGGCCGGAGGCTTCTAGGCTCGCCATGCCGCTTTTGACGGCGGCTTGGACTTTTTCGAACGCGCGCACTTCGATCTGCCGCACGCGCTCGCGTGAAATATTAAACTCGTCGGATAGCTCTTCGAGGGTGATCGGATCGTCCGCCAGCCGGCGCGCCTCGAAAATCCGGCGCTCGCGCGGGTTGAGAACGGTCAAGGCGGCATTGAGGGCCCCGTGGCGGTTGTCGCTTTCCTCGCGGTCGGCCAGCAAAATTTCCTGGCTGGCCGCGCCATCGACGAGCCAATCCTGCCATTCCCCCTCGCCCTCCTCGCGCAAGGGCGCGTTGAGCGAGGCATCCCCCGACATCCGGCGGTTCATGTCGATCACGTCCTGCTGGCTCACGCCGAGGCGGGTCGCGATGATTTCGACCTGATCGGGGCGCAAATCCCCTTCCTCCAGCGCCGAAATCTGGCTCTTCGCCTTGCGCAGATTGAAGAACAGCTTCTTCTGGCTGGCGGTGGTGCCCATTTTCACGAGCGACCAGGAGCGCAGGATATATTCTTGGATCGAGGCGCGGATCCACCACATGGCATAAGTCGCGAGACGAAAGCCCTTGTCGGGCTCGAACCGCTTGACCGCCTGCATCAGGCCGACATTGCCCTCGGAAATCACCTCGCCGATCGGCAGGCCATAGCCGCGATAACCCATGGCGATCTTGGCGACGAGGCGCAGATGCGAGGTGACGAGCCGGTGGGCGGCATCGGGATCCTCATGCTCGCGCCAGCGCTTGGCGAGCATATATTCCTCTTCCGGCTGCAACATCGGAAAGCGGCGAATCTCGTTGAGATAACGAGAAAGCCCGCTTTCGCCGGAAATCATTGGTAAGGCAGCAGCCATAACAAACCTCCTGAGGAGCCCCCGCTCCCGGCGGGCTCCGGCGCGGCTACCCTGCCTTCCCGAGTCATCCATACGACTCGAAAACGTGAGCTCCGCTGGACACAGAATAAGACTGTTTCGCAACAACGCGCCATTACAAATTGGCAACCATTCGCCAGGCTGAACAAATCCGCGGATGTTTGGCCTTCAATTCCCTAACAAGACATAGCGCCAGAAGTTGCACGGCGGCGTTCCTTCGCAATAGACTTGCGTGGATCGTCCACGGCGAAAGTCACCTGAGGTTTTTGTTTCGGCGCGGAGTCTTACCGGAAAACCGGAACCGCCTTTCCCGATTTTGTTAAAATCCCGATCCAACGGCCCTCCGGCGAATGCGGGAGGCGCAAACGCTTGGCGCACCTGAGGCTCTGCTGCATAGCTAGTGCGCGCGAAATGAAAAGCCCGGCTCGTCCGGGCAGTTTAGGGTTGGAAACATGGCTCTCCCGGGAGCGCTCGCCAGCGAGCGGATCACGAAACCGAAGACACCTCTCGATCGTAACCAGATCATCGGCTTCTGGAGCGCATGGGGCGGCTGGATGCTCGATGGCATGGATTCCGTGATCTATGCGCTGGTGCTGGCCCCGGCCCTCACCGAGCTTCTGCCGAAATCGGGCATTGCGGCGAACCCGCAGACGATCGGAACCTATGGCTCGATCTTGTTCGCGGTCTTCCTCGTGGGCTGGGGCTTTTCCTTCATCTGGGGGCCCATCGCCGACCGGTTCGGACGCACCAAGACGCTGGCGGCCACGATCTTGATGTATGCCGTCTTCACCGGCGCCGCCTATTTCGCGGATAATGTCTGGCAACTCGGCCTGTTCCGGTTTCTGGCGGGAATCGGCATCGGCGGGGAATGGGCCATGGCCGGCACTTATGTCGCGGAGGCCTGGCCCGAGGATCGCCGCAAAATGGGCGCGGGCTATCTTCAAACCGGTTATTACGCCGGTTTCTTCGCGGCGGCGGCCCTCAACTTCACGGTCGGCGCGCATTACGGCTGGCGCGCCATGTTCCTCTGCGGCCTGTTCCCGGTGGTCGTGTCGGTCTTCACGCTTTTGCGGGTGAAGGAACCCGAGCTTTTCATCAAGGCGGGACACGCCACGCGCCATCCGATCGCGGAGATTTTTGGCCCCGTCTATCTCAAGCGCACCTTGGTCAATTCGACGCTTTTGACCGTTGCCATCATCGGCCTCTGGGCCGGCGCGGTCTATGAACCCGCCGCCGTGACCATCCTGGCCAAGAAAGCCGGCATGGACGCGCCGGCCGCCGCCAAAATGGTCTCGATCGCCACCGCCGTTCTTTCCATCGGAACGATTCTGGGCTGCCTGGCTCTGCCCCGTATCGCCGAAGCCATCGGCCGCAAGCTGACGCTGGCGATCTATTTCGTCATCATGCTGGTGACGATCCCGCTCGCCTTCGGCTGGGCCTTCTATCTCGACAATGGCCTCGTGCCCTTCATCGTCACGCTGTTCTTCCTCGGGTTCGGCGGCGGCAATTTCGCCGTGTTCAGCCTGTGGCTGCCCGAACAATATGAAACGCGGGTGCGCGCGACGGCTTTTGCGTTCTCGACATCGATCGGGCGGTTCATCGGAGCGGGGGTGAATTTCGGCCTCGGCGCTCTGGTTCTGTCCATGCATACGATTGGAACGCCGGTGGCGCTCACGGCCATTGCGTTCGGCCTGGGGCTTTTCGTGATTCCCCTCGCCCTAGAAACAAAGGGGACCACGCTTCCCAGCTAAGTGGCTGGTTTGTCGCATGAAATGGCCTGACACCGCGAACCCGCGCGTCAGGCTTTTTCAACCCGCGCGTTAAATTTGATTTTAGCCGGGCCGGACGGGAACCATCCCCTCCGGACCGGGTTAACTTTTGCATCGTGGTTTTCGTCACAAACAGGTCATCAAGATGGAACCCGCTATCAAAAAATCGACACGAGGCTTTGCGTCCATGGACCCTGAGAAGCAGCGAGCCATCGCGCGCAAGGGTGGGGAAAGCGTGCCGAACGAGAAGCGGAGCTTTTCACAAAACCCCTCGCTCGCGGCCGAGGCGGGCCGCAAGGGCGGGCATAGCGTGAACCCGAAGAAGCGGAGCTTTTCGCAAAATCACACGCTGGCATCGGAAGCCGGACGCAAGGGGGGCCATGCCTCGCATGGCGTTCCGCGCAAGCCGGACGATCCCGAAGTGTGAGCGAGCGGATCACGGCGCCGGCGCGGGTGCCTCAATAAAAAAACCGCTATCTCCCTGAAGAGGTAGCGGCCTCGCTTTAGGGCCATGTCTTAGCTTTCGTGGAAAGATCAATCGAACGTCGCCGACGTCGTGTCGGCTTTGCGATCGTAATGGATCGTGATCTTTTCGACCGAGCAAAGGTCGATATCGTGCCACACGGCGCTGGAATCATCGTCGCTATAGACGACTTTCAAATCCCATTTGCAGGTTTTGGTCGCACGATGGAACTTGATCTCCCAAGATTCCTTATCGCCGAGCGTGTCCTTGCCGAGAACGTCTTCTTCCCAATCGTCGGACTTGTTCGGCGAGACGAAGACCGCCTTGAGCTCGTAGCCGGTCTTGTTGACCAGCGTGAAGTCCTGCTTGGCTTCGTCGGAGTAGGCCACGCCGGAAAGGCCCACGAAGGCCCCAAATGCGAGTGCCGCCGCAACAAAAAATGCTTTCATTTTAATCCCCCCATTTCAGAGGGCCCCACAAAGCCCGAACCTTTGCCGTTAGGCAAGATGGCGCTCGTCAAATAAACGATTTTACGTTTGTCATTTGTCCCGCCGTTAGGGAAAGGCGGACACCGCCCGTCCGTCCGCGGCAATCTCCCCCGCATTCAAGTATTTCGAAAGCTCGCACCGAGTCACATCGATATCGAAACGCCTTCCTCTCAAACGGCGCCCTCGGGGTGGATGAGGCCATGTTTGATCGCGAACCAGACGAGATCGGCATCCGTGGCCACGGCCAGCTTGGACTTGATTTGAGAACGGTAGTTGTGGACCGTCTTCGGGCTGAGGTTCAGGATCCCCGCGATTGATTCCACGGTGTCTCCTTGCGCCACAAGACGCAGGATCTCCGTCTCCCGTACGCCCAAGGCATCCAACTGTGCGTGGCGTCCGGCAACCCGCTCTTCGGCGATGGCCCGCGCGATATCGTCGCCGAGTGCAATGGACCCGCGCGAGACCTTCGCGACGGCAAGAAGGAGTTCGGCGGGCGTGGAACTCTTGGTCACGTACCCCAAGGCGCCGGCTTCCATCGCTTTCATCGCGCACCCGGCGCTTTCGTGCATAGTGAACATCAGGATCTTCGCTTGTTGGTCCCACTGCCTGATGTGCCTGACGGCCTCGATTCCGCTGGGACCCGTTAGGGATACGTCCATGATGACCAAGTCTGGGGCGTGTTGCCGGTAAGCGAGATAGGCGTCCCGGGCGCTGTCGGCTTCGGCGACGACGCGGTACCCGTTTTGCCGCTCCAACAGCCGGCGGTAGCCCTCGCGAACAACCGGATGATCGTCGACGAGCAGGATCTTGAGTTCGTTCACCGGCATGCTGCTCCTAGATCGGAATGACGGCCGAGACCTTAAAACCTTTGGCGCCACGGCTTAAATCGAGCCGGCCGCCCAAGGCCGCGGCACGCTCGTGCATCCCGAGGATGCCTTGTCCTTCCTTCACCTCGGTCCGAGGCCGGCCATCGCGTCCGCCGTCGTCTTCGACGATAAGGAGCACATGCCCGGTTTCGCCATGGCCAAAACCGAGGCTTACGGTAACCTCGCTTGGACGGCCGTGCCGCACGGCGTTGGTCACGCATTCCTGACTGATGCGGTAGATCGCGACGGCCGCTTGCTCCGGAAGCAGCGGAATGTCGCCGTCGCTTTCGAACCGGAAGCGAATCCGCGGGCCGAAGCGGCGGTTCCAGACGCCGATCAGATGCCGAAGGCTGCCATCGAGACCTAGACTGTCGAGCTCGGGAGGGCGTAACCGTTCCAACGCGCCCCTAAGAGTCGCTGTCATCCGCATCACGATGTCGGAGACCGCGCGCGCCTCGAAGCGGAGGTCCGGGCGCTCCGCGGGCGCGCCAACGTCGATCGAGGCCGCCAACGCTCCGATCGAGGTGAGGCATTGACCGAACTCGTCGTGAAGCTCGCGCGCAAGGGTGCGGCGTTCCTCCTCTTGGACCTGGAACAGGCGACGCGTCAGCGCCCTCCGTTCAATGCTCGCGTTCTCCAAACGGCCGGCGAGATCGTTAAAGGCTTCGGAGACTCTTCGGAATTCCGGTTGATCGAACCGTGGCAAGCGCGCCTCGTAATCGGCGTCCTCGAGTCTGCGCATGCCCTGTATCAGGGTTCTCGCCGGGAGGAGAGCCTGCCCGACGGCGAGAAGCGCGAGCAGCGCGGTCGCCACCGTCATGACGAGGGCCACGAAAGCGGCCAGCCTAACCCGCGCCCAGGCGCGCCTTGTTATCGCTCCCGGATCGGGTGACGCGACCATAAGCCCCGCTTGCCGGCCGTTCAGCACGATCGCGCGGCTACCAGCCGGCATGGCGTAGTAGAACCTGTTGAAAAGGACATCGAACCATCCCGGCGCGGCCGGTCCTATGTCACCCCAACCACTGCAGATGCGCTTGCCATCGTAGAGCGGTCCCGAGAAATCCATGCATATGCCGGGACTCATGACCTTAACCGCCGAGAGTAAAAGGGCGTCCGTCTCGAAGGCATCGCCGCCGTTGAGCCGGGTTCTATCCTGAATGATCCAGGCGACCCGTTCCATGGTTGCGGCAACGTCGTCGCGGAGCGCGCGTCCAGCGTCGTGCGTGATCCACAAGACACCCAACGCGAGGCAAACGACCGCGACGACCGCGAGCCGGAGGAACATCTTAAACGCAAAGGTCACGTGATCGCATCCATTCCCGATCTTTCTGACACCGTGGCGGCGGGCAGGATAGTGCCCGGCGCGGAGATCGGGAAGGCTTCCCAATCCACGACGGGAAGGACGCCCTGCCCAAAACCTCGCCGCCGAAGCTAAAGTGCCTCCGCGTGCCGGCGTTTCAAGACGAAGGCCGCGCGGGCATTGCAACGGCGGCAGGACTGGCGCCTCTCGCGCGCCGCGGCACGTAAAAGCCTGCGGCGAACCTTCCAAACGAGGTTCGTTTCGATAACCGGCTTGCAAAAAGCCGCATCAATAAGGGAGGACATGTTGGAATCTTCAATCGCAAGTCACTTGAGATGTCCCAGACTGCGCACGCGCCGGGTCAGTGACAATTTCAAGCCGCCGGTACCGATGTGGTCGGCACGGGCGGATGAGAGCGTCACGCAAATGGTGATGGGCTATTTCGGCGTTCAGTCCGAGGGCGAGGAGCAAAAGGGCCGCGCTTGCAAGGCGTTCCAAGGCATCCTCGACAGCTTCCTGGCCGCCGGCGGACCGCGGCATCACGACCTCGTCCATTACGTCGATGCCGCCGGATATAACAACATGATCGCCATCGCATACTGGGACGATCCACTGGTCTACGAACGCTGGCGAACAAACCCGGCGGTCGCCGGCTGGTGGGAATCCAAGGACCGCTTGAATGAAGGGATCGGCTATTTCCGGGAAACCCTGGCGCCACGAGTCGAGCAGTTCGAAACGATCTTTACCGCCAAGGAGCCTCTCGAAGGAGTCGGGATCATCATGGGGGGTATGAGCGACGAGATCCTGGAACACGGGTACTGGGGTGCCATGCGCGATCGCTTTCCTCTTTCGCAAACGGACACGATGGAGCCGTCGGGCGATCTGGCGGTCAAGGAAGGTAAGCCAGCTTTGGGGGGCCGTGTCGTCATCGCCGGCCATCAGAACCTAGCCGTCATACGATCCGGGCAAGACTGGACGGAAACGGAAGGCGAGGAACGCCGGACCTATCTCGAGGATATAGAGCCAACGCTGCGCGCGGGCATGGATTATTTGAGGGACGACGGGCTAGAAGCCGGCTGCTACAGCAACCGCTACGTCCGGCACATGGATGCCAAGGGAAATCCGGTCGAGAAGAGCTTCGGTGTCAGTCATTGGCGATCGTTGGAACATCTGGAGCACTGGGCCTCGTCCCATCCTACGCATCTCTCCATCTTCGTGACCTTCAACAGGCTCGCCAAGAAGTTCAAAAACCTGAAATTGTATCATGAGGTCTCGGTGTTCGATCCGGCCGCTCAGCTATACGAATACGTAAACTGTCATCCCGGCACAGGTCTAATGCGGGCGGCCTTATGACATGATCGCCGGCGAATGGGTTGCGACGTGCCCGTTCGCCGGCGGCCGATGTTTGGCCGCGATACGGAGGCAAGGAACGAACACCAGCAAAGGCCTGTGATGCGCACGGGAACACCCTCCAACGCCACCCGCCCTTGACGCCGCCTCTCCTCCACCGGCAAGGTGACGCGTTTCCCGGCCCAGGAGGATCGACGATGAGCGAGACCGAGACGATTGTCCGCCGCATCCTGCGCGCGCTGGCCGAGGTGGTCGTCGGACTTTACGTCGTCCTGGACGGTCTGATCGCGCCCTTGTTCCGGCCGGTCATGCGCTTTCTGTCGAGCTTGGAGCTTATCCGGCGCATCGAGCGTTGGATCGTCTCGCTGCCGCCTTACGTCATTCTGGTCTTGCTCGTCGTGCCCTTCGCCATCGCGGAACTCGCTAAGGCCTATGCGGTGTTTTTGATGGGCACGGGCCATTTCAAGACGGGGTTCACGATCTTCGTGGGGGCCTATATCGTCAGCATTCTCGTTTGCGAGCGGACTTTTCATGCGGGCAAGCCGCAATTGATGACGATTGGCTGGTTCGCGGCGCTATTCAATTGGGTGATGGCCTTCAAGGAGCGCATTCTGGCCTGGTTCCGCACCACGGAGGCCTGGCGGCTGGCGGCGGAATTCAAGCAAAAGGCCCGGATCACCATCCAGCGCGCCAGACTCTCGCTGACCGGCTTTTTCTCGGGCAAGGCGGGCTGGCTGTTCCGGCGGTGAGCTTTTCGCGAGGTGGTCATGGATCGCATCGATCTCAATTGCGATTGCGGCGAAGGGTTTGGCCCCTATACGCTCGGCGACGATGCCGCCATGTTCGAGATCGTCACCTCGGCTAATGTCGCCTGCGGCTTTCATGCCGGCGATCCCAACATCATGACGAAGACGTTCCAGGCCGCGCTGGCGAAAGGCGTGGCCGTGGGGGCGCATCCCGGCTTTCCCGATCTCGCCGGCTTCGGGCGGCGGCGGCTCCCCTTTTCCACATCGGAGATCGAGCGCCTCGTCGCCTATCAAATCGGCGCGGCGCAAGCGCTGGCCGCCTTGGCCGGTCACCGCCTGACTCATGTGAAGCCGCATGGCGCCTTGAGCAATATGGCCACGGAAGATGCCGCCACCGCCCGCGCCATCGCCAGGGCCGTCCGCGCCGCCGATCGCAGCTTGATCTTTCTGGCCATCGCCGGCACGCCGTTGGAACATGAAGGCGAAGCGGCGGGGCTCCAAGTGGCGCGCGAGATTTTCGCGGACCGCGGCTATGACGATTCCGGGCTGCTGGCGCCGCGCTCGCAACAAGGCGCCGTCTTGCACGACCCGGAGGCCGCCGGCCGGCGGGCAGCCGTCATGGTCCGCGAGGGCGCCGTCATCGCGCTTTCCGGCAAGCGCATCCCGGTCGGCATCGACTCGATCTGCGTCCACGGCGATACGCCTGATGCCGTCGCCCTGGCGCAAGCGGTGCGGGCGAGCCTGGAGGCGGCTGGCCTCACGCTGCGGCCGTTTTCGGCATGAGCCTCGCCGCGCGCTTTCTGCCCGCGGGCGAATCGGCGCTCAGCGTCGAATTCGGCGCCACGATCGATCCGGTCTCGGAGGCCCAGGTCTTGGCCCTCGACGGCGCCTTGGCCGCGCGACCGATCCCCGGCATTTTGGAGACCGTGCCCTCCTACCGCGCGTTGATGGTCCATTTCGACCCGCGGGTTTGGAGCGGCCCGGCTTTGGCGCAAGAGCTTGATAAACTTGAGGTAAGTTACTTACAGGTACCTACCTCTAAAACATGGTATATACCGGCATGTTACGATCCGCCGCATTGCGAGGATCTCGCGGAGGCCGCCGCCATCCTTGGCGTGGCGCCGGACAAAATCGCCGATCTCCATGCCGGAGCCGAATACCGGGTGATTATGTACGGCTTCGCGCCGGGCTTTGTCTTTTTGAGCGGCCTGCCGCTCGCGCTGGCGCTGTCGCGCCGCCAGATCCCGCGCGCGCCTGCTCCGCCCGGTGCCCTGACCATCGCTGGCGGTCAAGCCCTGATTGCCTCGGTCGCCATGCCGACGGGCTGGTACATGCTGGGCCGCACCCCCGCGCGCACCTTCGATCCCGCGCGCGATCCCGTGTTTCCCCTCGGCATTGGCGATTTCGTCCGGTTCGAGCGGATCGATGCCGCCCGCTTCGCCGCGCTCGAGGCGGAGGCCTTGGCGGGGCGGCCGGTCATGCGGGAGGCGCTATGAGCCTGCGCATCACGGCCGTCGGCCCCGGCGCGACGATCCAGGATGGCGGACGCCACGGCCTGCTACGTTTCGGCGTCACCCCCGCGGGTCCGATGGATTGGGTGGCGATGCGGACCGCCAATCTCGCGCTCGGCAACGCCGCCGATGCCGCCGCCGTGGAAATTCCGGCCGGGGGGCTCACGGTGACCTGCGAGGAGCGGCCCGTGACCCTCGCCTTCGCCGGCGGGGATTTTTCCTGGAAACGCGATGGGGAGCGGCTGCCGCCCGCCGCCCGCATCACCTTGCAACCCGGCGGCATCCTGACCGCGAGGGCCGGCGCCTGGGGTAGTTTTTCTTATCTCGCCGTGCCCGGCGGCGTGGATGTGCCCGAAGTGATGGGGAGTCGGTCGACCCATATGCGCTCGAATCTCGGCGGGATGAACGGACGCATGCTGACGCCGGGAGATCTGCTTTTGCCGGCCCAACCCGCGGGAACGCGAGGCGACGAGGCCGTCATCGGCGCGGCATGGCTTGCACAGGATTTTACCCCGATCCGCGCCGTTCCCGGGCCGCAGGACGATTATTTCGGCCCCGAGGCCCTCGCTGTTTTCTTCGGCGAGCCCTTCGTTTTGACGCCCGCCGCCGACCGCATGGCCTATAAGTTCACCGGTCCGCGCATCGCCCATATCAGGGATTTCAACATCGTGACGGACGGCGTGGCCTTGGGCGCCGTACAGATCGCGGGCGATGGCCAGCCCCTCGTGCAAATGGCCGATCGCGCGCCGACGGGCGGCTACGCCAAGATCGCCCATGTCGCCCGCGCGGACATTGGCCGGCTCGCGCAACTGCGGCCCGGCGAAAGTTGCCATTTCATCAAGGTGAGTTCCGAGGAGGCCCGCGCCGCGCTCCTCGCGCTCGAGGATCAGGTGAACGGGACACCTTCGTTCTTGCAACCGCTGAAGCGGATTCCCACCACGGAAACCCTGCTCGCCGCGAATTTGATCGGCGGCGTGACGGACGGGCGAACGCCGGAGGAGCGCTCCTGACCCGACAGCATCCAGACCCGCTCTTTTCTACCGGGACGAGCCGGGGCACGGGCTGAAGCCCTCCGTTGGTAAAAACGCCAGGGCGTGTTCGAGAATTAGGTGTTTACAACTGTGCCACGAGAATTTCGAAGCCTTCCCTTAGCCATTTGTCTAAACACCCAATGGCATAGCTATATCTTTCGGGCGGGAAAGAAACTCAAATTGAATTTAATTATGCTTTTATAAATATACCCGACCTATACCATAAGTCGGAAAGGTTTCGGAAGCGGCTATATGTTCGTTATGCGACTAACGTATTTCAGTAGGAATCAGATCGACTCGTCCGATGGATCAGTCCTCCGCGAATTGGGCACAATCTTAGAGGCCTCAAGCAAAAACAACAACGCATCTGGCTTGACCGGCGCCTTGGTCTTCGACGAGCGGTGGTTTCTTCAAACGTTGGAAGGCGAGCGGACTGCGGTCTGGAATACATTCAAACGCATCGAAGCTGACGAACGTCATTCGAATATAACGATAGTCGATGCCAGAAATATTCACGACCGGATATTCGGAAGCTGGTGGTTAGCTCTCGTGCAGCCAGGCAGCGAAAATAGGGAAAGTCTTGGAGCTTTCCTGAGGGATGGCAATCTTAAACCGGACGAAATGACATCCGGACAGATCTTGGAGCTGATGATCCATCTCTCTAAGACCGGCTCGTCACGCAGGTTAGATCCGTTATTTTCTGAACGCCTAAAGGAGCGTGAAAACGTACCCTTGTACGAATGAAGCCTATCGCACGAATATATTTTCCTGTAGCCTTGAACTTGCGTTAAATAAGACGGAATATCGCTAAAGTATCCTAATGGTTAAGTATAGTAAAATCTAAAATCTGCTCAGACAACTCAATGCGATCGTCCCATCAACACCTCATACGGAGTATATCATGTCCGTCGATAGCACGCTTGACGACCGCCTCAAGTTCATGAAGCTGGATGAACGGGCGCTTGAACATCTGCGCTCGGTCAAATCTTTGATCATGACCGAATTACCCGGTGCCCTGGCAAAATTCTATGGACAAGTGCGGTTGTTCCCGGAGACGCGCAAGTTCTTTTCGAGCGATCAGCACATGGATGCGGCGGGCGCCCGTCAGATGGCCCATTGGGAAACGATTTCGAGCGGCAAGCTGGATCAAGACTATGTCGCCGCCGTCACCAAGATCGGCGAGATTCACGCTCGTATCGGCCTGGAGCCGCGCTGGTATATCGGCGGCTATGCACTCCTGACGGAATCCTTGGTTGGCGCTATCTTGAAGGCTCGCTGGCCACGGCGAGGCTATTTCAGGAAAGGCCCCGAGGTCGAGACCGTCGCCGCCGAAACCGGTGCGATGATCAAGGCGATCATGCTCGACATGGATTTCGCCATCTCGGTCTATATCAGCGCCTCCGAAGCCAGCAGGAAGGAAATAGAGGACCGCATGCATGCGACCAACGCCGCCGTAATCGCATCCGTCACGGAGGCCTTCGGCGCTCTCTCGGAAGGCAATCTGACCTATCGCATGGCCGATAATCTTCCGCCCGAATATGCCAAGATCAGGCAAGACTGCAACGACGCCGCGGCGAAGCTTCAAGAAACAATGGGGATAATTTCGACCTCCACCGAAGCGATCCGCTCCGGCACCGGAGAGATTAGCCAAGAATCGAACAATCTCTCGCGCCGCACCGAGCAACAGGCGGCCAGCATCGAGGAAACGGCTGCCGCCTTGGCGCAGATCACCAGCACCTTCCGCAAGACGGCCGACGGCGCGGCGCAGGCCTGCGCCGTTGTCTCGACGGCCAAGAAGGATGCGGAATCGAGCGGCGAGGTTGTGCGCAACGCGGTCGCCGCCATGGGCCAAATCGAAAAATCCTCGGAGAAGATCAGCCAGATCATCGGCGTCATCGACGAGATTGCCTTCCAGACCAATCTGCTGGCGTTGAACGCCGGCGTCGAGGCCGCGCGAGCCGGAGACGCGGGACGAGGTTTCGCGGTCGTCGCCTCCGAAGTACGCGCACTCGCGCAACGTTCCGCCGAGGCCGCCAAGGAGATCAAGACGCTGATCTCCGAATCCGCCAAGCAAGTCGGGTCCGGCGTCAAACTGGTCGGCGAGGCGGGTCAATCGCTCCAGCGTATCGTTGGGAGCGTCCTGGAAATCAACACGCTGGTCGTCGATATCGCCGCGGCGTCCAAAAACGAAGCGGGAAGCCTGCACGAGGTCAACACGGCTGTCACGCAGATGGACCAAATGACCCAGCAGAATGCCGCCATGGTCGAGGAAAGCACGGCCGCCTGTCATACGCTGGCGCAAGAGGCCACTGAACTCGGCCGAATGGTCAGCCAGTTCAAGATTGGGCAAGCGGCCGCCCGTATCCCAGCCTCCATGAACCAAGCCTCCATGAATCAGGCTTCCATGAATCAGGCCTCGATGAACCACACCAAGGAAGCCGCTCGCCGGCTTCACGCGAGTCCGGGCCGCTAAACCTTCGTTCGAAAAGCCGCTGGGCCGGTGTTTCAAGCGTGACGCGAATCACGCCCCCGTGTCGCTGCATAAAGCGAAGGCACGACGAGCGTGAACCATTTCCGGTTTTGATGGCTTTCCCCGGCGCGGATGGGGAAACACGTTAGCGGATGGCTGTCCCGCGTGGTAAAACCAACCCCGGAAACAAAGGGGAATTCGATGTTTAAACTGCAATCGTCGCTCAATTCCAACGCCTCGGCCGATTTAACCCGATCGATGCACGAGCATTGGGGCTTGTTTCTCGCCGAGGGGATCATTCTCACCATCCTCGGATTCGGGGCGATCATTGTTCCGGCTGTCGCGGGCCTCGTCACCACTCTCTTCCTGGGGTGGTTGTTCCTGGTCGCCGGGCTCGTGGGCCTCGTTTTCACGTGGCAAGCGAAAAAGGCTCCGGGTTTCGGATGGTCGCTGCTGTCGGCGCTCGTGGCCATCGTCGCGGGCGCGGTGTTGCTCTGGAGCCCGTTCCAAAGCCTGATCACCCTGACTTATGTGCTGATCGCCTATTTCATCATCGACGGCATCGCGATCATCTTTCTGTCCATCGAGCATCGCCGCGAGCTGTCGGGCAAATGGGAATGGATGCTGTTCAACGGCCTCATCGATCTGGTCCTCGCCGGCATTATCATCTCGGGATTGCCGGGGACGCTGGTTTGGGCGCTTGGCCTGCTCGTCGGTATCGATTTGGTGTTCGGCGGCACGACGCTCATCGCCATTGCGCTGGAGGCTCGCAAGACGGCGGCCGGATCAGATTCCGGGTCCGCCGCTCTATCTAAATAAGCCCATCGGCATCCGCGATTGCATAATGTGTTCGCTGCCGGACGGGAGATCGAACCGCATGCCGTCCGTCCCGATGGTCCAGCCGGACTTGGGCCGGATGGCCGATACGCCTTCGAAAAACAGGGGATCGAGGATCGCGGACGCCAGCGGCGGCGTGAAGTGCGTGTAGACGAGCAACCGGACGCCGGCCTCGTTGGCGGTGTTCGCGGCGTCCACCGGGCTCGAATGATACGTCTCGATATCGTCCATGATCTGGGCCAGCGCCTCGTTTCCCACGCTTTTCGCGACATCGGCCAAAATCTTGCGCATGCGCTGAGATTGCGCCTCGTGGATCAACAGATCGGCGCCCTTGGCCCACGTCACCACATTGGGCCATTTCGTGGTGTCGCCGCTGATGACGGCGGATCGTCCCTTGTAGTCGAAGCGGTAGCCGACGGCCGGTCTGACCGGCGGGTGATTGACTTGGAAGGCAGTCACTTTGAGGCCGCCGTCATCGATAATCACTTCCGCCTGGTCCGGCGTTTCCGGCATTCCAACCCGGAATGGTTTCGCCGCGAGCGCCGCCGCGCCGGCCGGGACGAGGGCGGCCCCGTGACGCGCCGTCCGGTAGGCGTCGTCTTGCGCATAGGCTTGGTTGAAGCCCGCCACGACCATTTCCACCCCAGGCGGACCATGAACCGGCAAGGGATATTTGCGTCCTGCGATCCAGGTCTGGAGACGGAATTCCCCCAAATCGCCGATGTGATCGGAGTGGAAATGGGTCAACATCACGCCCGCGATGCGCTCGCCTGGAAACCCCATGAGCGCGAGCGTCTTCCACGATTCCGGCCCCGTATCGACCACGAAGGCGCGCGCGCCCGCGACGACGATGACGCAGCTCTTCGCGCGATCCCGATCGGGGAGGGGCGAGGACGTGCCGCCCAAAATGACCCGCAAGGCCGTGCCGTCGAAGAGCTTGCGATTGGCCTGTTGCTGAAGGAGCCGGGCCCGGACCTGTTGCTCGAACACATAGGCGCCGGCCGTAGGGCTGCGCATGGCAAGCGCTCCGGCAATCCACGCCAACCCGCGTCGCAACGAATTCATCGGCAGGGTTCTCCAATGGCGCCGCGAAGAAGTTTAGAGCCAACCATGCCGGCGCCCATAAGCTACGATCCGCCGGCCTCGAAGGGAAGCTGGTTTGCCGGCGCAACAAATTCGACGCAACTTTAGTATTCTTGCAAATACACGCGAAGCGCGCTTCGATAAAATCGTTCGACTCCGGGGGAAGATCCCATGAAGCGGCTCGTCATTCTCATCGATGGAACCTGGGGCGCCGAAGGGACCGGCATCGACACGAATGTCGCGAAGCTCGATCCCAAGAATACGAAAGCCGGCCCGCCCCTCGTTAGGGAAACCGGGGACGACGGGATCGAACAAATCGTTTGCTATCATAAAGGGGTCGGCGCGGAGCCCGATTTCATCAAGCATTGGTTGGGCGGCGCGATCGGTCTTGGCGTGAAGCAAATCGTTCTCGACGCCTACAAGACCGTCGTACAAAACTATAATCCCCGCGACGACCTCATCATTTGCGGCTTCTCCCGTGGGGCCTATGCGGCACGGGCACTCGCCGGCATGATCGGCGCGTCCGGAATTCAGCGCCGCTCCGATCCCGGTCAATTCGAAATCGCATGGCAAAACTACCGCGTTGCGCCCAGCGTCCGAAATGCGCCCGCCACGGCCGGCGAGGCCGATACGAAAGCCATCGCGGACTACAAAGCTCTCGTGTCACGCGGCGAAGTCCATGACGAGCGGCGGATCAAATGCGTCGCGGTGTGGGACACGGTCGGATCCTACGGCATTCCCGCCGGGATCGGCCTTGCCGCCTTGGGCCGGTACATCACACTGGCGTTTCTTGGCTTTCACGACACCCAGTTTGGAACGCATGTCGAGATCGGGCTTCACGGTCTCGCGATCGACGAGCACCGGCGTCCGTTCGTGCCGACGCTTTGGACGGCGCCTCGGAACGAGCTGCCGGATGCGATCATCGAACAGACCTGGTTCGCGGGCTCGCATGGCAATGTCGGCGGCGGCGAGCCGGACCACGCGCTCTCGGACATCGCTCTGCTCTGGATGATTGCCCGCTTGCACAAGTTGACCGGGCTGGCGTTCGACATCGATGCCGTAAAAGCCGCGACGGCAAGCGCCTCGGCAAGCGGCGCGGTTTATAATTCCACCCAGGGCTGGCCCATCGATTCCGCGTTCCCGCATTTTCGCAAAATCCTCTCGGCGGATGCGATCCATCACGGGTGGCTGACGAACAGACCAGTTCCCGGCGAGGTCCACATCAACGAACGCGTGCACTGGAGCGCGATCGCGAAACGGGACAGCTCCACTTATTCCCCTCCGAATTTGCCGACCGGCATTCCAGCTGAAAAGACCGCGGCAGTGACTCCGGAAGAACTCGGGCTGCTTCCCGCGAGCCTCGCCGCCTTGGCGTAGAGCGCTACAACTTCCGCAGCTCGACTTCCTCGATCCGGTGGCTCGGCCCCTTGGTGAGGATCAGATTCGCCCGCTGGCGTGTCGGCAGCACGTTCTCATGCAAGTTCGCGAGATTGATCTCGCGCCAAATCTCGCGGGCCTTGGCATCGGCCTCGGCGTCGCTCAATTCGGCATATTTGGTGAAATACGAGCGGGGATCACGGAACGAGGTTTCGCGCAGGCGCATGAAACGCGCGACATACCAGCGCTCCAAATCGTCGTCGTCCGCATCGAGATAGACGGAGAAATCGAAGAAATCGGAGACGAAGGCGCTGGCCCGGCCGTCCTTGACCCGGCGGTTGGGCAAAAGCACGTTCAGCCCTTCGACGATGAGAATATCCGGCCGGTCCACCACCACGGTTTCGCCGGGCACGATATCGTAGGTGAGATGCGAATAGACCGGCGCGTGAACGGCGCGCCGCCCGGCCTTGACGTCGGACAGAAAGCGCAAGAGCGCCGTCCCGTCATAACTTTCGGGAAAACCCTTTTTCGACATCAAGCCTTCGCGCTCGAGGATGGCGTTGGGGTAGAGAAAGCCATCCGTCGTCACGAGTTCGACGCGGGGCGTATTGGGCCAGCGCGCCAGCAGCGCCTGCATCACGCGGGCGAGCGTCGATTTGCCCGCCGCCACCGATCCCGCGACCCCGATGATATAGGGCACCTTGCCGTCCTCGGCGCCGAGAAACCGCTGCGTCGCCTTGAACAGCCCCTGCGTCGCCGCGACATAGAGCGCGAGCAGACGCGACAGCGGCAGATAGATCGCGATCACCTCTTCCAAGGTGATCGGCTCGTTGATCGATTGCAGCCGCTTCAAATCGTCGATCGATAAGGTCAGCGGCGTATCGGCGCGCAAGGCCGCCCATTGCGTGCGCGTAAAATGATGGTACGGGGAGAAGACTTGTAGGCCGGAAGCCGTGCGCTCGTCCATTCAATCCCCGGAAATTCCCCCATCCGCTGGGCGTGATGCTTTTTCCTGATGGCCGGATTGCGCCGTCCTGCGTTCGAGTTCGGCGACGACCTCGTCCAAGGATATGGCACTCGCCTCGAGTAGAACCAAGAGATGATAAAGGACATCCGCGGATTCGCCAATGACTGGAATTTTATTCCCCTCGACAGCCGCGATCACCAGCTCCACCGCCTCCTCGCCGAATTTCTTGGCGACGCGGGACACGCCCTTTTCGAGCAGGGATTTGGTGTAGGATTTTTCCGCGCTGGCGCTCGCGCGGGCTTTGATCAGCGCCGCGAGGGTGTCGAGGGTGAAGCCGCTCATGCCGCCACTCCATCGAGCCGCACCGGCACGCCCGCCGCCGCCATCGCGCGCTTGGCCTGGCCGATCGTGAACGTGCCGAAATGGAAGATCGAGGCGGCGAGCACCGCCGTCGCGCCGCCATCGCGGATGCCCTCGATGAGATGATCGAGCGTGCCGACCCCGCCCGACGCGATCACCGGCACCCGGACCGCCGAGGAGATCGCGCGGGTCAGCGCGAGATCGAAGCCGGATTTGGTGCCGTCGCGATCCATCGAGGTCAGCAGGATTTCGCCCGCCCCCAAGGCCACCACCTCCTTGGCATAGTCGACCGCGTCGATCCCGGTGGCCTTGCGCCCGCCATGGGTGAAGATTTCCCAATGGCCCGGCGCCGTCTGCTTGGCGTCGATCGCGACCACGATACATTGATTGCCGAATTTTTCGGCCGCGCGGCGCACGAAATCGCGATCCTGCACCGCCGCCGTCATGATCGAGACCTTGTCCGCCCCCGCCAGCAGCAGATTGCGGATATCGGTCTCGCTCCGCACCCCGCCGCCGACGGTGAGCGGCATGAAACAGGCCTCCGCCGTGCGCTGGACGACATCGAGCAAGGTGCCGCGATCCTCGTGGCTGGCGGTAATGTCGAGAAAGCAAAGCTCGTCCGCGCCCGCCGCGTCGTAAGCGATCGCCGCTTCGACGGGATCGCCGGCATCGACGAGATCGACGAAATTGACCCCCTTGACGACACGGCCGTCCTTGACGTCGAGGCAGGGAATGACACGGGCTTTGAGCATGAGCGTTTTCGGGCGAGGTTTGCGGGGGTGCGAAGGGAGTGTGGGAGCACGGTCCGGGCGAGAAGGCAAGATAGAGATCAATTGACGAGCTGGCTTGCAAGACCCAATTGCCCGGCAACGAGCGATAGGCGTTTGTCTCTTGTCCAAAAGGTCGAGCCAGCGGTCAATTGTGTAGCCGCCAGAAGATGGACATCGACGAAACCAATCCCTAGGCCCATCAAAGCCTTCTGTTCGATGAAATGAAACACTTCCCGATCCGTCGCGACGTTCGCTTCGGGCAGATCGTGAAGGGAAGCTAAAATAAGCTGGCGCTGCCTTAAATGGCCCAGCGCCAATTCTCCCACCACGAAAGGATGCGTCAAGACACGGCCGGCCTCCAGGAGACTGGCAAGGCTTGAGTCCGCCGACCGCAGATGATCGATCCAGACTGAAGTATCGACGAGAATCACGCGGTCTCCGGCCGCCGGCGAGATATGCCTACGAGATTCGGTTCGCTGCCGCCGAGACGTGCCAACCGGCGCGCACTTTCGCGTTCGATCAGCGCTTTGAGCGCTTCCCGGACGATAGCCGATTTCTCGCTGAGGCCCGTGAAAGCTTGCGCCTTGGCCATAAGCTCGTCATCGAGCGCAAGGGTCGTCCGCATCGCAGGCTCCTCCGAACTACAGGCACGTATTTAGCATCAATTGATGCGGTTTCCAAGCGCTGTGCGATCGTTCATGTCAGCAAAGCTTTTACGAGCAAACTGTTACGTCCTTCTTTGACCGGGTGGAACTCGACCTGCCGCTTGCCTCGCCGCGCAAGGCGAGTTGAAGAGCACGCCCCTCCCCCGCCGGTCGCGCCATATTGATCGCTTGATGGCGAGTGCGCTCCCGCGCTTTCGCGCCTGGCCGCCGCCGTTCAGCTCATGACCCGCCGGCTTGCAAATCCCTGATATCCATCACGAATATTATGAGTCAGATGGGATGATTGGGGGTCTTGTCCGCGCAAGTGTTAAAATGCGGGCTGGTTCGCGCGGCCGCAGGCATTGAGAAGGAGAGCAGCCATGACGTATTTTGCCGGACTGGATGTTTCGTTGG
>JBEKFQ010000052.1:0-22574 GCA_050013235.1 Beijerinckiaceae bacterium
CCTGGAAACCGGAAACGATTCCTTCCGATTCAAACAGCGCAAAAAACAGCCGAAACTCGGCTGACTAACTGGAAACTTTTGGACGCTGTTACCTGGAAACTATTCAACGCTGATTGACAGCAATGCCTGCCTGGACAATTTTGCCGACAGAATCCCGGTCAGCAGGAGGCCGACGCTTTGGTGGTGCGGCGCGCTTAGGCATGATAATGCGCCCTTCGCCTGCAACGAAGGAAACGTGGGCCCGTGCACACCCGGTTCGGAGAATGGTCTTGACCCGGCTTAAGTAGCTGTTTTTAATAGTTTTTTGAGCTAACCCTTGTCCTTTTAACTCTCGATTGGTGCTGATAAAAACCTTGGCATCGGCAATGCCGAGCCCACTCGTTTTTGTCGCGTTAGGCGGCAACCAGGCGATCTCATTTACGAAAAATTGGAGGTCGTCTAAGGTGTAGCTATCCACAGGCCGATCTCCGCATAATGCAATAAAAATCAGCTTTCTATTTGCGTAATAGGCGGCTTCCTCGCTTTCGTCACCGTGAGCGTCGCGAAGAGTGGTGATGTAGGTATCCGCCGCCGCGCTGAACAATTCGCCTTTGAAACGCGCGTTTCCCGTACCGTCTGCCGTGAGGCTTTTCATCATTGCGGCGAGGGATGCAACGTCTTCGCGAAGCCCCTGCAATTCCCTGGTGGATTCCGGGACGGGCGAGGGTGCCGCCGGTTCTGGAGGCGGTATTTCCCGTTCGAAAGCGAGGGGCGCAGGCTCGCGGACCATCGACCGGGCAACAGCCTCGCTTCGGAGCGCCGCGAGAAAAGGCGCCGCAAAGTCGATGCTCTGCCGCGCGAAGGGGCCAGTACCTGCGTCCTGGGCGCGGCCAATCTCCACCAAGGCGTCGAATGACGCCTCGATCATAACCGGCTGAAGGTCGGCGGGAAGCGGTGTCCCACTGACGGCATCCATGCCGCGCAAGAGCTGCATAGTCGCATGGAAATTTTGTGTGAGACGGTCGACGCGGTGGGGGAGGGGATCCGGGGTCATTTCGAGTTGCATCCGTTGAAAGGCCATCCTCGCCGAGCCGGTGAGGATGTCGGCGACCCGCCGGGCGAATCTTGGCGGGACATTGCCTAGCCTGACTCGGATCGGCGCAAGAGACGAATCTTTATCGAGCGCACGCGGGACGCGAATTTGGAAGACGAAGGCACCGCCGTCGCGTGTAAGATATCCTGTCCGCATGTACAAAGCCCTGTACAACGCGGGGAAGCCTATTTTTAAGCTATTGATTTTGTTCGGATATTTAATTTGGCGGAGGGAGCGGGATTCGAACCCGCGATACGGTTTCCCGTATACACACTTTCCAGGCGTGCGCCTTCAACCACTCGGCCACCCCTCCGTCGCGACATGTAAGGTTCGCCGCCTGCCGGGAACCGGCCCCGAAAGGGGCCGCCAGAAGGGGCTTGCCATGCCGTCGCATCCGACCTTGGGGCCTTGGTCAAGGGCCTTGGACCTTGCGGCCCGATCGTCGAGAGCGCGCACTATAGTCATGCGCGGCGCGGGCGCAAGCGCCTTGCGCGCTCTTTTCCCGGCGCTTTTGCCCTCGATCTAGCAGCCTGGCGTTCCCTCGTGTATCGACGGGCGGTCCCTCGCCCCTGAAACCCTCGCGCCCCACGCCTTGGAGCCCACCCCATGATTCTCGAAATCGTCACCATTTCCGTCAAACCTGGCCTCGAGGCCGAATTCGAGGCGGGGGTGGCCAAGGCTGTTTCGGCGTTCCAGACCTCGAAGGGATGCCACGGGCTCGAGCTGCAGCGCTCGCACGAGACGCCGAACCGCTATTTCCTCTTCGTGCGCTGGGAGAGCGTCGAGGCGCATACGGTGGATTTCCGTGGCTCGCCGCAATTCCAGGAATGGCGCTCCTGCGTCGGCGCCTTTTTCGAAAGCCCGCCGCAAGTCGAGCATGTCGCGACCGTGCTGCATGGATTTGGCGGCACGATCCAATCTTAGCGCGAAACTTCTCTCGAAACCGGCGGAGGCCTCGCGGCGAAGCTGCGGACCAATCCATTGATGGCTTGGTGGCGAGGGTGCTCCCGGACTTTCGCCTGTCAAGGATGAAACCAGCGGAGCTGGTGGCCCTTCGGGCCGTCCATCCTTTTGCGCGACTTGGACAGGTGAAATTCCGGGAGCGAGGGTCAGCCAAGCAATCAATGGGTTAGCTTGCGCTTTCGCGCGTAGCCTCCAGTATTTGAAGCTCTCACACTAGGGCGAAAACCGCTCACGAGCGGAATCACGACGATTGCGCGGCGGTTCAGCGCTCCGCTCTCAGCTGGGTCGAGGACAGCGGCGAGCGCTTGCCGTGTAAAAACACGAAGGCCGGCGGGCGGGCCGTTGCGAGCAAAAACCCGTCGCTTTCGTCGATCCGGTAGGGGCGCAAAGCCCCCGCCGCGCGGGTCTGGACGGCGCGGTGCGTCGATCCCGGCCGGTCGATCACGGCCATCGGAAAGGTCGCGGCAATGGTGCGCCAATCCTTCCAGAGATGGAAACCGGCCAGCGAATCCGCTCCCATCAGCCAGACGAAATGAACGCCGGGGCAGCGCGCCCTCAGATAAGCCACCGTGTCGCAGGTGAACGGCGAACCCAGCGCCGCCTCGAAGCCCGTTACCGCGATGCGGGGATGCGCGGCCACGGCCTGGGCCGCGGCCATGCGGTCGGCGACGGCGGGAAGCGCCTCGTTATCCTTGAGCGGATTGCCGGGGCTGACGAGCCACCAGACCTTATCGAGCCCAAGCCGGCGCAAAGCCAGAAGACTCGCGGCGCGATGGCCGGCGTGGGGCGGGTTGAAACTGCCGCCGAAGAGACCGATGCGCTGCCCGCGCCCATGGGGCGGCAGGCCGGTGAAGCCGGGGGAGATTACGGGCACCCTTGGTCCCGGCCGGCCCGATCGGAAAAAAGGCGCGCGGGAACCCCGGAAAATCCCATTTCGATAAACCCTTCAGCCTTTTGGATAACCCTGGCTCCCGGTTTTTCACGTGTCAAGGGCGTGGGGCCAGCGTAGTAAAGTCTGGATCCGGTCCAAGGTTTGCGTGCCTGCCGATAAACAGTGATTTCAATCGCCGTGGCCTATGATATTGCATCGACAATGACCAGAAGCGTGGCTTTGACGGACGGGGGCGGGGACGAACGCCTCCACGAGCGCCGGATATCGTCCCTTGTGCAGGCCCTCGGCCGGCGGCCGATCGTGCTCGTCGGGCTGATGGGCAGCGGCAAGACGTCGACGGGCCGCTGCCTCGCGCGCCGGCTCGGGCTCGAATTCGTCGATGCCGATCACGAGATCGAAGCGGCGGCGGGCATGACGATCGCGGACATTTTCGCACGCCACGGCGAGGCCTATTTCCGCGACGGCGAGCGCCGGGTGATGGCGCGGCTGCTGGAGAGTGGCCCGCGCGTGATCGCAACCGGCGGCGGGGCTTACATCAACGATGCCACGCGCGCGAAAATCGTGGCCGGGGGCATTGCGGTCTGGTTGAAAGCCGATCTCGATGTGCTGTGGCGGCGGGTCAAGCGCCGCTCGCACCGGCCGCTGTTGCGCGGGCCCGATCCCGAAGGCACGTTGCGCGCGCTGCTGCAATCCCGCTATCCCATCTACGAGCGGGCCGATATTACCGTCGTCTCGCGCGATGGGCCGCATGAAGCCGTCGTCGAGGATATTATTGCCGCCCTCGAGTTCAAACTGCGCTTTTCGCCCGAGCTTCCCCGCCTGCCCGCAAAACACGAGACCGAAATGACGATCGAACACCGCCCCGCCTTGATCGCGCAAGCGGCGCATCGGGTGCCGGTGGAATTACCCGGCCGCGCCTATGATATTTTCATCGGCCCCGGCCTCCTGCGCCAAGCCGGCGAGGCCATCGCGCGGCTTGCGCCTTCGGCGGCCTGCGCCATCGTCTCGGACACCACGGTCGCGGGCTTGCACCTCGAGACGCTCGAAGCAAGTTTCCGGACGGCTGGCCTTCGCAGCAAAACCATTCTCGTGCCGCCGGGCGAGGGCTCGAAATCCTATGCCTTTTTCGAATCCGTCTGCGACGGAATCATCGAGGGCCGGTTCGAGCGCGGCGATCTCGTCGTCGCCCTTGGCGGCGGCGTCATCGGCGATCTCGCGGGCTTCGCGGCGGCGAGCGTGCGGCGCGGCATGCGCTTCGTGCAAATTCCCACCACTCTCCTGGCGCAAGTCGACAGTTCGGTCGGCGGCAAGACCGGGATCAATTCGAAATACGGCAAAAACCTCGTCGGCGCCTTCCATCAGCCCTCGCTCGTCCTCGCCGATACGGACGTTTTGAAAACGCTCAGCGCCCGCGAATTCGCGGCGGGCTATGCGGAAGTCGTCAAATATGGCCTGCTCGGCGATGCCCCTTTCTTCGAATGGCTGGAGGCGCATCGCGCGGAGATTTTCGAGGGCGGTCCGGCCCGGGCCGAAGCCGTGGCGCGCAGCTGCACCGCCAAGGCGGGCGTCGTGACGCGCGACGAGCACGAACATGGCGAGCGGGCGCTGCTCAACCTCGGCCACACGTTCGGCCATGCCTTCGAGCGCTTGATGCATTACGACGGGACACGGCTCGTGCATGGCGAAGGCGTCGCCATCGGCATGGCCTGCGCCTTCCGGTTTTCGCACCGTCTCGGCCTTTGCGCGGCGGAAGACGCGGCCAGGGCCGAGGCGCATCTAAAGGCCGCGGGCCTGCCCACCCGCATCCAAGACATTCCCGGATTCGACGGCACCGCCGAGGCGATCCTCGATGCGATGCGCCAGGACAAGAAGGTCGAACGCGGCAGCCTGACCTTCATTCTGGCGAAAGGCATTGGCGCCGTTTTCGTGGCCAAGGGCATCGAAGCCGCGGGGGTGAAGGACTTTTTGGAGACGGAGCTGGCAAGCGCGGCGCGAGCATAGATTTTTCCCGCCGCCGGAGTCGCGGATCGCGGCCTCTTCTTGATTCTTCTACCCCTGCTTGAAAACCGCAATAAATTGTTCTTTAAAGCTTTTCTTTTATTTCTACTCGCATGATCGCTGGAAATTTACTCATGCGCCGGTTTCAAAAGAGATTTTCGATCACGCATCAGTTTACCCTACTTTCGCTTTTGAGCCTCGCCCTAACGTTCGCGGTCTTGGGTCTCGCGATCAAACGGACCTACGATTTGGCGTTCGAAGCCAAGCAAGACGAATCTCGGCATATGACCGAGGCGGCGGCCTCCGTTGTGCGCAGTTTCGTCGAGAAAGCGCGAAGCGGAGCGTTGAGCGACGGCGAGGCGCGAAAGCAAGCCATCGAAGCGCTCGAAAGCATGCACGCCGGCGATGCCAGCTATGTCTTCGTCTATACTTTCGATGGCTTTGCCTTGGTTCTCCCGAGGCCCAAGGAGGTCCGGACAAACCGGCTGAACGTCAGGGATAGTTCGGGCAAACTCTATGTTCAGGAGTTCGTCGAAATCGGGAAATCGGGACAGCCGGGCTTTTCCAATTATTTCGCGGTCAAACCGGGTGAAACCCGGCCCTTGCCAAAAGTGTCCTATCTGATCGGGATCAAGGAATGGCAATGGATCATCGGGTCCGGCGTTTACGTCGACGATGTCAAGGCGATGCTCATCGACAGCACCCTCCATCTCGGCTCGATTTTCTTGCCGCTCCTCGTTGCCTTTTTGACCACCGCCTTTTTTATCCGGCGGACCATCGCGGAACTTTTGTCGTCCAACGACAAGCAACGCCGGACCCTCGACGAGGAGCGGCGCCAAAAGGCCGAGATGGACCATCGCGTCATGGAAGCCAACCGGGTCGTCGTGGATTCCCTGGGTTCCGCCCTTTCGCGCTTGTCGCAAGGCGATCTGACCACCCATGTCGCGGAGCCCTATGCCGCCGAGCATGAAGCCATACGCGCGAATTTCAACCGTGCAATCAAGCAGTTGCACGACACGATCGACGTCATTGCCAGCAATACCCTCTCGGTCCGCGCCGGCTCGGCGGAGATCGCGGCCGCCTCTGGGGATCTGGCCTTGCGTACGGAGCGCCAGGCGATCGCGCTGGAGGAAACATCGGTGACGATTGCCCAGATCGCCGCCACCGTCGAAGGAACCGCGCAAGCCGCGGATCTCGCGCATCAAATCGTCGCCAATGCGATGGAGGATGCCGCGCAAGGAAACCAGGTGATGGAAGGCGCGGTTTCCACCATGGGCCATATCGAAAAATCCGCCGGGCAAATTTCACAGGTCGTCGGCGTCATCGACAATATCACGGCCCAGACCAATCTGCTGGCGCTCAACGCGACCATCGAAGCCGCGCGGGCCGGCGAGGCCGGCAGGGGTTTCGCCGTCGTCGCGAACGAAGTCCGCAGCCTGTCGCAGCGCTCCGCCAAAGCCGCGAAAGATATTCGAGCGCTGATCGATTCGTCGGCCTCGCAAGTCGGCATGGGCGTGACCCAGGTGGCCGAAAGCGGCAAGTCTCTCGACCGAATGCGCAGCCGGATCGTCGAGATCAACGAACTCGTGACCAGAATCGCGGCGTCCGCGCGGGACCAGGCGAAAAGCCTCGCCGGCATCAACGCGGCTGTCGAAGACATGGACAAGGTGACGCACGAAAATGCCGCCATGGCGGAGCAATCCCAGGCGGCGAGCAATTCCTTGGCGGCCGATATGGATATGCTCGCCGGGCTGGTCGATCGATTCGAGATCGACGCCAGCCGCGAAGCCCCGAAGCTTCGAAAGCATATCGAGCCGGAGCGGAAGCTAGCTTAAGGCATCTCCGCGAAATTGCCGTCCTCCGCAATCGTGGAAGCGCGCTAACACCCTATAATAAAAAGATTTTCTCGTATCCAGGCGGGTCCGTCCCCGCGGAATGCGCTTTACGTGCCGGCGCGGGATCTGGAATCGAGTGATAAATTCTATCGCTTTATAAAAATAATTGATCGTCCTTGGGCGGGATCCAAGGCCTTTAGGCCTATCGAATGTTGCGCTGCGGTAAACAGGGGGCTACCAGCTCTTCCATCGTGGCCACGAGTATCGAGATGAACGATCTTTCCGCCTCCACGGCCGGCGCAACCGGCTCCCATTCGCCAGGCCATTCGCTCAGCAAGGACAAGATTCGCGTCCTCTTGCTCGAGGGGATCAGCGAACGGGCTGCCCGGCTATTCGAAAACGCCGGCTATTCCCAAATCCGCCGCTTGCCCAAGGCGCTCGAAGGCGCGGCCCTCGCGAGCGCCCTCGAGGGGGTGCATATCTTGGGAATTCGCTCCCGGACCCAATTGACGGTGCCGGTTTTCGCGGCCGCGAACCGTTTGATGGTCGCCGGCTGTTTCAGCGTCGGCACCAACCAGGTCGATCTGGAGGCGGCCAGCGCGCGCGGCATTCCGGTCTTCAACGCGCCGTTCTCCAACACGCGGAGCGTGGCGGAATTGGTCATCGGCGAGATCGTCATGCTGCTGCGGCGCATTCCGAGCCGCAGCGAAGGCGCGCATGCCGGGCTCTGGGACAAGACCGCCGAACGCAGCTACGAGATGCGCGGCAAGACGCTCGGCATCGTCGGCTATGGCAATATCGGCAGCCAGCTCAGCACCATGGGCGAAGCCATGGGCATGCGGGTCATCTATTTCGATGTGGCGGACCGGCTGCGCCACGGCAATACCGAGCCGGTCGCGTCGCTCGGCGAACTGCTCGCCAACAGCGACATCGTCAGCATCCATGTGCCGGAAACCCCCGACACCGCCGGCTTGATCGGCGCGAGCGAACTCGCCGCCATGCGTCCGGGCTCCTATTTGATCAACAACAGCCGGGGCACCGTCGTCGATCTCGACGCGCTGGCGGACGCATTGCGCCGCGAGCATTTGTTTGGCGCCGCCGTCGACGTCTTTCCCGTCGAGCCGAAAAGCCCGGACGAGCGGTTCCGCTCCCCGCTGCAAGGCCTGCCGAATGTCATTCTCACGCCGCATATCGGCGGCTCGACCGTCGAGGCGCAAGAGCGGATCGGCGAGGAAGTCGCGGCCAAGCTGATCGCCTATAGCGATTCCGGCGCGAGCGTGGGCGCGGTGAACTTCCCGCAGGTCCAACTCCCGCCGCGCGCGGAAGCGACCCGCTACATCCATATCCACCGCAACGTGCCCGGCATGCTCGGTCGGCTGAACAGCGTGTTCTCCAACCGGGGCCTCAACATCGCCGGCCAATATCTGCAAACCGCCGGCGCCCTCGGCTATGTCGTGGTGGAAACCGAAGCCTCCGGGAACTGCGACAGCGTGCTCGACGAGCTGCGACAGATCGAGGGGACGATCCGGGCAAGGCTGATCCGGAAGGTGTGAGGGGGGCTAAGCCGCCCGCAGGCCGTGGGTGAAGGCCGTCACCTTGTCGGTCATCACCTTGGCGATTTCGTCCAATTCCCGCGCGAGGTCGGCGACGGAACTGGCGTTGGCGCTGGTTTCGCCGACGGAGCGGGCGACTTTTTCGACATGGCCGGAAATGGCGGCGCTGCCCGAGGCGGCGGAGCGGACGTTGCGGGCGATGGCCTCGGTCGCGGCGCCTTGCTCCTGCACGGCGGCGGCGATGAGGTTGGAAATATGCTCGACCTCGGAAATCTTGCCCTGGATTTTCTCGATGGCGTGTACCGACGTGACCGTCGCTTCCTGGATTTCGGCGATCTGTCCGGTGATGTCCTGCGTCGCCTTGGCGGTCTGGGTCGCCAGCGTCTTGACCTCCTGCGCCACCACGGCAAAGCCGCGCCCGGCTTCCCCGGCCCGCGCGGCTTCGATGGTCGCGTTGAGAGCGAGCAGATTGGTTTGCGCGGCAATACGCGAGATCAGGCTGACGACGTCGCCGACCTTTTGCGCGGCGGCCGCGAGGCGGTTCATCCCGGCATTGGTCTCGACGGTGCGTTCGACGGAATTTTTGACGGCGACCGTGGACTGCGCCACCTGTTGCGTGATTTCCTCGATCGAAACCAGAAGCTGCTCGGAGGCGGTGGCGACGGAGGATACATCGACCGCCGCATTGGCGGAGACCGTCTTGGCTTGATCCGACCCCTCGTTGGCATTTTGCGCCGCCACGATCATGCCCTTGGAGGCCTCCGTCATCCGGTTGGCCATGGCGGACAAGCGCCGCACGCTGGCGGTGAGATCTTCCGAAAACGCTTCGATTTTGCCCGCCAAGAACCGCGCCTGGGCCTCCCGGGTGCTGGCCTTTTCGCTCTCCAAAACGCCCGGCGCCGCGCGCGCGGCCTCGCGGAGCGCGATGAGCCCGCGCGCAATCGTGCCGATTTCATCGCGGCGCCGGTCGCCGAGGACGACCCCGCCCAGATCGCCGGCTGTCAGACGCTCGACCGTATCGGCAATGTCGCGGACGGGCTTGGTCACGGTGAAATAAGTGACGGGCAAAGCGAACACGAGAAGAAAGGTGACGCCAACGCCCGTCAGCGTCAAAAGCAAGGACGCGGATCGCCTCGCCACCGCCATGAGAGCCGCCGCATCCGCACCTGCCTCGCCAAGCCGGATCAACTCGGCCAACAAACTGTAAGCGAAGATACCGAAGGCGAGAATCAGACCCGTCAAAATCATCTGCCGGACTATGAGGCCCCGGCCCAGCGTTACGATGCCCATGAGAGCGATTCCCGTTTTCCCATGTTCGAGGATACGGCCCTTGCCTTCATAGCGAGTTAACGATGCCTCTATTTCCGCAATGAATAAAGGGAACAGGAGCCAAAAGCGCCGCTGTGATTTTGGCGTGGCATATCCACCGCCATTCGTGATTAAACCGGGATCGTGCGTCAATCACCGAGGCTAGAGCACGTCCCGAAAAAGTTGCGGACTTTTTCGATCGAGGACATGCTCTAACTTCTTAAAAAGAGAGCGAGTTCTTATCGCTTTGGTGAGTCCACCAAAGCGGAACGCGCTCGAGATGGGAAGGAGTGGGCATGACCCTGCGCGTCGCCGTGCAAATGGACCCGATCGAACATATCAAGATCGCCGGGGACACGACCTTCGCCTTGATGCTGGAGGCCGCGGCCCGCGGTCACGCCCTGCATTATTACCGTCCGGACAGCTTGAGCCTACGCGCCGGCTCCGCCGTGGCCCATGTCGCGCCCGCCTTGGTGCGCGACGAGCCGGGTAATCATGTCGATCTCGGCCCCGCCGAAACCACCGAACTCGCCACGATGGATGTGGTGCTGTTGCGCCAGGATCCGCCCTTCGATCTCGCCTATATCACCACGACGCATATTTTGGAGCGCTTGCCGCCCCATGTCCTGGTGGTCAACAATCCCGTCAGCGTGCGCAACGCGCCCGAAAAGCTCTTCGTGCTGGACTATCCCGAACTCATGCCGCCGACCCTGATCACCCGCGACAAGGCCTTGATCGAGGCGTTCCGGCGCGAGCATGGCGCCATCGTGATGAAGCCGCTCTATGGTCACGGCGGCGCCTCGGTTTTCAAGGTCGAACCCAAGGATCAAAATTTCGGCTCGCTGTACGATTTGTTCGTGACCCTGTTCCGCGAGCCCTGGGTGGTGCAGGCGTTTCTGCCCAACGTGGTCCATGGCGACAAACGCATCATCCTGGTCGATGGCGTCGCGCTGGGCGCGGTCAACCGGGTGCCTGCCCCCGACGACATCCGCTCCAACATGGTGCGCGGGGGCGCCGCCAACGCGACAGACTTCACCCCGCGCGAGCAGGAAATCTGCGCCACCATCGGGCCGGAATTGAAACGGCGCGGCCTTTTGCTGGTCGGCATCGATGTGATCGACGGCTATCTCACCGAAATCAACGTGACCTCGCCGACGGGAATCCGGGCCATCAAAAACACCGGCGGCCCCGATCTCGCGGCCGCCTTCTGGGATGCGATCGAGGCCAAGCATGCGGCGCTGAGGTAGGATTTTAGGCGTGGAATCAATCCGTTAACCTCGTCCCAAGGCACGAAAATTGCATCGCGGCGCGTTACGAAGTCTTCGCCATATCGCGCTAAAGTCCTAGAAATAAGAGGTTTGTTTTACCTTTGCGGTGTCCCTTACTGCCAATCGACTTGAAGGAGAGCTTACGGGTGGTCGCCATTCTCGAACGCGTTGCGACCCAAAGGCGCCGGCGCCAGCCTCGCCGGGCGCTGAAGTCCGATCCGATCTTCGATCATGCGCTCGCCGCTAAACAGCTTGCCGCGTTGCATGCCGCCGCCGCGAAGCAGGGCGCGCCGGTTGCCCATTTCGATGTGGTCAATGTGTTCCGCGAAGCGCTCGACGAGGCCCGCGGGCTCGTGCGCGAATCTTTCGAGGAAACCGGCGAAGGCATGCGTTGCGCCCGCCACCTCTCCCTCGTGCAAGATGCGCTGATCCGCTCGATTTTCGCCTATGTCACGCGCTACGTGCATCCCGCTCCCGCGGGCGAGGCCACCCGGCTGGTGGTCGCGGCCGTCGGCGGCTATGGCCGCGGCACGCTCGCGCCGGGCTCCGATATCGATCTTCTGTTTCTGTTGCCGGCCAAGAATTCGGCGTGGGGCAACAAGGTCGTCGAGGCCATTCTCTATAATCTCTGGGACTTGAAGCAAAAGGTCGGGCATTCCACGCGCTCGATCGAGGAATGCGTGCATTATGCGCGCGAGGACATGACGATCCGCACCGCGCTGCTGGAAGCCCGGCTGATCCTCGGCGACGAATCGCTTTTCGAAAACATGCGCACCCGCTTCGAACATGAGGTCGTCGCGACGACGGCGCCGGAATTCGTCGCGGCGAAACTGGCGGAACGCGATGCGCGGATCGTCAAGGCCGGGCGCTCGCGTTATCTCGTCGAGCCCAACGTCAAGGACGGCAAGGGCGGCCTGCGCGATCTCAATACGCTGTTTTGGATCGCCAAATATGTCTACCGCGTGCGCGAGGCCTCGGAACTGGTCGAAGCCGGGCTGTTTTCGCGCAAGGAATACCTGCTGTTTTGCCGCTGCGAGGAGTTCTTGTGGCGCGTACGGTGTCATCTCCATTTCGTGACCGGCCGGGCCGAGGAGCGCTTGACCTTCGATCAGCAGCGCATCATTTCCGCGCGGCTCGGCTATGTCACCCGCGCCGGCCTCTATGGGGTCGAGCGCTTCATGAAACATTACTTCCTCATCGCGAAGGAAGTCGGCGATCTCACCGCGATCGTCTGCGCCGCGCTCGAGGAGCGGCAGGCGAAACCGAGCCCGGTTCTGGACCGGTTCTTCGGCCGCCTCTGGCGCCGCAAGACGGTGATCGCCAACAAGGATTTCGCGGTCGAAAATTCGCGGATCACGGTCGCCGATCCCGCGACGTTCGCGCGCGATCCCACCAATATCATCCGGCTTTTCGCCATAGCGGACGAGAGCGGCCTGGCCATTCATCCCGACGCCATGCGGCTGGTCACCTTGAGCCTCGCCAAGGTCAATGCCGAGATGCGCAACGACCCCGAGGCCAACCGGCTGTTTCTCTCGATCCTGACCTCGCGCAATTCCCCCGAAATCGTGCTGCGCTTGATGAACCAGGCAGGCGTTCTCGGCCGTTTCATCCCCGATTTCGGCCGGATCGTCGCGTTGATGCAGTTCAACATGTATCACAGCTATACCGTGGACGAGCATTTGATCCGCGCCGTGGGCATCCTCGCCGATATCGAGAGCGAGCGCTCGGCGGTCGAGCATAAGCTGGCGCAAGAGATCATCCCGACCCTGATCGACCGCCGTGTCCTCTATGTCGCGCTATTCCTGCACGATATCGCCAAGGGCCGGATCGAGGATCATTCCATCGCCGGCATGGCCGTCGCGCGAAAACTCTGCCCCCGGCTCGGCCTCGACCACGAACAGACCGAAAACGTCGTCTGGCTGATCGAACAGCATCTCGTCATGTCGGATACGGCGCAGCGGCGCGATCTCGCCGATCCCCGGACCATCGACACGTTCTCCGCGTTGGTGGGCACGCTCGACCGGCTCAACATGCTGTTCGTCCTGACCATCTGCGACATCCGCGCCGTCGGTCCCGGCGTGTGGAACGGTTGGAAGGCGGAACTGCTGCGCACGCTCTATTGGGAGACGGAAAACCGCATTTGCGGCGACCAGTCGACCCTGGTGCGCGAGCGCCGGGTGGCCGAGGCGCGGGAAGAACTGCGAAAATCCCTGCCGAACTGGACCGCGCATGATTTCGACGCCTACGCCGGGCGCCATCAATCGCCCTATTGGCTCAAGGTCGATCTCGCCCATAAAATCCGCCACGCCCATCTTCTCAATATGTCGGAAGTGGAATCGCCGGGACCGGCCGTCGATGTCGTCACCGATGCCTCGCGCGGCATTACCGAACTCACCGTGATCGCGCCCGACCATCCCCGCTTGCTGTCGACCATCGCGGGCGCCTGCGCGGCGGCCGGCGCCGATATTGTCGATGCCCAGGTCTTCACCACGACGGATGGCCTGGCGCTCGACATGATCTGCGTCACCCGCGTCTTGGAGCGCGACGAGGACGAGTTGCGCCGCGCGAGCCGGATCGGCATGGCGATCGAACGCGCGCTCTCTGGCGAAATCCGCCTCTCGGACCTAGTCGCCGCGCGCGATCGAGGCGACGCCGTCGCGGCCGGAACTTTCGACGTCACGCCGGAAGTCACCGTCGACAACTCGCTGTCGGTCCGCCTGACCGTGATCGAAGTGGCGGGCCTCGACCGGCGCGGCCTGTTGTACGACCTGACCTCGATCCTCTCACAGCTCGATCTGAACATCTATTCCGCCCATATCGCGACCTTCGGCGAAAAGGCCGCCGACGTGTTCTACGTCACAGATCTCGACGGCAACAAGATCACCGACGCCGCGCAACGCGACAAAATCCGCGAGGCCTTGCTGCCGGCGTTCGCGGTGCCGGGGGAGGTGGCGGAGTTGTCGAAGTTGTAGGGGGGATTGGGCTGGCATTCGGGTCCGGCAAAAGCCCGCGCCTGCAAAATGACCTCTGCCGCGACGCAGCAGAGCTTGATCTTTCCCGCGCGAAAACCGATATGTGCGGCGCAGCTTCATCTTATCGTATGGTCTCATGAACGATCCCAAATCCGAATATTCCCGCACGCAAGCCGAAGCCGCCTCTGGCGCCGAAGAGCAAGCGGCTGCGCAGCCCGATCCATTCAAGGTTTTGGAGTCTCTCCAGGCCGAAAACACCGAACTCAAGGATAAGCTTCTGCGGACCCTGGCGGATATGGAAAATCTCCGCCGCCGGACCGAGCGCGAGGTGTCCGACGCCAAGATTTACGGCGTCGCCTCTTTCGCCCGCGATATGCTGACCTTCGCCGACAATCTCCGCCGCGCCGTGGAGGCCGTCCCCGCCAGCCTCCGCGAACAGGCCGATCCCGCGCTAAAAACCTTCGTCGATGGGATCGAGCTGACGGAACGCGACTTCATCTCGCGCCTGACCCGGTTCGGCGTGAAAAAGATCGATCCGCTCGGCAAGAAGTTCGACCCGAACTTTCAGGAAGCCTTGTTCGAAATCCCCGACGAATCCGTGCCCCCCGGCACGGTGTTGCAAGTCGTGGAGCAAGGCTTTTCGATCGGCGACCGCGTTCTGCGCCCCGCCAAGGTCGGCGTGTCCCGTGGCGGCCCCAAGACGGTGAATTGATCCAGGGCGCCACCTGATCCCAGCGATGCCGTTCCGGGGCGCGCCCATGGCGCCCCGGAACGGCATCCTGGCCCTTCATGGCACTTGGCGCCCGCCCGCTATTCCGCCGCTTGCTTCAGCTCCGCACGGGCCTCGGCCATGTAATCGTGGACGACGCGGCCGTAGGGCAGGGTGAGATCGGCGATGAAATGGCTCGCGCCGATGATTTTGCGCACGGGCAGGTCGGCGACGGGCGCGCCCACATGCGGCACGAGATGCAGCCGGGCCGGACCGCTCCATGAGCCCTTCACGGTAACATTGGTCAGGTTCAAGGCCACGAGCTGGCAAATTCCGGGCTGGCCATCGGCGCCGGGAATGATCTTCAGATTGATCTGCGTCTTTTCCAGCGCCCGATGGGTCGAGGCGACATCGCCGGCCTGGCCCACGTGCTTGTAAGCCATCGTCCCCATGGCGACGAGTTGGCCGGCATAGACGAGCGTTCCGGTCAGCGTATCCTTCACCAATTCCAACTGGGGATGGGCGTATTTTTTCGGAAAACCCCAAATTTCCCGTCCCGCCGCGATCGGCGCTTCGTCGTCGAGATACATCTGGCTGACGAAGGAGACGTCCTCGCCCTTGAAACGGCAGGGGATGACGACGCCGGATTCGGTATAATCGCCGAAACCCGAGGAGTCCGGCATTTTGATCCATTCGTAGATCACGCGGGGATTGTCCTGCATCTCCAACGGCTCCGGCAAATGCTGGCGCAAGACGTCCGGGTCGGTCTCGTAGGTGATGGCCAGGAATTCCCGGTCCACGAAGCGGTAGGGGCCAGCCGGAAAGCTCGGGCTGGCGATGGGCGTCGAACACAGCTTGAGGATATCTTCGCTTTTCATGGCTGGCCCCTTCCGAGTTAAAAGATCAAGCGGCCGTCCATCCGCCATCGATGGTGAGAATCGCGCCGGTGATGTTGCGCGCGTCGTCGCCGCTCAAAAACATCGCATAGGCGGCGACTTCGTCGACGGTGACGAATTGCTTGGTCGGCTGGGCATGCAGCAGCACGTCGTTGATGACCTGTTCCTTGGTCAGGCCGCGCGCGGCCATCGTGTCGGGAATCTGCTTCTCGACGAGCGGCGTCCAGACATAGCCAGGGCAGATCGCGTTGACGGTGATCCCGAAGGTCGCGGCTTCCAAAGCCACCGTCTTGGTCAGGCCCGCGATGCCATGCTTGGCCGCGACATAGGCCGACTTGAACGGCGAGGCGACCAAGGCATGGGCCGACGCCGTATTGATGATCCGGCCCCATTTGCGCGCCTTCATGCCGGGCAGAGCCGCGTGGATGGCGTAGAACGCGGAAGACAGGTTGATCGCGATGATCGCTTCCCACTTCTCCGGCGGGAAATCCTCGACCGGCGAGACGAACTGAATGCCGGCGTTATTGACGAGCAAATCGACCGAGCCGAAGGTTTTCTCGGCCTCTTTAATCATGCCGGTGACTTCGGCGCCCTTGGACATGTCGGCACTGGAATAATGTGCTTTGACGCCAAACTCCGCCTCGATCCCGCTGCGCTCCGTTTCAATGGCGGCGGCATCGCCGAACCCGTTGATGACGACATTCGCGCCGGCCTTGGCATAGGCGCGCGCGATGGCGAGGCCAATCCCGCTGGTCGAACCCGTGACGACCGCTGTCTTACCTTTAATCATGGCTCATCTCCTGGATTGCGCTGGGATGGTTTTTCACCCTTGTGAAACAACTGTTTGACCCCGCGATGAAGTTTAGATGTCACTCAAACGTTTTACCGGCGTCGCGGCAGGCTTCTTATCCTTCATGCGGCGGGGCCGGCTGGCCATGCCGATTTGGTATCGAACCTTTTTAAGCGTGACCCCGGAATAGCTTAGCATATTTGTCGCGGCGCGGTCGCTTTGCGTCATAGGCGCGTCATGAAAAAACGGCCAATCTCGATTTAAGGCCAGACCCGGACTAAGCGCGCCGTCCGGCGCCTCGGACATAAAGGGTATCCGGATGAATGCACCGCTCATGCCTCCCAAAAACCCCTTATGGCGCCCGGCAATCCTGGCGTCCCGAGCGCTGCGACCGGGTGGCCCTGGTACTGCAAGGCGGTGGCGCGCTCGGCGCTTATCAAGCGGGCGTCTATCAAGCCTTGAACGAAGCCGGGATCGAGCCGGATTGGGTCTCCGGCGTTTCGATCGGCGCGATCAATTCCGCGATCATCGCCGGCAATCCGCCGGAACGGCGCGTCGAGCGGTTGAAGACCTTTTGGGAACGGATCACCGACCGTAAAATCGCGCTCCAAACGCCGGACGGCGACATTTTCCGCGAGATGCGAAATTCGTTCTCGGCGTTCACGACCGTGATGATGGGCCAACCCGGCTTTTTCGAGCCGCGCCGCACGAGCCCCATGCTCAGCTTTCCCGGCGCCAGGGATGCGGTCAGCTATTACGACACCTCGCCCTTGCGCGACACCTTGTGCGAGCTGGTCGATTTCGAGCGGCTGAATGACGGCGCCATGCGTTTTTCGGTCGGCGCGGTAAATGTCCGGTCGGGCAATTTCGTCTATTTCGACTCCAAGAATTCGACGATCGCGGCGGAACATGTGATGGCGAGCGGAGCCTTGCCGCCGGCCTTTCCCGCGGTGCAGATCGGCACGGATTATTTTTGGGACGGCGGCATCGTGTCCAACACGCCGCTCCAACATCTCCTCGATCAGGAAGACAACAAGAACACCTTGGTGTTCCAGGTCGATCTGTTCAGCTCGCGCGGCGCGCTTCCGCGCTCCATCGCCGATGTCGCGAGCCGCCAAAAAGATATTCAATATTCGTCCCGGACCCGGATGACGACCGATGTCTACAAAAGACTGCTCGGCTGGAAGAAGCAGACCTACGAACTTCTAAAGCGCATGCCCGACGCCGATCTCTCCAACGAAGATCGCAAGTTGCGCGACGATCTCGCCAGACTGCCGGAAATCACCATCCTGCAAATGATCTATCAGCAAAAGCGCTACGAGGGCGACGCCAAGGATTACGAATTCTCCGGCACCTCTATGCGCGAGCATTGGAAGAGTGGCTACGAGGATACCAAGCGTACGCTGAACAACCGGAGCTTCCTGGAAATGCCCCCGGAAGGCACGGGCATCGTCACCCACGACGTGCACCGCGACACCGAAGTTTGAGAGAACGACGGTCTCGCTCGTCAAATCTTTACGCTTTCTTAACATTCTGACACCGGATCCCTTGCGGCCGGCGCCCATCGTCCCTATCTCGCGAGTTTGAGGACAAGGACGACACGTATGGCCGATACTATCCATCTCTACGAAACCGGCGATGTCGTCATGTGCGAGCTGCTCCACGGCCTCAACGGCACGCTTCCCTGCACCATCGTCAAGCAATTGCCGCCGCTCGGCACGCAGCTTCAATATCGCGTGAAATTCAACGAAGAGAAGTTCGAGCGCGTGGTGCAAGAAGGCCAGCTGACCGGGATGACGGTCGCGGCCTGAGCACGCAAATAGATCGTAATTCTTCATAGAATCAAATGATTAGCCCTCATGCGGAGGAGCGGCGGCAGGCCCTTGCCGCGAAGGACCAGGCCGGTTCCGCCTTCGCGGGAGCCGCGCGGACTCGAAGCGGGTTCGAGAAAAACCTAATGTTCTCGTTTTGTTCTTGACTTTCCTCCCCGCACGCCGCAATTTCCCTCTCGAACAAATCGGGAACTCGGGGGCGGGGGCGATGGGCCAAGATGTTTTCATGCAGACCTTGGAAGCGGATGGTAACAAGCATTTCGACCACGGCCTCGTCATCGAAATTCTGACCCGCGATGCAATCGATCCCAGCTCCGTTACTTCATCAGCTATCCCAATGAAGGCAGGGGAGGTGAAGTTTTCGGGCTCGACCGGGAGGTGACCGGGAGCCTGATGTTCGCGCATTTCGGCGGCCCGGTGTTCATGGCCCGGATGTTCGAATTGGCGGACCGGACGTGCAGTATTCTATTATGGACCTCGGGTCCGGAAAACGGCCCCATCATGGGCGTGATCAGGGACGTGGACCATCTCGCCGATCTCATGGGCCGTCACGTGCTCGATCCGATGATTTATCTCACGTGCGGTTGTTGAGCCCTCCACGCGCCTTGCCCGCCGCCCCTCAATGCGCCTCGTCCCAATTCGCCGCAGCCTTGGCATCCACTTGCAAGGGCACGCTGAGCTGGACGGCGGGGTGGGCGGCGTCGGCCATCACGCGGCGGGCGACCGCGATCGTGGCCTCGACCTCGCCGTCCTCGGCCTCGAACACCAATTCGTCATGCACTTGCAGCAGCATCCGCGCGCCCAAACCGGCCTGCTCCAAGGCCTCGTCCATGCGGATCATCGCGCGGCGGATGATATCGGCCGCCGTGCCCTGGATCGGCGCATTGATCGCCGCGCGCTCGTTGAAGGCGCGTTCGGATGGGTTCGAGGCCGCGATCCGGGGATAGTGGCAGCGCCGCCCGAACAGGGTCTCGACATAGCCCTGCGCGCGGCAGGCTGCCTTCGTCGCATCCATATAGGCGCGAATGCCGGGAAAACGCTCGAAATAGCGCTTGATATAGGCGCCGGCTTCCTCACGCGGAATGCCGAGCTGATTGGCCAGGCCAAAGGCCGAAATGCCGTAGATAATGCCGAAATTGATCGCCTTGGCACGGCGGCGCACGTCGGGCGTCATCGCGTCCATCGGCACGCCGAACATTTCCGACGCCGTCATCGCGTGAATGTCGTGGCCTTGCGCGAATGCGCTCTTGAGCTGCGGAATATCGGCGATATGGGCGAGCAGGCGCAGCTCGATCTGGGAATAATCCGCCGAAACCAGCTTATGCCCCGGCGCGGCGATGAAGGCCTTGCGGATCTTGCGCCCCGCCTCGTTGCGCACCGGGATATTCTGCAAATTCGGCTCGGAGGACGATAACCGCCCCGTCGTCGTCGCCGCCAGCGCGTAAGATGTGTGAACCCGGCCGGTTTGCGGGTTCACGAAATTCGGCAGCGCGTCGCTATAGGTCGATTTGAGCTTCGAGAGCTGCCGCCATTCCAGCACCTGGCCCGCGAACGGATTGCCCTGTTCGGCCAATTCGTCGAGCACGCCGGCCGAGGTCGACCACGCCCCCGTCGCGGTCTTTTTCGCGCCCGTCAGACCCATTTTGCCGAACAGAATATCGCCGAGCTGCTTGGGCGAGCCGAGGTTGAACCGCTCGCCCGCCATCTCGTGGATATGCGCCTCGAGCCGGCCCATGTCCTGGGCGAATTCGCCGGAGAGCCGGGCGAGTATCTGCCGGTCGATCATGATGCCGCGCCGTTCCATCTTGGCCAGCACCACCGTCATCGGGCGCTCCAGCGTCTCGTAGACCGTGGTCATATGCTCGGCCGGCAGGCGCGGCTTCAGCACGTTCCACAGGCGCAGCGTGACATCGGTATCCTCGGCCGAATATTCCGTCGCCTTGTCGATGGCGACGCGGGCGAAACCGATGAAACTACGCCCGGTCCCGGCCACCTCGCCAAAGGCGATCGGCTTATGGCCAAGGTGCTTTTCGCTCAGCACGTTCATGCCGTGATCGGTGCGCCCGGCATCGAGCACGTAAGAGAGAAGCAGCGTATCCTCGACCGGCGCGGTCGCGATCCCGTGCTGGCGCAGCACATGCCAATCGAATTTCATATTATGCGCGATCTTGAGCACGCTGGGGTCTTCGAGCAGCGGCTTGAGCCGCGCCAGAACCTCGGCCAGCGGCAGCTGCCCCGGCACGATTTCCGCGCCGCCGAAGAGATCGCCGCCGCCTTCGCCCAGATGCTGAAGCGGGATGTAAAAGGACTCGTTCGGCACCGCGCAGAGGGAAATCCCCACCAGCGTCGTGGTGAGCGGATCGAGCGAGGAAGTCTCGGTATCCACCGCGACATGCCCGGCCTCGCGCGCGGCCGCGATCACCGCATCGAGCGCCTCGAACGTTTTGATCGTGCGATAGGCCGCGCGGTCGAACGGCGCGCCCATCGCCGCCGCCGCGCAGGCCGCGGCATATTCGCCCGGCCCCGTCGCAATGGTGGCCTTGGGCGCTTCCGTACCGTAGCGCGCGTTCTTGGCCGGACCCTCGAACGGCTTGGCTTCCGGGGTTTCCGGCGCGGCGATCACGTCGCCATTGCGCCCGCGCCACCCCGCCGGCCCCACGAAAGCCGGATCGGGCTCGATCTCGACCAGCTCGACCCCGAACTTTTCCGCCGCCCGCCGGCTCAACGTCGAAAATTCCATCGCCTTGAAGAACGCGGTGAGTTGCTTGCCCTCCGGCGGCACCAGGCCGAGATCGTCGAGCGGCGTCTCGAGCTTGACGTCGCGCACGAGATGAACGAGCTGTTTCGAGAGCTTGATCAGCGCCACGCTCTCGGGATCGGTCAGCACCTCCCGGCGCTTGGGCTGTTTGATCTCGCTCGCGCGGGCGAGCAGCGTGTCGAGATCGCCATAGTCCTGGATCAGCTGGGCGGCGGTTTTCAGGCCGATGCCGCGCGCGCCCGGCACATTGTCCGTGGAATCGCCGGCCAAAGCCTGGACATCGACGACATGGTCGGGCGGGACGCCGAAATAATCCAACACCTCGGCCTCGCCGATGCGCCGCTCCGCGCGCTCGCCGGAGGCGGGATCGTACATGGCGACACCCGGCCCGATCAGCTGCATCAAATCCTTATCGGCCGAAATGATGAGGACATCGGCGCCACGCGCGCGGGCTTGCGCGGCATAGGTCGCGATCAGATCGTCCGCCTCGTAGACGTCCTGCTCGACGGGCAACAGGCCGAAGGCGCGGACGCTATCCCGCATCAGCGGAAATTGCGGGATCAAATCCTCCGGCGGCTCCGAACGGTTGGCCTTGTAGGGGGGATAGATCGCCTTGCGGAACGAATTTTCCGACTTGTCGAAAATGATCGCGAGATGCGTCGGCCTGATCCCCGCCGCGCCCTCGTTGATGAATTGAAACAGTTTGGTGCAGAACAACCGCACCGCCCCCGTCGGCAACCCGTCGGAGCGATAATTGTACTTCGCATCCTGCCGGATCGACTGGAAGTAAGCGCGGAAAATGAAGGACGATCCGTCAACGAGAAAGACGTGATCACCGGATTGAACAGGGCGAGGAGCTGACATGGCCGGGACCATAGCGGGAGTTTTAGCCGCGATCTAGGTGGGGGGTGGGTTTGGGGGGGAGGGGGAGGGGTGGGGATTTCTGCTTCGCGCCATGACCCGTCTTTTTGTTACCCCTTCGGCATTCAACCGGCAGCCTACGCCCTGCGTCGCTCGCGGCTGCGTCATTACCGATATCGGGCAGCCGGTGAGGACGACTATCGCAACCCATCGAACAAGCGGCCGACTTCGATTTCTACCATTCGCTCCGACATCGGCGCGCTCGGCTCTCCCTCCCACCGCTGTGCTGGTCGGTCGTCGTCTTCATCGGGACGCGTTAGCTCCGACAATCGTTCCTCGATCTCTCTCACATACTCCGAGGTGTCGTAACCGCACATAGCGCCGATCATCGCTAGTGCGCTGGCCATGTTCTCTAGCTCGCTGACCTCGGAGCAGTCGCCGAGTTCTTCGCTGTATCTGTTTTCGAGATAATATTCGAAGCTTTCATTAAGCTTCGTCTGGTCCTCTTCGTCCCAAGTGGGCACCTGGCCGCCTGCGTATTTAACAACCGCTTCTATATCGCTGCTTCCAGCACCGTTGCCTAACTCGTCCAGGATTGCTCCCTTCAGCCTCGTGTGGAGGTTAGAGTTCTGGAGCGGAGGCCAATTCGTGCTGTCGATAATTCGCAACACTGCCACCGCTTCCGTAAAATCGGCCCACTGATCATTCCAAAATTCGACTACGGTCTCAGCGTAGGCAGACGCTAGCTCTAGTGCATTGAGCCAGACATAGGATTCACAAAGTCGTGGAGGCGTGCGAGTCTGGAGCCATGGCCCAGACAGTCAGCATCCTACTGAACGCCCGCGACGGCGAACGCCTCAAGCAGAT
>JBEKFQ010000053.1:0-22339 GCA_050013235.1 Beijerinckiaceae bacterium
TTCGGGGACACCTATGCCGCACGTCGCGCGGTCTTTGTCGCCGAATCAAATCGCCGCCCTCGCGTCGTATATGAGCTTTGTCGAAGGCGCATCTTCGGAGAAATAGGCTGAGGCGCTCGTTCAAATTGTATAGGGGCAAGAGAATGCGGTGTCGTATAAGCCGCGTCCGAAGGATGGAAAGAAGTGCGCGGACTGCAACCTGTTCGTGGCGCCGAAATCCTGCAAGACTGTCACGGGCGAGATCAGCCCCGACGGTGGGTGCAAACTTTGGGTAAAGAAAGCGCGATGTAAATCGGCAAGTGATGTTTGCCGCGTTGTTTCGTTGCGAATTAAGAACATACAGCAGCACAAACTGAATTGCCGGGGTCCCGAGCCGTCGAGTCCGCCAATCAAAGGGGCGCTTGACCCATTCACCACGGCGTTGCCAAATGACCGCTATTTGCGCAAAGCTGCCTTCAAGATCAGCGGAGAATGATCCAAAAAACGAAAACCAATCGTCAAATTTCGGCCACTCGAAAATAGGCATGTGGCGACGCCTATCCCTTCACTCCTCCTCCACATCCCCCATCGGATGCAGATCCCTCACCATGGCCTTCATCCGCTCGTCCAACACGTGGGTGTAAATCTGCGTCGTCGAAATATCGGCATGGCCGAGCAGTTCTTGCACGATGCGGAGATCCGCGCCGTTTTGCAGCAGGTGGCTAGCGAAGGCGTGGCGTAGCACGTGGGGGCTGACGCGATGCGGGGCGATGCCGGCCGCGGCCGCCACATCCTTCAAATCGCGCGCGAACGCCTGGCGGGTGATATGGCCGCTGTCGCTGTCGGCGGGAAACAGCCACGGGCCCTCGGCGGCGCCGGGCGCGCGCTGTTTCAGCAGGGCGCGGTAAAGCTCCGTGGCCGCGCGCGCGGGTTCGGAGACGACCACCAGCCGTTCGCGCCCGCCCTTTCCCTTGACGGCGGTGAGCGGATCGCCGCGCAGGGCATGGCGGGGCAGCGAGATGAGCTCGCTCACGCGCAGGCCAGTGGCATAAAGCAGTTCCAGCAACGCGTTCATCCGCGCCGCGCGAAGCCGCTCGCCCAGGGGCCGCGTCTCGATCTCCAGCCCCTCCTTGGGCGCCGCGAGCAGGCGGCTCACCTCCGCGATGGAGAGGATTTTCGGCAGCCGCCGTCCCTGGCGCGGCCCGTCCAGAATCATGGCGGGATCGTCCGCCCGCTTGTTCTCGGCGACGAGAAACCGGTGGAATTGCCGGATCGCGGAAAGCCGCCGGGCGCTCGAGGCCGGCTTGAAACCCGCCTGTTCCAACGTCGAGAGATAGGCGCCGACATCGCTGGTCTTGGCCCGCAAGGGCTCGGTGCCGAGACTCTTCAACCCGGCGGAATAGGCGACGAGATCGCGTCTATAGGCCTCCAACGTATTGGCGGCGGCGCCGCGCTCGGCTGCGATCATGTCGAGAAAGCTCTCGATCAGCGGGAAGCCGGGAGGCCCGTCCCCAGGCGGCCGCTTCGCCAAGGCTAGCGCACGCCCTTGGGCAGCGGCACCGCTTGCGTGATCTCGCGCGGCTGCGGCTGGACAAAGGTCACGAGAGCCAGCATTCCGCCATAGCCAAGCGCGGCGATCAGGCCGGTCACGAAGAGCAAGCGAAACAGGGTTGGCACAGGGCGATTCCGGTGGCGGGCGGGTGCATTTTGAGCTGGACCCGTTCTTAAAGCATGAATGGCCGCCTATTTCACTAGCCTGCCCTCGCTTTCGCCCCCGCCGTCACCGCGCCCTTCAAAAAATCGGCGGCGATCTCGATGGATTCCGCCGCTTCCGGCAAAATGCGCATGAGTTGCCAGTCATGTGGTAGCGAAGGCCATTGGCGCAAGCCGCAGGGGACACCGGCGGCGCGGGCGCGTTCGAGGAAACGGGTGGAATCGCTGAGCAAGGTCTCCGCGCCGCTGACATGGATCCGCAGGGCGGGAAGCCCGTGGAGATCGGCATAAAGCGGCGAGGCCAGCGGCGTCCTGGGATCGGCGCCGGCGAGATAGACCGCGGCGCCCCGGCGCAGAATATCGCCATCGAACATGGCGCAGCTCTTGCCGTTGGCCGAGATCGACGCGCCGGTGCAGGCGAGATCCGTCCAGGGGGAAAACAGCATGGAGGCGGCGGGCAGCGGCTCGCCCAAATCGCGCAGCTTCAGCAAGAGCGCGAGCGCCAGGCCCCCGCCGGAGGAATCGCCCGCCACGACGAGATGCTCCGGGCCGATGCCGCGAGCCAGCAGGGCGCGATAGACCGCAACCGCATCCTCGATGGCGGCGGGAAAGGGATGGCCGGGCGCCAAGCGATAATCGAGCGCGAAAACCGCGAAACCGGCCTTGGCGAAGGCATTTGTAATCGGCCGGTGCGTTTGCGGCGAACAGGCGGCATAGCCGCCGCCGTGCAGATAGAGCATCGTGGCCACGGGGCTTTGCCCGCGCGGGCGCGACCATTCGCCATCGACGCCGCCAATCGTCTCGTTGCTCGCGGAAACCTCGCGCGATACCCGTGGCTTGCGGCCGCCCAGAACTTTACGCGCCGTCTCGACATCGCCTCCGGCCCGCAGTCTCCGTTTGATCGTCAATTTCAAAAGGGGAACGAGAAGGTGGGCCTGCCAACTAGCCATGAATCGTGCTTTCCGGCGTCAGACTAAAATTCGAAAGCGACGCCGCATGCGTGCGCAGCACATATTCGACGACGGAGCCCGGCCACATCGTCGTATTGCGGCCCTGTTCGTCTTGATACCAACTTTGGCATCCGCCTTTTTGCCAGACGGTCTTGGCCATGCGCCTTTCCAGCATGTCCGCATACCTGGCCGCGGATTGGGGCAGGACGTTGATCGCGCGGATTTTGCGCCGCCGCATCTGTTTCAAGGCGCTCATGATGTAGCGCACTTGCGCTTCGATCATGATGACGACCGAGTTGTGGCCAAGGCCGGTATTGGGGCCGAGCAGCATGAAATAATTCGGAAAACCCGTCATGCCGATGCCCCAGAACGCGCGGCCGCCCTTCGCCCAGGCCTCGGCCAATTCCACGCCGCCAACACCTCGAATCCGGCCGTAACGGGCGGTATCCGTGGCTTTGAAACCGGTGCCGTAAACGATCGCATCGACGGTGCGCGCCGTGCCATCCTTCGTGACGATCCGGTCCGCCGTCACCTCGGCGATTGCGCTGGTGACGAGTTCGACGTTCTTGCGCGCGAAGGTGGGATAGTAATCGTTCGAGATCAAAACACGCTTACAGCCCAGGAGATAGCTGGGCGTCAGTTTGGCGCGTAACGCCGGGTCCGCGATTTTGCGCTCCCGGTACGAATTGGCGAATCGTTCGGCGAGTTTCATCACTTTGAAGTTGCCGGTAAAGCCGATCACGCGGAATTCATGCAGCCAGAACAAACGCCACCGCAGCAGGCGGCGATAAAACGGAATATGTTTCATCCGCCATTGGCGCCGCGCGTCGATGGGATAATCCTTCTTCGGGTTGATCCAGGGCGCGGTGCGTTGAAACACGAAAAGTTGTTTCACATCGGGCGCGATTTTCGGCACGAATTGAATGGCGCTGGCGCCGGTCCCGATAACCGCGATCCGCTTGCCCCTCAGATCGTAATCGTGATCCCAGGCCGCGGAATGAAATGTTGTTCCCCGGAATGTTTCGATTCCCGGCAAATGCGGAATCGACGGCTCGTGCAACGCGCCGATGGCGGAAATCACGACGCGCGCGGTGATCGTGCCGCCGCCGTCGAGCCCGACGCGCCAGAGGCACGCTTTTTCGTCGTAAGTGGCGTCTCGTAGGGCCGTGTCGAAACGGATTTTGGGGCGCAGCCCGTGCTTGTCCGTTATCCCCTTGAGGTAATCCTGCAATTCCGCGTGGCCCGGATACATCCGCGACCAATCCGTCTTCGGTTCGAAGGAGAGCGAATAGAGATGCGAGGGAATATCGCAAGCGGCGCCGGGATAATGATTGTCGCGCCAGGTGCCGCCGACCTCCGGGCCTTTTTCGATGATGGCGAAGGAGGTCATTCCCGCCTGTTTCAGCTTGATCGCCATGGCGAGGCCGGCGAAGCCCGCCCCCACGATCAGAATGTCGACAGTGCTCGGGAATGCGGAGGAGGTGTCCGGCATTACTTGATCAACCCCCCGATAATCCGCCAATAATTCGCGGGGAACAACCGTTGGATCAGATCGGCCCCTATCGCTTCGCGGCCGATCAGCAGACGCTTCGCGCGCCGCTCGATGGCATCGGCGATGAGTCTGGCGGTTTCATCGGGGCTGAGACGCAGCAGCCGGTCCCAGGTTTTGGCTTGGGTTTCGGCTTGGGCCTTGGTCAGCTTGCCATGAAACCGGGCGCTGGCCGCGATATTCGTGCGGACCCCGCCGGGGTGAACGACGGTGAGGCCGATGGGAGTCCCGGCCAATTCGTGCCGCAAGGCTTCGGAAAAGCCGCGCACGGCGAATTTGCTCGCGGCATAGGCGACCTGGCCCGGCGGGGCGACGAGGCCGAACAGGCTGGACATGTTGACGATATGGGCCGCGCTCTCGCGCCGCAGCAGCGGCAGGAAGGTGCGGGTCATCCGCACGGTGCCTTGGAAATTGACGGCCATCAACCAGTCGAATTCCGCCTCCGGCACATCCTCGAATTTGCCGCCTTGGGCCACGCCCGCATTGTTGACGAGCAGGCTGACGCGGCCATGGGTCGCGAGCACGGCCGCGGGCAGGGCCGCGATGCCGCCGGCATCGGTCACATCCAGCACGTGGGTGCTGACGGTGACGCCTTGGGCGCGGGCCGCCAAGGCTACGCTTTCGAGGTTTGGCTTGTTGATGTCGGCCAAGGCGAGATGGCAGCCGCGCCGCGCCAGGGCTTGCGCCAAAGCCGCGCCGATTCCCCCGGCCCCTCCGGTGATCACGGCGACGGCGCCCTTCAATTCGAATGTCATGGGATGGGCTCCAGCATGCCCAGCCCCATCGTGAGGTCCCTGGGCTTTCCCTATGCGTTATTTAGTTTCCTCTTACCGGAATCGTGTTTGGATTTGCAAATCCCCTATGTGGCCCAATGACGCTCTGGCCGCGCGCCGCGCGCGTCTTATGTTAAAGGCGACGATGTTAAACGGGACGCAATGGGCTTTCCGCTCCGGGGGTGCGCGATATGATCGATCTCTATTATTGGACCACGCCAAACGGCCATAAGATCACGATGTTTCTCGAGGAGGCGGGAGTTCCCTACAATCTTCATCCCGTCAATATCGGCAAGGGCGAACAATTCGCGCCGGACTTTCTGAAGATCTCCCCCAACAACCGGATTCCCGCCATCATCGATCAGGCGCCGGCCGATGGCGGCGCGCCCATTTCCGTCTTCGAATCCGGGGCCATTCTGCTCTATCTCGCGGAGAAGACCGGCAAGCTGTTGCCCCATGACATTCGCGGCCGGACGGTGGCTTTGGAATGGCTGTTCTGGCAGGTCGGCGGCCTGGGGCCGATGGCGGGGCAAAACCACCATTTCAGAACCTACGCCAAGGAAAAGCTGCCCTATGCCATCGACCGCTACGTCAATGAAACCAACCGGCTGTACGGCGTGCTCGACCGTCATCTCGCCGATCGCGAATTTATCGCCGGCACCTATTCCATCGCCGATATCGCCAGCTATCCCTGGATCGTTCCTTACGAACTGCAAGGGCAAAATCTCGACGAATTTCCCCATCTCGCGCGCTGGTTTCACCGGGTCGCGGACCTGCCTTCGACCAAGCGCGCTTATGAGAAAGCCGATGCGCTCAACACGGTGCCAGCCGTGAGCGACGAGGAATCCCGCAAAATCCTGTTCGGGCAGACGGCAAGACGTCCGTGACATCCCTCTTCCGGAGGATTATGGAGCGGCGGCCCGCTGGCGCGGAATGGCATCCGTAAGAGTCAAACCGGTGGCATTCCACGCCCGCCGGAGGTGGTTGCTTTTGCCAAATATCCCATTGATTTATAACTATATATTAAGTTATTTGGGGATTTCCAAAAAATATTGCTCCGATCCGAAAACCTTTTTCTCTCCCGGGCCATTTTCTGACGAAAATGCGCTAGCGGCGAGACCCGAATCTGTGTAGTTCAACGGCGATAATTAACTTAGGGAGGGCCGGTCCATGAAAACGCGTGCAGCCGTCGCATTTGAAGCCAAAAAGCCGCTGGAAATCGTCGAAGTCGATCTCGAGGGGCCGAAGTACGGTGAGGTTCTCGTCGAAATCAAGGCGACGGGCCTTTGCCACACCGATGCCTACACCATGTCGGGCCTGGACTCCGAAGGGATTTTCCCGAGCATTCTCGGCCATGAAGGCGCTGGCGTCGTCGTCGAGGTCGGCCCGGGCGTGACCTCGCTGAAAAAGGGCGATCACGTGATTCCGCTCTACACGGCCGAATGCCGCGAGTGCGATTACTGCTTGTCGCAGAAGACCAACCTTTGCCAAAAAGTCCGCGCGACCCAGGGCAAGGGCTTGATGCCGGACGGCACCAGCCGCTTCAGCTACAAGGGCCAGACGCTCTATCACTACATGGGCTGCTCGACCTTCTCGAACTATACTGTTTTGCCCGAGATTTCGCTCGCTAAGGTTCGCGAGGACGCGCCCTTCGAGAAGATTTGCTACATCGGCTGCGGCGTGACGACCGGCATCGGCGCCGTGATCTTCACCGCCAAGGCGGAATATGGCTGCCGCGCGGTGGTCTTCGGCCTCGGCGGCATCGGCCTCAACGTGATCCAGGGCCTCAAGATGATCGGCGCGGAGCAGATCGTCGGTGTCGACATCAACGACAGCAAGGAAGCGATCGCCCGCCAATTCGGCATGACCGACTTCGTCAATCCGTTGAAGATCGGCGACCAGGACATGGTCGGTCTCCTGGTCGAGCTGACCAAGGGCGGCGCGGACTACACGTTCGACTGCACCGGTAACGTCAAGGTCATGCGGACCGCGCTCGAAGCCTGTCACAAGGGCTGGGGCACCAGCATCATCATCGGCGTGGCCCCGGCCGGCGCCGAGATCGCGACCCGTCCGTTCCAGCTCGTCACCGGCCGCAACTGGCGCGGTTCGGCCTTCGGCGGCGCGCGTGGCCGCACCGACGTGCCGCGGATCGTCGATTGGTACATGGACAAGCGCATCAACATCGACGACCTCATCACCGATGTGATCCCGCTCGAAAAGATCAACGAAGGCTTTCATGACATGCATGAAGGCAAGGGCATTCGCACCGTGGTGAAATACTGATGGTTGCGGCGCCCGAATCCATCGGTAAGCATCGCTGTTTCGACGGCGAGAACGGCTTTTACAAGCATGTCTCGTCCGAGATTGGCGGCACCATGACCTTCACGGTCTACGTGCCGCCGCAAGCGAAGCATAAAAAGGTGCCGGCGCTGCTCTATCTCGCCGGGCTCACCTGCACGCACGAGACCTTCATCATCAAGGGCGGGGCGCAACGCCTCGCCGCCGAGCATGGGGTCATTCTGGTCGCGCCGGATACGAGCCCGCGCGACAAACGCCATCCCGGCGACGACGAGAAATGGGACTTTGGGATTGGCGCGGGCTTTTACGTCGATGCGACGCAAGAGCCCTGGAAAGACGGCTATCGCATGGGCTCCTATGTCGCCAAGGAGCTGCCGGCTTTGGTCGAGGAGCATTTCCCCGTCTCGCAATGGGGCGTGTTCGGTCATTCCATGGGCGGCCACGGCGCCTTGGTGGCGGCCTTGCGCAACCCGGACCGTTTCAAATCCGTCTCCGCCTTCGCGCCGATCTCCTCGCCGTCCACCTGCCCTTGGGGTGAGAAGGCTTTGGGGAATTACCTTGGCCAAGACAAGGAAGCCTGGAAAGAGTGGGACGCGACCGAACTCGTGAAGGCCGGCAAGAAGACCTCGCCGATCCTGATCGACCAAGGCACGTCCGACCAGTTCCTCGAGCGCGAGCTGCATCAGCACATCTTCCTCGAGGCCTGCCAGAAGAACGGCCAGCCGCTCACCTTGCGCATGCAGGACGGCTACGACCACTCCTACTATTTCATGTCGACCTTCATGGAAGACCACATCAAGCATCACGTGAAGGTGCTTGGGGTTTAGGGGTTTCGGGTTTGTTGGACTTGAAAAACGCGGCGGGGAAACCTGCCGCGTTTTTTATTCCTGGGGCAGCGCCCTAATATCTGATTGCGGCTCGGTCCCCTACGTCACTTCGATGAGCGTCTCGCCGCGGGCCAGCGCCGCGAGAATATCCGGCAGTATTCGCTCGAACCATAAAAGCAGTTCCCGCCGCCGCGTGTTCGGCAGCCTGATCCAGACCACAACTGGTCCGCCGCCCGACAGCACTTTGCGCTGCGCGAAGTCTTCGTCTTTTGTCACGATTGCCGCAGAAGTTTGAAGAGCGAAATCCCAAATCGCCGCGTCGGAAGCCGCACCCATTTGCAGGTCGATGACACGCTCGGCCTGATGGCCGAAAGCCAGCGGGCTAGCGCCGGCGGGAGCTGCGCATCGACGATGAATCGCATCACGCAACGCGCAAGACGGGATGATCGCTTTGGCGGGCGGCATATTCGAGCGCCGCGGTAATGTCTCCGGGCTCAAGAAAAGAATAGTCCTCGAGGATTTCTTCGCGGCTAGCTCCGGAGGCCAGCAGATCGAGGATGTCCTTCACGCGAATGCGCAACCCGCGAATGCAAGGCCGGCCTCCGCATTGTGTTGGATCGGCTGATATGCGGTGCATCTCGCTCATGGTCATTGCCCACAAATTTTACAACTAAAAAAATTCTACCATTATCCTCGGTCTTTTGCACGGCGGCAGCCGTGCTCGCTCGGAATACGGGCCCAGATAACTTGTGCCATTGCCACATCCGTCTTTCCGAGGGTTCATTATAGACATAAATAGAATTTGAAAAACCATGAGCGACCTTCTGCCCCGGAGCCAACCATGACAGACCACCACAGCCACGATCATCACCCCTGGAAACACGATGGCGTGCGCGTCGTGCCTGGCAATCAGCTCGATCCCAATACGGCGCAGACGCCCGGCATGGATCGCAAAGCGGCGATTAATTTCGCGCGGGTGGGCGCGCAAAAGCTTTGGGCCGGAACGGTTGTCATCCATCCCAATGCCAAGACTGGCGCCCATCATCACGGCCACCTCGAAAGCGTGATCTATATTATCAAGGGCAAGGCACGGATGCGCTGGGGCGAAAAGCTCGAATTTACCGCCGAGGCCGGGCCGGGCGATTTCATCTTCGTCCCGCCCTATGTGCCCCATCAAGAAATCAATGCCAGCCGGGACGAGATTCTCGAATGCGTGCTGGTGCGCTCGGACGGCGAGGCGGTGGCGATCAATCTCGATATCGAGCCGGTCGAAAAACCGGAGAACGTGCTTTGGATCGACCCCACTCATCCCGGTTGAGGCGGCAGCGGGCGAAGACCATGTCTTGGGGCGGGGTCATTCTTGCCGGCACAAGTTTATTTAAGAAAGACATAAGAGGAAAATAAGTTCCAGATAAGAAACCACTCAAATCAACCGTTCTGTTGGCGATCTAGACAAGTCGCCGCAAATAGATAGATAGAAAGCCGCGCGAAATTAATTCGCGCGTTATAAAACGCTCGCCAAACCGGCGGTGAGGGAGAAAACCAATGCGGATGATTACGATTTTGGCTGCGGCGGCACTTGTTGGCGCGGGAACGGCGGCGGCTCAAGCGGCCTCGGTAACGAAAAGCATCGATGTCAACGCTCCGCCCGCCGCGGTCTGGGAGGCGATCGGCCCGTTCTGCTCGATCAAGGATTGGCACCCCGCCATCGGCCAGTGCACCACCGACGGCAAGACCCCTCCGGCCCGCACGCTCGTCACCAAGGACGGCAAGGCGACGTTCGTAGAGACCGAAACCGCCCGCGACGACAAGGCCGACACCTACTCCTACAAGATCGATTCGAGCCCGCTGCCGCTCACCGGATATGTCTCGACCATTTCCGTAGCCGCCAATGCTACGGGTGGCTCGACCATTAAATGGACCAGCACGTTCACACCGGCCTCCGGCAAGGACGATGCGGCATCCGACGCGGTCGGTGGCATCTATCAAGGCGGCCTCGACGCCATCAAGGCCAAATTCGCGAAGTAAATCTCGCGATGCGAGGTTATGCTGGCGGTTGTTTGGGGCTGCTGCTATGTCTGCCGGGGCCCATAGGCCTGGCAGACCAAGCCTCCTCTTCGCGAGAAGCGGTATCGGGTCCTGCCTGCCGCCCGGGTTCGAAGCTTTTCGCCCGCGCCGAACTTTATTTCGGCGCGGGCGGCTCGAGACATGCGGCGGCCTGGCGCGGCTTTTTGGCGCAAGTGGTGACGCCGCGCTTTCCCGATGGGTTCACCGTGCTCGACGGCGCCGGCCAATGGCGCGGCCCCCGCGGACTCGTGCGCGAAGCCTCGCATGTCCTGGTCATTTTCCACGAGCCCGGCGCGGGGACGGATCAAGCGCTCGAAGCGATCCGCGCCGCCTATAAGGCACGGTTCCGGCAGCAATCGGTCTTGCGCGCGGATAGCACGGCTTGCGTGTCGTTTTAGAGCGAGTTCTCATTGCTTTGGTGGCATCACCAAAGCAATGAGAACTCGCTCTCTGTTTTTTTTAAGAGGCGGGAACATGTCCTCGATCGAAAAAGTCTGCAACTTTTTCGCGACATGCTCTAGCCTGAAACGGTTTCGGCAAGACCGGCCGCTTCGCTTCACGCCGCGCGGCTGATGCAAGCGGGGAAGCTTGACGCCCCCGCGCCCGCGTGTTCCTAACTTCCATGGCGATCACAACACTGTCCCGGCGCGGCGGCCACCAATGGAGCCTGCCAAATATCCTGACCTATGGCCGGGTCGTGGCCGTGCCGGTTGTCGTGACCTGCCTCTATTGGTCGGAGATCGATACGATGCGCTGGGTCGCGCTCGGTCTCTATGCGTTGGCGGCGATCACGGATTTTTTCGATGGCTATCTCGCCCGCGCGTGGTCGCAGCAGTCGGCCCTCGGGCAAATGCTCGACCCCATCGCCGACAAGCTCCTCGTCGCGGCGGTTCTCTTCATGCTGGTCGCCGACCGGACCATCTCGGGTCTCTCCATCGCGGCGGCGATCGTCATCCTGTGCCGGGAGATTTTGGTCTCCGGCCTGCGGGAATTCCTGGCCGATCTGAAAGTCTCGATCCCGGTCAGCCGCGTCGCCAAATGGAAGACGACGTTGCAACTCGTCGCGCTCGGCTTTCTCATCGCGGGGCCCGCGGGCGATAAATTGCTCCCCAAAAACACGGAAATCGGCCATATTCTGTTGTGGATCGCGGCCTTGCTCACGATTTATACCGGCCTCGATTATCTCCGGTCCGGAATCCGGCACATTTTGGAGACAGAGGCGAAAGCGTGAAAGCCGTCTATTTTGCCTGGGTGCGTGAGCGCATCGGCATTCCTCAGGAAATTTTGGATCCGCCGCCCGAGGTGGTCACCGCGCGCGACCTGATCGCTTGGCTGCGCACGCGCGGCGAGGGCTACGAACACGCCTTCGAGAATAGCGCCACGATCCGCGTCGCCATCGACCGGGTGCATGCCAAACATGATGCGGAAATTGCCGGGGCGCGGGAAGTGGCTTTCTTTCCACCGATGACGGGCGGGTGATGGCGGGCCTTCGCGCCACGATCCGCGTGCAGGCCGAGCCTTTCGATGTGGCGGCCGAGAGCGCTGCCTTGACGGCGGGGCGCCGGGATCTCGGCGCCGTCGTGAGCTTCACGGGCCTGTGCCGGGACGAGGACGGGCGGCTGGCGGCGCTGGAAATCGAACATTATCCCGGCATGGCCGAGGCCGAGATCGCCAGGGTTGCCGCGCAAGCCGAGGCGCGCTGGCCGCTCGGGGGCTTGTGCATCGTGCATCGCCACGGCCTGATCGCGCCGGGCGAGCCGATTGTCCTGGTGGTGACCGCCAGCCGCCACCGCGCCGCCGCCTTCGAGGCCGCCTGTTTCCTCATGGATTATTTGAAGACCAGCGCGCCGTTCTGGAAAAAAGAGCATTTCGCGGATGGGACGGCGGGCGATTGGGTCGCGGCCAAAGCCGCCGACGAGGCCGCGGCCGGGCGTTGGGACAGCGAGGGCTAGCGCTCTTATAATCAGGAGTTCGGGCATGCCCTTGATCGAAAAAGTCTGCAACTTTTTCGGGGCATGCTCTAATCCTTGCGTTGCTCCGTGGCGAAATAGACCAAGGCGATCAGCGGAAACACTAGGCCCGCGAAACAGACGGCGGTCCATCCGCCGAGGGTTAGGGCATAGCCCGAAATGAACGAGCCAAAACTGCCGCCGGCAAAGAACATCGCGAGATAGAGCCCATTGAGCCGTCCGCGGACTTCGGCGCCGGCCGCGAAAATGGCGTGTTGCCCCGTCACCAGATTGGCGGCGCCGGCCAGATCGAGGATCAGAGCCGCCGCTAAAAGAAGCGGCCAGGAGACCGCGAGGCCCCCGGCCATGGCGACGAGGAAGGCCAAGACCGCGCCGCCCAGCGAAAGCAGCGTCACGAGATGCGTTTGGCCCCGGTCGGCCGCGCGCCCGGCATAGGGCGACACGAGGGCCCCGGCGGCGCCCGCCAAGGCGAAAAGACCAATCCCGGCCTGGCTGAAGCCAAACCCAGGGCCGGACAAGACCAAGGGGACCACCGTCCAAAACAGGCTGAACCCCGCGAAAAGGCTGGCTTGATAGGCCCCGCGCCGTTGCAAAATCTTGGTTTTCAGCAGCAGCGGCCCCAACGAGCCGATGGCCGCGAGATAGGGCATGCCGTGAGGCCGGCGCCGCGGCAGAACGCGCCAGAGAAAGGCCGAGAGCACGGCAATCGCCACGGCGGAAAGGGCGAAGATGGTGCGATGGGTGGCGAAATGGGCCGCGAAGCTCGAAGCCGGACGCGAGAGCATGATGCCGAATAACAGGCCGCTCACGACATTGCCGACGGTATGCCCACGGGTCGCGTCCGGCGCCAAATGCCCGGCGAAAGGCACGATAATCTGCACCACGCTGCTGGTCACGCCCACCAAGACCGAGGCGGCCATGAATAAAAGAGCATTTGGCGCCAAGGCCAGCGCCGCCAAGGCCAAAACCAGCAAGGCCAGCAGGCCCACGATGAGCCGGCGGTTCTCCAGAATATCGGCGAGCGGCACCGCGAGCAGAAGCCCGGCGGCATAGCCAAGCTGGGTCACCATGACGAACAGACCCGCCGAGGCCGCCGGCATGCCGTAATCACCGGCGATGAGCCCGGCGACAGGTTGCACGTAATAAAGATTGGCGACCGTGACGCCGCACGCCAGGGCAAGGACGAAGGTGAGAGCGGACGAAATCGAGGGACCGGCCGCGCCGTCGAGGGCGGCGGAGCGAGAGAATTGTGTCATGGAAATCGCAACTCTGCTTGCGCTAGAGGGTTTAGGAAGGCGCTTCACAGAGAGGAGCGCCGCAACTAATTGTGCGGCACTTATAGACACTGGTCCATGCCGTGCGCTTCATGTAAAATAGCAAAGCAGACCCGGCAAAATGGCAGAGGCCGGCCAAGATCGCGCTTTTCCACTTGGAAAGCGCCCTCTTTATAAGACGTTAGAGCATTTTCTCGACCACGAGAGCGTGCAGCTTTTGGGGGAATGCCCTAAATCGATAAAAGGCAGATCAATTGGGAATCGAGCCATGAGCGGATTGAGAGAAGACACCGCCGTCGGCGCCAAGGCGCCGGAAACAGCTAAACGCGTGCTGACGCCGCAAGCCGAACGCGCGCTCGCCGAGGCCGCCGCGCGGCGGCAGGCGCGTGAGCAGGAGGTGCGCGCAAAAGAATTCAGTGGCCGCGACGGTCCCGAACCCGTGCGCTACGGCGACTGGGAGGTCAAGGGAATCGCGACGGATTTTTGATCGTGCGACCCATAAAAAAAACGCCCCGGAGCCTGTCGAACACAGGCTCCGGGGCGAGGAAACAATAAAAAGCCGGAGCGATCCGTCTGATTAGGCCGTCGCAGCCGCTGGCAAGGCGCTCTTGGCCTTTTCGACGATCGTCTTGAAGGCTTCCGGCTCGCGAATCGCGAGATCGGAGAGAACCTTGCGGTCGATTTCGATCCCGGCCTTGGCGAGCCCGTCGATGAAGCGGGAATAGGTCAGGCCCAATTCGCGCACGGCGGCATTGAGGCGCTGGATCCACAAAGCACGGAACACGCGCTTCTTGGCGCGGCGGTCGCGCGTGGCATATTGCATCGAGCGATCGACAGCCGCCTTGGCGGTGCGGATCGTATTCTTGCGACGGCCGTAAAAGCCCTTCGCGGCATTCAAAGTCTTCTTGTGCTTGGCGTGCGATGTGACGCCGCGTTTGACGCGAGCCATGGTGATCTCCTAAAAAACGGGGTGAGTGGCGGAGCGGAAGTTGCTTCAGCCGTTGGGCAGGAAGTACTTCTTGACGTTGTCGCCATCGGTCTTGAACAAAACATTGGTGCCGCGAAGATTGCGGATTTGCTTGTTCGTCCGTTTGATCATGCCATGGCGCTTGCCGGCTTGCGCATAGATGACTTTGCCGGTGCCTGTGATTTTAAAGCGCTTCGCAGCGCCCGATTTCGTCTTCAGCTTGGGCATTTTGCTCTCCGTGGGGTTCTGAGGCCCCTCTTGAATGCCGTCGGCGACGCCAGCGCGTTGCCTTACGTTATAGGACCGGACATACGTCCTTTCGAGACGAAAACCCGGTCGAAACGAGCGAAAAAACCGCCACGGCAGCCCTTGATGGCCGGGCGGTTCGGTTTAGGAGCGCGGTCCTTACATGTGACCGCGCCAAAAGACAAGAACATTCAGCGCGGCGCGAGAACCATCACCATCTGGCGGCCTTCCATCGAGGGCTCGGCCTCGACCTTGGCGAGCGTGCCGGTCTCGTTCTTCACGCGTTCGAGCAAGCGGAACCCGATGTCTTGATGCGCCATCTCGCGGCCCCGGAAGCGCAACGTCACCTTGACCTTGTCGCCTTCCTCGAAGAAGCGGCGGACGGCTTTCATTTTCGTATCGTAATCGTGGTCGTCGATGCCCGGCCGGAGCTTGATCTCTTTAATTTCGACGATCTTCTGCCGCTTGCGCGCCTCGGCGGACTTTTTCTGTTCCAGGAAGCGGAACTTGCCGTAATCGAGAATTTTGCAGACCGGCGGATTGGCGTTGGGGACGATCTCGACGAGATCCAGGCCGGCATCGTCGGCGATCTGCTGGGCTGCAAGGATGTCGACCACGCCGCGGTTTTGGCCCTCGGCATCGATCAGCTGGACTTCCCGGACCCGAATTTCCCGGTTGGTGCGCGGTCCCTCTTTCTGCGGAACCGGAGGGGCTTTCATTGGACGACGAATGGTATTCTCCTCAAAGTCGATGATCAGACCTGTTCCAAATGCTGAACCAGCGCGAAAAATCAGCGCGAGGCAGCACACAGACCCATAGGGAAACATCGGGTCAAACAGCGGGAAAGTCAATGTAGGGACAGGCAGGTGACCGGAAAAACGTGTCTTTGCCCGCCGTCCATTCAGGCGGAGCACAAGGAATCCGGATCGCCGAACCCTTTGTCAGCTCATTTGATCGCCGCGGTCGAGAAGGGCGGCATAGGCGACGAGCGTCTGCCGGGCCATGCGGTCGATCGAAAACCGCTCCCAGACTTGTTTACGGGCCCGTGCCGCCAGCGCGTCCCGGCTGCTGGCGCCCAAGGCGAGCGCCTCGGCGATGGCCTCGGCCAGCGAAATCGGGTCGTTGGCGGGCACGCGCCACCCGGTCCGGCGCGCCGGTTCGACATCGGGCGGGGCGAGGACGGTTTCCGGCACGGCGCCGAGGTCCGACACGATGACGGGTGTCCCGACCGCCTGTGCCTCGACGGCGATCCGGCCGAAGGCCTCGGCTTCCAACGAGGGAATGACGACGGCGGCGGCGGCGAGCAAGGCGGCCGGCATATCGGCGCAAGGCCCTGTCCAACGCACGGTGCCCTCCATCCCGGCCTTCGCGATCGCTTGTTCGATTTCGCGTACCGGGCCCGTCTTGCCTTTGGTCTCGCCGGTCAAGATGACCTTGATGTCTGTCCTGCCTTGACCGGCCAGCAACCGTGCTGCCTCGATCAAGACCTTATGACCTTTCCACAGGCTGGGCCGTCCCGCGAGCAGAATGATCCGCTCGTCCGGTGCCACCTGCCAGGTCTGGCGCAAGGCTTGAACACGAGCCGCGCCGATGGCGCTTGGCGCGAGACCCCGGAAATCGACGCCCGGACGGATGAGGCTGATGCGGTCCACCGCCCATGGATAAAGCGCGGGAATCATCGAAGCCGCGTAACGCGAACCGGCGATCACAATATCGCCCCGCGCCATGATGGAATTATAGCGCTGCTGCAGCAATCCATGCCCTGGGGTGATCTGCTGCAGGCTGGTCACCAGCGCGGTCTTGGTTGAACGGGTCGCGGCCCAGGCGACCCAGGCGGCGGGACGGGAGCGGACATGCACCAGTTCGACCCGCTCTTTCTGCAAGATCTGGCGAAGGCGGCGGACATTCAAAGCCATCGCGATGGGATTTTTGGTGCTCGCGGGAAAAGGGATCCAAATACCGCCCTTGGCCTGAAGCTCGCTCACCAGCGGGCCGCTCGGGCCGGCCACCAAAGCGCGGGCGCCGGCCTCGGCCAGCGCGCCCACGACGTCGATCGCGGCATGATCGGCATCCGCCGGGTCGAGCGACGGCATGATCTGCATCACCGTCCGGCCCGCGAGCCGGTGTGCGCTACGCCATTGGGGGGAAAAGCCGAAATCCTCGTTCATCCGCGTGATAAAGGCCTAAAAACGCAAGATAGATGATGTAATGACCCATTCGGGACGTCGGTTGCCGCGATGGTTTCGAACCCTCGCGCCGGAGAAGTTCTAGAGTATGTCCCGAAAAAGTTGCAGACTTTTTCGATCGAGGACATGCTCTAACTCCTTATAAAGAGAGCGAGTTCTTATCGCTTTGGTGATTCCGCCAAAGCGGAACGCGCTCTAAAACGGAGGCTGTTGCCGAAATCATGGATCAAAATAAACCGGCCGGGTTAACACAACCGCAATTTTTCGTTGCCGGCGCGCCTGATTCGGGTGAAAGCCGCGCGATTGCTTACCGTTACCGGGCGGCAGCCGGTTCAACGCGGCCCGGGTTGGTTTGGTTCGGCGGATTCCGTTCGGACATGCTGGCCACCAAGGCCAGCGCCCTCGATGATTATGCCGCGGCGCACGGCCGCGCGATGCTCCGCTTCGATTATTCCGGCCATGGCGAATCCGGCGGAAGGTTCGAGGAGGGCACGATCTCGCGCTGGCTCGAGGAAAGCTTGGCTGTTCTGCGGGCCAAGACCTCGGGGCCGCAAATCCTCATCGGCTCCTCCATGGGCGGCTGGCTCGCGCTTTTGGCCGCGCAAGCCCTCCATGCCGCTGGCGACGACCGGGTGGCGGGTCTCGTGCTCATCGCGCCGGCGGTGGATTTTACCGAGGGGCTGCTGTGGGACGGATTGGATGAGGCCACGAAAAAGCAGATCAACGAGCAGGGCGTGTGGCTCCGTCCTTCGGCCTATTCGCCCGAGCCCGTGCCGATCACCCGCGCGCTGATCCGGGACGGGCGGCGCCACTTGTTGCTCGGCGCGCCGCTGCGCAGCTATGCGCCAGTGCACATCCTGCAGGGCATGGCCGACGAAGACGTGCCCTGGCGCCACGCCATGCGCCTCGTCGAACATCTCGTGGGCGATTCCGTGGTGGTGACCCTGATCAGGGATGGCGACCACCGCCTCTCCCGGCCGCAAGATATCGCGCGGCTGATCGCGGCGGTGGAGGAGATGGGGTGAAATCGAAAGCGCGCCGGGACCGGCCGCATTTTCCGCCGGCCGGTCCCGTCAAACTCATTTCGCTTGCTTATTTCGCCTGATCGGACGGCGCATGCAGCCAGCGCGCGACGACGCCCGCCACGACCGCGCCCGCGATGGGGGCCAGCCAGAACAGCCAGAGCTGGGAAATATATTCGCCACCGGCGAAAAGGGCCGGCCCCGTGCTGCGGGCGGGATTGACCGACGTGTTGGTCACGGGAATCGAGATCAAGTGGATCAGAACCAGCGCGAAGCCGATCGGAATGCCCGCGAAGCCAGCCGCCGCGCCTTTCGATGTCGTGCCGATGATGATGAAGAGGAAGAAGAAGGTGAGCAGAAATTCGGTGATGAAGCTGGCGGCGAGGCTATATTTGCCGGGGCTCAATTCGCCGTAGCCGTTGGAGGCAAAACCGCCGGGAACCCACCCCGCCTTGCCCGACGCGATGACATAAAGGACCGCTGCCCCGGCGATAGCGCCAAGGACTTGGGCGGCGATATAGGGAACGAGGTCGCGGCTGGGAACGCGGCCTGCCGACCACAGGCCAAGCGTGACGGCCGGATTAAAATGCCCGCCGGAAATATGGCCGACGGCATAGGCCATGGTGAGGACCGTGAGACCGAAGGCCAAGGCGACCCCGAGGAATCCAATTCCCAGCTGGGGGAAACCGGCGGATAGGACCGCGGCGCCGCAGCCGCCGAAGGTCAACCAAAAGGTTCCAAAAAACTCGGCCGTGGCGCGCCGGGATATATCGTAAGTCATCGCCTTCCCCCTCCCATTGGCGGCGCCGGCGGTGGTTCGATGCGGCCACCTGCTTCGGCACGTCCGCCTTAAACTGAGCTTCAGACTAGGGATGGCCTTCCGGATTGACAAGTTCGCGGGGCTTCTCGCTTTCGGGCGGAACGAAAAGACGAGGAAGGGCCTGTGGAGACTCGATCCGGCTGCTCCGGCGTTTCATCTTGATCCGGTCGGCGAGTTCCAGGCCGGCCAGAATCCCGAACAGCGACAAGGTGCCCAAGATCGCGGCAACGATTTCATCGCTGCCCTCGAGATCGCCATCGAAGGTCGACGCCACGATGACGAGACCGGCGAGGCACAGGCCCGCGAGGAGGATCGTGCCGAGATCGTCGATCAAACGCTTCCACTCGGCTTTGAGGCCAAGCGCCGAAATATCAAATATCTCGTGCCAGCGGGCGGCGCGACAGGAATCCGGTCCGATACTCATGCGATCTCCGGCGTGGGACGAATTTCCACATTCTTACGCGATCTCGAAAGGCAAGTCAATTACGTGGGAAAAAATCCCACTAGACATCCGGAACCACACGGCTCAATTCGCCATCTCTTCGCCACTATTGCACCAATAAGCCGCCCAAAATGAAGTCACTTTTTTATGATCGCCTAACCGATGCCAAATCGCGTGGAGAAAGCCTCCCTCCTATGGCCCGGCTGGCGTCACAATCCCGTCATATCAGCGCCAAGGCCCTGTTTTACCTTTTTATTAGGCCGCGCTTTGCCTTTGCTCGAAAATTTGGCGACTGTGCCTGACATCCACGTGACCGGGACGAATCAATTCATGACGCCATCGCTGATCCTGCCCTTCCATCAGACCGCGCCCCGGTTTGCCGGCCCCGTGGCCCATGCCGGCCCGCGCTCCGCCGTGCTTGGCCGGGCAACGATCGGCGCGAACGTCAGTCTTGGCGAGGACAGCGTTATCCGCGCCGACGGGCAGGAGGTGCATCTTGGCGCCAACGTTTGGCTTGGCCGCCGCGCGACCGTCCATATCGTCCACGATATTCTGCCCGCGATTGTTGGTGACAATGTCACGGCCGGAACCAATGCGATCATCCATGCCTGCACCGTCGGCGACAATTGCGTGATCGAGGCGGATGTCACGATCCTCGATGCGGCCGTCGTCGAAGCCAATGTCTTGATCGAGGCAGGCTCGACGGTCTTTCCGCGGAAGGTTCTCGAGAGCGGCATGGTCTATGCCGGCAGTCCGGCGAAACCCGTGCGCCCGCTCCGGGAGGGGGAGTTGGCGGAACGCGCGGCCGCGCTTCGAGCCTCGCGGGAGAGCGAGCCCGCGCTCGCGCCGGGCCGGGAGGATTTCGGCGAGACGGTGTTCATTGCCCGCACATCGCAGCGCGCGGGGCGGCTTTCCTTCGCTCCCGGTTCGAGCTTGTTCTTCAGTTGCGTCGCCGATGCCGGCAGCGGCATTATCAGCATCGGCGAAAACACCAATATCCAGGATAATACGGTGATGCGGGCGGGTTCCGGCGAAGTCGTCATCGGCCGCGATACGACGGTGGGACATAATGTCCGCATGGGCGCCGCGCGGGTCGGGGCCAATGCGCTCGTGGGGATCGGCGCGATTCTCGCCGAGGGCACGGTGATCGAGGATCACGTTCTGCTCGCCGCCGGCGCCACGACGGAGCCCGGCCAAGTGTTGGACGCCGGCTGGATGTGGGCCGGCCGGCCGGCCAGGGCCTTGTCGAAACTCGACGACGCCAAACATGCCATGATGGCGCAGAATATTCTGACCTATTGCGATTACTCCCGGACCTTCCGGCGCCTGCAGCAAGAGAACTTGCAGCAGGAGAACAAAGGCTGAGGTTTAAGCCTTGGCCTTCAGCTTCGCGGCCTTGCGCAGCAGACCATTGACCCGTCCCTGCCATCCCGGCCCCGTCGCGCGGTAATAAGCCAGAACATCCGCATTGAGCCGCATCGTGACGGCCTGTTTGGGATGCTCGGCTGGCGGCCGCCCGCGCTTCACGGGCACGCCGTTGTGGTGCCAAACGCCGCGCGCGATCATCTCATCCGTCAGTTCGGGAATGTCGTAAGGATCGAAATCAGAGTCCAAATCAGGCAGGATCTCCTCCGGAAACGAATTTTGACTCGAGTTTTCTTTGTTCCCTGTCATTAGCTTTCCTCATCGAAAAAACGTGGCGGTTCCCACTTCGCGGCGTCATACGACGACGACCATCCGGCCATGGAGAAATCCCGCTGAGACCATGCGCGTCTCGCCGTAATCTTCGCGATTGTCGATCGTATCCACCGTGTCGCCCGCGAAGACCAATCTCGCGTCCTCGAAATCGAGACCGCGATTTCTCAAGGTCCAGTCTCGCTTCGTGGGATGATAGGTAATCTTCATTTAGAAGATGCCATTTTGGCGCCGTTTCTCGAAAGCCCAGGCCGGTCCTGGACGGGTCCAGAAATCGGAAGGGGACGCGATGCCCAAAATGGAAACCATTTATTCTCGCCACTATTTAATGTAATGACAAAAAATAAGCGGTCAAGCCCTCAAAACGCCTCCAGCGCCTTGACCAGCCGGTCCCACGCGCCCTCGCTGCCGGGCAGGCCGAACCGGAGCCAGTCCGGCTCCGCCGCGAAGGGCCGCGTGAGAATGCCGGCTTCGGCCAGCGCCCGGAAGAGACGCGGCGCGCGGCAATGCCGGGCCAGGCGGAAAAGCGGCGTCCCCCCGATGATGTCCAAACCAGCGCGGACCAGCACGCCGTCCAGCCGTAGCGCCGCCGCCGTCAGGCGATTGCGGCTCGCCCGGGGCCAGGCCTCGTCCGCCAGCGCGTGCGCGCCAATCTCCATCGCGGGGCCGCTGACCGCCCAAGGTCCAAGCCGGTCGCGCAGCTCTTGCGCAAGATCCGGCGACGTCACGGCGAAGCCTAGGCGCAATCCGGCGAGGCCGTAGAACTTGCCGAACGAGCGCAGCACCAGCGTCCGCCGCGCCGGCAAATGCGGGATCAGGCTCGGTGCGGGAGCGAGTGCATCCATGAAAGCCTCGTCCACCACCAGCGTCCCCACCCTCGGCGCCAGAGCCAGAAGAGCCTCCGGCGCCACGAGCCGCCCATCGGGATTATTGGGATTGACCACGACGGCCACACTGGCACCCTCGAGGTCGTCGAGGCGCTCGCACAGGCGCGGCTTGGCGCCGGCCAGCGCGAAAACGCGGGCGAATTCGCCGTAGGTTGCGCCCAGCACCCTGATATCGGACCCGCCGAGGAGAGCCGGTAAGAGCTGAATGATCGCCTGCGTGCCCGGCGCCGCCACGGTGACGGCCTGGGCCGGGCAGAGGTAGCGGCGCGCGGCCGAAGCCTCTAGTGCTGCGAGGGCGTTGGACTCCGGCAGGCGTTCCCAGGCCTCGGGCGGCAGCGGGCCCACGGGATAGGCCCAGGGGTTGATACCGGTCGAGAGATCGATCCACGGCTCCGGCGCCTCGGGAAACCGCGCGCGCGCGGCGTCGAGCGCCCCACCATGACTCGCAAGAATTGCATGGTCCGCGAGATCGGTGATGGGCCCCTCCTCCGTGTCGTGACTTGGCCGGGTTTGGTTTCACGGTTGAGGGCATGAGGCAAGGGCCCTCTGCCCCCAGGGCAATCGCATATCAAATTTGAAGGATGAGCTTGCGTAGAAATTCGTTGCTCCATCCAGCTTTTTGAAATTTTCGCCGCTTGGAAATCTTTGTCGTTTCCTTGGTGACGATGTTCAAG
>JBEKFQ010000054.1:0-21568 GCA_050013235.1 Beijerinckiaceae bacterium
TATCCATGAGCAACACCCCAGATTCTCCAGCTTAAACGCCGGATGATCGCATGACCCAGGGTGGAAACTATTGGACGCTGTTTACCCCCGGAATCTGGAAAGTTTTGCACGCTGTTTTACAGGCAACGACCTTACCGTGACGGATGTCGACAAAGAAATGATTGTTCGCACGAACGTGCTCGCGCAGCCGATCGAGCGGACTAACTGGCGGCGCAAACCCAAGGGCGGCTCCCGCCTCGGGAATTCCGAGAGCAAGGTGCGCATCCGCGCAGGCGAGCACGGCCTCCAAGAGATCGTCCGGCGTCCACGTCACAACGCGGGTTCGTATCGCAAGCACACCGGCCGCGTAGATTGTTGAGAACCGGTCAATGAGGCGGGTCAGATCCCGGTCGCCGGCAAGATGACGAGCCCGCGCGGCGCGCGTATAGCGAATACGCGCCCGAATGACGAAGCGACGCACCTCGGCCTCATCGCGCATGCGCAGCGTCTGTATGCGCGAGATGAAGAGGACCGCTGCTGCGCCGCGCGCCCTGGCAGCGAGCTGACGCAGACGGGTGCCAAAGGCACCATGGCTGTCAAACCCGTGGAGCTCCTCGAAGGCGCCATCCGCGCCGAAGGGGAGCGGCACGTCGATCAGCCGCATGCGCAGCGCGTCGTCGACTGGGTAGCCGTACCGCGCCGCCATCTGATCAAGCGTATTGTTGGACGTGCTCAGGAGCGGCGTGCGCCACTCCGCAATAGGACCAATGTCCGTCAGCCGCCCCTTACCGGCACCGTTGGCAAAGCACATCAGGACCTCGTCGAATCCCTCGAAGCCGTGCTTCTTAAACTGAAACGTCCGAAGATCGTCGAGCACCACGAAGGCCGCATGATGCGTGGCCGCGAGAAGCTCGAAGAAGCCAGGCGTATGGCTCCAGCTCTCCGCAAATGTTCCGATGTCGCGACCGCCCCAAAACGAACCAGCAGCCGCGGCGATGGCGGACTTGCCTGCGCCAGTCCGTGGGTCGACCAGTTGCACGGCAGGCGCATCCAACCGCAGCAAATCGACCACCGGCGCCTCGATGCGTGTCGCACCCTCGTAAATCGCCGCCAGGGCCAGAAGACGCCGTGTCTGCGGTCCATCTTTCGATCGCTTCGCTGCGGCTCTCACCATCGGGGCGTCAAAATCAGTCCGGAGCGGAATAGGCATGGCGAAGTGCGTAGGATCGCCGAACCGGCGGCGCAGTTCACGCATCTTCAATCCCTAAAGTCCTGAGCGAACGACTGTTTTAGGGCACTCCTTTGGATGCCGCGAATGGCCGGCATTGGGCGTAGAGCCGCCATCAAGATCAAACGAATTCGAAGAGCGGGTACCAAGTGTGAGATTTCGACGATTAGACGGAAAATAGAAACATCAACCGTCTTTAATCGACTTTTAAAAAAGAGGGATTCGCTCCGTCTGAAAACAGATCGCGAAGACCTTATCCGAGCGTCTGATCTTTTACTGCACAGTGAGGGGTTTCATTCGACACATAGGGCTTGACCTATGAGCTATCGGAGGCCGCCGAAGCCCCTTTCCCTTTCTAAGCCTAGGAAACCCTAGCTCTCCTGGAGAAGGGGCTCGGCGGACTTCCCTAGCTCTTAAGGGATATCGGAAGCTTGGAGGGGGCGAGCTTCTTTTCCTTTTTCGGATTAGGCCTCACCGCCGAAGCCGCACTGGCACAGGCGTCGAGTTCACCAGCCAAGACGGCTTCACAGAGAATATTCAGCTTGACCGGCAAGTCTCCAATCTCGCCGATCTCGATCGCCTTCTTTCCGGGAGCGATCTCAAGCGGCCTTGCGCCATATTTGAGCGACAAATACGTCTTTCCAGCATCATCCTGCCACCACCAGCGCCGCAATCGCACCGGGACCTGGCGAAGCTCCTTTTCGCCTTTTTCCCCTGTCTTGACCCAGCGCTGGCGTGTCCGGTTTAACGGAACGCCTGCGCTATCCGCGTTTGCGAGCTGAATCTGCAGCCGCAAAGCCTCGACGAGGCGGCGCCTGAAGCGTCCGGTTGGGGATAGATCCCTTCGGGGAGAGGCATCGGTTATCCTGAGTTGGTCTAAAACGGCCATGTGACCTCCTATCGTCGCTAGAGCCTTCTTGACGATATAGGTCGACGAGTGAGATGCCAGAAAAATATGCAATTTCAATGGCTTAATGTCAACATGGCCCGCTCTAGCGCGTACGCGCTAACTCCGGGCGCAAATAGAAGCCGATGGCGCCTCCAGGTGGTCACCATCTGGTCACCACAGCAAAAGGCCCTTCGCTTGAGGCTACGGGGAAAACTCTAAATCCCTTTAAAATTAAGGACTTCGATGGTGAGCGCGTCGGGATTCGAACCCGAGACCCTCTGATTAAAAGTAAGGAGACCATCCCCGGCATAAATCGCCACAAGCCGCAAGTCACGAGATTTCCATTGCTTTTTTCGATACCTTCTGATTTTATGTCGCCACGAACCGCCAGAAATACGCACAACATACACTCTGGCCCGGTACGCTCCAGGTACGCAATTCCTGGGTCCGCAAGCGGCAAGGAGGCATGGCAATGGCAAATTTCACAGAAAAGACGATCGCCGGCTTGAAGCTCGCGGACGGTCGAAAGGACCAGTTCTTTTTCGATGAAACTTGCCGGGGGCTCGGGCTTCGCATCACGGCGGCGGGAGCGAAGATTTTCCTCGTGCAATGGACGGACCCTTCGACCAAGGCGAAGGTGCGCGAAAAGCTCGGGCCGTGGGGCAGCTTGACCGTTGAACAAGCTCGCGTCGCGGCGCGCGCAAGGCTCGGGCAAGTCGCCAGGGGCGTCGACGTTGTGGGCGAGCGGCGCCAACGTAAGGAGAAAGCCGAGGCTGACCGCCGCGAGGCCGCCCTGACGCTTGACGCGCTCGTAACGGAATGGGCCGCCTTGCACCTCGCGAGCCGCCGCGCGAGCTATTCCCGCGAGGCACAAAGGGCCATCCGCCTCGTGTTCGCCGATTTCCTCAACAGGCCTGCCGCAAAGCTCACGCGCACCGACGCGGTCAATGTTCTCGATCGCTTGGTGAGGGATGGCAAGGCGCCGACGGCAGCGCGCACCATGGCCTATGCCAGAGCCGCTTACAGCTGGGCCCTGAAACGCGGAAAAATTCCAACCAATCCGTTTCAGGGATTGCCAATCGCTACCGCTTCGCAATCCCGTGATCGCGTTCTGACCGATCTCGAGCTTGCCGGAGTATGGGCGGCGGCGGGAGCCCTGCCCTATCCGTTCGGCCCGTTTTTCCAAATGGCCACCCTCACGCTACAGCGCCGGGACGAAGTCGCCGGGATGCGATGGAGCGAGATTTCGGACGATTTCGACACGTGGCGAATCCCCGGTTCACGAATGAAAAATGCAAAGCCGCATGATGTTCATTTGTCCGGACCGGCTCGCGAGATCTTGCGCGCGCTGCCCCGCGTCGAGGACAACGATTTCGTCTTCACCACGACCGGCAAGACCCCTATTTCTGGCTTCTCAAAGGCCAAGCTCATGCTCGACGCTGCAATTGAGAAAGCGCGCGCCGGGGCCGCTGCGGGGAATGGAAACAAAGCCCCGGCGCCCGAGCCTTGGCGCTTGCACGACCTGCGGAGAACCGGGGTCTCAACGCTAGCGCGGCTCGGGTTCGATAGCATCGTGGTCGATAAGCTGCTTGCGCATCAGCCCGCCAAGCTCGCGGGTGTGGCGGCGGTTTATCAGCGCCACGGGTTCGAAAAAGAACGAGCCGCCGCGCTGGAGGCATGGGCGACGCATGTCGTTCAACGCGGCGGCGGTTCGAATGTCGTCAGCCTTCGCGGGGGGCGGTAATGACGACGAAGAGCAAAGGCCGCTCACTTCTTGAGCGCGCGGGCGAAGAGGCCAGCCTTTTAAATGAGTTTTGGCTGATTGCCGTTAGCGACGCTTTTCAACGCCATCTCATGGCCCGCGTCGTCGGCAGGCCGGCGTCCGAAGTGCTGGATCTATATTTTTCCGAACACCCGCACATGAAGCAATTTTACGATCGCCACGTCGATGTGGGAACCTGCGCTGCGGCCATCGCCGAATTGCGGAGCGATCGCGAAACGAGCCTGCCGAGTCTGCCCCCGGCGTCGCCGCGAAATCCCGGTTTCGATTGGACGGATCCCTTTCGCGCGCCGCCAAGCGAAATTGCCGCCCGAACCGCACCGGGGCCAGCCCCCGCGCAAGATCCGATCTCGAGACCGCGCGGGCCGCGGCCGGCAAAGTTTCTTTTCGTGCTGACCGCGATGCAAAAGCATGATCGAAACGACCTCGTTCGCATGACGGAAGAGACCATGCGGGCCACGTTTGGGGCGAGCCGCGACGTGTGCCGCAAGGCGCGGGCCGCCGTCCAGTCCGGGGTCGCGCTGTCGGAGAAATAAGCGCCGGCAATTACTCACCATCGACAATTAGCGACAATCCTGCGGAGCGGACATCTTGCGTCCTGTGGCGGCTCACAATGAGCCGTGGAATGGACGGGACATCTCATGTCTAGCGAAAACGATCGATACCTAAGCGAAGACGAATTTTGCGAGCAATTTAAAATTGCGCCACGAACCGCGCAGCGCTGGCGTCAAACCGGCGACGGACCAAAATGGGTGCGGATCGGAAAACGCTTCATCCGCTATCGGCAAGGGGATGCCCGAGAGTGGGTTAAGGCCCACACCTTTGAACATCGCGCCGACGAATTGCAGCGGGCGGGCTGATGGCCGCTAAAAAAAAAGCCGTCGCGTGGCTCGCGGCGGCGGCTCTTATTTCCGCGTAACAAGTTGGACAACAAACAAATTCTTGTGCTTTTCCGATCCCGGATATATATTTCCATTATTGGCCAACCGAGCATTCCGCTCCGGCCACGCACACGGAGCAACTGACGTGGCCACTCCCAGCGCCCCACCCCTCGCCTACACGATTCCCGACGCCTGCGAAGTGCTCTGCATTAAAAAGGCAAAGCTCTACAACATGGTGAAAGCCGGAGAGATCGAAGCAAAAAAGATGGGGGGCCGCACGATTATTTTGCGCTCCTCGATCGAGAAGCTTCTAGCCAATTTGCCGCCGCTCAACGGCTCGACATAAAAAAAAAAGGCCCCGGCCAATCCCTAGCCAGGGCCTCTTAATTTATCCATGCAGCGCGCTGGCAAGCCACTGCTCAACAGGTTTTTTCGCAAATGACAAATAGCCCCACTGACGGCGAAACGCAAGAGCCTATGCTCGTGGCAGCGTTGTATTACGCGAAGCGCGGCACTCCTGTTTTTCCATGCAATCCCTTGGACAAGCGGCCTCTCGTCTCAACAGGTTTCAAGGCCGCGACCACTGATCTCGATCAGATCTGCGCTTGGTGGGCAGAGTGGCCGAACGCCACGGTTGCGATGCCGACGGGCCCGCGGAGTGGCGTCTTTGTCATCGATCTTGATATTCCAAAAGAGCCTGGCGGCCCGGACGGCCGCCAGGCGTGGAAAAAATTGCTGGAGGCCCATGGGCCCGTCGTGACGAGCACAAACGAGACGCCCAGCGGCGGGCTGCACATTATTTTTCGCTGGAACCGGGACCATCCCGTGGGCAATCGCACGGGCCAATTGCCTCCGGGAATCGATGTTCGCGGGGACGGCGGTTACATCGTCCTGCCCCCGAGCCGCAATGCGAATGGCCGGACCTATCGGGTAGTCGACGAAAATGCGCCGCTGAGCGAGGCGCCGGCGTGGCTTTTCGAGATGCTCAAGCCAAAGCCACGGGCGAAGCTCGAAAACGTACCGGCCGAGCCATGGCCCCCGGGTCATGAGCATTACGCTGCGAAGGCGCTCAAGTCCGAGATTGCGAAGATGGCTTCGGCCGGTTCTGGAACGCGAAACACCGCCCTGAACAGAGCCGCGTTTGTCCTCGGGACGCTCGTGCCTGTAGGCGCGCTGGACGAAGACGAGGCGCGAGCGCGTCTGCGTGAAGCCGCGTTGGCGTGCGGTCTTGGTGAGGATGAGATCGAAGCGACGCTCGAATCCGGAATCTCAAAAGGAATGAAAAGCCCGCGGCCGGTGCCGCCAAGTGTCGCCGAACGATCCTTCGGCAACATCGAGCCGTCCACGGCCTTGCCAGGCACGCCGGGAGCGAGTCCTGAAGCTGACGCCTGGCCGGAGCCCCTGGACCTGTTTGGGACTTCTCTCGATCTTGGGCTCCCCAGTCTGCCTGCCAACGCGCTTCCCGGCGTAATCGAGGAATTTGCCAGGGACGAAGGCGAGCGCCTTGGAGTCGAACCAGGCGCCATCGCGCTGGCTTGCCTCGTGGTCGCTGCATCTTGCATCCATGACGGCTTCACGATTCAGCCGAAGCGGAACGACACGAGCTATGTCGAGAGTGCCCGCCTTTGGGGAATGCTTGCTGGGGATCCTGGCACCAAGAAGACCCCGATCATGAAAGCCGCCGTGGCACCGCTAGGCGCTCTTGCAACCCGATGGTTTAACGCTGGCAAGGGAGCGGCGGCGGCCTATCAACTCGCAAAGAAGATCTATGACGCGAAGGAAAAAAAGTACGCAGCCAAGCCCGAGGGCGAGCCGCCGCTGCCGCCTGAAAAGCCGCCCGTGCGGCGGGCACTGATCAACGACGCAACGGTCGAGGCCTTGTCGGAAATCTTGCCTGATAGCCCCGGCGGGCTCTTGGGCGTTTTTGACGAACTCGCGGCGCTATTCGGGAGCTTCGATACATATAAAGCAAAGGGCGGCCGTGATCGCCAAGACTGGCTGGAATTATATAACGGCGGTCAGCATGTGATCGATCGCATAAGCCGCGGGACCGTCCATGTTCCGAATTGGGGCGTAAGCCTCCTCGGCGGGATCCAGCCCGACAAGCTGCGCAAGCTCGCGCCGCACCTTTCCGACGATGGCCTGGTCCAACGGTTCCTCCCGGTAAACTGCCAGAGAAACGGCCCTGGTATGGACCGCGAGCCAAACCAAACGGCGGCTAAGGGCTATCACGATCTGATATTTGATCTTGCGGACCTCACCCCATTCGACTCGACGCCAATCCGGCTGACGGAGGGCGCGCAGCACTACCGGGAAGACGTGACACGGCTCCTTGAGAACCTTTCCGCCCTGCCTGAAATAAGCCCCGCATTCGCGGGATTCGCACAAAAATTCGATGGGTTTTTCGCTCGAATCCTACTGGCATTCCATGTGATCGAAACCACCGCCATTTTCGGCGAGCCGATCGGCAAAGTCGAGGCCGCCACGGCCGAGCGCGCGCATCGGTTCTTCACGCGATATTTGATCCCTCACGCGGCGCACGTACACAGAACCATGATCGGGCAAGGAGAAGCCATGCAACACGCGGCATGGATCGCGGGGCATATCCTGACGCATCGCTCGGCGACGCTCACGGCTTCCGAGGTTGGGCGCGCTTACAACGCCCTGCGGGGGTTCAACGATGAAATAAACAAGGCTATGGCGTTACTTTCCGTCATGGGGTGGTGCCGCCGCGCCGACCAGGTTCGGCGAGATAGTTTCAAGTGGGAAATCAACCCCGCCATTCACATCGTTTTCGCGGCGCGAGCCTCGGAGGAGCGGACGCGGCGCGCAAGCGAGCGTGAGAGAATTGCCTCCGCTAAGGACGTTCTCGGGGAGTTCCGGGGGCGGTCATGACCGACTTACCGGACTTGCACTCGCGCGCGCGGACAAATCCCTTGGAACTGGTTTTTCAGATTGTAAAATTAGCGGTTCACGCCCTTAGGTTTACGACTTACCGGACTTGCACATGCGCGCATGTATAGAAAAAGGCGATCTACCTTTTTTTCTCTAACCATACCCTAAAATCTATTCGTGCGCGCGAGTGCAAGTTCGGCAAGTCGCCCCTCGGATGGTCCGGTGGGTTTCAAACAAACAGGAGAGAAATCGATGAACACTCAAATTGAACTTGGCGGCATCACGAAGAGCGTCACTACAATCGAAGACCTGAACCACCGCTTTGCTCTGCTGATGGTGGATGGATTCGCGAGCTTCTATGTGACCCTGCCTAATTTCTTTCCGATAAAAGACTCGGATTTAAAGCGCCTTCTTGCGCCCGAAGTCGTGGCCACATGCAAAAAGGATTTTCTGCCGCGCTACATCCCCGCCTTTAAAGCCTGGACGGAAAACGCAGGCCGCCTCCATATTCATAAGAGCAAGGAAGAATGGGACCAGATCGCATTGCACCGGGTGAAGATGGCGGCGCTGCGGGCGGAGTCGATGAGGTGGGTGGCGGTGGCTAAGTTCGATGCGGACCGAGCCAAGGCGTTGGAGGCGGCCCAATGACCTTCCTGGAATTCCTACGGTCGATAGCGCCGGAAGACACGCCTCGCGGTGACTTTGCCGCGGCTGCCTTGGGCGATCGGCAGTTCCCCGATGTGGTTTCGTGGGACCAGCTGGCGAAGTATCTCCGGGGAAAGGGCGCATGCCGCGAGGCCGTCGCCGCCGGAAGACTGGTCTGGCGCGCCTATGAGGCGCGGCGAGACCCGGCCACGTGGGTGAGCCGGACAAATGTCCGGAAAGCTTAGGAGCGGATGTGGCGCGAAGTTTCCTTCAGCTTAGGCTAGCAGCTGATTTCTAATCAGAGGGCCTGGGGATTGCTGCCCAATGAAATCAACGTGTTGCTTGCCTTTCCCGCAACACAACCATCCTGCGGACCTCCTGCGTATCTGCGAGGCCCAAAAAAGGAGATAAACCATGGTTGATAAAATTGACGAGCCCGGCGACCCGGCGGCGGTTCAGATGGACAACCGCGACATCGTCGAAGCTCTTTTGTACCTCAGCCGCCAGAACAAACAGCGCGAGGCCGATATCGAGAAGCTACGCCAGGAAAATGGCCAGCTTTTTGGCCGGATCCTCCAGCTCGAATACGCAAACGAACGCCGCGAATGGGCGCCGGTTCAGGATGAGCCGCCGCCGCATTGACCGGAGAGGCGCCCGGCGAACGAGACCGCCGGCAACGCCTGAAGCATGCGCAGTGGAGCCGCTCTTACCGGCGCTGCGATTACTGCGTAACTTGTTAGACAAGACTTCCTGTCCGGTTGACTATTCTATCCCACAAGGTAGGCTGACTTGACCCCGAACTAAAAAAAAGTCATAAGAAAGTCCCATGAAAGTAAAAACCTCGACCACCATCGAATCCGAGCTGCGCGACGAGATCGATCGCCGCGCTGAAATCGCGGGCATTAGCAGATCATGGCTGATTAACAGGGTGCTGCTTGGCTGGGTTGCCACCACGCCTTTCGACGAACCTGTCGAGACGAGCGATCATGGGTCCGGCCGTCAACAGGCAATCCGGCGGGCAAGCGAGGCATCGGCGCCATGAGAACCGAACTCGACTTTGCCGCCGCCGTCTCGCGCGGAGAGATTCCAAGCGGCTCAAAATTCGCCAATGCGTTTTATTTGAACCTGCGCGTCAGCGGCACCGGCGCGGCCTATCGAGGCCAGCATCAGGAATTTTGCTATCGCGAGCCGAGCATTTTTTTGTCCGAGACGATGCTTAGGCGGGTTTTGGGCTTGCCTGTCGTGATCGGCCACCCCGCCGGCAACGTCCTCAGTGCCCAAACCTTCCGCGAAAGCGTCGTGGGCACCGTCGTTTTTGCATACGTCCAAGGGACGGAGCTATGGGGCGTCTGCCGCCTCTTTGACGAGGCCATCGCCGCCCAAATTACGAGCGGCGAGTTTGAGGTCGACACGAGCCCGGCGGTGCAGTTCCCCGCTGGGGACACGAGCGTGATCAAGCTCAGCGATGGAGCGGCCCTTCGCGTGGAAGGCGAACCAGAACTACTAGACCATCTGGCGGTTGTACCCCAAGGGGTATGGAGCAAAGGCGCGCCGGCTAGCGGCGTAGACAAATCTGAAACAGGAGTTAAAACAAATGGTTGACGTGAAAAAGACGCGTGCCGACGAAATCGGCGAAGCGGTCGCGGCGGCGGATAAAAAGAAGCTCGCCGATGCTGAAGCTGCCGATGGCACGAACGCCAAAATCCTTGAGCTCTTGACCTCCATGTCGGCACGCTTGGACAAGCTCGAAAAGCCAGCGCCCGCTGCTGACGTCACCGACGACGGCCTAGACGACGACAACGATATGCCGAATAAAATGCGGCCAGACGGGAAAAAGCCTGGAACCGCCGTCGCTCTCGACGACGGGGCCGAATGTGCGAAGGCCCAGCTTCGAGCTGATAGCGTTGCGCAAAGCCACGGGATGCGAAGCCCTCCACCGATGTCGGGTGAGCGGCCGGAAGCCTATCGGCGCCGCTTGGCTCGCCAATGGCAGCACTTCTCGAAGACCTTCAAAGCTGTCGACTTGGCAAGTGTGAGTGGCGAAGCCCTGAATGGCATCGAAAAATCGATCTACGCGGATGCCGTGGCGGCATCCCATCGGCCCGACGTGGCCGAAGGGACCTTGATGGAACGCCAGCACACGGATGTGAGCGGGCGCGTAATCCGCGAGTTCTTCGGATCTCCGAAGGCCTGGATGGGTCAATTTATGACGCCTCCCGGTCGCCTCGTGAAGATAAATTTGAAGCACGATTGAATTGATCTTCGTTGCAGAAAGCAGAGCGATATCATGGCCTTCAAGCCCGGAACCAGCGGAAATCCCGCTGGGCGCAAAAAAGGCTCAAGGAGCCCCATGATGGAGCTCGCTGCGCGAATGATGACGGCGGAAACTCCGGACATCATTCGCGCGGTCGTGGACGCGGCCAAAGCCGGCGACATGGTCGCCGCGCGAATCGTGCTCGACCGCACTATTTCACTTCGGCGCGGACGTCCGGTCGCAATCGCTTTGCCGGCCATAAATTGCCCTCACGACATCATCGATGCCGCGAGCCGGATCGTGGGCGCAGTGGGTCGAGGCGAATTGACATGCGAGGAGGCCGGCAGCCTGGCCGTGGTCGTCGAATTTGCCCGGCGCGCGATCGAGACGGCGGATCTGGAATCTCGCATCGCCGTACTTGAAGCAAGGAATCTCTGAGATGTCGATCGCAAGCAGACTCGCAGCACTTGAACAGCACGCCAAGGGCGGCGGGCTCACGGTCGTGACCGTACACGGCGGCTTGCCGGACTACGGGCTAAACCATGCCCAGGCAGGCGGTTACAGCTGGACGCGAGATCCTCTCGAAAGCGAGGAAGACTTCGCGGAAACAGTGGGCAGGCTCGCCGTAGCCAACCGCGAACCAGTGCTCGTGCTTGGCGGTTTGCCGCCACCCCTCTCATAAAAAAGACCGCTCAACGATGTGGCGTCGTGAGCGGCCTTCAACAACAGGTGTTACGCAATGATGATGACTATCCCCGCGGATGGAATCCGGCAAGCGGCTTTCGCTTCGACCTGGGACGAATGGCATGAACGCCATGGCGGACGATTCTATCGAGCCTGGCACTTCGACAGTGATCCGGCCTTGATCCGGCAGTTTTGGAGCGATCTCGCGAGCCGATTGTCAAACCGTTCGATCGACGAGATCGGCGCCGATCTTAGCCGGCAGACCGAACAGCCGGATTGGATCGAGCGCGAGCGCGGCGCATGGATTGCCGTTCTAGGTGAGGATGCGTTCCGCCCGCTCGGCGACGGAAACCGCGAGCGGCTCATCGCTCTCGCGGCCCTCGCGGGGCGGCTTGGACAAGCCCGGCGCTTTGGCATCCGGCCGTAAGTTTCCCGAGTAGGGTAATCCCAGGTCCGAAACAAAGCAGGGCGGCTAGGGCGATTTGGCGCATAGCTACTCCTGGTCGATGGTATCGTCATCCTGCATGACGGTTGTCCGCTGAGCCACGATAGCTATCGTGTCCTGCTGAACAATCTGATGAGGTCCATGCGGGGCGTGGTTGTTGCCCTTGAACGTTCTAACGCCGTCGATGTGCTCATTGAGCGCATCGTGAACGTTGGTGCCAAGCCTGTCGAGGATAACGTCGATTCCTTCGCGACGAGCGAGCTTTGCGGCCGGCACAAAGTCGCTGTCACCGACTATGAGGACGATCTGATCGACCAGCTTCTTGTAGGCCAGCGAAGCCACGTCAAGACCAAGGCGCATGTCGACGCCTTTTTGTAGGGTATCGATCGAGAAGTCCTCATCCGTTAAATCTTCAAGCCGTCTCCTGCCACCTGTTAAAGCTTTCAAAACACCTGGCTTGAGTTTCCATTCCGTCGTGTCAAGAAGATGACCCATCCGAAGTGCTACTTTGCGCTTGCGCTTTAGCTCATCGTGTAATGAACGACGAAATAACGCAATCGGTGACTTGGCAAAGTCTATCGATTTTTTGCTGATGGGGTGCTGCATCTTCTTTTCGAGCGGAGCGCAGTCATAAAAGAAGATGCGGTAGAGGTCGTATGTCTCAACGATCTTACCCGCGGAGTCAGCACCAGTAATCTGGTTGCGGTGCCGTAAAGCGTGCTGATGAATAATTTGGGCGACCGCCTTAGCGTCGCCTGCGTCGACCGAAGGATATTGAGATTTAAGACGCTTAAGGAAAAATCCGCCGTCGACTAGGACGGCCATCCTGTATCTATACATTCGAGGCTCGCCAATAATTCAAAACCCCTGGGCTCGGCTTTCCCTCTATGGTCGGCGTCTGCCGAGCGGAAAGCGTACTGCCAGGGGCTTGATGACGTATCTTACCGTCGACTCACCTAACGGTCAATTAAGGACCGAGTTCCGAATGGCGGGCGGTTCGACATATCGCGGTGGTGTATCCCATGTGACGCACCTAGCCGTTACACGTCACTTAATGGCTTGTCTGGGACATAGCAAGGCGATTGGTAGCAAAGAATATGGGCCGCGCAGGACAATCTGCCCCCCAAAAAAAACCTAGCGGCTCAGAGGATCGCATGCGGCAAATCACTTTTGCTCCTTCCTCGGCCTTACGTCCGGACCTTCGCCGTTTTCCGCAGCGAAGATCATCTCGGTTGTTTCAAGCACTTGGCTTAGGTCCATAGTGAAGCCGCTCTATCTCGGACGGGTTGTAAGTCCTTCCGACTGATATAATTGAAGCGATCTCCTGCCGGTCTTTCGACAACTTCCTGAATTCGATGACCGCCTCTTGCAGTGTGGCGCAGTTTATCGATGTGGCACCGTGGTTCAAAACGGCCGAATGCGATGCGTCTACGTAGATGGGTTCGTTGGCCATATGACACTTCCTCAATCTCACACCCGGTCCCTCGCCGTTCTCCTCGACGAAGATCACGCCGGCGGCTTCTAGCGCGCGGGATGGCCTCAAGGTTATTCGCGACCGGCACAGATCGGCCAGCTTCAAAATTCCGAATAGTGCTCGTGCCGACCTTCGCCGCTCGAACAAGCCCAGCCCCCGGCGCCTTGAGCTAAAGCAGTTTCCCGAAACGTGCCGCCGGGGTCCGCATGAGGGCCGCAAGATTCTTACGGCGTTCCCGGAACCCTCTAAAAATCCACCAACAGCTTGATTTTGTTGGTGAGCGCGTCGGGATTCGAACCCGAGACCCTCTGATTAAAAGTCAGATGCTCTACCGGCTGAGCTACGCGCTCTTGAAAAAGGCTCCAGACGCGAGTCCGGGGATGCCAAGTTTCAAGTTGTCAAAGTTTCAAGCTTTCGTCGAGAGCGCCCGGGGCGGACAAGTGCCAGCACCGGTCCGTGTCGCGCTCAAGACGAGGAGCAGTTAGACCGATCGCGGCCGCAAAGCAAGGCATGGCCGAGGGAAAACCGTTGACGGGATGTGCCGCCTCACCTGGCCCAGCTGAAATAAACCAGCAAAATGGCCAGGATGGCGGCCGAAATCACCGTCGTCAGAACGGCTTTGAAAAGCATCCGCGGCGCCATCGGCGCGCCAGGTTCGGTCCCCGGGGCGATGTCCCCCTCTTCCGCCTGGGAGCGAACGCCAATCGGCAGAATCGTGAAGAGAACGACGAACCAGATCGTGATGTAGATGGCGATCGCCAAGGGGATGGGCAGCGGCATTGGGACCTTCTGGACCAAAAATTAGCGAGACGCTATGGTCTTCTCGCCCCGCGGCAACCTTTCCGTTCAAACCCCGGCGCGCGCCTTGCAGCTATCGCCGAAGCGCGCGTCATGACAAAATTATATTTTGTACGTACGAATGGCTCGCACAGCGGCCGGCGACAGAGGATCACGGATCATGAATTATAAAATTATGACTTTCGCGGCTCTGACAATGCTTGCGCCGGTCATTGGCGCGGCCCCGGTTCAAGCGGGTTTCTTCGACTTCTTGGAGTCGAATCCGTCCGCGGCAAGCGCCGATGGCCGCCCGCTCGCCGTCGCCCCGCAGCGTGAGATCGTGAGCTATCAAGGCCCCCAAAAGCCTGGCACGATTGTCATTTCGACGCAGGAACGGCGGCTTTATCTGATTCTGCCCAACGGCCAGGCCGTGAGATATGGTGTCGGTGTCGGCCGGCCCGGCTTCACCTGGGGCGGCGTCAAGACGATCTCCGCCAAGAAAGAATGGCCGGAATGGACGCCGCCGTCGCAGATGCTGCGCCGCCGCCCCGACCTGCCCCGCCATATGGCCGGTGGGATCGACAACCCGCTGGGCGCCCGCGCCATGTATCTCGGCAGCAGCCTGTACCGGATTCATGGCTCGAACGAGCCGGAAACGATTGGACAGGCCGTCTCGTCGGGCTGCATCCGCATGACCAATGAGGATGTCGCCGACCTCTACGAGCACGTGAAAGTCGGCACCAAGGTCATCATCCAGCGCTAAACCGGCCACCGGCCAGAGCTCTACCAACTTATGAAGAATCGGATATATCCGATTCTTTTCATTGATTATTATCGCCGTGAACATTGGCTTCGCCGGGACGGTCGCGGCTGAGTCCGGCGGTCTCCAAATCCTTGATATAACCGGCCCATATCGTGGCCTGCGATGCGCCGAGTTCGTGGAGATAGGTCCAGGTATAAAGCCCGGTCGAATGCAGATCGTCGAAGCTGAGCCGCACGGCATAAGTGCCCACCGGCTCGACCCCGGTAATCCTCACCTTGGCTTTGCCGCCCAGCGTCTTCCGTTCCTTGCGGCTATGGCCTTGGACTTCGGCGCTGGGGCTCATGACGCGTAAATATTCGGCCGTGAGAACGAATGCCTCGCCCGACTCGAACGTCAGTTTGAGACAAGCGCCGCCGTCGCCGACTTTGATCTCGGTTGGCCAAATTGTTTGCGAAGAATCCATTTTTCATCCTTAAAGAAGAGCTTTCTTGCCCTCCGGTCCGCGCTATATACCAGACATGACCTTTGTCCCCGCCTTACCTCTGACCCATAGCGACCCCGCCGCAAGTGCCCTCGTCGACCCCGTCGCGAGCTCGCTCGTCGACCCCATCGCGAGCCCGCTCGTCGATCCCGTCGCGAGCCCGCTCGTCGATCCCTTCGGCCGCCACGTCAATTATATCCGCGTCTCCGTCACGGATCGCTGCGATTTCCGCTGTGTCTATTGCATGGCCGAGGACATGGAGTTCCTGCCCAAGCGCGACCTGCTGACGCTCGAGGAACTCGACCGCCTTTGTAGCGCCTTTGTCGCGCGCGGCACCAAAAAGATCCGGCTGACCGGTGGCGAACCGCTCGTGCGGCGAAATGTCATGGGGTTCATCCGCGGCCTGTCGCGCCATCTCGAAACCGGCGCGCTCGAGGAACTCACGCTGACGACGAACGGCTCCCAGCTCGCCAAATTCGCCGGCGAACTCGCGGCGTCGGGCGTCAAGCGCATCAACGTCTCGATGGATAGCCGCGACCCCGAAAAATTCAAAGCCATCACCCGCTGGGGCGATTTGGCCCAAGTCATGCGCGGCGTCGATGCCGCACAAGCCGCGGGATTGGCCGTCAAGATCAACATGGTCGCGCTGAAGGGCGTCAACGATGCCGAAATCCCCGCCATGATCGAATGGGCGCATGGGCGCGGCATGGATCTGACCCTGATCGAGGTGATGCCGATGGGCGAAGTCGACGCCGCCCGGTTCGATCAATATCTGCCCTTGACGCAAGTCCGCGCGGATCTCATGGACCGCTACACGCTGAAGGATCTCGCCTATAAGACGAGCGGCCCGGCGCGCTATGTCGAAATCGCGGAGACCGGCGGCCGGCTCGGGTTCATCACCCCGCTGACGCATAATTTCTGCGAGAGCTGCAACCGCGTTCGCGTCACCTGCACCGGCACGCTCTACATGTGTCTCGGCCAAGAAGATGCCGCCGATCTCCGCGCCGCCTTGCGCGCCTCGGAAGGCGACAGCTTACTGAACGAGGCCATCACCGCGGCCATTGCCCGCAAGCCGAAGGGGCACGATTTCCTGATCGACCGCGCCGTCGAACGCCCCGCCACCGCGCGCCACATGAGCGTCACGGGCGGCTGAGCATTTTCAGCAAAATCTGACTCTTATCGAAAAAGAGGAATCTCGATGGCCCGCTTCAGCCCCAGCCACGCCGAGATCGAGGCCATTCTTGCCGGGACGAAGACCATCGCCGTCGTGGGTCTGTCCGATAATCCCCGCCGGGCCTCAAACGAAGTTTTCGCCTTTCTGCTCGGCCGGGGTTTCGATTGCGTGGGCGTCAACCCCGCTCTCGCCGGCCAGACCATCCACGGCGCGCCGGTCTTCGCGAGCTTGAGGGATGTCAATCGCCCCATCGACATGGTCGATATTTTCCGCGCCTCGGAGGCCGTCGGCGGCATCGTGGACGAGGCCCTGGCGCTCGAGATCAAGCCGAAAGTCATCTGGACCCAGCTCGGCGTGTTCGACGAGGCGGCCGGCCTGAAGGCGCAGGCCGCCGGCCTTACCGTCGTGATGAACCGGTGCCCGAAGATCGAACTGGCGGGCTAAAAGTCAGGTCTCTTCGCGTTAATACTTTGAAACTGCTTCAACTCCCCTCAGATGAGGGCTAATGGATTGAAAAGGCGAGACCTCAGGCCTTCACCGTCAGTCTCTGCACATGCACCACGGCCATGATCAAGACGATCATCGCGAAGGCCTGGTGCAGCAGGCCCGCCCAGAGCGGCACCGCGAGCACAAGCGTCACGATCCCCAGCGCCGCCTGCGTGGTGACGAGGCAGGCAAGGGCGATGGACCGGCGGGCAGCCGGCGTCCCCGGCAGCGCGTGCCAAGTCCACAAGGCCTGCCCCAGAGCCAAGACAAAGAGGCCATAGGCCATCATCCGGTGCTGAAACTGCACGGTGGTGAGATTATCGACGAGATTGCGCCACAGAGGCGTCAACAGGCCGAGGTTTTCGGCCGGGGGAATGAACTGCCCGTCCATCAACGGCCAAGTATTATAGGCCTGCCCGGCCCGCAGTCCCGCGACCAACCCGCCCATGGCGATCTGCACGAGAACAAACACCAGGATCACGCCGGCCAAACCACGCAAGGCGGCGGGGATGCGCTGAACGGGCGCGCTCACGCGTTGGCTCACCGCCAGCCAGACCAACGCCGTCAGCGTGAGCGAGGCCAGCACCAAATGCGTGGCAAGCCGCTCTTGCGCGACCTCGACCCGGCCGCTGAGGCCCGATTTCACCATCCACCAGCCGACGAACCCTTGCAAGCCGACCAGCGCGAGAAGGCCGATCATCCGCCACTTGAGGGCAGGCGTCAGCCGGCCCCGGACCCAAAACACCACGAGCGGCAAGAACAGAGCGATTCCGAGCAGACGGCCGATGAGGCGATGCGTCCATTCCCAGAGGAAGATGGTCTGGAACCGGCCGAGATCCATGTCCGGGAACAGGGTCGCATATTGCGGAATTTGCTTGTATTTTGCGAAGTCCTCGGCCCAGGCCGCTTGGCTGAGCGGCGGGATCACCCCAGTCACCGGCTTCCATTCCGTGATCGAGAGGCCGGATTCCGTCAGCCGCGTCGCGCCGCCGACCACGACCATCAAGAACACCAAGGCCGCGACGCTCCAGAGCCAATGCGCGACAGCGCCACCCTGCCCTGCCCCATGCGCGGCGATAATCCGGCCGGTCAAGCTCTTGGCTTCGCCGGTTTTGGGAAGAGAAAGTTCTGTCATCGCGAGGAGCCCCCAACATGCGCCGCATTGACCAACGCCGGCACGGGCAGATAAAGCCAGGGCGCGGGGAAGTCCATGGGCGGCATGCCGCACGCCTCGTCCCCCCAATAGTTTGGAGCCAGCCATGCGACGGCGTCAACGCAAATTGATCGGCGTGTTTCTGACCCTCACCTTCGTGGTGGTCTATGCGTTCGTCGCCATGGCGCTCGCGCAGGTCCGCTTCATCCACGACGCGCCGGGCTATGTCCAAGGCATCTATTACGCCGTCATCGGCATGGCCTGGATTCTCCCGGTCATGCCGTTGATCCGCTGGATGGAGCGGCCCGGCGAGAATTGATGCCGCCGGACCGAAGCCTGAATCTTAGTGGCAGACGCGCACCCAGTGCACGACCCGCTTGTGATGACGGATAACCCAGTGCTTGTACAAATGGCATCCTGAGTAATAGTAACCCGAGGAATAACCGGGGGCGTAACCTGGATAGCCATAATAATCGTAGGGGTAATCGTAATCTGGGCCATAATCCCAATAAGGACCGTAACCACCGCCCCAGCCGCCACCCCAGCCGCCGCGTCCGCCGCCCCAACCACCGCCGTGTCCTCCACCGCCGTGTCCTCCACCGCCGTGTCCACCGCCATGCGCGAACGCCGCCGCGGGAAAAGCCACCAAGGCGCCCAGCGCTATGATCATCGACAATTTGCGCAACATGACCCTGCCTCCATGTTAACGGCGAACGGCGCTACTCCGTGCTCGCGTTCGCCCCTGTCTTATTCGTAACATAGGTCACCGCCAGCGATAGCGTTAGGGTGCCGGCGACGCTTTTCGCTCGTATCGTGAATCTTTCGACGAACGTCTGTACGACAAAAGGGTTGCTGCTTCCTCGGGGTATTAGGCCTCCGGTCTAAGCCACGTTCAACCGCCGGCCCTTATTCCAGAGTGCGAAGGGCACGCCGGACAGCAGCACATCGAGACTCTCGAGGCTCTGCCAATTGCCGTTGAGCGACAGACGCGGCAAGGCCCAAACGTGATCGCGATGCGCCGGAAACAGCATTCCCGGCCGGGTCGTGACGGCGCTGGCAAAACCCAATTCCTGGGCCATGGCGAACTCGCGCGGCCCCGCCGAACCGGGATCGCCGACGGGATAAGCGAGATGGCGCGCCGGGCGGCCGGCATGGGCTTCGATCACGCGGCGGCTCTCCACGAGTTCCTGGCGGACAAAAGCCGCGTCGTGTTTCGCCAACATGGGATGCGTGATGGTGTGGACGCCAATCGAGCAGAGCGGGTGCCAGGCCAGCGCTTCGATCCCGCCCCAATCCAGGCAAAGCCGATCCACGATACCGGCGGAGGACAGCCCGGCCTGGCCGAGCAGCGTGGCGATCACGTCCAACAGCCGGTCCTCCGGGCCGGAGCGAAGCCGCCAATAGAGCGCCTCGAAAGCCTTTTGCTTCTCGTCCGGCGTAACCGACGGCAGACCGATCGCCGCCCCGTCCCACGGGACCGCGATGCGATCGAGCGCCGCGATCGCCTCTTCCAACTCCACCCACCACAATCGCGCCGTGCGGTCCGCGAAGCCCGTTGTCACATTCAGCGTGAAGGGCGCGCCGTGGCGCTCGAGCACGGGAAGAGCATGGGTAACATTGTCGCGATAGCCATCGTCGAAGGTCAGCGCGACGAAGCGCGCGTCACAGCCCTCGGCGAGACGCGCCATGGCTTCGTCGAGCGTCACGATGTCGAATCCGCGCGATTTGATCATCGTCAAAGCAGCATCGAGAAAGCCGGGATCGACTTCCAAGAGACGGTTGGGCGCGAAAGGCCGCTCCAGCCAGGGCCGGACGTGATGCAACATCAAAATCGCGCCAAGACCCCTCGTCAGCGGCGCCAGCGCCCTATGCAGCCGCGTGGCCCGGAGGAAGCCAAACCCCGCCGCGATGACCTTTTGTTTCCCCCCGCGTATCATGACAAATGTCCTCGTGGATCAATCGCAAAGTACAGGACAAACCCAAACAGACTAAGAACGCCGGGCCTCAAGAAATAATTAACGCTTCCTGCAGGAGAAAAAATTCACGAATTGAGTCCAATTGTCTTTTTTGAACATCGTATGGAGGCCGCGGTGCCTGGAAACACTGGAGCGTGTTCCACATGGGCGGAATCACCCAGGTGATTCGAACTCGGCCTCTTTGATAAGAGGTTAGAGTATTTTCCCGATCACAAAGGAATGCTCCAAGGTTTGACGCATCCGCTCTCGAGACAGTGAAGCCGGTTATAATGGCAAGAGGTGCCACGCTCGATCTGCGGAAAGCTTCGACGGAGACGCCGCCCTCGAAGGCTGCGCTCGTCGCGCGCGTCGACGTCCATTGGGACGCCAACCCCGCCGTCCTGGAGACATGGGCCAAACTCGAAACCATCGCGCCCTGCTCCATCTATCAAACCCGCGCCTGGCTCTTGCCGTGGACGGAAACGCTCGGCCGCAAAGCCGGTCTCAAACCATTCTACGTGATCGCGCGCGGGACCGCGGACGAGCCCTTGGCCCTCCTCTGCCTTGGCCTGCGCCGCGCCGGGCCGTTTAAAATCGCGGCCTTTCTCGGGGGGAAGGACAGCAATTTCAACATGCCTCTCGTCCAACCCGGCTTGAGCTTCGGGCCGGAAATCTGGCGCGCCCTGCTTCTCGACGCGGCCGGGCTCATGGGCCAAGACAGGCCCTGCGCGTTTTTCTTGCTGAACCAACCGGCCGAATGGTCCGGCCAAACCAATTCCCTCACGCAGCTGACCGCGCAGTCCAGCCCCAACGTTGCATTTGGCACGAAGCTCACGCCGTCCGCGGAGGCGTTTTTTGCCGGAAAGCTTTCGAAGGCGACGCGAAAAAAGCTGCGGCAAAAGGAAGCCAGGCTCGCGGCGCGGGGCGCTCTGACCTATCGAACGCCCGCCGCCTGTAACGAGAAGGCCGCGATCCTCGACGCCTTCTTCGCGCAGAAAACCAGCCGCTTCCGCGCGCAAAATATCGTATCCGGATTCGACGATCCCGCAATGCGCCGGTTTATCGAAACGGCGAGCATGCCGGATCCCCATGGCACCGGGATCGAACTCCACGCTCTCTATTCCGGCGGCCGGATCGTCGCGGTTTATGGCGGTGGCACGCATCGCGGTTGCTGGAGCGGAATGTTCAATTCCTTCGATGCCAGCCATGACGTCGCCCGCTCGAGCCCCGGCGATCTCTTGCTCATGGCGGTCATGGCGAAGCAATGCGCGGCGGGGACCAAACATTTCGATCTCGGGATCGGCGAAGCGCGCTACAAGGCGATGTTTTGCGGCGACGTGATTCCGCTGTTCGACAGTTTCTTGGCGCTCACGCCGATGGGACGGCTTTTCCTGCTGATCGAAGCCTTGGCGCTGCGAACCAAGAGCGGCATCAAAAGCCACCGTGCTCTGTTTTATCTGGCGCGGCGGCTCCGCGCTTTATGGCTCCCGCGCAAGATGAGCGCCTAGTGCATTGAGCCAGACATAGGATTCACAAAGTCGTGGAGGCGTGCGAGTCTGGAGCCATGGCCCAGACAGTCAGCATCCTACTGAACGCCCGCGACGGCGAACGCCTCAAGCAGATCG
>JBEKFQ010000055.1:0-20160 GCA_050013235.1 Beijerinckiaceae bacterium
CCCATGATCTACTATCCGTTGTCCACGCTGATGCTGGCGGGGATCAGGGAGATCCTGGTGATTTCCACGCCGCACGACTTGCCGCTGTTCCAGCGCATGCTCGGCGATGGCTCGCAATGGGGGATTTCGCTCGACTATGCGGAGCAGCCGAGCCCCGATGGCTTGGCGCAGGCGTTCATCATCGGCGCCAAATTCATCGATGGCCAGCCGGCTGCGCTGATCCTCGGCGACAATGTTTTTTACGGCCACGGTCTGTCCGAACTGATGCGCCCGGCCACGGAGCGCTCCGGAGGCGCGACGGTTTTCGCCTATCACGTGCATGATCCCGAACGTTACGGCGTCGTCGATTTCGACGGCGAGGGCCGCGCCTTGTCGATCGAGGAAAAGCCCGCCAAGCCGCGCTCCAACTGGGCCCTGACGGGGCTCTATTTCTACGATGCTCAAGTCGTCGATCTCGCCGCCAATCTCGAGCCGTCGCCGCGCGGCGAATTGGAGATCACCGATCTAAACAGGCTCTACCTCGCCAAGGGCAATCTCCGCGTGGAAAAGATGGGGCGCGGGTTCGCCTGGCTCGACACCGGCACGCCGGACAGTCTGCTCGAGGCGGCGGAATTCGTGCGTGTCTTCGAGAAGCGCCAGGGTCTGCGCATCGCTTGTCCCGAGGAGATCGCCTTCACGCAAGGCTGGATTGACGCCGTCCATCTCAAGCAACTGGCGGCGGCTTTGGCGAAAAGCAGCTACGGGAAATACCTGTTCTCGCTCGTCGAGGGATAAGGGCACGCGCTGGCGTGGTCTGCCCCCTGAAAAGTTCTCTAATCACGGACGTCAAGGGGTTTGTTTCAAAGGCTGCGTTCTCCCCGGACTCAGAGTTCTCTCCCAGGGCAATCGGGTGAAGCCCTGCCGCTGTCAATCCTCCTCCACGAAGTGGGGGAGGGGGACCATGCGAAGCATGGTGGAGGGGGCTCGTGTGCCTCGCGGAGACGGGATTTGCCACGGTGTCCAGCTCAATAAGACAGTTTCGCGCCCAGCGGCGGCCCCCCCACCGCCTCTGGCGGTCCCCCTCCCCCGCTTCGCGTGGGAGGATTACTTCACCCGATTACCCTGAGTTCTCTCCGCGGAGGAGTTCGCGGGCGGCGCGGATCAGTCTATCGTTGGGAAGTGCCATCTCCTCTTCTGCCCATCCACCAAAGGCTTTTGCAAGAAATTTCGCCGGGCGTCACCAGTCAAGCCACAGCCCTGAACGAGGTGGGAGCGCCACCATCGCTGTGCGCGCCACGCCAAAGCGATGGTCTATCCAACCTTGCCGTTCATCTTAGTAATCTTGGGGCCAGGCCGGGAGCCTGTCACTCCCGTCTGGAGCACAGTTTTCAGCTTAGCCAATTCTTGGTCGAGGTCGACGTTGGCCGAACTCGTCAGCCTGTCGATGATCTCCCGCCGGTCATAGGCCCAAGGGGCTCGCTCGATGACCATGCAAGGCACCGTGGCCGCCGCATTTTGAAACTCCACGGGATTGCCGTGAAATGCCAGCGTCTCCGTTTCGCCCTCGAAGAGATCGCCGTCCGAGCCGTTCACGTCGTTTTCGTTCATGTGGAGAACATGGGTGACCCCGGCCTCGGCGCGAAGGCGGCGGGCAAGATTCGGGTCAAACTCGTCAGCTGGAATCAAAGCGACCTTGACGTGACAAAGGCGCGCGAGTTGGACGTTGTGCCCCGGATCTTCTTCCGGCATCAGGACCACAGCGCGGCCCGCCAGTTCCGCCGCGTAGAGAGCAATGGTAGCTTGAAGGCTTTCGGATGCGATCAATCCGGCGGGATGGACATCATCCACCCCCAAGTTTCTGAGGCGCAAAGCAATCTCTCCGATGCGGCGGGCCAGGGCGCTATAGGTGAGCGCTTTGTGGGGTGGGGAACTGCAGATATCTTGCCGGTAAATGAAGGCAATGGCGGCCGGCGTCTTTTCCGCGCGATTCAAAATTACTTCCCACGGCATGCGCATGCCGATCAAAGAATTATAGGCGGGCAGGTCAACGCGCGTCGTCATATTTTACTTCCTATCCTGGTCTCGTGGGGGGTGCCCCTGCTTGGTTCGCTTGACGTTTGTTTTGCCGTAACTGGTCCGGTCCCAGCCCTTCCCCTTCTCTGTGCTCAGCTCCGCCTTCCCCCAAATCAGAATTGAAGAAGGTACGACCTGTCCTCACACCCTTGGGGCTTCGGGTCTGTCATGGCGCGCCTGATCGCGCCCGGCGTATAAATGCAAGTGTCGTTGAAGCTGGGTGTCCCCGGCCCTCACTGGGACGGCCGAAGTGCAGACCTTCAATGATTCCTTCTGGAATCAAACGGCGCCGGCTAGATTTTGGCCGGCCGCCTTCGCCCATACGGGAAATCACCGGCATGTTTCGATTAACTTTCCCGGGGGTAAGCAGGGCGCCGATGGCCGTCGCAGGTTCAGATCCCGGACAATTCGCCGGGATCGCAACGCGGTTGCCTGATCGCGCGGCGGGCAGGCTCCTCAGAAAGCGGCTCCCCGGTTAGATCAGCCCGGCGGCGGATCCCCGCCGGGATCATTGCGCTTCGAAGTTCGCGAGGATTTGCTCAATGATCGCGACCAGGCGAGAGATATCCTGCCGGTTACGAGGTTTGAGACTCACGATTTCCAAGGCAGCCGAGCGCCGGTTACCCGGGTAAGCGGTGAAACGGGCGCCTTTGCCGCGCGCGGCACAATCAAGGCCGGCAGCGGTTTCATAGAATTTTTGGAGTGAGACGGATTCGAGCGCGATCCGCAGCCGGGCCTCGAATTGCGAAATCGTCATGCGCGGCGGTAACTGCACTCAGATGCCTTCCCGCTGTATCTCGATGGCGGGTCCAACGGGCGCAAGCGGTGCGGCCAGCCGCTGCAGCGTCCAATGGTCGAAACCTAGCTCCGTTTCGAACCCGTCCAGCGTCTGGACGACCGATCCGTATTCAACGGCGTCAAGCCGGTCCATGCGCCACAGAAGGTTTGATGTAACACCTATCTTCCATCAACACATACCCCCGAGGTCCCGGCAGAGGCGCTTCAATCCCTCGGCCCCCGCAAAATACACAGTGACCCATTGCCTGCTCCAGTCCAAGCGAGAGCGTCCCTGGGCATTTGGAACAGCGGAACTGTTGTGTCGCGGGGAAAATGCTTGGCGAAATGCCTTTGTTTCACCGTCGCGGATTTGGGCCAGAAGCTTTTGCTTCTCCCGCATCACCACGGCGATCAGAGCGGAAAGGACGGCGGTCAAGATGTCCATTCCGGCGGCGAGAATAGTGTTGTCGTTAAGATCCATTTTAGCTCCATTGTCTCTTGGGGAGGCTCACTCTTGTCCTCGTATTGCCCCTTGAACCGGAAGCTTTTGGTGCGCGCCGCACCGCGTAATTTATTGAGAAATCAGCACATCGTCGAAGTCAGCTACGTACAGATCAACGATGTCGATCACCTCAATGCGTGCCAGGGTGAAGACGGTTGGACCGTCCTCACGAAAAACACGGGCAAATAGCTCATCGTCACCTGCTCATCGTCACATGCCGTGGGCTCGATAATCCTTCCAGCGAAAGCGAACGGTTCCGTTTTCGCAATCGACAAGGCGGCTATTGCCGATCGCGACGCGGTGCGTATAGCGGCCGAGATAGTCGAGAACCTGGCTTGCCCCGCCGAACGGTGGCTTGGCATAGACCACCCACGCGATCCGCTTCACGGACGCGAGATACCGGGCGAACACCTCCGGCTCACCAAGATGGGCGAGGTCGCCGAAGAACACGAGGTCCCCGGCCTGGTAGGCTCCCTGCAAGCGCTCCAGGAAGAGGCGGCGGAAAAGCCGCGATAGAACGTGGACCGGCAGGAAAAAACCGGGACGGCAAGCGACCCAGCGGCCATCGGCTCCAAGGCCGCCTCCTGGAACGATGCAATGGATATGCGGGTGATGGGTGAGCGTCTGACCCCAGGTATGAAGAATGGCGATCATGCCGGTCTCGGCACCAAGGTGTTTGGGATCGGCACCAATTACGCGGATTGTTTCAGCCGCTGCCTTGAACAGAATGTCATAGACGGCCGCCTTGTTCTGAAGCGCGATGGTGGCGACGGGCGCTGGCATCGTGAAAACGACATGATAGTAGGGAACTGGGAGGAGCTCGGTTTGACGATCGGCGAGCCATTGGGCGCGCGCGAGGCTCTGGCACTTCGGACAGTGACGGTTACGGCACGAGTTGTAAGCGATGCGCGTGTTGCCGCAATCGTCGCATCGCTCGACATGGCCACCGAGCGCGGCGGTCCGGCATGCCTCGATGGCGGCCATGACACGGCGCTGGTCCGGCGACACGTGAGAGCGTTGCGCGGCGCGGTACGCCTCGCCATGGCGGCAAAAGATATCCGCCACCTCAAGCGCGGGGCGCATGCCCGTGAACTATCCGGGCGGGATCAATTTGACGGAAAGGCTATCGAACGGGCTCGGTGTCCCACTGATCAAGTTGGTGGCGACCTGCGCGTAACGAGCGGTCGAGGTCAGCTCGATATGTCCCAGCAGAACCTGAATGATCCGGATATCGACCCCGCTCTCCAGAAGATGGGTGGCAAAGCTGTGGCGGAGCGTATGTGTGGTGACGGGCTTGCCGATCCTGGCTCGCTTTCGCGCCACCCGGCAAGCATCTTGCTGCGCCGCGATACTGATATGCTCTCCCGCTTCCCGGCCCGGAAAAAGCCAAAGGCCTGGACGAGCGTGCCGCCAATAAGCGCGAAGAATATCGAGAAGTGCTGGCGACAGCATCGCGTAACGATCCCGGCCACCCTTGCCATCCACGACATGTATAAGTTTGCGCCGGCTATCGATCGAGCTCACTTGCAGACGAGAGACCTCGCCGATCCGGAGCCCGGCTGCGTAGGCCGTGCTCAAGGCGACGCGATTGCGTAATCGGGAATCGTGGCTGGGAGACGCGCCTTGACGGGATGACGCGTTCTACCTATTAGTTAAACATCTACTGGCCTCGTCAAAACCGAGCAATGCGAGGTCAAGCTGTTGTAATAGCGTCGAGAAATGGTCTAGTGGGACAGTTCTGGGGCGCGCGCGGATAACCCAATGTCGTCTGGTGATGGTCGTGATGTTTATTGTGGCGGCATACGATGGGAGGATATTGCGCTGACGGCGGCGCTGTGCCGGCGGAATCGAAGCGTTTTTGACTGGCGCCCGATAGAGAACTTCGGAGTGGGCTGTTCTCTGGAACCCTTCAATATTTGGTGGTGTCGTCACGCTTGGTGGACGGCGGGAATAAAGATGCGCAGCACTATATTTTGCGGAACTTTGGAGCGGGTTATGCTAATCAGAGCGTTTCGTGCCGTAAATAATTTCGATCACCGACTTAAATGGTTTGTTCTTTTGATATGCGACTTAATTATGCTTACTGTTGTTGCTATTGTTATTTACTATGCGCGGTATTCAACGCTAAAATTTCATGAATACCGAACGTTATATTTGTTATTAATAGCCCCCGTGCTTAGCATTATCTCCTTGAGCGCAACGAACGGTTACAGGTCGGCGGCTCGCTACCAGTCACAGGATATGGAGGCTCATTTCATATTGGCGCTCAGCGTCGCGTCGATTTTATGGGGATTTGTGATTCTCGTTTTTGGCGCGGGTTTTCCCCGCACGGTCATACTCATGTACTGGGCGTTTTCCATTCTCTCCTTCATCGCTTGGCGACGGCTGGTCGCCTATCTTATCCCGCGTGTGATGGAGGAAGCTCCGAAGCGGAAAGACCGGCGACGGGCCGTCGTCCTGGGCGCTGGGCCCGTCGGCGCGCAACTCGCACGCGAACTCCATAATCAGGGCTATTATCGTGTCGTAGCCTTTCTCGATGACGAACCATCCTTGGTTCACCGGCGCGTTCTGGGGTCGCGTGTTTATCCCACCGCGCGGGCGCGTCAGATTATCGCCGACTATGGTGCGAGCAAACTCCTGATCGCCAAGCCGGAAATGCGCCGGCATGAGCGCCGGGATTTCATTCGCTCGCTGTCAGGCGTTCCCGTTGGGGTGAAGACCGTGCCAACCTCGTCCGATCTTGCGAGCGGTCGTTGGGAAATCACCGAAGTTCGCGATGTGCCGATCGAAGAATTGCTTGGGCGCGAACCTGTCCAGCCATCCAGGGAGCTGATCGGCCGATCCGTCGTGGGCAAGACGGTGCTTGTGACAGGCGCCGGCGGGTCAATCGGCTCCGAACTCGTGCGCCAAATCGCCATCGAGCAGCCCGCCAAGCTCATCCTGTTCGACTCAAGCGAATTCGCCTTGTTCGAGAGCCGAAAGCAGTTGCAAGCCGTTCTCAATGCCGCGGGCGTCGGCGTCGAAACCCATTGTGTTATTGGCACGATTTTGGACGAAAGCCTCGTACGGCGGATCATGACCCTCCACAGGGTCGAAACGGTCTTTCATGCGGCCGCTTACAAGCACGTGAGGCTTGTGGAGGAAAACAGCGCCGCCGCGGTGATGAACAATGTGTTTGGCACGCTGACGCTCGCAAGATGCGCCTCCGCCTGCGGCGTGGGATTGTTCCTGCTGATTTCGACCGACAAGGCGGTCCGACCTACCAGCGTCATGGGCGCGACCAAACGCGTCGCCGAACTCGTCATTCAGGCTCTGGCCGCCCGCCAGCCCAGGGCTGTCTTCACGATGGTCCGCTTCGGCAACGTCCTGGGATCGTCAGGCTCGGTCATCCCCATTTTCAAGGAACAGATCACGCGCGGAGGACCGGTCACGGTCACCCACCCCGATGTCACGCGCTATTTCATGCTGATCCCTGAAGCGGCGCAATTGGTGATTCAAGCGGCCGGGCTGGCCTGCGGCGGCGATGTCTTTCTTCTGGAGATGGGCGAACCGGTAAAAATTGCGGATTTGGCCCGCTCCATGATCAATCTTGCCGGGTTGGATGTCCGGGAAGAAGGCTCGGATAACGGCGATATCGCCATTCAGTTCACTGGCCTGCTGCCTGGAGAAAAGCTTTTCGAAGAATTGCTCATCGATAAGCACGTCATTTATACCGAGCATCCACGCATATATAAATCCGAAGAAAAATTTCTTGCCTGGGCAGAGCTGGAGCCGTTTCTCGATAAATTGAAAGCCGCCGCCCTGAGTTTCGATGAAATAGCTATCCGGTCGGTCATGGAGACGCTGGTAAAAGGCACGCTGCGCGTTGACGATATTGCCAGCCAGCCTGATTCATTCAGCGCAGCCACAGGCTCTTATGGACATGATCTCCCTGCCGATGATATGCACCGCGCAATTTAATAGTCCGAACCATGGGGCAGGCATGACTCGATGCTCTTCCTCGTGATCAAAGCCAAAGGTTTCAGGACCAGATCATGAATGCAAAAGTCGCTCTCATCACGGGCATTACTGGACAGGACGGCTCCTATCTCGCCGAATTTCTGCTCAAGAAAGGCTATGTCGTCCATGGCGTCAAACGGCGGGCAAGTTCATTCAACACGCAGCGCATCGACCATATCTATCAGGATCCGCATGTTGAAAATGCACGTTTCAAACTTCATTACGGCGATCTGACCGATTCGACCAATCTGATCCGCATTGTTCAGGAAACGCAGCCGGACGAAATCTATAATCTCGGCGCGCAAAGCCATGTCGCCGTGAGCTTCGAAAGCCCTGAACACACGGCCGATATTGACGCGCTCGGAACCCTGAGATTGCTGGAAGCCATTCGAATCCTCGGATTGGAGCGGAAGACGCGATTTTATCAGGCCAGCACCAGCGAGCTCTATGGGCTCGTCCAGGAGACCCCGCAGACGGAAACGACGCCCTTTTATCCGCGCAGCCCCTATGCCGTCGCAAAGCTCTACGCCTACTGGATTTGCGTCAATTTCCGCGAGTCCTATGGGATATATGCCTGCAACGGCATTCTCTTCAATCACGAAAGCCCGCGTCGCGGCGAGACCTTCGTCACGCGCAAGATCACGCGCGGCCTCGCCAATATCGTCTGCGGCATCGACGATTGCCTGTTCATGGGCAATATCGACGCGTTGCGCGACTGGGGCCATGCGCATGACTACGTGCGCATGCAATGGCTGATGCTGCAGCAGGACGAGCCTGAAGATTTCGTCATCGCCACCGGCCAGCAATATAGCGTGCGCCAGTTCATCGAAATGGCGGCCGGGCGCCTTGGAATCACGCTGCGCTGGCAGGGTTCCGGCGTGGAAGAAGTCGGCATTGTCGATAGCATAGATGGATCCGTGGAAACGGCGCTCAAGCCAGGCGCGGCGATCGTGCGCATCGATCCGCGTTACTTCCGTCCGGCCGAGGTCGAAAACCTGCTGGGCGACGCCAGCAAGGCCAAGACGAAACTGGGCTGGGAGCCGGAAATCACCCTGGCGCAACTGGTCGACGAAATGGTCGCGCATGATCTCGCGCTCGCCAAACAGCATGCGCTGTTGAAAAAGCACGGCTTCAATGTCGCGATGAGCAGTGAAACATGACCATGATTTTCGTCGCCGGACATCGCGGCATGGTGGGCGGCGCCATCGTTCGGGCGCTCTCCGGGCAGAGCCAGAATGACATCGTGACCCGCACGCGCGCCGAGCTCGACTTGACGTCGCAGGCGGCCGTCGCCGACTTTTTTGCGCGCGAAAAAATCGATCAGGTCTATCTCGCCGCCGCCAAGGTCGGCGGCATTTACGCCAATGACACCTTTCCCGCCGAATTCATCTACGAGAATCTGGCGATCCAGAACAATGTCATCCATCAGGCGTTTAAATCTGGCGTCAAGCGACTGCTGTTTCTGGGCTCCAGCTGCATCTATCCCAAGCTTGCGCCCCAGCCGATGTGCGAAGACGCCTTGCTGACGGGACCGCTCGAGCCGACCAACGAGCCCTACGCCATCGCCAAGATCGCCGGCATCAAAATGTGCGAGAGCTACAACCGGCAATATGGCGCGAGCCATGGCGTGGATTATCGCTCAGTCATGCCGACCAATCTCTATGGTCCGGGCGACAATTACCATCCGCAGAACAGCCATGTGGTTCCCGCTCTCATCCGCCGCTTTCATGAGGCTGCGCAGGCCGGCGCGCCAAGAGTCGAGATTTGGGGCACGGGAACGCCGCGCCGGGAATTTCTGCATGTCGACGACATGGCGAGCGCCAGTGTGTATGTCATGCAACTCGCGAAGGAGGAGTATGACCGGCACACATCGCCGAGGCAGAGCCATATCAATGTCGGCTGCGGCGAGGACGTGACCATTGCAGAGCTGGCGAAGATGATCGCCCAGGCCTGCGGCTATAAAGGCGAAATCGCTTTCGACGCCTCCAAGCCGGATGGGGCGCCGCGCAAGCTGATGGATTCCGCGCGCCTTGCGGCGCTGGGCTGGCGCCCGAAAATAGATATTCGGCAGGGGCTTGTCGATACGGTCGCGGCCTTTGCCTCCTCTGCGGTGAAATAGACATGCTGGCGCGCTCCCCATGGGCCGCGCGTCTGCGGTCGGCGGCCTTGCACGCCCCGCAGAGCCTTTGGGGGATGGCGGAATATTTCGCCTATCCCCTGATGATGTTCTGCGCCACGCCGTTTTTCCTCGCCATGCTCGGCAAGGAGCAATATGGCCAATGGATGCTCCTGCTGGCCTTTACCGGATTTGGCGGCATCGCCGGGCTTGGCATGGGCACGGCCGCGGTCAAGGAGGTCTCCGCCCATCGCGGGCGCTCCGACATGGCGGGCGCCGCCATGGCCGTGCGCGCCTGCCTTGCGGTGACCTTGGCGAGCAGCCTATGTCTGGCGGCGATCATCGCCCTTGCCGCTTTTGCGCTCGACAGCGCATGGCTGGCGAAGGTCGGCGCGCCGGAGGTTGTGCGCAATATCATTGGCTTCGCCATAGCGCTGATCACGCTGGAGCAGATCGACACCGTCTTCTCCGGCTCCATTCGCGGCATGGAGCGTTTTGACATCGCCGCCAAGCTGGAAATCGTCGCCAAATTCGTCGTTGTCGTCGCGGCCGCCGTCGCGGCCTGGCTGACGCGCGATCTCGTTGTCATCTTCTGGTCGATCCTTGGCGTGACGGTTGTCCGCGCGCTCGCAAAGGCGCTATTCGCCTCTGCCTTGCTCGGCGGCGGGGCGCTGATCCCGGTCTGGGACGGCGACTATGTCCGCGAGGCGATCCGATTCGGCAAATGGACGTGGTTGCAATCGATCGGCTCGGCCATGTTCGCTACGGCCGACAGGCTGCTGGTCGGCGCGCTACTGGGGTCAGCCGCGCTCGCGCAATACAGCGTATGCCTGCAATTGGCGCAGCAGGTCCAAACAATTCCGGCGGCGGGCGCCGGCTTTCTGTTCCCGCTGTTCAGCCGACGCATTCAATCGGGCGAAAGCGTGAGCAAGATCGCGATGATGGCGACGCTCGCCTTCGGGCTTCTGGCGGCGGCGCTGGCCACGCCGCTCGTGGTCTTCGGGCACTGGATCCTGACCATGTGGATTGGTCCCGACTTCGCCGATTTGAATTATGGCCTGCTGTTATGGCTGACTTTGGCCTTTGTCATTCTCGCGGCAAGCATTGGACCGCATTTTTTTCTGCTAGGAAGCGACAAGGCCCATATGGTCGCGCTCATCAACATTGGCGCGGGCGTCCTGGCGCTGCTGGCGGGCGTTTTCCTTGTCAGGCACTCGGGCGTTGTTGGCGGCGCATTCATGCGCGCTGTCTACAGCCTCGTCCTTTGCTCGAATATCGCGGCGATGTTCACCGCGTTCGATCGCGGCAGTTACGCACTCCTGAAGAGATAATTCGATGAATCTTGCACGAAAAATCTTCCGCCGATCGGCCATGCTTGCGTCCCAAGCGCTGATCTCCAAAAAGCGCCGCCAGGTTCGTCATGTCAGACTGGCCGACTTCGACCTCCTGGCGCTCGCCAACGAGGATGTCGGCCGTCAGATCGTCCTGTTCGGCAGTTTTGAACCCGACGAGACCCATTATTTCAAAACGATCATACGTCCCGAGGATGTCTGTTTCGACATCGGCGGCAATGTCGGCTTCTTTTCCATGCTGATGGCGAAATGCGCTTCGCGCGGAAAAGTCCATGTCTTTGAACCCATTCCTTTGAATGCCGCCCTGATCGGCGCCAATGCGGCCCTCAACCACTTTGGCAACCTTCAAATCAACAATGTCGCGGTCGGTTCGGAAAAGGGGTCGCTGCCCTTTTCGGTTTCCGTCGATTCCGCCTATTCGAGCCTCCATCCGACCGATCGCATCGCCGAGGAGAACACCATCACCGTGCCCGTCGTGACGATTGACGGCTATATCGCCGAACAGGGCATCGCGCGCGTCGATATCATGAAAGTCGATGTCGAAGGCGCCGAAGACATGGTCATCAGGGGCGCCGAACGCCTCCTGAGCGATCCGGCCCGCCGTCCGCGCTCCGTGCTGCTCGAGCTGTTCGACATCAATCTGAAACCGTTTGATTCCAATGTCCTCGCCGTCGTGGCGCGGATGGTGGAATTTGGCTATGCCGCGAAAGTGCTGACGCCGGGCGGGACCGATCTGGTCCCGTTCACCCCGGACATGGCGAATCAATATTACAACGTCATCTTTGTCGCGTGATGGACGGCTTGCGCATGGGAACATTTGTTTCGATCGGCAATGGCACGCAGAGTTTCGCGCGTCTGCTCGACAAGGTGGCCGAAATCGCGCCCTCCTTGCCGCAGCCTGTGATCGTCCAGCATGGCAATACGCCGTTTGCCTACGGGTCGATCGAAAGCTTCGATTTTGTCGCCGAGGCGCGTTTCGAGCAATTGCTGGCCGAGTGCCAATTGTTCATCACCCATGGCGGAGGCGGCTCGGTCTTTGCGGCGCTGCGCCATGGCAAGAAGCCGGTTGTCGCGCCAAGGTTGAAGGCCTTTGACGAGATTGTCGACGACCATCAAATCGCCTTTGTCGACGAACTGGCGCGCCAGGGCCTCGTTCACCCCCTGCGCGATGTGGCGGAATTATCCGATGTCGCCCAAAAGGCGCTGAAAGATCCCAAACTTGCGGAAAAATTCGAGGGCAGCGCCAGCGCCGCGCTGACCATCAAGCAGGCGGTGGACGATTTCGCGCCGGGCGGCGGCAAAGTCCTGCTGGTCACCCCTTCGGGGGGGCATCTGTCAGAAATTCGCGCCTTGCGCAATTGCTACGCCGATCGTCCGCATCTTTATGTCCTGAACGCGCCGATCGTCGAGCCTGCGGACATGCAGGGCCGCACGCGAATCATCGCCTTGTCGCAACGCGACTGGAAATTCCTGCTCAATCTGGCCGAGGCTTTCGCGATCATCCGGCGAGAGCGGCCGGCGGTGATTCTGACGACGGGCGGCGGCTTTTCCGTCGCCTTTGCGCTGATGGGCAAGCTGTTTGGCGTCAAGACCGTTTATGTCGAAACCGTCGCCAAGGTGAATGTCCCCACGGTTACGGGCAAAATCATGTATCGCCTGGCCGAGCGTTTTTTCTATCAATGGCCCTATCTCGAACCATTTTTCCCGAAGGGCGAATATGTCGGCCTGATCCTGTGACAGGCGGTCGATGACCAAACCAACTCCAGCCCATAGGCGGAACCCATGAGCAATGTCACCAAGCTGAAATCGGTCATCCAGAGCGGTCTGCGCAGCTTCGGCTGGGAGATCAGGCGCTTTTCGCTTTCCGAAATGGACCAGTTGAACAAGTTTCTGAGCCTGCACAAGGTCGAAACCGTTCTGGATGTCGGCGCCAATATCGGCCAATTCGCCACGACCCTGCGTCTGGCCGGTTTCACGGGGCGCATCATTTCGTTTGAACCGCAATCCCAGGCTCATGCGGTCCTGATGAAGGCGGCCGCCGCCGATCCGCTGTGGGATGTCGCGCCGCGCGCCGCGGTCGGCGCCGCCGCCGGCGAGATCGAAATGAATATTTCCAACAATTCGGTGAGCAGCTCGGCCCTGCCGATCCTCGCCGACCATACGGATGGCGCGCCGGATTCCCGCTATGTCGGCGTTGAAAAGGCGCCGGTGATCACGCTTGACGATTGCCAATTATTCGTGCGCGACAAGACCACCTTCCTCAAGGTCGACACGCAGGGCTTCGAACAGCAGGTGCTCGACGGCGCGCGCGAATTGCTGAAATCGCTGGTCGGCGTGCAGCTTGAAATGTCGCTCGCCCCGCTCTACGAAGGCCAGCCGGATTTCGTGTCGCTGATCGACCAGATGCAAAAGTCCGGTTTCGACATCTGGGCGCTCAACCCCGGTTTCTATAATCGTAAAACCGGTCGCCTTTTGCAGGCGGACGCGACTTTCTTCCGCAAGGCGACCTGAGCCGCTGGCCAGGGCGCGCAGGACAGAGGCGCGCAAGTTGTAGGCGCGCAAGATAAGGGTCCGACCATGGCCGTGCCGTTCCTGACCGCTCAAACTGCGATCAGCCGCCGCATCGGGGCGGCGAAGAAAAGCGTGGGCTCATGGCAAGCGTTGCTTCTCGCGACGGCCTTTCTGTTCGAGGGCTTCATCGCCAAGAGCTTTATCTTCGTGGGCAATGATCCGACGACGATCCATTACGCCGCAAGCGCCGTTCTTGCCACGCTCATGCTGATTTTTTATTGCATGGAGGCCAAGGCCTACAGGGGCCGTTTCACTTTTCTGTTTCTGGCCTTCATCGCCCTGTTCTGGTCGGTCATTGGCTCCTACGTCAGCCATTATGCCCTGAACTATCTGTCATCCGTGACTTTTTCGCTGATGATTTTCAGCTGCTTTTTCTGGACGCCCTTCGTCTGCATGCGGGCGGGCGTCGAGACTTGGCGGCTCGTGCTCAATGTCTTCGCCGTTCCTTCCGTCCTGTCGCTGCCCATGCTGATCGTGGTGCCCAGCCTCGCCATCGACCCCGACAACGGGCGTCTGGCCGGCGCCTTCATTTCGGTGGCGGTCGCCTGCAATATTTTTTCCTATGTGGCGACGCTGGCCGCCTTCGCGATCAAATTCGCCAAAACAGACCGCGAAAGATTCCTTTATCTCGCGGTCTGCCTGATATCCCTGCTCCTGCTTTATCTGACCCGCACGCGCAGTTCGCTGATCGAGGCTCTATTAGGCATTTTCATCGTCGCCAGCACGACCGTGGACGGAAGGCCGATTTTCTCCCGCATCGTGAAGGCGGGCGCGATCGGCGGCGCCTTGATGGTGGGAACCATCTTGATCACACTGGTCGGCGGGGCGGATTATCAATCCGAAGTCGCCGAATTCAGAATGGAGCAGGGCATTACCGGCTCGCGCAATGAAAACTGGACCTTTGGCGTCGAGCGCATCATCAAGCAGCCCTGGTTCGGCGAGGGAATGCTCACTAAGCAGACGCAGGGCGGACAATCGACCGTCAACATGCAGCAGACCTCGACCAACTACAACCCGATCTACGATCCCCACAGCCTTCTGCTCAGCCTTGGCGTGCAGGGCGGCCTGCCGTTTCTTTTCGCCGTCATGCTGCTGATTTTGCTGCCTCTGTTCAATTATACCCGCCAGGTCGGCATGGGTCGCGTGCTGGGCGCGCCGGAATTCGTGTTCTGCTTCGTGCAATTGCTGTCGATGATCCCCGCCGGCGGCGATCTCACCTCGTTCGGAAATGTGACCGATCGCATTTTCTGGATCCTGCTGGGCTCGCTCAGCCTGAAAGTCGCGCTCAACGACGCTCCCCGAAAGCGACAGGCTCGCCGCGCCTACTCCAGGTTCATGGCGACGGCGCCGGGTCAGTGGCAGGACCGATGACCCTTTCCTTCAGCATCATCACCGTCTGCTACAACAATGGCGCGACCATCGCCGACACATTACGTTCAGTCGCGGCGCAAACATGGCCGCATTACGAACATATCGTAGTCGATGGCGCCTCGCGCGACAATACCGCCGAGGTCGTCGCCTCTTTGGCGGGGCCGAACACCCAGTTTGTGAGCGAGCCGGATCGCGGCATTTATGACGCGATGAACAAGGGATGCGCGCACGCCAAAGGCGATGTGATCTGCTTTCTCAACGCCGACGATTATTATGCCGGCCCGGATATTCTCGAAAAGGTTGCGCGTCTGCTTGAGGCGGAAAAGCTCGACGCGGTTCTGGGCGATGTCAGCTTTTTTTCTCCCGACACTCCGGAAAAAGTGGTGCGCCGCTACGACTCCGGACAATTTTCGCCGGCAAGACTCGCCTATGGCTGGATGCCCGCTCATCCCGGCATGTTCGTGCGGCGCGCGATCTATGAGCGCGTCGGTCCGTTTCGCACCGATTATCGCATAGCCGGCGATTTCGAATGGATTGCGCGCGCCTTTGGCGACGGGAAGATCAGCTACAGGCATTTGCCGGAAGTAATGGTGCGCATGCGTACGGGCGGCACCAGCACGAAAGGCATTGGCGCGACCATTCTGATCAACCGCGAAATTCTGCGCGCCTGCGCTGAGAATGGCATAGAAACCAACGCTCTGCGCCTGTCGCTGAAATTCCCACGAAAACTGCTCGAATTGTTGCGCCGATGAAAATAGCCGTGACGGGCGCCAATGGCTTTGTCGGGCGCGCAGCCCTGCGTGCGATCTTGGAGGCCGGGCATGAGCCCGTTCCGCTCGTGCGCCGCCCCTGCGCCCTGCCGGGGGAGAGCCTTGTCGGCGACCTTTCGGCGACGACCGACTGGCGGGCGGCGCTGGCGGGATGCCACAGCGTGATCCATCTTGCCGCGCGTGTCCATGTGATGAAAGACGGCGCCATGGATCCGCTGGCGCTCTATCGGCAAGTCAATCGCGACGGCGCCATACGGCTGGCGCAGGAGGCGCAAGCCTGCGGCGTCAAGCGCATGGTCTTTGTCAGCACGGCGAAGGTGCTGGGAGAATTTTCGCCGGCAGGGCGTCCCTTTCTGGAGAACGACAGGCTGGCGCCGGCCGACCCTTACGCCGTCGCCAAGGCGGAGGCCGAGACGGCTCTGGCCGGTCTGGCGCGCGAGAGCGGGCTCGAACTGGCGATCGTTCGGCCGCCTTTGGTCTATGGGCCGGGCGTCGGCGCCAATTTTCGCTCGATGATGACATGGGTCCGGCGCGGCGTGCCGCTGCCGCTTGGCGCGCTCGACAATCGGCGCAGCCTGGTCGGCGTCCGCAATCTTGCCGATCTTCTGGTTCGTTGTTGCCTCCACCCAGCGGCGGCCGGGGGGATCTTTCATGCGACCGATCATGAGGATGTCTCGACCGCCGATCTGTTGCGCAGGTTGGCGCGGGAGATGGGCCGTCCCTCTCGTCTGACGCCCGCGCCGCCGGCTCTGCTGAATTATGTCCTGCGCATCTGCGGGGCGGGAGCGATCGCCCAAAGGCTGTGCGCTGATTTTCAGCTTGATTGCGCGCGGACGATGACCAATCTCGATTGGCGCCCGCCGGCGACGCTCGATGAAGAGTTGCAACGAACCGTCCAGGCCTTTCTCGCTCCGCCGTGAGTTTTGGGGGAGGAGGACCGGCGCGAAAACAGGGTGCGGGAATGCGTCGAATTTTCCTGAATTTTCCGATCGGCGTTTTGCTTGGCGCTCTCATTTGCGCGCCGGCGCAGGCGGGCCCGGATGCCGCGGACGCCTGTGGCGCGGCCGGGCAAGCGTCCTGTTTGTCGGAAAAGGATTCAGCCCATGCCTATTTGCCGGAGACCTATGGCGCCACAGGCGACGGCGATCCAGCGCATGCGTCGGTTAATGACGTGGCCTTCGCAAGAATATCGAAAGCGCTCGGCGACGTCGGCTACACCCAGAAATCAACGAATTCCGTAGTCTGGTTGCGTCCGGGCGCTGTCTACCGCACGACGCGGCCGGTTTTATTCCAGCAATATAACGTGATCCTTGTTGGCAATGGCGCCGCGATCTGGAATGGCGGCGCGGGACCAGCGTTGCAGATCGATCACGCGAACAGCGTCAATTCGAACCAGCACACCTGGATCGATAATCTGGTTTTGCAGACCGCGACGACCTCCGCGGCCAATCACGCGCTGCTGGCGCAATCGACCGATTTCCTGAAACTCTCGCGCATCAAGGTGATGGACATGAGTTCGTCGGGGATCGCGGCGGCGGGCGGCGACGGCATCCGCCTGAATGGTGCCATCGGCGCCTCCATAGAAAATTGTTTTGTCGGCCGGTCGCGCGAGGCCGGGCGCAGCGTCAATGGCGTCGGCATCAATATTCAGCCCTATGCGCATCAAAATGGGCTTGGCGATGCGGCCACCTATGTCAATTTCAACAACGATCACGTCGTCATCGATTCCAATCGCGTCTATAACGCGGGCGCGCAGGGCATTCTGGTCACGCAAACCATGTCACCCTTTGTCCATCGCAATGATGTCGAAAGCTCGGGCCTGAGCAATTACGAAATCCAAAACGCCACCTCTTTCGACGTGACGAGCAATTATTCGGAAGTTCCGGGCGTCGCCGACCTGCGCATCGGCAATGACGGAAAGAAGCCGCTCCAGTGGAGCGGCGGGTTAATCGACATTGTCGCCGGCCTCGTCGCCGAAAACATGTTTCAGGGCGCCGATTCCATCGAACTGGCCGGGGGCGCGGGAGTCATTTTCAGGGACAATTGGCTGAGCGGAAAAGTGACAATCTCGCGCGTCGTCCGCGACACGGTCTGGTATCCGCAAAGACGGCAGTTTGGCGCCTTTGCGGACGGGGGAGCCAATACGCTGCGCCTCGACACGCTATTGCCGGCGCTGGCCAAAAAATCACCGGGCGACCGGCCCGTTGCGGAAATTCCTGCCGTGACGTCCGGGTTTTGTGACGGGCCGACTATCATTGCCGCCAGAGGGGCTTACGCCTTCGCGATCAAAACGGGCGCGTCATGCCGGAATGGCGCGGGCGTCCTCGCCATGCCCGCCGCGCCGAACGGCTGGGTCTGCGATTTCACCGATACGACCGGCGCCGCCACGCACGCCATTGTCCAGACGGGCGGCGACGCGAACAGCGTGAGCTTGCAGGATTTCAGCAGGGCCACCGGCGCGATCCAGCCCATGTCGGCGGGCGACGTCGTCCGCGGCAAATGCGAGCCTTATTAGGCGCTGTTCACGAGCAGACGCTCTTGAAATTATTCTGCCAGCGCCCGCGCAGGCGATCCCACAGGCTACCGTTTTTGAAACAGAGCCAGACCAGCACGCCCTTGTACCAAGTCGTGACGACGCGATGCATCAAGGGCTTGTCCGGGCCGAAGGCGCAATAGGCGGTCTTGATGCGCTGGTCTTCGGCCTGGCGCACGGTTTCGAGCGTCGAGGTCTTGCTATCGCCGTGGATGCGGAAATTGCCGATGACGATCTGTGAATGAATGGGCGCGGACAATCTGGCCATGCGCACGAACAGATCGTAGTCCATGCCAAAGCGGAAGGAGGCGTCGACGCCGCCCGCGCGCTGATAGAGATCGCGCGTCCAGAAGGCCGAGACGGACGGCACGGTGAGATAGGCATAGAGCATGACGCCGAGATTGAAGTCGGGCTGGGCCTTGTAGACCATCAGATCGTCGTTGGCGTCGATGATGTTGTTGTTGCCATAGACGAACTGCGCTTCGCGGTGATCGCGGAAAAAGGCGCCGACCTTGAGCAGTGAGCCGGGAACATAGGTGTCGTCCGAATTGCACCAGGCCATGATGTCGCCGGTCGCCATGTCGAAGCCGCGCTTGATGGCGTCCGCCTGTCCATCGTCTTTTTGCGAAATGATTTTGGAAAAATGCGGCCGGTAGCGTTCGACGATCGCCATGGTGTCGTCGCTCGAGCCGCCATCCATCAAAATCAGTTCAAGATCGGGATAATTCTGTGAAACGATGCTTTCGATCGTCCGCCCGATGAAATGACCCTGCTGATAGGTGGGAATGACCACCGTCATTTTCGGCAGACCACCTTGTGCGGACATCTTGCAACCTTCGCTTTCAAGCTTGGAGTTCGGCGCGCGACCAATGGCCCAAACCAGCAGGCTTGGCAATGCTTGCGAGAGGATCGCAGGCAGGGAGCCTTGCTATGCGCCGTTCAGCCGATATCGCAGTCGGAAAGCTGAAAATCGGCAAACAGGTTCGTCTGATAGGGGATGCGGGACTTGATGCAGATCGGCAATGGACGATGAGGCGCCGCGCCAAGCAGCATCTGCACGAAACCGGCAAGAGCCGGCTGGCGCTGGCTATGAAAATGAACGCCGGCGAAGGTTCTGGCGTCATAGTTCTGAAAAGCCATGCGCGCGATCTGTGGGCGCGCCGCCGAGAGCGGCGCGCGGCGACCGTCGAGGAAAAATTCCGAACAGACGAGAATCGGAAACCGGCCCAATTGCCCATAGCGAAAGCAGCACAGGATTTCGCTGTTTTTTCTCACTGTTTTGAAGAAGCGGTAGCTCCAGGGCGCTTTCGCAAGTCGCCAAAGCAGATAGTCTCGGCTCGATTTATTCAGGCGCGAGAAGTTTTTTGTTTTTTCGACATAATCCTCGCCGCTCAGTTCCGTGACATCGGCCCTCGACACCAATTTTGCGATGGGCGCGATCGATGTTTTGATAAAGTAGAAGGGGTTGGGGATCAGAAAAAGCCAGGACGCAGAGCTCGTCACAATATCGAACTTCAATTTCCTCCACCCCGGCATGGCCTGCGAATTGGGCGTCCCATAGACGATCTCCGCGCCTTGGGAATAGCCGTATTCGGTGGTCAAACTGGCGACCTTGCTGAAAACGCCCTTGCGCTGATGGGCGGGTTCGGTGGAGCTTTCACCGATCTCGAACGCCCTCGTCTCGTTGCCGTCAATGATCAGCGTTTTGCCGCCCAGATAGCAGGTTCCGGCAAGTTCATCGCCAAATCGCGCAACGGCGAACATGCCCCCGAGCGGATTTTCGTAACACCACCAACGCCGACGCCGGTCGGTCAGGTCATTGCCGGAACGAACATCCTGGAATTCAGATTCGTCCAGCGCCAAAACCTGATAGTCCATTGTCATCGCCCGCCCGTCCTGTCTCCGCGGCCAATCTTGAAGCGGCGACCCGCAACGATGGTAGATCGTCCAATCAGCCATGGCCAGTCTAATCCGGCGCAGGTTTCGTTCAAGGCCCAAAGGCTTATCCCGTTGACTCAGGTTGCGCTACATGTTGTGTTTTGAATGATCGGATTCGCCCGGTCGCGGGGACGACCGTAAATGGCCAGCGCGCTTTCGCTTTCGCAATTTCAGCAAGC
>JBEKFQ010000056.1:0-19773 GCA_050013235.1 Beijerinckiaceae bacterium
CTTGACGCAGGAATGACCGGCATTCGCGCGGCCTTCCTTATAGGGCACCATGCGCACGACCTTGTCGCCCTGCATCTCCGCCTTGAAGGAGCAGCCGACGCCGCAATAAGCGCAAGTGGTCAGCACGGAATGTTCGGGATGGCCCATCGCAATGACGGTTTTTTCGTTCAGCGTCGCGGTCGGGCAAGCCTGGACGCAGGCCCCGCAAGAAACGCATTCCGAGCCGAAGAAATTGGTGCCGCCCGGCGAAACCTTGGAGCCAAAGCCGCGCCCTTCGATGGTCAAGGCAAAGGTGCCCTGCACGTCCTCGCAAGCGCGCACGCAGCGCGAGCAGACGATACATTTCGAGGATTCGAAGGTGAAATAGGGGTTCGAATCGTCGGTGGCGGCCTGTCTGTGGTTTTCGCCCTCGTAGCCGTAACGCACGTCGCGCAAGCCGACCTGGCCCGCCGTATCCTGCAATTCGCAATCGCCGTTGGCGGAGCAGGTCAGGCAATCCAAGGGGTGGTCGGAAATATACAGTTCCATCACGCCCTTGCGCAGATTGGCGAGGCGCTCGTTCTGGGTATGCACGACCATGCCGTTATCGGCCGGGGTGGTGCAGGAGGCAGGCGTTCCGCGCCGGCCCTCGATTTCGACGAGACAGAGACGGCACGACCCAAAGGCCTCGAGCGAATCCGTCGCGCAAAGGCGGGGGATTTTGGTCCCCAGGGTCATCGCCGCCGCCATCACCGAGGTGCCCTTGGGCACGCTCACCTCCTGGCCATCGATGTTGAGCGTTATGGTTTCCTCGGCCGTGCGGATCGGCGTGCCGGTGTCGAGTTCCTGGATGAGCGGCATGGGACTCTCCTATTCGGCCGCGGTGCGATGGGGGTGGATACGAAATCCTGCGCGAAATGGGTCAACGCGCTGATCACGGAGATGGGCGTCAGCCCGCTCATGGCGCAAAGGCCGAGGCAGAACACCGGCTCGAGCGTAATCGCGCCGTCGCTGCTGGTGCCATGCCAATCGACGCCAAGCCATTCCTTGATCTCGGCCTGAAGCGCGGCAGACCCGCGCGATTGGCAGGCCTCGGCCCGGCAGAGCTTAATGCCGTGCCGGCCCGGCGGATGGCTGCGAAAATCATGATAAAAGCTGATAGTGCCGTGAACTTCGGCGCGAGACAGGTTCAGCGCATCGGCCATCACAGGCACAATGTCCTTGTCGACATAGCCGAACCGGTCGAGCAGCGCATGAAGGATTGGCAAAGCCGAGCCGTCGCGGTGTGCCAAGCCTGCCACAATGGCCGCAGCTTCACCTTTATTCCAAGCATCATAGACAGACATTTTCCGTCCCAAAGCTTTTTATGAATAATTATATTGTGAACTCAGGGAGCGCCGTTCTTCCTAAAATGTCAATAATGCGTCTTCGCGCAGCGATAGACAATTTCTGTCGTCCGGGCGCCTTGGCGTTGCCTCCCTGGGCCAGCCGCTCGGCCTCGCGCACCAAGGCATTGGTGAGGGGACTAATGGCATAGCGCTGGGGCACGACGAGGCCGATCAAATGCACCACGGTTGGGGCCTGAAACGGGATCGACCGGACATCGGGCTTTTTTAGAACAAGGGCGATTCTAAACTCACCGCCAGGCTGCGCCGCATCCGCGTCAAGCGCGACGACGGCGGCATCATCAGCTTCCGGATCAGTGATTTCAACCCGCATTTGTGGAAAGGCGCCACACGGTGACCCCCATGCCGACTCCCAGAAACCTTTGAGCCAATTTGGCTTTCTGTGCTTTGCCAGGAATCACGATCGATCCGATCGCGACGCCTGCCTAAAACCGCAATTAATTACGATTTCAAAAACTTGAATGACAGATGCTCTGGGGTCAACCTTCGACGCTTATCGACACCGGATTCTCGTTCTGGCGCCACGCCCCACACATGTCTCGGAATCGTTCGAGCTTGAAACCGCTCTGCCGACGCGTGATGCGGCATGGATGGAAACCCAGCGCCGCCGTTTCGAACATGCCGTGGGTCGGCCAAGTATGGCTTCCAGCCAATTGGTTCCCGGATGCGATGGCGAGTGCAAGTAATTTTTTTAAAACGAAATATTTTTTTACTGGGACGGAACTATTTTTCCCGGTTCTCCCTCAATGCGAAATATTGCAATTTTTTAATGCGATTTTTGTTTTCAAAAGTTTCAGGGATGCGAAAAAACAATTTCGAGTGTTGATCCGGCGCCCTCATTGTTGTTGCGTCGCAATATCTGTTTGAAAATAGGGCGAATTGTCACAGCGATTTTTTCTCCTGACTAAAGACATAGGAGAAGGGATGAACGTTCTTTAAGAATCGTCTTGCGAAGAATCCTAAGCTTGGTAGGGTCCAGCCGTCTCCAGTGACGACTAAAGGTAATGCAGAGGATCTGGGCGGCCGTCGTAACGATTAAGAAGAGCGGCTGCTGCTGGAGTGTCTGGTTCCTTAATCTCATATCCCGTGAAACACGGCGTTGGACGGTTTGAGCGGCAAAGACTCACGCACGATCCGTCGTTTTGGAGGAAGCACCACATGAAATATATTGGCTTGGCTGCGGCCACCGCCTGTCTCTTGTCTTATTCGGCACCGGTTTTCGCGGCCTCGGATCTCGATGCTCTAATCGCGAACCCGGCCGACTGGGCAATTCCGACGGGCAATTACGCGAATTGGCGTTATTCGAAGCTCGATCAAATCAACGCCGGCAACGTCAAGAAGCTGGAGGTCGCGTGGACCTTCTCGACCGGCGTTCTTCGCGGTCACGAGGGCAACCCTCTCGTCATCAGCGATGTGATGTATTTTAGTACGCCCTTCCCGAACATTGTTTACGCCCTCGATCTCAACAACGACGGCCGTATCCTGTGGAAGTACGAGCCCAAGCAGGATCCGAGCGTGATCCCGGTCATGTGCTGCGACACGGTGAACCGTGGCGTTGCCTATGACAACGGCAAGATCTTCCTCCATCAAGCCGATACCAATGTCGTCGCGCTCGACGCGAAGACCGGTAAGGAACTCTGGAAGGTCAAGAATGGCGATCCATCAAAGGGCGCGACCGGCACCAGCGCGGTGATGCCCGTAAAGGGTAAAGTGATTGTCGGGATTTCCGGCGGCGAGTTCGGCGTGCAATGCCACGTGACCGCTTACGATCAAGAGACCGGCAAGCTGGTGTGGCGCGGCTATTCCGAAGGTCCGGACTCCGAGACGCTCATCGATCCCGTCAAGACCACCGCCCTCGGCAAGCCCGTTGGTCCTGATTCCAGCACCAAGACTTGGCAGGGCGACCAATGGAAGACCGGCGGCGGTTGCACCTGGGGTTGGTATTCCTACGATCCGAAGCTCGACCTGATCTATTACGGGTCCGGCAATCCTTCGACCTGGAACCCCAAGCAGCGTCCGGGCGACAATAAATGGTCCATGACCATTTGGGCCCGTAACCCGGATACCGGGGTGCCCAAATGGGTTTACCAAATGACCCCTCATGATCAGTGGGATTATGACGGCATCAACGAAATGCCGCTGGTCGACCAGAAGATCGATGGCAAGGAACGCAAGCTCCTCGTCCATTTCGATCGTAACGGTTACGGCTACACGCTCGACCGCGACACGGGTGAGCTTCTCGTCGCCCAACATTACGACCCGGCCGTCAACTGGTCGGACAAAGTCGAAATGGACAAGGCCTCGCCGAACTACGGCCGCCCCATCGTCAACGCCAAATATTCCACGGAAGCTGGCGGCGAAGACGTGAATACGAAGGGCATCTGCCCGGCGGCTCTCGGCACCAAGGACGAGCAGCCTTCGGCCTTCTCGCCCAAGACTGGCCTGTTCTACGTGCCGACCAACCATGTCTGCATGGACTACGAGCCCTTCAAGGTGAGCTACACCCCCGGTCAACCCTACGTCGGCGCGACCCTCTCGATGTATCCCGCGCCGAACAGCCATGGCGGCATGGGTAACTTCATCGCTTGGGACGCCACCAAGGGTAAGATCGTTTGGTCCGATCCGGAACAATTCTCGGTTTGGTCCGGCGCTCTCGCGACCGCTGGCGACGTCGTGTTCTACGGCACGCTCGAAGGTTATCTGAAGGCAGTCGACGCCAAGACGGGTAAGGAACTGTACAAGTTCAAGACCCCCTCGGGCATCATCGGCAACGTCATGACCTACGAGCACAAGGGCAAGCAATACGTTGCAATTCTCTCGGGTGTTGGTGGTTGGGCTGGTATCGGCCTCGCCGCTGGTCTGACCGATCCGACCGCTGGTCTGGGTGCTGTCGGTGGCTATGCCGCCCTCAACAACTACACCGCTCTCGGCGGCTCGCTGACCGTCTTCTCGCTGCCGACCGACTAAGTTCTGCCTGCGGCACAATGCAAAAGAACCAGCGCGCGTTTAGCGCGCTGGTTTTGAAGCAAATATTTTGGTTAGAAAGCCTTATAATAAAGAAATGCCAGTCTGATAGCGCGCCGCTAACGTGGTGCAATGGCTTTATATTATGGTGTCTGTAAATCAATCCGATAAAAAATTTCTGTTAAAGTCAAACTTATCGCCGAATCGTGTTGCTATGTTTGGTTGTTTATGATTTATTGAGCTGGCCTTTATTTGGGAGCTGGGGCTTCCTTCAAGGGTTTTTAGCCCGCTTAGCCGTGCTATGCTAAGCGGGTCTTTTTATTGCACATTCCCCGGATAGGTTGGTATCTTGTAGAGTGGCGAGCGTGATTCAGCTATAAGAAACAATATTTTATTTGAGCGCTGAGGCTTCGATTATAGCGAACCTGATGGGTGAACGCACTTCCGCTTCAGCCCGCGTAGCGCCTTGCGGAGATCCTGTAGCCTCCCAATGTCTCGGTCCACCGCGCGTCGGTCAACCTCGGCGACGATCTCTTCGAGCGGTGGCACAGCGCTAGTCTCCCTAGTCTTCCGATAAAGCGATCGTGGCTCTCGCCGACAGATTGGGCAAGAGTTACCGTTTTGATCGGGGCGTCCGGCCGAAGCCAAGTCCCCGGCGTCTCAACGAAGGCAGCCCTTCCGCTATCACTGCGCCCACATCCCGAACGCGTTCCTGCCCCTTTTCGAAATGGACTGCTCTCTCGCGAAATCGCTTGGTAGCTGACGGACCGCTAACGGCCCAGCCGAGCCGATCGGCTCGATCGGCCGCGAAGCGCCTTAAGCTGACACTTGGCGGCGGTCGCTTCAAGGGCAGCAGTCGATCCATAGACTACTTTCGAAGGTGTTCATCTGTGCCTGAAAGCGGACATTGGTCCGAATCTCACAGCTTCGGGAAGAAGAAGACGCGGGTCAAATACCCCTAACAAGACATGGAACATGAAGCATCAGCCAACTTGACCAACCGCCTTTTGGGTGATAATTGATGATTATCAAAATTCGTCACTCATGATGAGCTATGGAAACCTTGGTGCCCGATAAGAACTCCGCCGACGACATCGACCCGCGCCGGGTCGAAATGACGACGCGCATCCTCGACGAGGCAGAGCGGCTATTCCGGCACTACGGCTACAGCAAGACGACCGTCGCCGACATAGCCCGGGAACTGGGGATGTCGCCAGCCAATATCTACAGATTCTTCTCCTCGAAATCCCAGATCCACGAAGCCTTGGCGGAGCGCATGCTCGCTGCCCGCGAAGTCGCTCTACATGCGATCGCCAAGCGTCCGGTAAAAGCATCCGAGCGCTTGCGGGCCTTCGTCATCGAAGAATACGAGGCAACAGTCACGCAGTTGCTCGACGAGACCAAAGTGCATGAGATGGTGACAGTCGCCATCGAACAGCATTGGCCGGTCATCGACCGGCATCTCCAACGTATGACGGACATATTGAGCCGCATCATTGCCGAGGGCATGGAGGACGGCGAATTCACCGTGACGGATCCCATCAAGGCCGCACAGTGCTTCAAGGCTTGCGTCGTCTCGGTTTGTCACCCAACGGTGGTGGCACAATGCCGGTCCGACCCTGGTAATGCGACACCGGAGGAACTGGTGGACTTCGTTTTGAAAGCTCTCAAGAGGTGAACAGCGGAAATGAAGAACCGGGCGTTGGTCTCGAATCATAGCTGACAGCTGAAGGAAATCGAAAAATGTCACACGTCAATCGACAGCGCGTCACGAGCATTTCCCTCCTGTCCCTGGCAGCACTAGCGGGGTTGTCCTTAGCTTCGTGCCAGGACAAACAGGCCGCCGCGCCGGAATCCATCCGCCCCGTCAAGGTTATGAAGGCCGAGCGAAAAGCCGCCACGCGGCAGGTCTCCTATTCCGGTTCGGTCAAGGCGCGCAGAGAGGCGAACCTCGGCTTTCGCGTCGGCGGGAAGATCGTCGAGCGCTGCGTCGACATCGGACAGCACGTGGAGCCCGGCACCTTGCTGGCCCGGCTCGACACGTCCGACCTTCAGCTAAGCCTCAGGAGCGCGGCGGCGAGCCTCGCGGCCGCGCAATCGCAGCTTGCCGTCGCGCAGAGCGCCTACGACCGCACCGCCGCGCTGTTTACTAGGCGCTTTGCGGCGCAAGCGACCTTGGATGATCGCAAGCTCGCCCTCGATCAGGCGAAGTACAACCTCGATTCGCTCCGCTCGGCGCGCGATCAGGCCTTCAACCAGAACGCCTATTCCGAATTGAGGTCGGATGTCGCCGGGGTCGTCACGAGCGTGTTGGCGGAAGCGGGCCAGGTGGTGACGGCAGGCAGTCCGGTGGTGGTCGTTGCGCGTGACGGGGAAAAGGAAGTCGCCGTCGCGGTCCCGGAAAGCGAGATCCGCTTCTTCAACGTGAGGGACAGTCTCAAGGTCCAATTTTGGGCTGATCCCGGCGCCGTCCAAACCGGCGTCGTGCGCGAGATCGCGGGCAGCGCGGATGCGACCTCGCGGACCTTCGCGATGCGCGTCAGCCTGCCGGATGATCCGGCCATCCGCCTCGGTGTGACGGCCATGCTGGCCACCAGCATTCCCGTCGAGGCGGGCGGCATCGCCGTCCCGCTGTCCGCCCTAACCGAGCGCGACGGACGTCCAAACCTCTGGGTGTTCGACCCTGATACGAAAACTGTCGCTCCGCGCCCAGTCACCACGGCGGCCTTCACGGAGGACGGCGTGCGGATCACGAGTGGCCACGAAGCCGGAGATCTCGTCGTGACTGCCGGCGCGCAGTTCATGACGCCCGGCAAGACCGTCAGCATCGCTCGAGACGAACTCGCCGCTGCGTCCTTTTCCAACACCGTGGCCAGTACCCGCTGATTTCCAGCTGGGACAAAGACCGGGGAGAGCCTCCGATGGGCGATGAAACGCAAGCGGCCAATACACCTAAGAACACGAAGGGCTTCAACCTTTCACGATGGGCCATCGAGAACCCGAGTATCACGCGCTTCCTCGTCGCGATCGTCATTGTCGCCGGGGCCTTCGGACTTCTGAACATTGGTCAGAAAGAGGATCCCGATTTCACCTTCCGTGTCATGATCATCCAGGCCGTGTGGCCGGGCGCCTCGCTGGCCGACATGCAGGACCAAGTCGTCAACAAGATCGAGCGCAAGCTCCAGGAGACGCCGCATCTCGACTATGTGCGCTCGTTCACCCGGCCTGGCAACGCCGTCATTACCGTTTCAATCAAAGGCGACACCAGCAGCAGCGACGTGTCCAACGCCTTCTACCAGGTACGCAAGAAGGTCGGAGACATCGCGAACGAGTTGCCTGCTGGGTTGCTCGGCCCCTATTTCAACGACGAGTTCGGCGACACGTTCATCACACTGCACGCCATTTCCGGCGACGGCTATTCCTTCCCCGAGTTGAAGGCTTACGCCAAAGCGGCCCGGGACAAGCTGTTGCGCGTCCCCGGCGTCGAAAAAGTGTCGATCCTGGGCGACCAGGACCAGAAGATCCACATCGACGTTTCCTCCAAGGTTCTCGCGGAACGCAGCATTTCCGCTATCGACATCCAGAATGCCATCAAAGGCCAGAACAACGTCGATTCCGCGGGCAATGTCGAAACAGCGACCCAGTCGGTCAGGGTGTCGGTCGACGGCGATCTCCGTTCCGCGGCCGATGTCGCCGATCTCCACCTCAAGGCCGGTAAGGACATCATCCGCCTTGGCGACATCGCCAAAGTCACGGACGGGTTGGAGGATCCCTTCACCCGGAAATACCGGTTCAACGGCAAGGATTGCGTCGAGATCGGCGTCGTGATGGCACGAGGTTTCAACGTCACGAGCGTCGGGGCGGATATCCATAAGGCGTTGGCGTCCTTCGAGGCGACACTTCCCGCGGGCGTCGAGATCGGTCAAATCTCGGATCAGCCGGAAGTCGTCAGCGACGCGATCAGGGAGTTTGCCGAAGCGCTGATCGAAGCCCTCGCCATCGTCCTCGCGGTCTCGTTCCTATCGATCGGCTGGCGCGCCGGTTTGGTGGTCGCGATCACCATCCCACTCGTTTTGGCTGCGACCTTCGCCATCCTATACGAGATGGGAATCGACCTTCAGCGCATCTCGCTCGGCGCCCTCATCATTGCGCTGGGCCTGCTCGTCGACGACGCCATGATCGCGGTGGAGATGATGGAGAGGAAGCTGGAAGAAGGCTTCGGCCGCCTCAAGGCCGCGAGCTTCGCATACCGGTCCACGGCCTTTCCGATGCTGACCGGCACCCTCATCACGACGGCCGGCTTTATCCCGGTAGGGTTTGCCGCGTCGACGGCGGGCGAATATGTCCGCACGCTCTTCTACGTCGTCGGCATCGCCCTCGTGGTCTCCTGGTTTGCCGCGGTCTTCTTTACGCCCTGGATCGGACATTCCATTCTCAAGGAGCGCAAGGCGGGCCACGAAGATCACAAGGACGTCTATGACACGCCCTTCTACCGCGCCCTACGCGCCACCGTTGCTTGGTGTGTCAACTGCCGGGGAACGGTCCTCGCCTTGACGCTGGCCGCCTTCGCCGTCGCGATCGCCGCTTTCGGGTCCATCCCGAAGGACTTCTTCCCGCAATCGTCACGCCCCGAAATCCTCGTCGATCTCTGGCTTCCCGAGGGCACCAGCACCAAAGAGGTCGAGGCGCAGGCAAAGGCCTTCGAGGCGAAGATGCTGCAGGATCCAGATCAGCGCCTCATCGCGACCTATGTCGGGGAAGGTGCGCCGCGCTTCGTCCTGACGCTCGACCAGCAATTGCGCAATCCGAACTTCGCGCAACTCCTCGTCATGGCCAAGGACGTCGCCTCCCGCGAACGCCTCATCATAAAGATGCGCGGGATCCTCGCGCAGGATTTTCCATCCATCCGCTTCAAGGTCGACCGCCTCTTCCTCGGTCCGCCGGTCGGCTGGCCGGTTCAGATGCGGGTCGTTGGTCCAGACCGCGACGAAGTCCGCCGGATCGCTGGTCAGGTCGCGGACGTTTATGGACGAGATCCACGCCTGGGCGCGATCCACACGGATTGGCTCGAACCTGTCACCACGATGAAGCTGACGATCGACCAAGCCCGCGCGAGAGCGCTCGGCGTCAGCTCGCAGCGGATCCGCCAGACCGTTCAAGCGAGCCTCTCCGGCGTGCCGCTCGCCGACATCCGGAACGGCGAGGAAACGATCTCGATCGTTTTGCGGCAACCGGAAAGCGAGCGCACCGTGCTCTCCGCCGTCGAGTCGACCTATGTCGCCTCCGACCTCGGCGGCGCCGTTCCCGTGTCCCAGGTGGCGCGGGTCGTCCCGGTCCTCGAGCCCGGCATCGAATGGCGCCGCGACCGGCTCCCCACCGTCACGGTGCGGGCGACGATTCCGGATGGCGTCCAAGCGACGGACATCTCAAACGCACTTTATGCGCAATTGGCGCCGCTACGCGCCAGTTTGAAGCCTGGCTATTCGATCGCTATCCAGGGCGCCCCTGAGGAATCAGCGGAAAGCCAGGGCTCGATCGCCGCCAAGGCGCCGGTCATGCTGTTCACGATCCTCGTGCTCCTGATGATTCAGCTCCGGCATTTCGGCAAGGCGATGCTCGTGCTGCTCACCGGTCCGCTCGGCATCATCGGCGCGGCTGCGGCGCTCCTGATTACCGGGTCACCATTCGGCTTCGTGGCGATCCTGGGCGTGATCGCGCTGCTCGGCATCATCATGCGCAACTCGGTGATCCTGCTCGACCAGATCGGTCAAGACATCGAAAGCGGACACGACCCGGTCGATGCCGTGATCGGGTCCGCCGTCCGGCGGTTCCGGCCAATCATGCTCACCGCCGCGGCTGCGGTTCTCGCCCTGATCCCGATCACGCGATCGGTGTTCTGGGGACCGCTAGCCTACGCCATGATGGGAGGCATCCTCGTCGCGACCGCGCTGACGATTCTGGTCCTACCGGCGTCCTACGCATTCTTCTTCCGGTTGGGACAGCTCAAAGCCTTGCCAAAGGTGGTGGCTCCGGAACGATTCAGGGACGCAAATCCAGCGAGCATCGGCTAGCTCCCTCTCACATAGCTTCTCAAAGTCGACCATCCTGCAACCTCGAGGGGCCTCTTCTTTTTGGGCAGTCACAATACGCACGAAGCGCCATGCTGTCATCGGCACGCTCGGCGAGAGGGGAAAGTCTTCCGCCGCGGCCGAGCCTTATGATCTCGACCGATTCTCTGGAGCGGGGCGCTGCTCCGCAACGCCGCGTCGCGGGAGGTGGATGGATCGGGCTGACGGACTACGTCCGACTTTCCTGTGCGCCGCTCCGAAGCGGCCAGTCCGCATTGGGTATTTACGGTCACGTGGCCCGATTCCTCGGTGGGTTATTCTGGTTTCATTGAATTGGCCACACGATAGGTAGAATCAAAAAACGCTAATGGATCGAATTGATGGAATGGCTGCTTTTCGTTCGATCCCATAACAAAGCAGCTGGACCGCTCACGCCCAAGTCAGTCGTTCGACGCTTGTCAAACTCGCCCAGTAAGCTGACGTTCACCATCCCGACCGCTTGGACGCGCCTTCGAGCCACTACTGAAATCCGAAGCGGTTGCTGACTTTGCGCCTTTCTCATCCACAAAAGGATCGAAGAAAACGATTGATCGTTCCGATCGTCCGTCAAGCCACGTGACCTGTTTGATTGCCCAGTCGTGAGGGCCCTCCTTTGCTGCCCCGGCATGAGGCTGCCGAGGAACCAGAAATTTATTGGTATCCAGCCAACGGAGGATTTCCTTGAGCGCGCCGGGCTCTTCTTGAAACCACTTGCGAAAGGCCGGAACGCGAATCGTAAATGTCGCTCTTTGCTCGTTCTGGACCAGGAATCCTTCCGCGCTGGCGGGGAACGCGCGCTTTGTTGGTCCACGATAGACGTGGCCGGACGCAAGATGACGGCGCAGGATATCCTTGGCTTTAGCTACGGTATCGACTTCCTCGCTGCTCGCCTTAAATGCCGCGAAAAAGCATTTCGTGATCGCCCGCATGACTTCGTCTTTGTCATAATCGAGGATACCGGCTCTAATCGCAAGGCAGGCGGCGGCGTACGCTAACGCGAAGTTTTCAGCCGCGTGCTGCCACACCTCGCTCAGTTGGTCGGCCGCTACCTCATCAAGGAACGCATCGATGTGCGATTTGACGAAACGTCGAACGGCATCGGGATGCTTTATCAAGAACTCTATAAAAGGTGGCATCGCGACGCCATGGTTCGATTCGCACGCCGTTCGCAGCCCAGTAACAAGTTTGCGGGACCATCGCCTGCGGTTTTCGTTAACAATCCCCGGCGGCCATCTGTCAACGATGTTCGTTCGTCTGGCGCCGATGGCTGGAACGTCAGTGCAGCGGGCGCGCTCGCCGCCATCGCGTGCCATTCTGGCGAACGCGGCGTATTCGTCAAAAGAGTGTGATTTGCGTGTGGAGATGCCCGCTGACGGCTGGCGTTCAAGCCCGGCGGCTATAGGGCGCGCGTCCGCGACAGTTGTGGTAAGGTGCTATTGGCCATTCGACGCGTCGATGGCGCCAAAACAGGGAGAAAGTCATGGAGAGCGCAACTTTTCGCCAATGGCTGTCAGAGCGTGGTTGCTCCTTCGATGCCGGCAAGGACACGGTCGGGACGCAGGGACAAGCACATGTGACCATCCGGCTGGGAGATCGCAGGGCGGTTTTTCCCGATATCGGTTCCCACAAGCGGCTCGATCCCCGCGTGGTGCGGGAAATCGTCGACAAACTTGGCCTGAACTGGAACGAATTGCCTGGTCCCGCGTCTCGCGTTTGACCGTCCGGTTCGGGATCTGAAAAGGAATGTCCATGCCGGCTTTCGTCATGCCGGCGCGGCTTGGCCTGGAGGCGGCGCGATTCCCGTAGGTTCTCGAGCAACTCGAGCGCAAGGCCCTGGAACGGATTACGGCGCATTACGGCAACATTTTGCAAAATATACTATCTAGGGCGCGTTTCCGGCTCTTCCGTCGCGAACCTTTATTGAAGAAGAGCCTTATCTTCGCTGCGTATGGCCGGAGCCGCCGCGCGATCCGCGCCGGTGTAGCGTCGCGTACTGCCCTGCTTTCCGCGCGGCTAGCGCTTGCCGCCGGGTTGCCCGATTGGGCTGCTGGGCGGCGAGAACGAAAGCGGAGCACAGGGCTCGCCTGCCGCTGACGTCAGGTTCACGCAAGTTGGCCGGCCTTACTGTCTCGAAGGTTGTGGCTGGCGGGGACTGGTATTTTTGGCGCCGTTTAGTGAGACGGCATCCAATGCGGGAGGCGCGTAACGGCCTTGTATTGCCGGGTCTGGTTTGCGAAGACGCGGAAGAGTGGCGCGCTCGCATGCGTCTTGTTGGCTTATTTGAGATAAAACGGTTTCAGCCGTCACGGAATCCGTATCATGTCATCAATCCTTTCGCTTGCGACGTCGCTTCAGATCTCTGAGCTTTATGCGACGACGATGCAGAAGCTCAGCGTGACGGATATTCAGGCGCTTAATTCGTCGCAAAGCGCGGCCTTGACGGCGACGCAAATCAATAGCCTGAGCGTCACGAACCTTCAGGCGTTCTCTTCGACACAGGTCGCGGCGCTCTCCGTTTCGGCGCTCAGCGGATTGGTTCTTTCGCAGTTTGGAACGCTAGCCCAGAGTAACATTGGGGTGTTCACACCGGCCCAGATCGCGGCGCTCACAACGTCCGATATTAATGATCTCACATCGACCCAGCTTCAAAATTTGAGCGCCTCGCAACTCGCGGGCCTCACGCCGGCACAGATCGCGGGATTGAATACGACGCTATTGTCCGATCTGACGACGACGCAGCTCAATGCGCTCACCGTCACGCAAGTCCGTGGTTTTACCTCAACTCAATTCGACACGATGTCGCTCCCGCAATTGCTGGCGATCACGGTTCAAGATCTTTCCACCACTCAGATGGCGAGCCTCAGTGTGACGGCCATCGGCGAGTTCTCTTCCACGCAATTCGCGGCGTTGAGCGCCACGCAGGTCGGTTCGATTTCAACGACAGGCTTGAATAGTCTGTCGATGACGGAACTCCAGGCTCTCACGGCGACACAGGAAGCTGGCCTCTCGAGTACGCAGGCGGCGGCGCTGAGTACGGCGTCCTTGGCTGCGCTCACATCGGCGCAATGGCTGGCGCTGAGCGCGACACAGGTCGGGGAGCTTTCGGCAACACTTCTTAATAGTTTGTCTCCGGTCGTGATCGAGGCGCTCACGGCGACCCAGGAGGGCGGGTTGACCGCTGCGCAAATCGCGGCATTGACCACGACCTCGCTCGGTTCTCTTACGGCATCGCAACTTGGTGCTCTCACGGCAACGCAGGCGCGGGGTCTGACATCGGCCCAGCTTACGGCGATGACGGCAACGGAGGTTCAGGCGTTACCGGTCACAAACTTGTCTGCCGCTCAGCTGGAGAGCCTCAGCGCCACCGCCGCTGGGAATCTGTCGAGCACGCAGCTGACCGCGCTCCCGGCGACGCAGATTGGAGAACTCTCCGTCGCGGCGCTCGACACGCTGTCCGCCACGGAGATCCAGGGCCTCGCAACCACACAGGCCGGCGGACTGACGGCGACGCAAATCGCGGGACTGTCTATTACAGCGCTTGGCGATCTTTCAACCACCCAGTTGACCGCGTTGACGGCGACTCAGGCGGCCGGTCTGACTTCGACGCAACTTGCGGCGATGTCCTCGCAGGAAATCCAGGCATTGCTGGCGCCTGGATTTTCGAGCACGCAACTTTCGAGTCTGTCCACGACTGTCTTCGGCGAGCTTTCCACGACCCAATTCAGTGCTTTGACGGAGACCCAAATTGGGGAAGTTTCCGCGACAGCAATTGGCGCGATGAGCGCGACCCAATTCGGACTCTTGACATCGACCCAATTCGCGGGTTTCTCAGCCACGAACTTGGCTGCGGTAAGCGCAACGGAAATCGCCAGTTTGTCGGCGACTCAGTTGGACGGCTTTTCAGCCGCCGCGTTCAGTGGTTTGACGTCCACGCAAACTGCGGTTCTCTCGGCGACGCAAATACAAGGCCTCGGATACTCGCAATTCGAGCAACTTTCGTCCACGGGGATAAGCGGCTTTTCGGCGACGCAAATTGCCGCCTTTACAGTGACGGAGGTTGGCGAACTGAGGCCAAGCGAAGCCGCTGCGCTCAGCACCACACAGGCCGCGGTTCTCTTTTCATCCGATATTGGTTCGATTACGGCAAATCAAATTGCTTCGCTCTCCGCAGCCGTTCTCGCCAGTCTCACGACCAGTCAAATTAGCTCCCTTAATGCAACACAGCTCGCCGGTTTCACACCGACCGTCACTGCTAATTTGAATCAGACACAGCTGGAAGCGCTGAACGACGCTGAAATCGCGTCCTTGACGACAACTTACGCCGCGAGCTTGGGACAGACGCAGGTCGCGTCACTCACGGCCACGCAGCTTGCGGAATTGCAGAACACGCAATTCGCCGCCCTTTCCGTCACCGGCATCAGCGGTCTGACGACTGACCAAATTGGTGCTCTGAGCACGGGGCAGGTCGCCGCCTTGACCGCGACCGAAACGGGTGCCTTGAGCGCCGCGCAAGTCGCTGCGCTGACCGTCACTGACATCGCGGCCATGCCCGCGTTGGAACTCGACTCGATTTCAACCACCGGTCTTGGCGGCCTCTCGTCAGCTCAAATCGGGGCCTTGAGCACGCAGCAGGTCAATGGTTTGGCGATGGCGCTGATTGGTGCCTTGAACGCGACGCAGGTCTCGGCGCTGACCATCACCCAATTCGATGCGCTGAATCCATTTCCATCGAGCATGGCAACCTTTTCCGCTACGGGGATCGCGGGGCTGAGCACGAGCGAGATTGCGTCCCTGAGCACGGCGCAGATCGCGGATCTGACGGTGACCGGGATAAGCGGCTTGCTCGCGTCGCAGACCGCATCCTTGACCACGACCCAGTTTGCCGCCCTGAGCACGACGCAAATCGATGCTTTTTCCGCCACGGGAATCAGCGGACTGGCGACGGCGGAGATTGCGAGTCTGACTTCGGGAGACATCGCGTCCTTGTCCGCGACTGAGATCTCAGGCTTGCTGGCCTCTCAGACCGCGGCTATGTCGACTACCCAGATCGAAGCATTCCAAGTTACTGAAATCAACGCGATATCTTCGTCCGGGATTGTGGGTCTGACGGCCAGCCAAATCGCTGTTCTGACCACGACGCAGGTCGCGTCCTTGTCCGCCACGGACATTGGCGCCTTTGCCCCCAGCCAAATCGCCCTGTTGAGCACGGCGCAAATCGCGGCCCTTCCCGCCACCGGGTTCGGTTATCTCCCGGCAAGCGCGATCGTCGCCATGAGCACCGCGCAGATCGCCGCCTTGAGCGTGACCCAAGACGCGGCCTTCGTCGCAACCGGGGTTTCCGCACTGTCCATCACGCAGTTGAATGCCTTCCAAGCCACCCAGATCGCGGCGCTGTCTGCCTCTGGAATCAGCGGTCTCGCGGCCAATCAGATCGCGGCCCTCACGAGCGACCAGACCGCTGCCTTGACGGCGGATCAGACCGCGGCCTTTGCCGCCACCCAAATCGGGGCGCTTTCGGTGACCCAGCTTGGTCTCCTGCAAACAGATGAAATCGTGGCTCTGCCGGTCTCCGGGATCAGCGGGCTCACCACTGGGCAAGTCGCCGCCCTGACGACGACGCAGCTCGGCGTCATGTCGCCGGATCAGTTATCGGCGTTGGATGACGTTCAGGCGGGAGCGCTCTCGCCGGCGCAACTCGATTCCCTGCAGGCGACACAGATCACCGCGCTTTCAACGACAGGTATTAGCGGGCTTTCGAGCGATCAAATCACGGCCCTAACCGCAACGCAGATCAGCGCCCTATCGACGGTTCAAGCTGTAGCCCTCAACGATGTTCAGGCGGCCGCGCTTTCCGTGACTCAGCTCAACGTTCTCCAGGCGACGCAGATTGCATCTCTTTCCACGACCGCGATCGGTGGTCTTTCCACGGACCAAATTGCAGATCTGTCGCAGACACAAATCGCTGCGTTGACTCAGACGCAGGTGGGTACCCTCAGCAGTGCCCAAGCGGCGGCCCTTTCAACCACGCAGTTCGATGTATTTCAAACTACGAAAATCGCATCGCTGTCGGCCACTGGAGTTGCCGGCCTCTCGACAACCGAAATCACGGTTCTCACGTCAGATCAGCTCGCGGCTTTCACGGCCACGGGAATCGGGGGTCTTACGGGATCGCAGATGTCAGCCTTTTCCGCTCTGCAATTTAGCGGTTTCTCGTCGAGCCAGATAGCCGGGCTTTCCACAGCGGCGGTCACCAACCTGACCACGGATGATTTGGCTGCGTTGAGCACGTCACAGATTTCCTCGCTCACCGCATCGCAAGTTGGTGCGCTGACATCGACCGAAATCGCGGCTTTGAGCCCGGCACAGATCGTAGCGATGACGCCGGCTGAAATTGGCGGGTTGACCACCACGCAAATTCCGCTCATCGCCACCTCGCAGCTTCAGGTCTTACAAGCCACGCAGATTTCCGCTTTGTCGCCCTCCGGCGTGAGCAGTCTTTCGTCCGCTCAAATAGCTGCGCTGACCTCGACTCAGATTGCCGCCTTAACGACGGCGCAGGTCGCCGGTTTAAGTGATAGCCAAGTTTCGGCCTTTTCCACCGGTCAGTTAGGGGCGTTCCAAGTCACGCAAATCCCGGCGCTTTCGGTCACGGGGATTGGTGGTCTTTCCGCCGGTCAGATCGACGCTTTGACGACAACCCAGGCAGATGCCTTGACCACGGCGCAGCTTGCCGCCTTGGATGACACGCAGGTCTCGGCATTCTCCACGACGCAGCTCGAGACCCTCCAGGCGACACAGGTCGGCGCTCTTTCGGCCTTGGGAATCTCGGGTCTCTCGACTGATCAGATCGCGGTTCTGAGCACGACGCAAGTCGCCGGATTAAGCCGGAGTCAAAGCGCCGCCTTGGACGACACCCAGGTATCGGCATTCTCCGCAAGTCAGCTTGGCGCTCTCCAAGCCACCCAAATCGCGGCCATTTCAACCCTAGGGATTTCGGGCCTTTCGAGCGATCAAGTCGCGGATCTCAGTACGACGCAAATAGCCGCGTTCAGCAAATCTCAGATCGCTGCTTTGGATGATGCGCAGACAGGCGCCTTTTCCGCCGGTCAGATCGCCAGTCTGACGTCGACTCAGATCGCGGGAATGTCGGCCTTGGGGATCTCTGGGCTTTCCACTGATCAGATCGCTGATTTGAGCACGACGCAGGTCGCGGCGCTTGCCAGATCACAGATCGCTGCTTTGGACGATTCACAGACTGGCGCCTTTTCCACGAGTCAACTGGCGGCTCTTTCATCGACGCAGATTACGGGGCTTTCCGTCTTGGGACTCTCCGGTCTTTCGAGCGATCAGATTGCGACCCTGAACACGACCCAGGTCGCGGCGCTGAGTGGTTCCCAAGTCGCGGCCTTGAACGATTCTCAATCAGCGGCCTTTACGACAACCCAGATCGGCGCACTTCAGACAACCGCGATTGCAGCTCTCACAGCCACGGCGATCAGCGGACTGTCGAGTGGTCAGATCGCCGCTCTGACGGCGGCACAGGCGGCGGCCCTTACGACGGCACAAATGGCGGTGCTCTCCGATGCGCAAGTTCAAGGGTTGACAGCGACCGATATCGGTTCGCTTCAAACCCAACAGATCGCCGCGCTTTCGATTGATGGGACGAGCGGTCTCTCCCCGACTCAAATCGCGTCCCTGACCAATTCGCAAGCGGCGGCATTTTCAACCGCGCAAATCGCAAGCCTTTCGGCTAACCAAATCGGCGCGCTGACGACTTCGCAGATTAGCAATCTAACAACGACCCAAATTGCCGCGTTGACCACTACGGAGATCTCTGAATTTACGCCGCCTCAGGTTGCGGCCTTGTCCTTGACGGCACTTCAAACCGGGCAGATTCCCGCCCTGTCCGCCAGCGATATTAGCTACCTTTCCGCGACGCAAATCGCAGGGTTGAATACGGCGCAATTTGGGGCTCTGACCGCCACGCAAGCCGCCGCGCTGTCCGCGACGCAGATCGGCGCGATCTCGGTTACAGGGATCGCGGCCCTTCAGGCGAGTGATGTTGCCGCTTGGAATACGGATCAGATTGAATCTCTTTCCGATGATCAAGCCGGCGCCCTTACGGCGGCGCAATTCGAAGCTTTGAGTCCTTCTAAACTCGGGGCGATGTCGACAGACCAAATCAGCGCTCTATCGGCTTCCTCGATTTCGTCGATCACCGCGACGCAAGTGAACGGATTGAATTTAGCGCAGCTTGACGCCCTGACCGCCACTCAAACCAGCGCGATGACCGCAACACAGCAACAGGAAATAAGCGCGAGCATCGCCGCATTACTCAATGGCTGATCCCATAAGATCAAAGTGATCCGCCGGAGGAACAGGGGCTGTCTATCGCGAGCGATAGTTTCCAGATCCACCCCGTGAGGAAGCTCATTTGTTTCCCGCATTGATTGCTATCGAAGCATATATGTCTTCCAGCTCTTTGGTGAACCGTGGCGTATCGCCCAAGGTTTTTTCCCAAGTGAGGGGATCGGCTTTTGCGCGGAACGCATCATAGCGCTCTTTATTGAAAGCGAGGTCGACTGCAAGATTAATATAAGCTGATAAAGACCCTGTGATACCCTCCTCGAGTCCAATCGCTTGCAACAAACTTCCTGCCATGCGCGATATGAAAGTTTGACCCGAGAGAGTGACAATTGGAAGACCCACACGGAGGGCGTCGCTCGCTGTGGTTCCGGCATTATAGGGATAAGTGTCGAGAAATAAGTCGGCGAGAGCGAGACGGGCTCGATAAATTTCCGGTTCCATCCGTTCCGCGAAAATGAGGCGGTTTGGTTCTATGCCTTGCTTGGCAGCGTGGGCCCTTAGATTTTTGAGAGATATTGGGTTGTCCGCGTAGAGCCATAAGACGGAATGACCGGCCCGACGCAAAATTTCCATCCACGCGTTAAATATTTCTTCCGTAATTTTGAAATTATTAGAAAAGCAGCAATAAACAAATTTATCGGCGGGAAGGCCGGCATCATGCCGCGAAACTGATCTCGCAATCGGGAGCGTGCTATCATTGGCCTGGTAGCACCGCGGGAGAAATAAAGGCTTTGGGCGGTATTGGTCAGCTATTGCGGGAGGAATGACGAATTTATCGGCGAGAATATAATCGATCTCCGGCATCGGGACGGGGCCGTTATATCCAAGGTAGTGGCTTATCCCGTTGCCTCCGGTAAATCTATAAGTAGCGATTTGCAGCCTTGACAAAACGGCCTCTAGTTCCTATTATGTTCTCATGGCAAGCCGCTGGAAAACCGACCGCCCCATGT
>JBEKFQ010000057.1:0-19377 GCA_050013235.1 Beijerinckiaceae bacterium
GGGTTGAGCCGTCACTGGAACGCCGATGCGACCTTGATCGAAAATACGGAGTTGGGCCGCGCGCTCGTCTATGATTTGCGCCGGACGGACGACCTGCGGCCTATTTTACAATTGCCGCGATACGACAAAGAGGCCCGGCTCTTGGCGCAAAGCGCCCGCTTTGAAGCGGGCCAGGTCCACCTACCGGAAGAAGCGCCTTGGCTCGGCGATTATCTCGCGGAACTCCTGGCGTTTCCGAACGCGAGGCATGATGATCAGGTCGATAGCACATCCCAAGCTTTAAATTGGCTCACCGCCCGGACGCCTCTCGACCGGCCGGTCGAACGCCGGAATCCAACGAGGCGTAGCATCGTCAGATCGCGGACTTCAAACGGCACCGATGATTAAGCCTATGGTCAGTTCTAGGTGGAAATTAACAACGTGACATTATGTTACGTCCAACAAGGCTTCCGCGATGCCCATTCTGATCCCCGCCCCCAGCGGCGCCGTCAGGCCGACGAGGAACGCATGGTCGGGCGTCACACAGCAAGTTTCGCGACTTGACGAACCGAACCTCTGTGCGCCCGAGCTTAATTCAAACCGCCTAATGTGCCCCTCGGCGGTTCACGCGCTGCCGAAATTCGCAAGCAGCCTCTTACGGGCCACTGCGACCAATCCTCCGACGCCTAATGACAACGTAACTGCTTGGACACGCACGTCCTTCGGTCGAAAACCGGCTCCGACCAGTAGCTCGTGCAGGTCGGCGCGGACGAATTTTCGGTGAGTGTCCGGCCCGGCGAATGGCCATTTGGACATCGTGTCCGCGTCGGTCGCGTAAACGACAACCAAGCCCCCGGGTTTCAACGTTCTATATATCTCCCGAGCCTCGTCGCCAGATCTATCGAAGAAGTACACTACGTTGACGAGGAGCGCCTTGTCGAAAGTTTCGTCGCCCCAAGGAAGCGAGCTGAACCCAGCCCGCCGTAATTCGATGCGACCTTCCGCGATGGCGCGCCGATTTCGCCGCGTCGCGGCGTCGACCATCGTCGCCGAATGGTCGAGGCCGCATATGCGTCCGTTGGGAAGCGCCTTCGAAAGCCGCCTAAGTCCCGCGCCGGGGCCGAACCCGAGCTCGAGGACGCTATCCGACGGTCTCAAGTCCAAGGCCCGTATGGCGAGATCGTATGGCTGCGCATTTACATGCGACATCAACCAGCCCGCCAATCTGCCCGCTGTTCCTTCGGGCGAGCGCAGTTGGCGACCCACACGTTCGCTCCAGCGGAGCGACGGCTCCTCCGTCTTGATCGGCGCGGCCCGCATCAAGACTTGCCTTTGAGCTTGTCGAGATACTCCTGAATGACAAGGCGGCGGTTCGTGTCCCACAGCGGACGATCTGGATGCTTGGCGATGGCGAGCGCGTGCTTGAACGCTGCCTCTGACTTCGCGTATTCGCCTTGCGAGTAGAGGAAGTCACCGTAGAAATACCATGCGTCAAGCCCGTTGGGCGCGTTCCCGGTCGCGCGTTCGAGAAGTTGCCGCGCCTTGGCCTTGTCGCCGAACGCGATGGGAAAACCGGGGACGCGATAGTAGAGCACGCCCAGACTGGCGGGCGCCCCGGCGTCCAGCGCGGTGGGGTCGATCTTGTCGGCGCGCTCCAAGATGCCGCGCGCCCGCTTCGCCAATCCCAGGGCCGAGAAGGCGTTCGCCATTCCCGCGCGCTCGCTTGTGATGATGCCGTCCCAGATTTGCGCCGCCACATCGTCGGGGTACTTCGCGCCGATCGCATCCGCTTCGTCGCCCAGAGCGTTCATCGCCGCCGTCTGTTCGGAACCTTCGGGTATTTCAAACTTGATGCGTTCCCATTCCAATTGAAGGTGCCGGACGGCACTTTGCACGGCGGGATCGCTACCTGCTCGGGCGGGACCCGCGAGCATGGTGATGGCGAGCATCGCGGAGGCGACGACGCCGGTTCGAAGATATCTTAACATTTGGTGGTCCTTGATTTGAGGGAAAGCGCTGGACGTCAGCTCGCGAGCGCGGCTGTCTGCTTCGCCAGCGCGCGATCGACAAGACGCGGAAACAGACGTTGAATGAGCACGAAGACGCGCTCGGCGCCGCGTGGATAGACGGATTGATCGCCGCGCTCGACCGCGTCCCAGATCTGGCGAGCCACGAGTTCGGGCGGGTCCAGGGTCATCTTGGTGGCTTCGATGAGAGCGCTGAAGGCCGCCGCTGCTTCGGTGCGTGTCGCGCGAGGCGCGGCATAAGTCACGCCGATGCCCGCCTCGGCCCACTCCCGGCGCAGCGCGGTCGAGAAGCCGCGAAGCGCGAACTTGGAAGCGGAGTAAGCCGCGAACCCGGGGTACGGAATATCGCCGAATACGGACCCGATATTGACGACACGGGCCGGCTTCGCCCTTAGCATGAGCGGAAGGAAATCGCGCGCGAGCGCAATGGGAGCGATCACATTCGTCGCGAATACGCGCTCCAGCGCTTCATCGCCCGAGGCCTTGACGGGCCCGCCCTCCACGACGCCCGCGTTGTTGAACAGGAAATCCAGAGCCCCCCATCGTGCAGCGATGTTGGCGACAAGGGCTCGTCTGTCGGATCCGATCGTGACGTCCGCGGGAATAGTCAGAGTTTCAACCTGTCCGACGATCAGCCGCGCCGTCGCGTCCAACGGGTCTTGCCGACGTCCGGTGAGCGCGACGCGGATACCGCGAGATGCGGCCTCGACGGCGAGAGCGCGGCCTATCCCGGAGCCGGCACCCGTGATCAGCGCGCGTTTGCTTTCACGCGGCATGAGCCATCTCCGCATCGGTCCCGAGAGCGCGGAAGATGTCGCCGTAAAGCCTATAGAAGATCCTGGCGTTTTCGATGACCAGCGTCTGAGTGGCTTCGTCATCAAAGCCATTGACCAGCGTCTTGAAGAAATCGACATGCAAAATGTCGAGGGCGCCATGAGAGCGAAGGTAGGAAAATCCCGCCGCGTCTTTGATTGCCAGCGAACTTTGCAACGCGTCCGCGAGGCGGTCGGCGAGCAGTACCGACATCCCTTCGAGGACATAGACGCTGCCGAGCATGGCGTAGGGGCTAACGTGTTCGATCGCGTAGTACGTGAATCCGACCATGATTTGGCAGGGGAGACTCGGCCTCTCGTTCCTCGCCGCCTCCGTGTCTCCGCCCACGGCGCGGATGTCGTCCAGAATCCATTTCTCGTGCCCGCGCTCCTCGCGCATATATTCGAATAGGGCATCCTGATACCGCTCATCGCGGGTGCGCGAGGCCGCCAAAGCGAGAAGCGGGAAAGTGTGCTTCACGTGATGGTAGGCCTGCGTCAGGAAATTCCGGTAAAGTTCTCGACTGGCTCCGTTGACGACGGCATGCCGAATGATGGGAATCGTCAAGAACGCCTCGCGATCGCGAGCCGTCTCGAACAATAGGCGGTCATAGAATTTCACGCTGGGTTTCTCCTTGGTAACGGTGTTTCGAGGTCAAGTCGCCGCGGAAAGGGCAGCCATCGCCTTGGCGCGCGTGAACTCCGTGATCGGCTTGCGACGCAACCGCCCGTTCGCGGTGAGAAGCTGGGCGTCGAGCGCCTCGCGGAGGGGGACCACAAAGCAGCGCTTCGGCGTTGCGTAGTCCGGAGCGTCGACGCAGTTGCGTTGCACGAGATTCGCGACCTCGTCCGCCTTGGCCTTTGCAAACCAATCCACGCCCAACGGAGAGGGAACCAGCATAACCGCGAGGTCCGCTTCGCCAATATCGACGAGCGAGCAGAGCGCCACGCGGGGGTCGGCGAGCAACATCGTCTCGATCCATTCCGGGGAAACGTTGCGTCCCAGCGAGGTCACAAGGACATTGTCCTTCCGTCCAAGGACGCGGAGGCTGCCGTCGGTTTCGATCGAACCGAGGTCGCCTGTGCGCCAAGGCCCCGTATGCGACGAGCGACCCACATAACCGTCCGTGAGGGTTGGCCCGTCGACGACGATCTCGCCGTTGGCGATCCGAACATCCAATCCTTCGAGGGGCCGGCCGACGGTGCCGCGCACGCGCTCACCGATTCGATTGAGGGACACCACGGAACAGCACTCGGAAAGTCCGTATCCCTCATGGACGGGTATGCCGAGGCTCCAAGCCACGTCCGCTGTCGGCGTCGGCACGGGAGCGCCGCCAACTGCCACGAAGCGCAGGCGACTGGGGGCTCGCGCGCTGTTCCGCGTCAGTTCGGCGATCCACACCCTGAGCAATTCCGGGACGATTACTGTGGCGGTCGGATTGTGCGCCGCAATGACGTCCGCAAGTCCTGATATAGCGCCGCGTCCGACCGCCTCCGACATTTCGGTCGCGAAGTGCACAGAACCCCCGACCAGGGTGGGAATGAAAATCGCGCAAATGGTTTCGAGCAACAGCGGAAGCGGAAGCACAGACAAATAGGAGTCTTGTTCGTTGGCGCCCGTCGCCGATGTCAGCGCTTGCATGGACCAGGCAATCTGGCGAGCGCCGTGGCGCACGCCTTTCGGTTGCCCCGTCGTCCCCGAGGTGTAAATGATCTGCTGAAAACCCTCGATCAGGTCGATCGGCGCGGAATCTCTCGCGGCTCTCAAGGGGAGCGTCGTCACACCGCTTTGGGCGACCCGCGACATCATCGTGTCGGCCGCCAGGATTATTTCGACCGACGCGTCGCGGACAATGTGCCAAAGCTGCATGGGGCTGAAGAACGTCGGCAGTGGGACCAGCGTTCTTCCGGTAAAAGCGCATGCGAGTTGCGCGGCGGCCCAGTCGACGCCGTTGGAGGCGAGCAATCCGATGACGCGCGCTTCCGGCGGCAAAGCTCTGGCGAAGCCGAACACGCGCGCCGCGAACGCCTCTCGACTCAAGCTTTCGACGCTGTCGGACACAGCTATCCGCTCCGGCGCCATCGACAGATGCCGCCGCAACGCTTCGAGAAGGAGTCTCATCTCAAGCCGCTCTCGAAATCGTCGTGGATCGGCAAGGAGTGCGCGTTAGCGGCGAGACGAAGACCTTGGGATCGAGAGCGTAGTAATCGCCCCAGCGGGCCGGGTCCTCAACGCGGCCGGGGTCCGCGTCCGCGAGATATATGAGCGGGGCGCCGTAGCGTCGCAAAAGGATCGCCAAGCGCCGCGTCACGGTGAACAGGGACCATGTATGGCCCAGGTCCCTTGCCCGGATGCCGATCTCGCCGATGAAACGCGCCGTCTTCTTCGGCGCGCGGCTGGCGAGACTGGTCACTTCAATTAGATGTTCTCGTCTAACCTCCTCGGACACCGCGCCGCCAACGACCGCTTCGACGGAGCTGGTCAGATAGCGCTCGGAAAAGAACCCACTGGCGTCTGTCCGCAGGCCGGCCGCGCAAGCGACTTCGCCGTCGTCCCCGAAGTGCGCTATGAGGCGCGGCGGCAATTCAGGCGCGTTCGCTCCGTAGTCGTCGGAATAGACTCTCTTGATGAAGGCTTCGACCTCATCCCGACGTGGACTTTCCCGATCAACCAAAGTCATCGCCAACATTCGTCACACCTCTGCCGTTCAGCGCGCGCAAATGTCGCGCGACCGCGGATCGTCGGATTTCGAAAGAGCCCGCAAGGGACAGCATCGCGACACGACCGTGCGGAACGAGCCATGCGGCGGGGCCCCTATGGATTCGCCGACACCATGAGTGACGCGTGACCGTGGCGGAATAGGGTTGCGAAGATTGATTTTTCGTATGGTCGACGAACAGCAGCGGCCCGCATGAACGGCGCGCTCAAGCATCGTCCCACGGGCGCATCCCGCCGTACCGGCGCCGTAGATGCGGTACACCTGAGTCCGACGAAACGAACTATGACAATCCGAAATGCGGCTGCCCCAATTCGGCTCGCGCGTCCAGTGATACCCGAGTCGATATGTTGGGCCGCGGCTCGCCATGCAAATCGCATCGGCGAATGCCTTGTTGGAGATTGGGAATGAAATCAATGTTCGCGCTTGCGGCGCTCGCCGCCGTCCTCGTCAGCGGCGCGGCATTCGCCGCTGGAAAATGCGCCAGCACCCCGAAGTCGCAGTGGTAACCCAAGTCCGCGCTTCAAGACAAATTGACGGCCGAAGGTTACAAGGTCCGTCAGGTCAAAGTGGAAGGCGGCTGTTACGAGGTCTACGCCACCGACAAAGATGGAAACCGCGCGAATATGGCGTTCAACGCGCGGACTTTGGAAAAGCTGGACAACGCGGAAGCGGGAGAAAATTGAGCGAGCGGAGGTCTTGACGATTCGGACAAGCGCGGTGACGTCGGTTTGGGACCCATGGGTTCGCGTCTTTCTCTGGACGCTCGCCCTCAGCTTCGTGCTGGTCTGGTTCTCCGCGCAAGGTTGGAAAGGACCGCACGACGCGGCGGGATATGTCGCGGGCGCGCTAGTACTGTTTCGGCTCGTCTGGGGTTTTGTCGGCGGTCGATTCGCGCGGTTTTCCCAATTCGCACGCGCGCCCGGCTTGGTCCTGCGATATCTCAAAACCATCGCTTCCGAAACGGAAGTCCGATTTTTCGGGCACAATCCGGCCGGAGGCGCGATGATCGTCGTGCTACTCCTCACCATGGCCGCGACCGTCGTCACGGGTTGGCTGCTCACCACCGATGCATTCTGGGGCGTCACATCAGCGCTGCGCGCGCACTCCATCGTCGCGCACGGCGTGCTGGTCCTCGTCTTCCTGCACCTCGCCGGCGTCGTACTGGCGAGCGTACGACACCGGGAAAACCTGGTTCGCGCGATGATCTTCGGCGACAAGCCCACTCCCAGGGCCGACGACGTCTCATAGCCGCCTTCCGATAGATCGCCGCGGCGCGAGATTCAATGGCGCGCCACGGCCGCTTTTATCGCGGCGACGGTGTGTTCGACGATGGCGTCAACATCCAACGCCCCGAGTTTCGCGGTCGACCGGGTGGGATCCCCGTAGACGCCGTCGGCGCTACTGAACTTGGAGCCGCTCGCGAGTTTGTCCATCCGGACCAACCCCGGTTCGACCGCCAACGTCAGAGAAGTGTCGTCGAGACCCGCGCGCGTCCGTCGCCCTCCATTCGCGGTTGAGTTTATCGGCCACATGGGCGTCGTTCGCCTTATAGCCGCCATGATCGCCGAGAAACACGACATTCTTGAAACCCGCGGACTTGAAGCTTCGACTGGCGCTTTCGAGTACCTGTTCGAACGTCGACTCCGTGATCGAGATCGTGCCGGGAAATTGCATGTGGCTTGAAGGGGGATCGATGCCGCCTTCGGGCACGTATGCGATTACAGGAGCGACGACGGCGTTGTCGAGAGCGAGAGCGATCTTTTGCGACAGGGCCTTGACCCGCACATTGTGTATGCCGAGCGCCATGGCGGGACCGTTCTGCTCGGTGCCTCCAATGGGAACAATGATCGTAGTCTTGCCCCCGGCGATCTCATCACGCAGTTCGGTCCACGTGAGGTCCTCCAGAAAAACGGATACCCGCTCCTCGGCGCGGCTCGCCGACGAAAGTCCATGGATTGCCAGAAAGACGATCATGACGGCGCCGATGGCCAACATTTGCCGGATCCGCGGCATTTTTTCAATGATACTCGACCTCGCTCATCGGATTATGTCTTTGCTCGCTCGGCGCCCCGTCGAGCGCGGTCAGGCCGTCGCCGCGCCGGGAATTTTCATGATCATCCGTAATCCGGGCCGATTGTCCTCGACCACAATCTCCGCGCCATGCAACTCGGCGACGGCCGCTACTAGGCTCAGCCCGAGACCGTCGCCGCGCGTGGTGCGCGAAGCGTCCAGGCGATAAAAGCGTTCGAATATCCGTGCGCGGTCGCTTTCCGGTACGCCGGGCCCGGTATCGGAGATCGTCAGTGTCCGCGCCGCGCCGCGCTCTGGTGTGCGCACCTCGATCAAAGACCCCTCGGGCGTGTGGCGCAGCGCGTTGTCGATCAAATTCGCGATCATTTGCGAAAGCAGTTCCTTGTCGCCCATGAGCGGCAGCGGCGCACCCGAATGGATCGACAGCGTTTTGCCCTGTTCTTCGGCTGCGGGTTGAAAGGCTTCGGCGACGTCGCGGGCGATCACGGCGAGGTCGATCTGGCGGAACCCCGTCCGCCGCGCGCCGGTTTCGATTTGCGCGATACGCAATAGCGCATTGAACGTTTCGAGGACTCCATTGATATCGCCGATCGTCGCATCGATGGTGTCGTGATAGGCCGGATTGTCGGCATGCCTCAAGCGCACTGCCTCCAGACGCCGGACGATCCGCGCCAACGGCCGACGCAAATCGTGAGCTATGTCGTGGCTGACATGACGGTTGGCTTCGATTAGTTTTTCAATACGATCGAACATGCGGTTGAATGTGTCCGCCAGCCGACCGAGATCGTCGTTCTTGTTCGAAGCAGGGATGCGCTGACGAAGATTGCCGGAGATGATGCCGCTCGCCGCATCGCTCATCGCGTCGATCCGGCTGAGGAAACCACTGCTGATGACAACGCCGCCAACGGTCCCCAATACGAGCGTCGCAATGAGCGCCCACGAGAAAGCCACGAGCACCGCGTGCCGGGCCTGCTCGACCCCGGTGAGTTCGTAGCCGACGACAAGTTGCGCGCCATTGCCGAGCGTCGTGACGAGGGCTCGCTCCCAATCTGAATCGTCGTCCGCGTCGGAAGCGCTCTCTGGCTTCGCCAAATCGACCCAGCCGTCGCGATAGGGGCCGCCGACGGTTTTCGGCGAGGGCAGGTTACCGGCGATGTAGCGTCTGGCGCTGTCCTCCAGCCGATAGTTTAGCGACGCGGCCAGACTCGTTCGGCGTCCAATCTCTTCGCCGAACCGTTCAAAACCGGCAGTTAGAAAAAGGTTCTGTAGGTCCGCCGTCTCGGTTTGAATCCGCTCGTCGACTTCGCGTTCGATTTCCCTGCCTACGGAGAAGTAGACAACGATGCCCAGAATCGCGACCGAAGCGCTGAATATCGTCAGATAGATCGCGACCAGGCGAAAGCTCGTCGTGCGAAGGAGGTTACTTAGTCGCACGTAACGAATATCCGACTCCCCGCAAGGTTTGTATCAGCGTGACCGGCCGGCCCCTGTCGATCTTCGAGCGCAGCCGGCTGATATGAGTCTCCACAATATTCGTCTTCGGATCGAAATGGAAATCCCACACTTTTTCGAGCAGCATCGTCCGGGTCACGATCCGTCCCTCGCTGCGCATCAAGAACTCCAGAAGCTGGAATTCCCGCTGTTGCAGTTCAATCAACTGGCCGCCCCGGCGCACGGTTCGGCGAATAAGGTCCATTTCCAGATCTTCGATCATCAAGACCGTTCTCTCGTCCGCAAGCGGGGGCCGACGGGCCAGAGCCGTCAAGCGCGCGAGAAGCTCGCTGAAGGCGAAGGGCTTGACGAGATAGTCGTCGCCGCCCGCCTCAAGTCCTTCCACGCGATCATCGATGCCTGAGAGATTCGTCAAGAACAGAACTGGCGTGACGATTCCCGCGCGACGCATGGCCGTGACCACGCCCAGGCCGTCGAGTTGTGGCAACATGCGGTCGAGAACGATGGCGTCGTAGCGTTCGCCCATCGCCCTGTCGAGGCCGTGTGTGCCCGTCGCCGCCCAGTCGGCGCCGTGCCCGAACGTGGTCAGACCGTTCATAATAAACGCCGCGTTGTCGGCGTCGTCTTCAACGACAAGGATCTTCACATCTATCCTTCCGCTCGCGCGTCGCGGCGCCGAAACCAGAACATGCGGGAGAATATATCACTGCCGATTAGGTGATGCACGCAAGCAACGCTGGCATGAACGACGACGTACGCCCACGTCAGGTTGGCGGTAAGCATATGGATAAACGTAACATATTTGCCCACAGCCGCGCCGCGCGGGAAAAGATACCAGGAGGCGCCAGTCCCGGCCATGACAGACACGATCAAGAGCCCAACGCCGTGAACCGCGACCGCCAGCGAGTCATGGGCGTCGGTTGGCCGCTGGAGCGCCATGAGTTCCCTGACCAAAGCTTTGAGGTCACGAAAAATGTCGGTCAGACGCGAGATCGAGAGCCAGGGGATCAAGCCCCCGACCGGCGTCTCGGACGCGTGGCGAAGCAGCGTCCAGAGCCAGAACAGAGTCACGACCCCAAAAGCGACGAGCCCGACCCATTCGTGGAGGAGAAATGGCCACTCGGGAGGGTGGCCTGGCGATGGCCTTTCGATGAAGTTGCTGCCGATCAATTGATGGAGCACGGCAAGCAACAACAGAGAATGCAAGACCCGAGTCGCGTGCGAGCGGGCTCGCGCTCCGGCAACGGGGTTTTCCCGTTGAGCGGGGCCGGGCTCGCGTCCCAATCCGGTCTGCGCGCGTCCGGCCTCCCGCGAGCGCAAGCGGTTGCTTCTTTCAACAAACATGGGCATCGGGAAGGCCTCGCGGTTGACGGTGTCGCAATGAGTTTGGCGCTCCTGCCGGGCGCCGCGATGGTCGCGCCGCTGTCCGCCTTACCTAGCGGATGACGTCATGTTGTACCGGCACGGGAGTGGCGCGATGTTGGCGCCGAGTATACGAATTCGCAATGCAAGCCACTTTTGAAGCTTGCGGCTCACCGGTCCGATCATAGGTCCGCCGCTGTCCGGCGAGACTTTCCAAGACGGAGCGGTCGCTCCCGAAACCCGAGGCCACGATCGGCACCGATCGTGACCCCATTCCGAACCAAAATTAATGCGGTATCAGAAACTTGGATAACGGGTCCGACGGGGTCAACCTTTAGCGCTAAATAACACTCTGCGTCGTAACGCATGCACTCATAGCAGCACCTCTCCAGAGACTTGCGAACACCGCCTCCTATGCGTTCGGACCGATGCGGCTAGCCGATGAACCATGACGGACCTCTTCGATAAGCTGAGCCATAACGTCAGCATATTCCTCCTATGAATGAATGATCATTTAGTAAATGACCATTCATTTACACGAATGACTTTATGCGCTATGGTCACGCGACAGGTTCGGCAGGGCACCATGAAAATTCACCTACTGCAGACGACGTTTTCCGGGAATGCATCCAGCCGACGAATGCCTTCGTTCGGGGGCTGGAGCTTCATCGCGGGCCTGGGCCGGTCCCTGCGGGCCACTGGCGCAACCCAGAGGTTTCAAGCCTGGGCGGTGGCCGAATATGCCGACGAAGCGAGGGTCCTCAATTCAAGCAAGCTGACGAAAGGCCTCCGATGAGCGCGCCAAGCAGGAAGGTCATGAATGCCGAGATCCTAGCCTCGACCCGCCGGGAGCAGATTCTCAATGCCGCCGAAGAGTGCTTCGTACGCACCGGGCTTCATCGCACGACCATGCAGGACTTAGCGCGAGCGGCCGACATGAGCCCCGGCAACATCTACCACTACTTCATATCGAAGGAGGCCGTCATACTTGGTCTGGCGGAGCGCGATCGAAGCAACGCCGAAACACTCCTATCGCAGATGGCATCGAAAGATGATCGCCGTGCCGAACTGATCGCGATCATCGACAAGTACTTCCTTGGAATCTCCCGCGATGCCGCGATCCTGCGCGTTGATCTCTGGTCGGAAGCGACGCGCAACCCCGCTATAGCCGAATTGAATATTCGAGGAGAAGTCGAGGCTGCCGCGTGGTTCACCGAGACGCTTTCGGCGCTCGCGACGTCGCCGGATTGCAATCCTCGGGCGCTCTTCGAGATCCTTTTTCCCATTCTGAAAGGGATGATCGTCAGTCGAGCACTGTTGCCGGCTTACGATCCGACCTTGGCCGTGGCGCAGCTTCATTCCCTATTAGAGGCCGGCCTCGCTGGCCGGTTGCCGATCGGTTCGACCGCCGAAGGGGCCCTCAAATGACGAAATCGATCGCGAAGGCTGTCACGGTCACTTTGCTGCTGGCTTTGGTGTTGCCGAAGCAAATGAACGCCGCGCAAAATGAACCCTTACCTCCTAAAACCTCCCTCGCTCCCGCGGTGACCGTGGTCGAGGCCGTCATGCGTGAGCTCGTGGACACCGCCGTCGTCACCGGAAACCTGGTGCCGCGCGACGAAATCCTCGTCACGCCGGAGATCGACGGTCAGCGCATCACCGAATTGCTCGTGGAAGAAGGCATGGCGGTCGAGCGCGGCCAGGTGCTCGCCCGCCTATCCCGCGACCTGATTGACCGTCAGTTGGCGCAGCAGAACGCCTTGGTCGACAAGGCCGCTGCGGCCGTTCCTCAGGCCCAGAACAACATCGAACAGTCAGAAGCGGCCGACGTCGAGGCGCGTCTCAGCCTGGAGCGAGCGCTTCAGCTCATGAAGACGGGCAACTCGACGGCCTCGGTCATCGAGACTCGTACGTCGGCCGCAAAGCAGGCCGAAGGCAGGCTAGCCTTTGCACGAAATGGGCTGGACATCGCGAAGGCCGATCTCGCCCAGGCCATCGCAGTTCGTGACGAGATCAATCTCCGACTCGCGCGCACCGAGATCCGCGCTCCCGAAGCCGGCGTCGTCAACCGCCGCACGGCCCGGGTCGGCATGTTGGCTTCGTCTTCGAGCGAGCCGCTCTTTCGCCTTATCGCCCGGGGCGAGATCGAGCTGGAGGGCGAGGTCATCGAGAGTAAGCTTCCCTTGATGCGTCAGGGCGAGCCTGCGTGGATCGAAACCGAGGATGGCGATCGGGTCCAGGGCGTGGTGCGGACCAGCTATCCTGAGGTCGACAAGGCAAGCCGGCTAGGCAAGGTGCGCGTTAGCCTCTTCCCCGATCCACGCTTTCGTATCGGGAGCTTCGCCCGTGGTGGCATAGAGGTGGCACGCGCGCGCGCCGTCACGATCCCGCAAGCCTCCGTTCTCTACGGGGACGACCGCCGCACGACGGTGCTTGTGGTCGGCCCAGGCGACAAGGTCGAAGCTCGCGACGTGCGTATCGGCATGACCAACGACAGCGAGGTCCAGGTCCGGAGTGGCTTGGCCTTGGGTGAGCGCGTCGTCGCGCGTGCGGGCAGCTTCCTGCGTGACGGAGATCGCATACGCCCGATCATGATCGCGGCGAAGGAAGCGGCTGTCAGCGTCGCTCCAACCACTACCTCTGTAGCTCGCAATCCCTGACGCGGACGGTATCATCCAAATGCGCTTGAACATTTCTGCCTGGGCGATCCGCAAGCCGATCCCGCCGCTCGTCCTCTTCCTTGTGCTTGTGGTCCTGGGCCTCGTGAGTTTCCGCGGGCTCGCCGTCACGCGCCTCCCGAACGTGGACGTGCCCGTGGTGTCGGTCTCGATCACCCAGGCCGGCGCGGCGCCAGCAGAACTTCAGAGCCAAGTGACGAAACTGGTGGAAGACTCCATCGCCGCGATCCGGGGGGTCAAACACATCACGTCGTCGATCACCGAGGGCACGTCGATCACCATCGTCGAATTCCGGCTTGAGGTGAACACGGACAGGGCCGTCAACGACGTCAAGGACGCCGTTTCCAAGGTCCGTAGCAATCTGCCCCGCACCATCAACGAACCGATCATCAGCCGCGTCGAGATCACCGGCCTGCCGATCCTGACTTATGGCGTGAAGGCGCCAGCGATGACGCCAGCGGACCTGTCCTGGTTCGTTGAGGACACCGTTGCTCCCGCGTTGCAAGGCGTGAAGGGCGTTGGCGGCGTCGAGCGTGTTGGCGGAGCCTCCCGCGAGATCCGCGTTACGCTTCAGCCCGATCGTCTCCAGGCGCTGGGTATCACTGCGGCCAACGTCAACGCTCAGCTTCGCATCAGTTCAACCGACATGGCCGGCGGCCGAGGCGAGGTCGGCGGACGCGAACAGTCCATCCGTGCGCTCTCCGCCTCTCACAGTGTCAAGGAACTGAAGGCGACGTCCATCGTCTTGCCAGGCGGTCGCAAGGTACGCCTGGACGATCTTGCCAGGGTCGAAGACACGTTCGAAGAGCCACGCACCTTCTCCCGTTTCGATGGCGAACCTGTCGTTGCTTTCACCGTGTCCCGCGGCAATGGTGCGAGTGACGCCGAGGTCGCCGCCGCCGTCGAGAAGCGTATCGCGCAGTTCGAACCGATGTATCCAGACATCGAGTTTCACCAGATCGATTCCTCGGTTTTGGCGACGATCGGAAGCTACGACTCGGCGATGCACACGCTGATTGAAGGCGCGATCCTGGCCGTGATCGTTGTCTTGCTGTTCCTGCGGGACTGGCGCGCCACCGCCATTACGGCCGTTGCACTGCCGCTCTCCGTGCTCCCGACCTTCTGGGCGATGGACGCTCTCGGCTTCACCCTCAACGCTGTGAGCTTGCTGGCCATCACACTGGTGACGGGCATCCTCGTCGACGACGCCATCGTCGAGATCGAGAACGTCGTGCGGCACATGAGGCTCGGCAAGACGCCGTATCGGGCCGCGCTCGAAGGTGCGGACGAGATCGGCTTGGCCGTCATCGCTATCACCGCGACCTTGATCGCCGTGTTCGCGCCCGTGTCATTCATGGGCGGCATCGCCGGTCGCTATTTCATCCAGTTCGGCCTCACCATCGCCGTCGCCGTCTTCATGTCGCTGCTCGTCGCCCGCCTGATCACGCCGCTGCTCGCCGCCTACTTCCTACGCGACCACGTCCGTGTGGAGGAACGGGAAGGCGCAGTGATGCGCGCCTACGGTCGGCTTGTCGGATGGTCCGTACGCCACCGCGTGATCACGCTCGTCATCGGAATCGTCCTGTTCGTCGCCTCCCTGGCATCGGCTGGCCTGCTGCCCGCCGGCTTCGTGCCGAAGCAGGACAATGCCCGAACCATGTTCGTGATCGAACTCGCGCCCGGCGCGATGCTCGCTGACACCATCGCCACAGCCGATCGCGCGACCAAGCGTATCCGTGCTCTGCCGGAAGTCGCGAGCGTCTTCGTCGAAGGCGGTCGGCAGGCCGGTGGCAGGAAAGAGACGCGCCTCGCGACGCTGACGATCAACCTCGTGCCGAAGAACCAACGTGCCCGCGGCCAGGAAGCGGTCGAGACGCAGATCGCGGACATGCTGTCCGAAGAGCCCGACGTGCGGTCATGGGCCCTGCGCGAGAGCGGACAACGCGATCTGGCGTTGGTGGTCGGTGGCCCGGACTCGAAGCAGGTCGCGCAAGTGGCTGCCGATCTGCAACGTGACATGGCGGCGATCCCGCACCTCGTCTCGGTCATGTCGACGGCGCCGCTCGACCGTATCGAGCTGCGCATCAAGCCCAAGGAAGGCGCCGCAGCCGACCTTGGTGTCGCGACCGACGCGATTGCCGATACCGTTCGTGTCGGGACCATCGGTGATATCGAGCAAAACCTCGCCAAGTTCCTCGACGGCGATCGGCAGATCCCGATCCGAGTTCAACTACCCACCGGTGCCCGAGGCGCCATACCCAGTCTGCAGAACTTGCGGGTCTCGGCTAACAACGGCGTCGCCGTACCGCTTGCGGCCGTGGCCGACGTCGAGCTCGGTCAGGGACCTGGCTCGATCGACCGTTACGATCGGGCCGTCAGGGTCGCGGTGGAAGCCAACCTTCAGGGATCGGACGCCCTAGGATCGCTCATCGCACAGGCGCTCGCGACGCCCACAGCACGTCATCTGCCGCCGGGCGTCACCATCCGGCAGACCGGCGACGCGGAAGTCATGGGCGAGGTGTTCCAGGGCTTCCTGATGGCCATGGGGGCCGGGATCATGATGGTCTACGCGGTCCTGGTCCTTCTCTTCGGCTCTTTCCTGCAGCCTCTGACGATCCTGTTCTCGCTGCCCCTCTCGATCGGGGGCGCCATCCTGGGCCTCCTGATCTTCGGCATGCCCATCTCGATGCCCGTCGTCATCGGCATCCTCATGCTCATGGGTCTGGTGACGAAGAACGCGATCATGCTCGTCGACTTCGCGATGGCGCAGATCCGCGAAGGGGTCGATCCGGCTACGGCGATCGTCGACGCCGGACGTAAGCGCGCCCGGCCCATCGTCATGACGACGATCGCGATGGCGGCGGGGATGACGCCGTCGGCGCTCGCGCTTGGCGTCGGCGGCGAGTTCCGCGCGCCGATGGCGGTGGCGGTCATCAGCGGCCTGATCGTCTCGACGCTGCTGTCACTGGTGTTCGTGCCTGCGGTGTTCCTACTCGTCGACGGCCTGCAACGCCGGATCGCTCGGACCCTAGGTCGCTTCGTCGGATCGAGCGACGAACCTGCCGGTCACGTCAAAGAGGTGGCGCCGACTACCGCGATCGGAAGCTCATCCATCTTCGCTCGCTCATAAGAGCAGCCTTGAGAAATATCCGCCAAAACCCGGTCCCTTCTGAATGTTGAAAGCTTGTAGAAATGAAACCGTGTTCCAAACTCCCGTTCTTGTTTTTAGCTAGCCTCGGTTGGTACTCGACGACCGCTCTCGCGGAGCCCAAACTCGATCCCAGTGGCACGTGGCTCGTCGAAGATGGAACGGCACGCATCCGCATCGAACATTGCGGGCGGCCTTCGGATAGAATCTGCGGATACGTCGTGTGGCGGCGAGATGCCGGCGAGATATCCGCGCTTGACGAGAAGAACCCGGATTCCAAGAAGCGAACCCGACCTCTTCTCGGAGTGCAATTGATCCTCGGGCTGGCGCCAGAAGCAGAGGACCATGCCGGATCGCTTTACAATGCGGAGAACGGCAAGACGTACGACGTCAAGATATGGCGTACAGATGCCACGCATATGATCCTGAAGGGCTGCGTTATGACATACCTTTGCCAGTCTCAGACCTGGACGAAGGTCGACGACATCGCGTCAGGTCAGTTGAATGGCCCGACAGACGGGACCAACGGACCGCGCGCAGACGCCGAATGGGCGCAGGCGAAACCAGTGGTCGTCCACACGCCTAAACGTTAGGCCTGAAGACCCAGCGTGTCTTCCACGAGCTTAAGTGTCCGTCGCGACGGTACCCCCTCCAACGCACGTCTGCTTACCGGAATTGCGACGAGCGGACCGAACGGCCGCCATCGGCGCGAAGCGGACGCCGAACGAAGTCAATCTCGCCGACGCGAAGTTTGGCAGCTTTAGAAACAGATTTTCCGGGTCGCGTAATTGGAGCGCTTTGCTTGCCGGGTTCTCGGCCAGCATCGCTCCACGCAACACAGCAGGTGATGGCGGCGTAGAGAGGACTCCCGTCGACAGTCGAATCATGTGATCGGTCTCCCTGGCAACCAGGGGGAAACCGATGCCGGCGGAGAGATTGTCGATGAAGAAGATACGTGACGTGCTGCGTCTGACGCACGCGATGGGGATGAGCCGGCGACTGGTCGGCGAGGCAACAATCCGCGAGCTTCCCGACCATGGCTATCGTCCGCTATGGCGTTGGGAACAGTGACTGCGTCTTCGCCTTCATCGCAGCGCTCAATGTCTTCACAAGCTCCGCGTTGTACGAACCGGTAGGCATCGGCTTTATGGTCGGATCATTGGTTGGATTAGTATCATATATATTCGCATGGACGATCTGCTGCGCCGCGATCGCATATTTGCGCGACGTCGCAGCGGGCGTTCCGTCCTTGACTGCCGGATCAACGTCGGTCGCAACGATTGAAATTGTATAGTCGCTGTTGAGATAGATCTGAAAAGTGCGGAACTGCTGCGGAAAATCCCTTAACGATGACGTTTCCACGTGCCAGAAGCCTTTTTCGGGAGCGTTGACCGGATCAGGCGATATGAATGCCTTGACGGTATTCAAATGACGATGCCCCGCAAGCCACATGATCAAATTCGGATGGCTGTGAAGTTCAGCAACCAGATCCGGCAGGGTGACAGCGTTTTGCGGATCGGTCCACCAACCCATTTCGGACGCAGGCGCGGTCACTTCAACGCCGATCGGGACGTGCGCGGCGATGATCATGAGCTGACCGGCGGCATCGCCATCCGCAAGTTCCTTTTTAAGCCAGCTCCAGCGTGCCTGGTCGAGAAAGCCATGCCCATGGATGTCGGCAGAGTTATCGTCTTCGCCTTGGGTGTCGTCGAGCACGACAACCTTGATCGGTATCGCCGACTTCGGCACAAAACTGAAACAGGCAAAGCCGTTGTCGGCGTCAGTCAAATTGAAGCCGTGGCCGACCGGATTTGACGATGTCGTAAAAAATTCCTTCATCCACTCCGTTCTCAAAAGTGAACGGCGGTCCGGATCGGCGACAACCTTCGGCGGGCTCTTGAAGTCCGTGGCAGGCCCCGCGTATTTGATGTCACCGTAGGGAGTCGAACCATCGAGTACGCCCATATAGTAAGTATGATCCTTTATTTGTGCGGGGTTGGCGAGGACATCTCCCGTGGCGAAGACTTCGTCGGAGATGAATGACTGTCGAAGATCGGTTCGAAGGCTATGGTCCACGGGGATCGAACCGATCCAGAAATGATCGTGGTTGCCGAGAGTTTGATACCAGGGAATCGTCTTGTCGAGCCCCGCGGCCTTGAACGGTTTCTGATATTCGATCGTTTCGGCTCCGAGATGAGCCCCGGAACTCGGGCTGATAACCTTGCCGTCGAGGACGTCAATATACCATCTCAGCTCGTTGTACTGCGTGCTGTTGCAGGCATCGCCCAGAGAGACGCCGAAATCAAACGGGTTTTTTTTGTGAAGGGCGTTGATCGTCTGAACAGCCGCATCGAGAACATGCGTCGTATACAGCATCATCCCCGAATAGAGCGCAGCGCTGACCGGCAATGTCTTGTGCAGGCGTTCAAGATAGATCGCCTGATTGGGAGTTTCCTTGTCGGTAATATGGATGTCGCTGATGGTGAAGAAGGTCAACAGTTTTGCTTTTTTGGTGACTGCTGAACCGTCATAACGCGCCGGCATGATATCGGTCCGCGTGACGGATTTGAGAGGATCGCCAAACGCCCAGTTGCCGAAGCCGTATTGCTTGTATTTCGAAAGCTCATGAAGCTCGATCTTCGCCGAAGGGGTTGGGCCAGGCACGACCGTCCTCCGCAGTGTCGTGGAAACATCGGACGCAATCGGATAGCCTTCGAGCTGGCTTTGACTCGTTGCGCGGCCCTTGCCGAAGGCGAAAGTGGAAACAGCCAGTGCTCCGACGCTCACCCCAAAATCACGACGTGAAATCCTGATCATAGCCCTGCCTCCCGATTTTGCCCTGTCGACGACCATGGCGGCCCGCTGGCGTGTCCCAAAAAGGAAGGTCCGCTGATGATTGTGGCGGGCCGAGCTGAATTCGCGGGCTACTAGAACGATACCTTGATCCCGCTGCTGACCGCGAAATCGTTGCCACCTAAACGATAGCTCTTTAGATGCTAAAATTGATTTGATTTAGGTCAATCACAAAAAACCGTAGCGACGGGATAGAGAGCTGGTCCCGGTTGCCTGAACAGTTTCCCGCGAAGGATAAGTGGAATCTGCCGGGTTTCTCTTTGCGTGTTTTCGCGCGTTGGGCGTGACGTAGGGAGGGCGAAGCCCGACCGAAGT
>JBEKFQ010000058.1:0-19270 GCA_050013235.1 Beijerinckiaceae bacterium
CTCAAACGACGAAATGAAAAGCCTCAACATCCAACGCGCCGATTTCCACGGCGAATGGAACTATACGATCGCTCCTTCAGCCCAATTACGTGAAGCGTTTGTTTCCTGACGGGCGCTTAGTAAAAGCCCGTGGGAAAATATTTCAGATAGAGGTCGGCATAGATGCCGTCCTGGCTGAGCTTTTCCAGCTCGTAATCGAGAGTCGCGCGAAGCTTGGTGTTGTTTTTCGCCACGGCGATGGAGACGCCATTGCCGAAAAAGCGGCTTTCCGTGAACGGGCCGCCTTGAAACGCGCAGCAGCCGGCCGAGCCTGTGCCATTGAGCCAAAGGCTGAGCGCGATTCCATCGCCGAAGATCGCCTCGGCCTTGCCGTCGCGTAGCGCCGCGCGCAGCGTTTCTTGGTCCGGATAGGCCGTGACGATGGAGGCGGGATAAAAGGCTTGGAGAAACGCCAGATGCGCCGTTCCCGCTTGCACTCCAATCGTGTGGCCCGACAGTGCCTCGGGCGTCACGTCGCTCACGGGGCTTTTGAGAGGCGTCACGAAACGGGCCGGCGTCGTGTAATACGGGGCTGTGAAATCGAGGGCCGCGCGGTTCGCCGCCGTATTGGCGAGGGCCGCGATCACCGCGTCGCCCTGGCCCGCGGCAAGTGCGCTCGTCAGCGTTTCGAATCGCCGTGCTTGGATCGTGCAGGTGATCTTGAGACCGGCGCAAATCGCTCGCGCCAGATCGATGTCGAAACCGGCAAGCGTTCCATCGGGTAAAGCGAAATGGAACGGCGGAAAATCATCGGTCGTCAGAAAGCGGATGGATTTGACCGGCAGCGCTTCGGGCTTCACGTCTTGACCGGCGGGATCGAACAAATTGGGAATGAAGGGCTTTGCCGCGGTTTCGCCGGCGACGGCGGGAGTCGCGGCAAGGAAGAGGGCCGCGACGAGGGGGATGACGGCGAGGGGCGCCATCCCCGTCAATGCCCCGTGAATTCCAGCAATGTCCGCACGGGCGTTCCGAGGGCGCGGATTTTCTTGGCGCCGCCGAGGTCCGGCAAATCGATTACGAAACAGGCCGCGATCACATCCGCGCCGATCTGCTGCAGGAGCTTCACGGCGCCCTCGGCGGTGCCGCCGGTGGCGATGAGATCGTCGACGAGGATCACCTTTTCTCCGGGCGTGACGGCATCGGCATGCATTTCCATTTCGTCGAGGCCATATTCCAGGGAATAAGCAATGCTCACCGTGGTATGCGGCAATTTGCCCTTTTTGCGAATCGGCACGAAGCCGGCCGAGAGCTGATGGGCAATGGCGCCGCCGAGAATGAAGCCGCGCGCCTCGATTCCCGCCACTTTGTCGATCTTGGTGCCGGCCCAGGGCTGAACGAGTTCGTCGATCGCCCGGCGAAAGGCACGCGGATCGCCCAGCAACGTGGTGATGTCGCGGAACATGATGCCGGGCTTGGGATAATCGGGGATGGTCCGGATGGTTTTGGCGAGGTCGTAAGGAGCGTTCATAGGCTGGTCACCCGGCGGGTTATGGTCTGCAATTTTTGCATGAGATCGGGATCGCGCGCCTCGGGCGCTGTGATGATCGCATTGGTCAGGGCGGTATCGGAGCCCTCGGGGCAAGCTTCGTGCTCGCGAGGGAAATCGCGCAGCAAACGCGCCACGAGGCGGGCGGCATTGCCCGCATTGGCCTGGATCACCTTGATGACGGAGGCCACATCGACATGCTGGTGGTCCGGGTGCCAGCAATCGAAATCGGTCACCATGGCGACGGAGGCATAGGAGAGTTCCGCCTCGCGCGCGAGTTTGGCCTCGGGCATGGCGGTCATGCCGATGACATCGTAACCGGCGGCCTTGTAGCCTAACGATTCCGCCAGCGACGAAAACTGCGGCCCTTCCATGCAGACATAGGTGCCGCCGGTCTTATAGCGGATGCCTTCTGCTTCGGCGGCCTTGGCGAGACGGGCGGCCAACAGCGGCGCGACCGGATGCGCTAGCGAGACATGGGCCACGAAGCCATTGCCAAAGAAGGAGGATTGCCGGCCGAACGTGCGGTCGACGAATTGATCGACGATGACGAAAAGGCCGGGGTCCAGCTCCTGTTTGAAGGAGCCGCAGGCCGAAACCGACACGAGATCGGTAACGCCAACTTGTTTCAGCGCATCGATATTGGCGCGATAGTTGATGCCGGAGGGCGAAAGCCGGTGTCCGCGTCCGTGACGCGGCAGAAAGACGGCCTCGGTCTCTCCGATCCGGCCGAAGCGCAGCGAATCGGAAGGATCGCCCCAGGGGGTCGTGACATGCTCCTCGCGCTCATCGGCGAGACCCGGCAAATGATAGACGCCCGAGCCCCCGATGATCCCGACGATGGCTTTGGTCATGCGTCTATCCCTCGAACAGCGCGCGCACGCGGCATAAAGGCGCTCTGTGAACGATTTTGCGGACAAAGGCAAAGGGTTGCGGCAAGATTTCCCGGCCGGCCGCTGTAACCGGTCCGCCGCCGGCTGCGTATATGCAGAGCGCCAGAGCGCGTTCCGCTTTGGTGGACTCACCAAAGCGATAAGAACTCGCTCTCTTACTAGGGAGTTAGAGCATGTCCTCGATCGAAAAAGTCTGCAACTTTTTCGGGACATGCCTGTCACGAGAATCAGGATGAATTCGTATGTTTTATCATCGCCGGAAAGTCTGGGAATTGCCGGGTCTCCGGGCCACGCCGGAATCCGTGGCGCTGGATCGCCGGTATCTGATCAAGGCGGCCGCGGCGGGCGGTGCCCTCGTGGCGGCGCAAAACTTTGGCCTGCGGACAGCCCTTGCGGCGGATGAATATCCCGCCAAACGCAACGAGGCCTATCAGGCCGGGCGTGACGTCACGCCGGAAGATATCAATTCGCACTATAATAATTTCTACGAATTCGGCATGACCAAGGACATCCACGATGCCGCCCAGGCGCTCAAAACGCATCCCTGGACGATTGCCATCGATGGCCTGGTCGAAAAGCCGCGTAGCGTGGGGGTCGACGATCTCGTCAAGACGATCGGCCTCGAGGAACGGCTTTATCGTCACCGCTGCGTCGAGGCTTGGTCGATGACGGTCCCCTGGACCGGCTTCCCGCTCCGCGCTTTGGTCGATCTCGCCAAGCCGCTTTCCGGCGCGAAATTTGTCCGGTTCGAGACCTTCAAAGACCCCCGCATCGCGCCAGGTCAAAAACAATTCTGGTATCCCTGGCCTTACACGGAAGGCTTGACCATGGCCGAGGCGGTCAACGATCTCGCCTTCATGGTCACGGGCGCCTATGGCAAGCCGCTGGACAATAGCTTCGGCGCGCCGGTCCGGGTGCATCTGCCCTGGAAATATGGGTTCAAATCGGCCAAGTCGATTGTCAAAATCACCTTCACGGACGAGAAGCCCAAGACGTTTTGGGAATCCTTGGCGGCCTCGGAATATGGATTCTGGGCCAATGTGAACCCCGCCGTCTCGCATCCGCGTTGGAGCCAGGCGACCGAGGAGGTTCTGGGGACGCATGAGCGCATCCCCACCCAGATCTTCAACGGCTATGGCGAGCAGGTCGCGGGACTTTATGCCGGCATGCCGCCGGACCGGCTCTATATGTAGAGAGCGATCCTACTGGCGCCATTTGCGCGCGGCGTCGACGAGATAATCGCGGAAGACCTGGACGCGCGCGACGTTTTTCATTTCTTCCGCATAGACCAAGAACACGTCGAGTTCGGGTGTGACCGTCTGCGTCATCATTTGCACGAGCGGACTGCCGGGGCCGACGAGATAGTCGGGCAGGGTGGCGATCCCGAGGCCCGCCGCGACGGCGCCATACAGGGCCGGGATGTTGTTCACGGAGAAGGACGGGATGCGCGCATTTTTGGCGCCGCGGCCGAGATAGAGATGGGCGTTGAGGTGATCGAGGAAGTTTCCGCCGACGTCGAGGCTGAGCAGACGGTGTTTTGCGAGATCGTCGAGCGATTGCGGCTGGCCATGCTCGGCGACATAGCTCGGCGCGGCATAGAGATGATACGAGATCGTGAAGAGCTTCCGGCGGATGAGGTCAGGCTGCTCGGGCTCGCGTAAGCGCAGCGCGACATCCGCCTCGCGCATGCCGAGATCGAGATCGTCGTCGGTCAGAAGCAGCCGGATTTTCACGTCGGGGTAGAGTTCTAGAAACGGCTTGAGGCGCGGCGTGAGCCAACCCGTTCCGAAACCGAGATTTGTCGTGATCCGCAATTCGCCATGCGGGCGCTCCCGGCTGTCGGTCAAGCGCGAACGGATCAGCTCGAGTTTGCCGATCACCTCCTGCACGGTCCGGAAGAGGAGTTCGCCTTGTTCGGTGAGCATCAAGCCACGGGCGTGGCGATGGAACAGCGGAGTCTGCAGGTCTTTTTCCAAAGCGCTGACCTGACGGCTGACGGCCGATTGGCTCAGCTTCAACACTTCGCCGGCATGGGTGAACGAACCCGCCTCCGCCGCCGCGTGAAATATCCGGAGTTTATCCCAGTCCAACGCCATGTCCTCAGTGTTTCCGGTCTATTTCAAAGAGTTGAGCGCGTTTTTGTCACAGCGCCGTTCCGGCTTCTTTTTTTAAAAACACGCTCGAAGTCCAGACGGCCTTTCAGGCATGCAATGCTTGGTATCGATATGGCGCGATCAAGCGCAAGCTCGTCTCTATATAGCAAAGCTTGCAGGATTTGGAATGCTGCAAAACCCGGTTTCAATCAGACGCACTTTGTTGGCAACACCTCGTCGTGACTGGGAAAGAGCCGTGGATTCTGTTTATCCCGCGCTGGCCTGTATTCGCGCGGCCAGCCAGCGATCGGCTTCCAGCGCGGCCATGCAGCCCATGCCGGCCGCGGTGACCGCTTGGCGCCAGATATCGTCGGTCACATCGCCCGCGGCGAAAACGCCCGGTATATTGGTCGCGGTCGAATTCGCGGCTGTTTCGATATAGCCATTCGGCTTGAGCTTGACCTGGCCGTGAAAAAGGTCCGTTGCGGGTTGATGTCCAATCGCGACGAAGACGCCATGTGTTTCGATGTCGCGCAATGCGCCTGTCGCGGTATTTTTCAATCGCACGTGCGTGACGTTCGGCGGCGCCGGCGTGCCGAGAATTTCATCGACCGCATGGTTCCAAATGATGTCCACGTTCGGTTGCTTGAACAGCCGTTCTTGCAGAATCCGCTCGGCTCTAAAGCCTTCGCGGCGATGCACGACGGTCACATGGCGGGCGATTTGGCTGAGATAGAGCGCTTCCTCCACGGCCGAATTGCCGCCGCCAACCACGACGACATCCTTGCCGCGATAGAAAAATCCGTCACAGGTCGCGCAAGCCGAGACGCCATAGCCCTTGAACGTCTCTTCCGAGGGGATGCCCAGCCATTTGGCCTTGGCGCCCGTCGCGATCACAAGCGTGTCGCAGGTATAAACGCGCTCGCTGTCGCCGGTGAGAACGAAGGGATGACGGCCGAGATCGGCCTTCACGATATGGTCGCTCACCATGTCCGTGCCGACATGCTCGGCCTGGAGTCGCATTTGCTCCATCAGCCAGGGGCCTTGAATGGGGCTGGCGAAACCGGGATAATTCTCGACATCGGTCGTGATCATCAATTGGCCGCCGGGCTCGAAACCCGCAATGAGCATGGGTTTCAGCATGGCGCGCGCGGCGTAGATGGCGGCGGTATAGCCGGCCGGTCCCGAGCCGATGATGATCATGGGCGCATGCGTCGCCCCTCCCGTCAGAGAGGTTTCGCCTGGAGAAATCGCCACCATGATGCGCCCTGTGCTAGATTAAATAAACTGAGCGCCTCGAGGTGATCGTGGCAGCTTGGCCGTGCCTAACGATATCACGCATGGCGCGGTTGTTAAATAAGTGCGTTTTGCCCAAGTCTGAAAGGACCGTTTCGCGCGAGAGTGGTCCCCGGCATCCGCGGGATGCGGCCGCCGGGGAAGATTGATTAGACGTGGTGATGGTGGTGGAAATGATGATGATGATGGCGGTGGTGATGAACGACGGGGCCGGTTCCGGCTGGGACAAGCGTCAGCGAGCCCACGCCCGCATTGACTCCGACGCCCGACGTCGTCGAGACCGCGATTGGTTGCAGCGCGACTTGATTGGCATTGCCGCCAACCAGGGCATCGACGCCGAGGCCCACTCCGATGGTCACGCCTGCGCCGGCGCCGGCATAAGTGCCCGCGAGCGAGAAGGGCTGGAGCGAATCCGCTGCCTCGACGACGGCAAAAGTCAGAACACCGGCATTGGTCTGGCTGATATCGAGGCCGATACGGGTCAACGTGCCGGTGTAATATTCGAGCGGGGCGGGGACGGAAGGCGTGAAGGTGCAGGTCACCGCTTTCTCCGAGCCGATGACCGCGCCGACGCCCGGTGCAATCGCACAGCTCAAGGTGCCGGCCTGGATCCCGGCACTGGCCGGGGTTGCCGCGATGAGACCGAGAAAGGCAGTTCCTGCGAAGGCGGCGGCCAGGCGGCCGGAAGCCATCAAGTTGAAACGCATCAGGTTATCTCCATTTTGTACAATGCAATGCGTGCCGGACGCTCTTATGAACCTTCAGCAAACGGATTGCGGTTATTGCGGTCGCAAACCTTCGCCGCTTCCGCAAGCGGTTTTTTGCTTAGTTTATGGCTTAGTTAAGTGGCTTCCTTGATCAAGCAACTTTCATCCTTCCTGGGCGTTGGTGTGATCGCCACCGCGATTCATTATGCCCTCCTCGTCTCCCTGGTCGAGTTTGGCGGCGTGTCGCCCGTGCCCTCCGCGCTCTGCGGATTTACCGCTGGCGGTATTGTTTCCTATGGGCTCAACCGGCGTCATACGTTCGAAAGCGACAGGCCGCACGAGGAGGCGGCCTGGCGCTTCGCTCTCGTCGCAAGCTTTGCCTTTGCTTTAACGTATCTATTCATGCGTTTGTTCCATGAATTCGCCCATTGGCCTTATTTGCTGGCGCAGGTCGTCACGACCCTGATCGTGATGGTTTGGACCTTTGGCGCGAACCGGTTATGGACCTTCCGGCAAGAGCAATGACGATCCGTCAATGCTAGGTCTTGTTGGCTTCCTGGCCTCCCACTTCCCGCGTAAGGGACCGGGTGATATGTCCGGGACGGAGCCGTGAACCGCGCGCTTCGTGCGCAGCTGCCTCGAATGCGGAGAGATCGTGATGTCTGGAGAGGAGTCCGTGGCCGCCGTGCCGGGAGCGCCGCATTCCCCTGGACTTGCTCACACGCCACTTTATCGCCTGCATGTGCGGCTGGGCGCTAAAATGGTGCCTTTCGCCGGCTATGACATGCCGCTGCAATATCCGGCGGGGCTTTTGAAGGAGCATCTGCATACGCGGGTGGCGGCGGGGCTTTTCGACACGTCGCATATGGGCCAGATCGAGATCACCGCGCGCTCGGGCGATTCCCGCGACGCGGCGCGGGCCCTGGAGACTTTGCTTCCCATTGATGTTCTCGGGCTAGAGGCCGGGCGGCAGCGGTACGGGTTCTTGACCAACGAGGACGGCGGAATTCTCGACGATTTGATGGTCGTCAATCTTGGCGCGCGCTTGATCATTGTGGTCAATGCAGCTTGCAAGGCGGCGGACGAGGCGTATTTGCGGGCCCATCTTCAGCCGGCCTGCGAGGTCAAGATTTTGCCGCGTGCGCTGTTCGCCCTGCAGGGCCCGGCCAGCGGCGCCGTGCTCGCCCGCCTCGCGCCCGAGGTGGAGGCCATGCGTTTCATGGACGCGCGGGAGGTGATTCTCTTGGGCGAACCGTGCCTCGTGACCCGGTCGGGCTATACCGGGGAGGATGGGTTCGAGATTTCAGTGGCTTCCGGGGCCGCCGAGGCGCTCGCCGAAGAGCTTCTGCGCGATCCCGCCGTCCTTCCCGTGGGGCTCGGTGCCCGCGATTCTCTCCGGCTCGAGGCGGGGCTCTGCCTTTACGGTTTGGATATCGATGCGGGCACGACACCGGCCGAGGCGAGCCTGGTTTGGGCGATTCCGCCGGTGCGGCGGCGAGGCGGCGCGCGGGAAGGTGGCTTTCCCGGCGCGGCCCGGATTTTGGATCAGATCGCCCAAGGCGCCCCGCGCCGCCGCGTGGGATTGCGGCCCGAGGGCCGTGCGCCAGTGCGCGCCGGCGCCTCCCTCTACGCCAGCGAGACGGCGAGCGACCCGGTGGGCGTGGTAACGTCTGGTGGTTTTGGCCCAAGCCTTCAGGCCCCCGTCGCCATGGGCTACGTGCCGGCGGCTTTGTCCGAGGCCGGAAGCCGGCTCTTTGCCGACGTGCGAGGCCAGCGCTTGGCCCTGAAGGTTGTGACTCTGCCCTTCATTTCCGCCGGCTTCAAACGAAGCTGAAACGATTTTTAGGCATTAAGGAGCGTCAAAATGTTGAGATTTACCGATGAACACGAGTGGGTGAAGCTCGAGGGCGATATTGCCACGGTCGGGATCACGTCCCATGCCGCCGGTCAGCTTGGCGATCTCGTCTTTGTCGAATTGCCGAAAGTTGGCGTGGCCCTTAAGAAAGGCGCGCCGGCCGCCGTTGTCGAATCGGTCAAGGCGGCGTCCGATGTCTATGCGCCGCTCGCCGGCGAAGTGACGGAGATCAACGCGGCCGCCGAGGCCAATCCCGCCCTCGTCGGCGAGGATCCTCAGGGCGCGGGCTGGCTCTATAAGTTACGCCTCGCCAATGTGGCGGATCTCGGCCATCTGCTCGACGAAGCCGCTTATGCCGCTTTGATTGGCTAGAGCGCGTTCCGCTTTGGTGGACTCACCAAAGCGATAAGAACTCGCTCTCTTTTTAAGAAGTTAGAGCATGTCCTCGATCGAAAAAGTCTGCAACTTTTTCGGGACATGCTTTGAACCATGACGGTTGGATTTGGGAAGGTGCCCATGAGCGACAAATACGATCCCTATGATTTCGCCAATCGCCGGCATATCGGGCCGACGGCCGGCGAGATCGTGGAGATGTTGGAAACCGTTGGGGCTCCAACCCTTCATGCCTTGATCCGCGAAACGCTCCCGGCCAACATCCGCCAATCCAGCCGGATCGACTTCGGCCATTCCTTGAGCGAGCGCCGCATGTTGGAGCGCATGCGCGAGGTTGCCAACAAAAACAAGTTGCTCGTCTCGCTCATCGGGCAAGGCTATCACGGCACGACCATGCCGCCGGCGATCCAACGCAATATTTTCGAGAATCCGGCCTGGTATACCGCCTATTCGCCCTATCAGCCGGAGATCAGCCAGGGCCGCCTCGAGGCCTTGCTCAATTTCCAGACGTTGGTTTGCGAACTCACCGCGCTCGATGTCGCCAATGCCTCGCTCCTCGACGAGGCCACCGCCGCGGCCGAAGCGATGAGCATGGCCCATCGCGTGGCATCGCCTAAGAACGAATCCGCGCGAAACGCCTTCTTCGTCGATGAGGATTGCTTGCCGCAGACCATCGCCGTCCTGCAAACCCGCGCCGCGCCGCTGGGCTGGACGATTGTCACCGGCAATCCGTTCAGGGATTTCGATCCGGCCGCCGTCTTTGGCGCTCTGTTCCAATATCCCGGCACCAAGGGGGCGATCCACGATTTCTCAGGCCCTATCCAGGCCTTGCACGAGGCCGGCGGCATTGCCGTGATGGCTGCCGATCCGCTGGCGCTGACGTTGCTCAAGCCGCCGGGCGAACTCGGCGCCGACATTGCGGTCGGCTCCATGCAGCGCTACGGCGTTCCCATGGGGTTTGGCGGACCGCACGCCGCCTATATGGCCACGCGCGATGCGTTCAAGCGCAATCTGCCCGGCCGGATTGTCGGCGTCTCCATTGATGCCAGGGGCAATCGCGCCTATCGCCTCGCGTTGCAGACGCGCGAGCAACATATTCGCCGGGAAAAGGCGACATCGAACATTTGCACATCGCAAGTTCTGCTTGCGGTCGTCGCCTCGATGTACGCGGTGTTTCACGGCCCCAGGGGCCTGAAGGCCATCGCGGAGCGGGTCCACCGCGACGCGGGGCGGCTGGCCGAGGGCTTGGGGACGCTGGGTTTTACGGTCGAGCCTCAGACCTTTTTCGACACGATCACGGTCGATGCCGGCCGGTTCCAGGCGCTGATTCTCGAAAACGCCGTCAAGAACGGTGTCAATCTGCGCCGCATCGGGACGAGCCATATCGGCATTACGGTGGATGAGCGCACGAGGCCCGATGTGATCCAGGCGGTGTGGCGCGCCTTTGGCGGCGGTCATCTCGTCTATCACGAGGACTATCCTGCCTCGCGCCTGCCGCCAAACCTGCTGCGGACCTCGGCTTTTCTGACTCAGGATATTTTCCAGATGAATCGCGCCGAGAGCGAGATGACGCGCTACATGCGCCGCCTCGCCGACCGCGATCTCGCGCTGGACCGGACCATGATCCCGCTGGGATCGTGTACGATGAAGCTGAACGGCACGGCGGAAATGCTGCCGATTTCCTGGCCTGAATTTTCCGAAATCCATCCCTTCGTGCCGCATGATCAGGCGCTCGGCTATCACGAACTTATCGGCGATCTCTCGAAGAAGCTTTGCGACATCACGGGCTACGACGCGATTTCGATGCAGCCGAATTCCGGCGCGCAGGGCGAATATGCCGGGCTGCTCGCGATCCGCGCCTATCATATCGCCCGCGGCGAAGGGCATCGCGACGTCTGCCTCATTCCGTCCTCGGCGCATGGCACTAATCCGGCCTCGGCGCATATGTGTGGCATGCAGGTCGTCGTCGTCGGCGCCGATGCCAAGGGCAATATCGATTTCGAGGATTTCACCGCCAAGGCGGCGCAATATAGCGAAAGACTCTCGGCCTGCATGATCACCTATCCCTCGACGCATGGGGTGTTCGAGACGCGGGTGCGCGAGATCTGCGATCTCGTTCATGCCCATGGCGGCCAGGTCTATCTCGATGGAGCTAATCTCAATGCCATGGTCGGCTTGGCCCGTCCCGGCGAGATCGGCGCCGATGTCAGCCATCTCAACCTGCACAAGACATTTTGCATCCCGCATGGCGGCGGCGGGCCGGGCATGGGGCCGATTGGCGTCAAGGCGCATTTGATTCCCTACCTGCCCGGCCATCCCGAGACGGGCGGCACCGGAGCGGTTTCGGCCGCGCCCTATGGTTCGGCGTCCATCCTTCCGATTTCCTGGAGCTATTGCCTGCTGATGGGCGGGCGCGGCCTGACCCAGGCGACGCGAATCGCCATCCTCAACGCCAATTACATCGCCAAACGTTTGGAGCCGGCCTTTCCCGTGCTCTATACCGGCGAAAACGGGCGGGTCGCGCACGAGTGCATCGTCGATACGCGGCCCTTCGCGAAAAGCGCCGGCGTGACCGTCGACGATATCGCCAAGCGCTTGATCGATGCCGGTTTCCATCCCCCGACGATGAGCTGGCCGGTGGCGGGGACGTTGATGATCGAGCCGACCGAATCCGAGACCAAGGCCGAACTCGACCGCTTTTGTGACGCCATGCTTGCGATCCGCGAGGAAATCCGCGCCATCGAGGAGGGCCGGATCGACCGCGCCAACAATCCGCTCAAGAACGCGCCGCATACGGTGCAAGATCTGATCGGCGATTGGGACCGGCCCTACACGCGCGAGGCCGCCTGTTTCCCCGTGGGATCGCGCGGCATCGACAAATATTGGCCGCCGGTCAACCGCGTCGATAACGCCTATGGCGACCGGAACCTCGTCTGCAGCTGCCCGCCGGTCGAGAGCTACATGAAGGCGGCGGAATAGGGGAGAATCTCCTCTCCGCTGACGTCCGGCTTCACACGAATCGAAATGAGCGGGCTTATCCATTAGCCCTCATGCTGAGGAGCGCGCCAAAGGCGCGGCGTCTCGAAGCACGAGGGCGGTCCCTCGATTCCGGTGAGCGTTTGCAACGTTCCGGCTTGCTGAAACCCTCGCATTTCGAGACGGCTTCGCCCGAGCCGGAACCAGACTGGTCCCGATCGAGCCGGCGAAGCCTCCTCAATGTGAGGGAGTTGAAGCGTTTTCCAAGAGTTGGACCGCATTTCAATATGCGCGTCCTCACGAGAGAGGACTTTCGCGCCTCGGGCATCGATCCGCCGTTTGACCGTGCGCTCCAAAATTGGCTAGCTATCTCCCGTGCCGCCCCGGCGGCCATGGGGGATGCGTGTCATGACCAAAGCGGCGCCAATACGCTGGCTCGAAGCCGGGCTGTTTGCCTCTCGCTGGCTCATGGCGCCATTCTACATTGGTTTGGTTGTGGCACTCGGCGCCCTCCTATGGGTCTTCTTCCACGAGCTCTGGGAGGAGCTATCGCACCTGCCGGCGATGAAACCGGATGACGCCATCCTCATGGCTCTCTCGCTCATCGATCTGTCGCTGGCGGCAAATCTCGTCCTGATCGTGATCTATTCCGGCTACGAGAATTTCGTGTCGCGCATCGATGCGGCCGCTGAAGAAGACAGGCCGGTCTGGATGGGAACGGTGGATTTTTCCGGGCTCAAGATGAAGCTGATCGCGTCCATTATCGCCATTTCCGCCATCGCGCTCCTCAAGGCGTTCATGAAGATCGATGAAGGCAATTTGGATACGACGCAAATTCAATGGATGGTCATCATGCAATTGACCTTCGTCGTCTCCGGTCTTCTCCTGGCCGCGATGGACTATCTCAACGCGCGCAGTGGGGGACATTGAGCCTGATTCAGGTTGCCCTCGCCCGCGCCAAATCCATAATTCACGGCCACTTCACCATGGGCGGGAGCGACGACAGGATGGAATCCACATTCCCCCCGGTCTTCAGCCCGAAAATCGTGCCGCGATCGTAGAGCAGGTTGAACTCGACATAGCGGCCACGCCGCACGAGCTGTTCGTCGCGGTCGCCCAGTGTCCACTGCGTCGAAAAATTGCGCCGGACGATTTCGGGATAGATCGTGTTGAACGCTTGGCCCACGGCCTTGGTGAAGGCGAGCAGCGGCGCGAAACCGTGACCGGAACTCTCGGGCTCGAGATAGTCGTAGAAGATGCCGCCAATCCCGCGCGGCTCTTTTCGGTGGGGCAGATAGAAATATTCGTCGCACCACGCCTTGTATCTTTCGTAATCGGCGACGCCGGCATGAGCCGAGCAGGCGCCTTTCATCGCGGCGTGGAAGCGCAGTGTATCGGGATCCTCTTGCGTGCGCCGGCGGTCGAGCATCGGGGTCAGATCGGCGCCGCCGCCGAACCAGGTCTTGGTTGTCGCGACGAAGCGGGTGTTCATATGCACGGTGGGAACATTCGGGTTCCAGGGATGCACGATGAGCGAAATGCCCGAGGCCCAGAAACGCGGGTCTTCCGAGGCGGCGGGCATTTGCTTGGCGAATTCCGGCGCGAACGTGCCATGGACGGTCGACGTATGGACGCCGGCCTTTTCGAACACCCGGCCGGTGAGAACCCCCATCCGGCCGCCGCCGCCCTCCGCGCCATCGTGATTCGTGCGGCTCCAGGGTTTGAGTTCCGCCGTGCCAGGCGGCAGGCCGTCTTCGGCGAAGGGGCCCGTCGCCTCCGCCTCGATGCTTTCGAGATGGCTGAGGATCTCGAGCTGCAAGTTCTCGAACCAGGCGCGCGCTTCGGCCTTTTGTGCGTCGAGGTCTTGTGTTCCGGTCATGCGGAAGCTCCATTGGAGGTGATGCCGGTCCCGGCGAGCTGGCGCAGGGCCTCGCCCGCGACCATCGCGGCCGCCACCGCGACGTTGAGCGACCGGAACGGCGGCTGCATCGGGATCAGAATGCGATGAACGGTGGCGGCATGGACTGCCTCCGGAACACCGGCCGATTCGCGCCCGGCTAGCAGGATGTCGCCGGGGCGAAAGGTAAATCCGGTATAGGGGATGGCCGCCTTCGTGGAAAGCAGGATCAAACGCGGCGGACTCCCCTCGAGGCTCGTCTGCTGGGCGCGCCAGGCTTCGAACTGCTCGAAGGACACATGCCGTTGAATCGTAAGCGCGTCGAGATAATCTATGCCGGCCCGGCGGAAATGCCGGTCGCTCACGGGAAAGCCCGCCGGTTCGATAATCGCCGCCGCGATGCCGAGGCAGGCGCACATCCGCAGCATCGTGCCGCAATTTTGCGGAATATCCGGCTGGTAGAGAGCCAGGGTGAGGGCAGGGTGGCCGGAAATGGCGGCGGCTCCATGAGCGATCTGCGGAAACGAGCGCGGCTTTGTAACAGGCGCATGGGATGAAGAGAACCACAGAGCCCGGAAATGTTCGCAAGGACGAAAGCGGCGCCGGGCGGCGCCAAAACCCGCTGGCCTTCCCCAAGATTTTAGAATTTTTATCTTCTTTTCAACATGTTGCTCTCTTCTCTCGCGTATGAAACCGCTTGGTTCAGGCCATGCTGCTAGGTGCGGCGCGGCATCGATGGCATCAATTCGTGTACGATCATCAACCGTAAGCTCTTGACCGTGGCGGGGTTGACAAGTCAAAAGCGCTGCAATGCTCGTTGTCGCGGGTGAATCCATGACACGCTCGCGCGATCCCAACCGGGCGGCGAGGGTGGCCTTGGGTCGCATTGTTTGGCATGGGTGTTGCCGTTACCACCGGCGTGTCCAACGAGGACGCGCATTCGCAAGCCTTTAGCTAAAGGATCTGACCGTGGCCGAATTGACCCTGGAAGACCCGGCCCGCCGGGATTTCCTTTATCTCGCGACCGGCGCCATCGGCGTGGTTGCCGCGGCCGGCGCCATTTGGCCGCTGATCAATCAGATGGAACCCGATGCCTCGACGCTCGCCCAGGCGACCACCGAGGTCGATCTCACCAATATCGCGGAAGGCCAGATCGTCACGATCAAATGGCAGGGCAAGCCGGTCTTCGTGCGCCACCGCACCGCCAAGGAAATCGCCGACGCCCGCGCGACACCTCTGAGCGAGCTGAAAGATCCCGCGACGGACGAATCCCGCGCGCAGAAGCCGGAATGGCTGATCGTGGTCGGGATTTGCACCCATCTCGGCTGCGTGCCGCTCGGGCATCAGGGCAAATATGAGGGTTGGTTCTGCCCATGCCATGGGTCGGTCTATGACACGGCGGGCCGTATCCGCCAGGGACCCGCGCCCAAAAATCTGGTGCTGCCGCCCTACAAATATACCAGCAATACCAAGATCACGATCGGTTGATGACGCTCGAGCCGGCGTATTCGCGCCGGCGCCCAGCCCTTTGAAGAGATGTAAATCCATGAGCGGACCTTCCACTTACGTCCCCAAGAGCGCAGCCGCGAAATGGCTGGAGAGCCGGCTTCCGATCATAGGGCTGGTGCATTCCTCCTTCGTGGTCTTTCCGAATCCGCGGAACCTGAATTATTTCTGGACCTTCGGCGGCATTCTCGCATTCATGCTGGTGGCCCAGATCATCACCGGCGTGCCGCTGGCGATGCATTATACCCCGGAATCGACGATGGCGTTTTCGTCGGTCGAGCACATCATGCGCGACGTGAATTATGGCTGGCTTATGCGCTACGTTCACGCCAACGGCGCCTCGATGTTCTTCATCGCGGTCTATATCCACATTTTCCGCGGCATTTATTACGGGTCCTACAAGGCGCCGCGCGAAGTGCTCTGGCTGCTCGGCATCGTGATCTATCTCTTGATGATGGCGACGGGCTTCATGGGCTATGTGCTCCCTTGGGGGCAGATGAGCGGCTGGGGCGCGACGGTGATCACCAGTCTGTTCTCGGCGATTCCCTTCGTCGGCAATGCGGTCACGCAATGGCTCTGGGGCGGCTTCGCGGTGGATAATGCCACGCTCAACCGCTTCTTCGCATTGCATTATCTCCTGCCCTTCATGATCGCGGGCGTCGTCGTCCTGCACATCTGGGCCTTGCACGTTCCCGGATCGAACAACCCCGAGGGAATCGAGCCGCAAACCCCGAAGGACACCTTGCCCTTCCATCCCTATTTCACTGTGAAGGACGGCTTTGCTCTCGTCTGCTTCATGGTGTTTTACGCTTGGTTCGTGTTTTTCATCCCGAACTATCTGAACCATGCCGACAATTACATCGAGTTCAACCCGCTGGTGACCCCGGCCCATATCGTGCCGGAATGGTATTATTTGCCGTTTTACGCGATTTTGCGCTCGATCCCGGACAAGCTCGGCGGCGTCATCGCCATGTTCATGGCGATCGTTCTTCTGGCTTTCTTGCCTTGGCTCGATACGTCGAAGGTCAAGTCGGCCAGTTACCGGCCCTATTTCAAGATCGCTTTCTGGATCTTCGTCCTCGATGCGGTCGTGCTCGGCTTCATCGGCTCGCAGCCGCCTGAGGGGAGCTATGTGATCTGGGGGCAGATCCTCACCGCTTATTACTTCCTCCACTTGTTGGTGATCACGCCGCTCCTCGGCTTGTTCGAAAAGCCGTTGCCGATGCCCGCCTCGATCGCCGAGGCTGTCCTTGGCAAGGCCGGATCCGCCGCCGCCATTTCCGCTCATGCGGCCTCGTCGCCGAACACGAAGGGCTAAGCCGATGCGTTTTCTCAACCTGAAGCGCCCGGCGCTGGGGGCCGGCAAATTCGTCTTGCCGGCCGCCGCCGCCATGATGTTCGGCCTGATCGCCCTCCAGGGGCCGGTTTCCGCAGCCGAGGAGGCCAACGGCGCCGCGGCAGCGGAGGAAGTCTCTCCGTCCCTGGTCAATTGGAGCTTCACCGGATTTTTCGGTCATTTCGACACGGCGCAGCTCCAGCGCGGCTTCAAGGTCTACAAAGAAGTCTGCTCCAATTGCCATTCGCTTAAATTGCTGGCCTTCCGCAATCTTGGCGATCCCGGCGGGCCGGGTTTCAGCGAAGCGCAGGTCAAGGCCTTGGCGGCGACCTATCAGATCCATGACGGGCCGAATGATCAGGGCGAGATGTTCGACCGCCCAGGACGCCCGTCGGATTATTTCCCGTGGAGCTTCCCCAATGCCTCCGCCGCGCGCGCCGCGCTCGGCGCTCTGCCCCCGGATATGTCGTTGCTGGCCAAGGCACGCGCCTGGGAGCGGGGCTTTCCCGTCTTTATCCTCGACGCGGTCACGCAGGTCGAGGAAGACGAGGGGCCAAACTATATTCATGCGATCTTGAACGGATATACGCATGCGGACGATCCTAATTGGAATCTCTATTTCCCCGGCCATAAGATCGCGATGGGCAAGCCCCTCTCCGACGGCCAGGTCGAATATACCGACGGGTCGCCGCAGACGGTCGAGCAATATTCGCAGGATATCGCCGCCTTCCTATTTTGGGCCGCCGAGCCGAAGCTTGAGCAGCGCAAGGAAATGGGCTTCCGCGTGATCATCTTCCTCTCGGTTTTCGCGGTCTTGCTTTATTTCGTGAAGCGGAAGATCTGGCATGATGTGCATGGCGCGACGTCGCCGGACGCGCATTGACCTTGTTTGCCGCCCCGTACAGCTAACGACGGTATAAACGCCGCGTTGATCGCGGCGTTTTTTTTGTTGCGGCATTGGATTTGTCTCAAAGAAGGTATGCTTGAACCGCAAACGCGGGAAGTACCATGGTCACGCTCGAAAATGCGCATCTCGAAGCCGGCGTATCATCCGCTGGCGCGGAATTGGTTCATTTGCGGCATCGTCGCGGAGGTGATTTTCTCTGGGATGGCGACCCCGTTTGGTGGAAGGGCAGGGCGCCGCTGCTGTTTCCCATCGTCGGGCGGGTGCCGGACGATCACATCCTCGCTGGGGGGCAAAAATATCCGATGCGTCAGCATGGATTGGCGCGAATCTCGGAGTTCACCTTGATCCGCGCGAGCGGCGGGGACTGCGTTTTCAGCCTGGAGTCCTCGCCGGCCACGCATGTGCACTACCCCTTCGATTTCCGGCTCGAGGTCACTTACGCCTTGGATGGCCCCAGTTTATCGCTCTCCGCTTGCGTGACGAACACCGGCCGGGGCCCGATGCCCGTGTCCTTTGGCTTTCATCCCGCCTTTCGCTGGCCGCTTCCTGGCACTGCCGGCAAAGGCGCGCACTCTGTGGTTTTCGACGAGGCCGAACCCGCGCCGGTTCGCCGGTTGAGCGACGGGCTGCTCATGCCGGAGCTTTTCCCAACCCCCGTCGAGGGCCGCACCGTCGCCTTGCGGGACAGCCTTTTTGCCGCCGATGCGCTCGTCTTCGACCAATTGGTCTCGCGCGGCGTGACCTATCGCTCGACCCACGCCTCCGTGCGAATCGCCTTTCCCGGCATGCCGCATCTCGGCATCTGGTCGAGACCCGGCGCCGGCTTCGTCTGTATCGAACCCTGGCACGGCTATGCCGCTCCAGACGGATTTTTAGGCGAACTCGCGGAAAAGCCTGGGGTTTCGAACGTGACGCCGGGGTCCGCCGCGACATTTTCCATGAGCATCGCGATCGAGGATGAATCGTGAGCCTTAACCACCGCTCCGGCGTAGGTGGCGCCCGGAAACGGGCGGCACGCGCCTAGTTTCGCGCCAGGACGGATTTCGGAGGCGCCCTCGGAGATTTGCGCTCCTTGTTCATTTCGCGAGCATTCCCATGCACTTCTGAGTTCGTGTGACGAATTTAAAAATGTCGTGTTGACAGGCCGAACGGCATAGCCCTATATACGGACATCGACGGCGCCGCTGCCACTGAGCAACGGACGCGGGTTGTTCTCTCGATTTTGTCGGGCCATTGCCTCTCGGCTGAAAAGCTGAGGTGAGAACGTTTCGCTCTAGGGTGTGAGCCCTACGCAGGTCTTATAGGTTTCGCGCAAGCTGAGACCGGGTATACTGGGAAGCAATTCTTGAAGGTTAGGAGTCGATGAGACAACTGGCGGTCACGTAACTTAAGTTCATCGCGTTTTACTGAAGAGTAGAACGGATGTGCTTGGGACTCGTCGAACGTAAGATGGGCTTCTTTTTGAGGTAACACTCGGGAGAAGCCGTGACCAGCTAGCATTGAATTCTCATTTCAACTTGAGAGTTTGATCCTGGCTCAGAACGAACGCTGGCGGCAGGCCTAACACATGCAAGTCGAACGCCCCGCAAGGGGAGTGGCAGACGGGTGAGTAACACGTGGGAACATACCCTCCGGACCGGAATAACTCAGGGAAACTTGTGCTAATACCGGATACGTCGGAAGCGAGAAAGATTTATCGCCGGAGGATTGGCCCGCGTCTGATTAGCTAGTTGGTGAGGTAATGGCTCACCAAGGCGACGATCAGTAGCTGGTCTGAGAGGATGATCAGCCACATTGGGACTGAGACACGGCCCAAACTCCTACGGGAGGCAGCAGTGGGGAATATTGGACAATGGGCGCAAGCCTGATCCAGCCATGCCGCGTGA
>JBEKFQ010000059.1:0-18017 GCA_050013235.1 Beijerinckiaceae bacterium
TACCGATATCGTCGATAAATGCTGCGAGGCTTGGAACAAGCTGGTTGAGATGCCGTGGAAAATCATGTCCATCGGACTGCGAGATTGGGCACACCAATGTTGATCACTGCAGGTTGGTATCAGTCTTTCATCCGGTATTTTGATAATAAAAAAGGCGTCTCCTCAATAGAGGGAGACGCCTTTTTGTTGAAAGCCATGTGATACTTTTAGATCGACGCCTTTGTCGAGGGGCCTGACCTTTCGATCCGGCTTTCTCGACTTAAGAGTAATCAATAGGGCGTTGAAACGCTCGCCCTAGAACACATGCACGAAGATGTAGAACAGGGTAGCGGAGATCGCCATGGCGCAGGGCAAAGTCAGCACCCAGGCCATCGCAATGCTGCGCAATGTCGCCCATTGAAGACCCGAGCCATTCGCCGCCATGGTTCCCGCGATCCCCGAGGAGAGAACGTGGGTGGTGGAGACGGGAAGGCCGAGAACGTCGGCGGCCCCGATCGTGAGCGCGGCAACCATTTCGGCTGAAGCACCCTGGCCGTAGGTCAGATGGGTCTTGCCGATCTTTTCGCCCACCGTCACGACAATCCGCTTCCAACCGATCATCGTTCCGAGGCCGAGCGCCAAGGCCACGGCGACCTTGACCCAGACAGGAATGAATTTGGTGGCGGCGTCGAGCAGACCGCTATAGGCGGCGAGCACCTTCTTGTCGTCGGCGGAAAGCGTGGAAGCGCTATCCTTGGACAACCGCTTGACCGCCTCGGCGGTCAGATACATGTCGTTACGCGTGTTACCCGCGGCCGCAGCCGGCACCTTGGCGATCGAGCCGTAGGTCTGGACCTGATTGGCCACATCCTTGATCAACACTGCGAGCGAGGGGAAAGTGCCCTCGCTGATGACCTTGGAGGAAATGTAGTTCGTCACGGCCGGGCGCGGATTGCCCGTGACATTATAGCCTGCCGCTTTGCTTTCCACGACCTTGGACGCGGCCTGCGAGACGGAGATGAAGCTATCGACTCTATTTTGCGGCAGAGCGCGATTGAGCGCATAGGCCGTCGGCACAGTGCCGATGAGGATGAGCATGATGAGACCCATGCCCTTCTGACCATCGTTGGACCCATGGAAGAAGGACACGAGCGTGCAGGTCAGGACCAAGAGGCCGCGAATCCACAGCGGCGGCTTATGGCCGGGCTCCGGCTCCGTGAAAAGCTCCTTGCGGCGTACCAGGAACTTCAGCGCATAAAGCAACGCCGCAGATATGATGAAGCCGAACACCGGCGACAGAAGCAGCGCTTCGCCGATTTCGATCACCTTGCCGACGTCGACACCGGAAGTGCCGTCGCGGCCCTTCATCAAGGCGTTCATCACGCCGACACCGACGATCGAACCGATCATCGTGTGCGAGGAGGAAGCGGGAAGGCCGAGCCACCAGGTCCCGAGGTTCCAGATGATCGCCGCGATCAACAGCGCGAAGATCATGGCGAAGCCAGCCGAGGAACCGTCGGAGATCGTGCCCGTCGAAGCCGCCGCGCCAACCTGCAAAATCAGCTCGACCGGCAGCAGGGAAATGATGCCGAAGGCAACCGCGCCACTGGACGTCAAAACACCGAGGAAATTGAAAAAGCCCGACCAGACCACCGCGAACTGCGGCGGCAAGGAGCGGGTGTAAATGACGGTCGCGACAGCATTCGCCGTATCGTGGAAGCCGTTGACGAATTCGAAGCCGAGCGCAATCAGCAGCGCGACGGCCAGCAGGAAGAACGGCGCGAGCGTCGTAACCGGCGTGCCAACGTTATGCACGTCGAAATAAATGCTGTAGGCCGTGAAGAACAATCCGATGGCAAGAACCGCCATGAAGGCCAAGATGGTCTTAATGCCCATCGGCTCGTTCAGATCGACCCTCTTTGCTTCGTGGTGGCCGCTTCCCGCGTCCAATCCCTGTGTCGAAACCGCTGTCATCGTTTGCTCCCCCTGCCTGAAACCCCGACGTCTCTAAGCAGCCGAAAATTACAACCATGTGACAAGAGATTGGTTCAACGCGAGAGCGGTCATCTCTCCCGCATGGCTTGCCCGGCCAGAAGAAGCGAAAAGAATACGTATTTTCCATGAGTTATACAAGTAACTCATGGAAAATTGAACCGCGCTTGATTGGACGGACACCGCCAAATCCTACATTATTTAAATTTTTCTAAACGCATCTACACTGTCCGTCCATCCGCCAAGAGTATCGTTAACTTTTCGCAAGAACGCGGGAACAAGGGCTGACGCGGTCCATTTTATCTTCGTGACCCCGTGGACACGAGGGCGGTAAATGAAGTTCAACTAGCGGATCGGCCCCGCACCTGTCCTGCCGCCGGACCGGCCCGCAACGTCTCAACGAGCGAGAACGACTCTCATGGAAGAACTGGTCGCACGAATCGTCAATGCCGCCGGAATCACACCGGAACAAGCGCAGCGCACGATCGGCCTCATCCTCGCCTTTCTCCGCAAGGAAGGGCCAGCCGATAAAATCGACGCGCTTCTCAAGACCATCCCTGGCGGCGAAGAAGCAGCGGCGGCCGGTGAAGACGACAAGCCCAGCGGCGGTGGACTGCTTGGCGGTCTCATGGGCATGCTGAGCGGCGGCGGCGGCCTGATGGGTCTCGCGTCACAGCTTTCCGGCGTAGGACTCGGCCCCAGCGAAATGACCAACGCCGGAAAAGAACTGTTTGCTTTTGCCCGCGAAAAGCTTGGCGAAGATCAAATCAACGAGATCACGAGCTCCATTCCCGGCCTCCGCCAGTTCATGTGACACTCGATGAATCCTTGCAAAGGAGCGGCGCCTTGTCCGAATCGATTTGGCGAAGTCTCGCGGAAAAGGCGCTGGGCGGCGCCCCTCTCGAGGCTCTTTCGAGCCGGACCCTAGAGGGTCTGCGGATCGAGCCGCTCTATGCCAGAAGCACGGCGGACATGCCGCCGGCGCTTCGCCAAAAGGCCGGCGCCTGGGGCGTGTCGCAGCGCGTGGATCATCCCCAGCCGGATGAGGCCAACCGCCTTGCGCGCCTCGATCTCGAAGGCGGCGCCAATGGCCTCACCGTCGTTTTCGCGGGCGAGACGGCGCGTGGCTTCGGCCTGCCGTTGGACGCCGCCGCTCTCGCCACCGCGTTGCAGGGAATCGAACTCGACTATATTTCCCTGCGGTTGGATGCCGGCGCCAGCGCGCCCGGGGCCGCGCGCCTGCTGGCCGGGTTGACAACCGCGCGCCGGCTGACAAGCGCCGCTCTCTCCGCCGATCTCGGCCTCGATCCCATCGGCAGCCTGGCGCGCACCGGCCTCCCGGCGCCCGAAGACCTCACGGCTCGAGCGTTGCGGGAATTTATCGAGGCCACCCGGGCGGCGGGCTTGGCGGGCCGCACCTTTCTTGCCGATGGACGGCCCTATCACGATGCCGGCGCCGGCGAAGCGCAGGAATTGGCTGCCGTGCTCGCCACCGCTCTCGCCTATCTCCGGCGGCTCGAACAAGCGGGGTTCGGCCTCGCGGAGGCGGCCCGGCAGATCGCCTTCTTGCTTGCCGCGGATGCCGGCACGTTTCTCACCCTCGCGAAATTCCGCGCCTTGCGGCGGCTCTGGGCGCGGGTGGAAGACGTTTGCGGCCTCCCACCCCAGCCTTTGCGCCTCCATGGCGAAACATCCTGGCGCATGATGACGCGCCGCGCGCCTTGGGTGAATGTCATGCGCGCCACCGCCGCCATTTTCGCGGCCGGGACCGGCGGAGCGGATGTCATTACCGCCCTCCCCTTCACATCGGCGCTCGGCCTGCCCGAGGATCGCGCGCGGCGTCTGGCGCGCAACACCCAACTCGTGCTGCTGGACGAATCCCATCTCGCCAAGGTCGAGGATCCGGCCGCGGGCTCCGGCGGCCTCGAAGCCTTGACCGACCAACTCTGCCTGCGCGCCTGGGATCTGTTCCAAGAGATCGAGAGGGAGGGCGGCGTCGGGGCGAGCTTGCTCGCGGGCAGCCTCCAAGCGCGAATCGCCACCGTAGCGCGGCGGCGCGCCCAATCCCATGCGGCGATCGAGAGCGCCATCACCGGCACGAGCGCCTTCCCCGATTTGGACGAAAGACCTCTCGCGCTGGCGGCGGCGGAGCCTTGGCCCGGAGCCGCCCGGGCTCCCCTCGCCTTGCCGGACACGCGTGATGCCGCCCCTTTCGAGGCCCTGCGCGATCGCGCGGACGCCACGACGGACGCCACCGGACAGCGCCCGGCGATCTATCTCGCGACGCTCGGCAGCCCAGCCGGTCACGGACCCCGCGCCACCTATGCCGCCAATTTCTTCGCCGCCGGGGGAATTGCTACGGTCGCTGGCGATATCGCGGATTACACCGGCACACTGCCATTCGTCTGCATTTGCGGCCCCGATGCGCTCTATGAGGAGATGCTAGGCGAAGCCATCGTTTCCGGGCTTCGCGCGGCCGGCGCGCGCCGCGTCTTGCTGGTGGGCAGCCCCGGCGTCGGAGACGGCGGCAGCCAGGCCGGCTTGGACGGATTCATCTACCAAGGCGCGCCTGCGCTTCGCCTACTTGGCGAGTCTCTCGATTTTCTCGAACGCCCGGCCTTGACCTAACCAACAAGCCGCCCCGGACTTAACCAGCAAGCCGCTCGCTTTCCGATTTTGCGAACAGATCGGAACCGCCGGCCCATTTGGCGATGACGCGCTCCACATGGGCGGACGGGACCGGCTTGCTGAAATAATAGCCTTGCGCCTCGTTACACCCTTGCCATTGCAGAAAATCGAGCTGCGCTTGCGTTTCCACCCCCTCGGCCGTGACGCGCATTCCGAGGCTTTTGCACAGGCCGATAATGGCGCCCACGATCACGCTGGAATCCGCTTTTGAATCGAGGTCGCGAATAAAGCTCTGATCGATCTTGACCTTATCGAAGGGGAAGCTGCGGAGATAGCTCAGCGACGAGTAGCCGGTACCGAAATCATCCATCGCGATCTTCACGCCGAGGCCGCGAATCTGGTTCAGCGTCGCAAGCGTCGTCTCCGAATTCGCAAGAATGACGGATTCCGTGATTTCCAGCTCGAGACGGTTTGGAACAAGACCTGATTTAGCCAAGGCATCGACGACGGCGGCGGCCAACTTGCCCGATTTGAACTGCGCTGGCGAAACGTTGACGGCAACACGGACGCCGTCGGACCATAAGTTGGCTTGATTGCACGCGGTACGCAACGCCCATTCGCCAAGTTGCGTAATCAAGCCGATTTCCTCGGCGAGCGGGATGAATTCAGCCGGAGAAACCATACCGCGTTTGGGGTGGTTCCAACGCAGCAGAGCCTCGAAGCTTCCGATTCTATTCCGTTTGAAATCAAACAAGGGCTGATAATAGAGTTCAAACGCGTTTTGCGCGAGCGCCTCGCGCAAATCGGCTTCCAGGGCGCGGCGGGCCTGCAACCGCGCATCCATTTCCATTTCAAAGAAGCGCCAGGTATCGCGGCCATCGGACTTTGCTTTATAGAGCGCCACATCGGCATTCTTGAGCAATTTGCCGAATGACGTTCCATCGCCCGGCGCCATCGATATGCCGATGCTGACACCGATGGTCACGCGATGACCCTCGATCTCGAAGGGCAGCTTGATCGTCTCGACGATACGCCGGGCGAGGATCGTCGCGTCGTCCGGTCCCTTGAGGCCCACCTGCAGAATGGCGAATTCATCGCCGCCGAGACGCGCGACCGTATCGACTTCGCGGATACAGGAGGACAAGCGTTCCGCCACCGCGCGCAGCAAAGCGTCACCCAGGGGATGGCCCCAGGTTTCGTTGATCGCTTTGAAATGATCGAGGTCGAGACAGAAAACGGCGAAACCGTCGCCCCGCCCAGTTTGACCCAACGCCTGCTCGACACGTTCGGTGAAAAGCGTCCGGTTGGCCAGCCCGGTCAAGGTGTCGTGACGCGCCATATAGACGATTTTGGCCTCGCTCTGCAGACGGTCCGTCACGTCTTCATAAGTTTCGACCCACCCGCCTTCCACCAATGGCTGATGAGCGACCGCCACGAGGCGGTCTCCGGGCACGTCGAGAATGGACTTGACGGGCACGCCCCCCTCGATCCGCATTTTTGCCGCAACCACCCGCGGATCGGTCCGGCTCGAGAAATTCCCCGCGGCAATGCTCAGGTCAATCACTTCGTCGAGCGACATCCCGGCCTCGATTTTCCCCGACGGCAGGCGGAAGATTTCGCAGAAGCGGCGGTTGACGACCTGGATCCTTTGGCCGGCATCATAAAGACACAGGCCTTGCGACATATTGGCGAGCGCCACGTCGAACTGTTCATTTGTCGCCTTGATCGCGGCTTCCTGGTTCTTGAAAGCCGTAATATCGCTAAAGACGATAATCTCACCGCCTTCTTGCGTCGCGTTCTGACTGATCCGGAACCAGCGGCCATCCGCGCCTTGCACGTCACGCGCAGCGCAACATCCGGCCGGCGTTCGAGTCTCTCCGCCAAGTTCGGTCTTGAGCAAAAGCATGAGGCCGCTTGCGGGATCGCCCGCCTTCAGGCGCCCCAAACGGCCTGCCAAGAATGTGGCCACCTGAGAATTCGCCAAGACAATTTTGGAAGCGGCATCGACGACGACGATCCCCTCGCATGAGCTTTCCAAGGCATCGGCGAGACGCGTCTGCGCGGAGCGCCGCTGCGATACTTCGCTTTGAATGCTGAGCTTAATGTTTCCCCGCATCAATTCCATGGCCGCGAGGAGAGCGGCAAGTTCACCGGCGCCGCCCGTCGGTACGGTGACATCAAGCTTCCCGCCTGCAATCTTGCGCGCGACTTCCGAGGCCATATCGATCGGACTCAAGATCATCCGCGAGAGAACCGAGGCAATGAGAAAGGAAATCAAGACGGCGCCCAACGTCACCAAGAGATCGACGCGCATATTGGTTTCGACAGCCGAATTCGCGGCCTGGCGGTTCGAAAAGCCGTCCCCCGCGGTATAATTAATCAGCAATTCAATCTGCGCCGCGGCGACATCGGCGTAGTGATCGAGGGTGCTCCAGACATCTTTCGGAGGCGTCCCGTCGACAATTCCCTTACGCTGCGCGGTCCAGGCCGCCACCGCCTTTTGCACCCGCGCACCGGCCTTGGACGCGCGTTCCGATTGGGCGCGTTCCATGGCAATCGACAAATCGTCGTCGAGATTTTTTTCCAACTCCTCGATTTTGGCATCGAGGTGATCGCGCGCTTCGCGATCCTGGGCAAAAAGTCTGCGGGCAAAAGCAGCTTGAATCGCATTGAAATCAGCCGAAGCGGCACGCGCATAGTTTATCGACATCAACGATTTGTCGAAAGTCTTTGAAACGAGGCTACCTTCCCAGCGAAGATCATGAATGGCGAAGATCCCGAGAGTCCCGGTAATCACGCTCATGATGAGAAATGCAAAAAGGATCCTACCCCTGATAGAACCAAAAATAGCCTGATGCATCCCGCGCCCCAATCGAGCCGACGCCCTGACATGAAGGTTCTTCGTTTGCATCATGGTTTTCCCGCGCCACCGGAAGTATAGGAATATTCGGGTTAAGGTACCGCTAACGGATGGTAAGGGGCCTCCGGTCATCCCGCCGCGCATCGCCTATCCGGGGATCCAAATGACGGAATAAAGGGGCTATTAAGCTGAACGCGGTAAACAGAATGGCAGCGTCTCCTTTTCGGGAGTTACGAACAAACCGCGTTCTCTCGAGGGGTAGTTTATGACGGAGCCGCAGCGTGGCACCCGAACTCTAAAACATCCACGGAGCGTTGAAGAGCCAGCTTCCCTTGGAAGCGTCGCGCGCGGACATCCCTTGTTGCTTGGCGCGATCGCGTGCCTGCTCGTCTCGATGGGCGGCATTACCGCGGCGGCCGTGACGGACGGCGGTATCAGCGTGTCACAGAAGGGCCGGGAATTCACCCCTGGAACTTTATCGGTCAAACGCGGTCAGACCGTCCAAATCGTCAACGACGATTTGGATCTTCTTCACCACGCCTACATCGACGCGGAAACGTTCTCATTCGATTCTGGCGACCAGCCGCCCGGCAGCAAAACCAGCATTCTTTTTTCCGTGGCCGGCGACTTCAAGGTTTTATGCGGCATTCACCCTAAAATGAAATTGCTCGTCCACGTGGAATAGGATCGGCGCCGAAGGTTCGAGCTGTCCTAGCTTAGCGGCGTTCCGAAAGCGATGGCATGGCCGAGATAATAAAGCGCGACGAAGGCTGCCAGGGCGCCGCCATATTGCAAAGGTATCGCGGCTAACGACCACGTTCTCTGTTTCGCCTTGGTTTGGTCCGCGAATATTGCAATCAACACCACGATGATGGGCGAATGGCCAATCGCGTCGATTTTGCCAAATTCCACGATGGCACTGATAAATGTCGCGATTAGCATCACGGCGGCAATGCGCCGCGCAAGCGGTGTGCAGATCAACGCAAAAGACAAGGTGAATTCGACAACGCCGGCGGCGCGCATGAAAAACGCGGGTTCATAGCCCATCGATAGGCTGGGATGGCTGATAAACAGCGGATAAGACCACTCCGGATACGCCCATTTTTCGACCGAAGCCCACATCAATGTGATGGCGACACTCCACCGCAACACATCCAGCGGAGAAAATCCGAATATATCCCGCTTTAACCCGGTGGCGGCGAGATAGGCCGCCATCCCGAGAAAGATGGGATAATCCACCATGTGGAAGAGACCATAATGGACCACGCCATCGCCAAACAGAAAGACCAGTCCCGCCGCGGCGAGCGGCAAGGTCTTCGGCGACAAAAGGCACGCTGCCATGAATAGTTGCAGAATGGGGATCAGCGGCGAGGTCGTCGTCAATTCCGGCGTGAGAATAATGCCGCCAAGCGACCAGAGCGAAATGAGGAAAAAGCCGAGCACCGCGCGAATGAGCGTGTCCGTATTGGACCGCAAGACGCCGGAGATCCGGTCGAACGACCGGATCAAGGCCGCGCCGACAAAGGTGTTTTCGAAAAGGCAGCCCATCAAAAGAACGGCGATCGCGAACCCGGTCAAGAGCTCGAAATCCTGGCACAGCACATTTTCAAGCCCCGCTGGCTGGCCCGCGATATCGTAAACGCAGAACCATTTGACGTGGGCGCTGGCCGGACCCGGATGAAAAAGGAGGATGCCCGCCGCGGCAGCCCCGATGGCCTGATGAACTCGATTCGCGACTCTCGACATGCTCATTTTCCACTCACCCGGCGATAGCTTTCACCGGCTCCGAGCCCTAAATTTACACATTTTTAATTAATACTAAAGCGTTAATACTAATATTAGTTAACGAACTCTTGGTGATTTTAATGATTTATTAACCATAAGCGAGATTGTTGCAATAACTCGGCTTTCGGCGGTGGCGTGTTTAGATTGGTGCAATCTCTGTTGCGTAGCGTCGCCGGACAAAGTGGGATTTATCGAGTCTCCGAGCCCGGTTTCGACCCAACGATCCGTCACGCAAAACGGAGCCGGCGCGGGTAGTACTTAGGATTGCGGATTATGATGATTGTCGTCAGCCTTTTCAGCCTGGGATCCGGTACGGCTCTGGCCTGTGCTCTCGACCGCTTTCCCAAGCAGAGCGCCATGATTGAATATTGCAGCGGCCTCATGCTGGTGGCTGGACTTGCCCTGATCGGCGGCGCGCTTCCGCTGTTTCGCTAGAGCGCTCCCCTTGGGGAAACCACCCATGGATTAAGAAATCGCGCTCTTTATAAGACGTTATGGCATTTCCTCGATCACGGACGTCCGCAACTTTTGTGGGAAATGCTCCCGGCCAAGCGGATCGAATCAGCGGATCAAATCATCATCCGGTCTGCTCGTTCCGGAGATCTGATCGTCCGACAGCGCGCGTAAAAAGGCCAGGAGATCGGCCTTTTCGATTGCGTTCAGCCCAAGAGGCTTGATGACTTCGGCGCGGCTCGGCCGGTCCACTCCCCCCTTGTTGTAAAGCTCGATCACCTCCTCGAGCGTCGCGATCGAACCATCGTGCATATAAGGCCCGCGATCGGCATCGTTGCGCAAGGTGGGGGTCTTGAACGCATGTTGCAGTTTGAGCGAGGTGGGAAAAAACCGTCCACGGCCGGGCTCGTCCTCCTTGGCGACACCGATATCGTGAAACGACCCATCCGTGAACGCCCATCCACTGTGGCATTCCGTGCATTTGGCTTTGCCCGAGAACAATGCGAAACCGCGTTTGGCGGCCTCCGGCATCGCGGACTCGTCGCCTTCGATCCAACGATCGAAGGGTGCCGTCTTGGAGGCGATGGAGCGCTCGAAGGTCGCCATGGCCAATTCAATGGTCCGCCGGTCGATAGCCTTGCCGGGAAAAGCACGGGCGAACATTTCGACATAGAAGCGATCGGCCGATAGCCGCGCGAGCAGCTTTTCTTCGGTCATGCTCATTCCCGCCGGCGATACGATTGGCGCAAACGTGACCGCCTCGATATCTCTAAACTTCCCATCCCACCCGAGCCGGTCGAGCCAGGCAATATCGAGAAGCGATGGCGAATGAAAAAGCATCGACACGGCCCCGTCCCCTCGCGCGTGCACGAAACCGTCGCTCCAGCCATGATCCGGCTTGTGACAGGAGGCACAAGACATGGTCATGGAAGCAGACAAGCGGGTATCGAAAAACAACGCCCGTCCCAATTCGGCTTTCTCCGGCGTGAAAGGATTGGATGAGGGATAGGGAATCGACGGGGGGCGCCGGTATTCCTCACGCCAGTTTCCACTCTTAGCGGCGTCTCCGGACTCTGCGGGCGCAGGACCGCCGCATGCGAAAACCAACAGGCTCGCAAATACAAAAGACCGGAAAAATTTGGCTTTAGGACTAGCATCCCTCATGATTGGGAACGTACCGCAAGAAAGTTTATTTTTTTACAACGACGCGTTTAGGAGCAAATAAAATATACATTGTAAACGCGGTTCCGAAACCTTCAATTTCGAAAAACAGCGCGATTCCAGCGGGATGCAACTATATATAAAGGCCCACAAATCCGGGATAATGATACCGTTATAGCTTTTTCCATGGGGATGAACGGTCCCGTCGGCCGGCAGCGATTTTCGGGCAAAACGAAAAGACCGGGCGCTGTATCCGCGAATCCAAGAGGCTGCGGATCCGCATATTCCTCACGCGTCCTTTTCGCCGGCGATCGGCGTCTGGAAACTCAGGCCGAGATCCCAGGGGAAATAAATCCATGTATCCTGAGAGACTTCGGTGACGAACGTGTCCACCAGCGGGCGTCCGAGAGGCTTGGCGTAAACCGTCGCAAAATGCGCCTTTGGCAGAAGATTGCGCATGACCTTGGCGGTCTTTCCGGTATCGACGAGATCGTCCACGACCAGGATGCCAGCCCCGCCATTGTCGCGGAACTCTTCCCGCATATCCTTGAGGATTGTGATCTCCCCCTGATTTTGCTCGCCGCGATAACTCGCGATGGAGATCGTTTCGATGACCCGGATCGTCAGTTCGCGCGCGACGATCGCCGCGGGAACCAACCCCCCGCGCGTAATCGTGACCATGGCGCGAAAGGGTCCGAGATCGCTCAGGCGCCACGCTAGCGCCCGGCAATCCCGGTGGAATTGATCCCAAGAAACCGGAAAGACGCGTGGCGCGGACTCCATGAACTTACCTCCCGTCACCGCTCAACTTGGCGACCATGGTCCCAACTTGTTCCGTGGCTTGATCGACCGCAAGCGAGTCCTTGCCACGAACGACGATTTCATTGTGAAACGCCCCGTCCCGGAAGGAGGGGTACGACCCAATGGATAGGCCGGGAAACCGGAGCGCGATCTCTCCCAAGGACGAGGCATAAGCGCCCTCCGGCAACGTGCCCGCGGCGACACTGCGCGAGATGGTTCTGGCGCCGCTCGTCAATAGCGGCGTCACGGCATCGAGCATGGCGTTCATCACGGCGGGAACGCCGGCCATGACGATCACATTGCCGATCCAAAAACCCGGCGCCTTGGACACGGAATTTTCAACGAGGTCCGCGCCATGCGGAATCCGCGCCATTCGGCGCCGCGCTTCGTTGAGATCTTCGGGTTTGATGCGTTGGAGCAGCAACGCGATGGCGCGCGGATCCTCGGAAATGCCCACACCGAAGGCTTTGGCGACGGAATCGGCGGTGATGTCGTCATGAGTCGGGCCAATTCCACCCGTCGTAAAGACATAGGTATAGCGAGACCGCAAAGCATTGAGCGCGGCAACGATCTCATCCTCATCGTCGGGCACGACGCGGACTTCGCGCAAGTCGATCCCGATTTCCGAGCAGCGGGTGGCAATCGAACCGATGTTCTTGTCCTTGGTCCGGCCCGAAAGGATTTCATCGCCGATGACGAGAACGGCCGCGGTGACGAGATTGTGAGTCATTTGGCCTCCACGCCGTGGCTCGGCGCGCTGCACCAAGCAGTTTGCAGACCCAGCGGCTGTTTCACGATGGCGTTCGAATCGCGGCGAAACTGCGCCACATGTCCTTAACCCGCATCTCTTTAACCCGCATCGCGCCGGTTTCCCAAAGCAGAAAATAGGAGCCGCGGGCCGGCATGGACCTATCCGCGCGGATCAAGAAGGAGGAATTATAGTTGTGTGCTATTTAATGATGCGCTATTAAAATCTCGTCCCGTGTCCAATTCCGTTGTGAAAGGATCTCACATGAAAACCCTCTATACCGCTCACGCCAGTGCGACAGGAGGCCGCGAAGGCCATGGCTCGACCTCCGACGGCAAGATCGATGTGGTGTTGTCGACGCCCCGCGAACTCGGCGGCAATGGCGGCCCCGGCACCAATCCGGAGCAACTTTTCGCCACCGGCTATTCCGCTTGTTTTCTCGGCGCGCTCAAATTCGTCGCGGGCCAAGAAAAGATCAAAGTGCCGGAAGACGCCAAAGTCAGCGCGGCCGTGGGCATTGGCCCACGCGATGACGGCGCGGGCTTCGGCATCACGGTCGAACTGACGATTCACGTGCCCGGCCTGGAACGCAGGACGGTCGAGGATCTCGTAAAAAGAGCCGATATTGTCTGCCCCTACTCCCATTCGATCCGCGGCAACGTCGATGTGACTCTCACGGTCGCCTAACAGCCCAGGGATAAACTGCGGCGCGCGCCTTTTCGTTCGCGGCTTTTGCGCCTAAACATCCGGTTCGATCCCTTTTTCGAGCCGGATTCCCATGACGCTCAGCGACGCTCAACAACTCGAAATCGACGAGGCCCGGCAGGCCCATACCTCGACGCTGCGCCCGACGGTGGCTGCGCTCGAAGAAATCCTGTTTCAGCCGATCCCCCTGCTAGATCACGGCTTTATTCGCGTCATCGATTATATGGGCGACGACAATGCCGTGGTGCAGGCCGCCCGCGTCTCCTACGGACGCGGCACCAAGAAAGTCAGCGAAGATCGCGGCCTCATTCAATATCTCATGCGCCATTGGCACACGACGCCCTTCGAGATGGCCGAGATCAAGATCCATGTGAAGCTGCCCATCTTCGTGGCACGACAATGGATCCGGCATCGCACAGCCAGCGTGAACGAATATTCCGCGCGCTATTCCGTGCTCGACCGCGAATTCTATCTTCCCGAGGAGGCCCAGCTGAAGGCGCAGGCCGTCACCAACCGGCAAGGCCGGGGCGACGGTCTCGAACCGCAAGAGGCGGCCCAAGTTCTCGATCTCCTGCGCGGCGATGCCGAGCGGACCTATGCCAATTACGTCTGGATGTTGAACGAGGATCAGGACGGCGCCAAGGCCGATCCCGACCGCGATGGGCTGGCGCGCGAACTCGCCCGCATCAACCTGACCTTGGGCACCTATACCCAATGGTATTGGAAGACCAACCTCCATAATCTCATGCATTTCCTGCGCTTACGCGCTGATCCTCATGCGCAATATGAAATCCGGGTCTATGCCGAAGCTTTGGTGGACGTGTTCGCGCGGTGGGTGCCTCTGACGCATGAAGCGTTTTTGGAACACCGGCTCGGCGCCGTCACCCTCTCGGCCAGCGCCGTCAAGGCCGTCCGCCGCCTTCTCGCCGGAGAGGACGCCGCTGCGGCTTCTAGTAGCCTGTCGCCCCGCGAATGGCGCGAGGTGACGGCGGCTCTGGGGATAGATACCACCACGAAATAAAGGCGGAAATCTTTGGGCGGAAATCCGCCCGCTGCATGGGAAGAACCAGCCGCCGTCAGCCCGGTTATTCCGCGGCGACCTTGATCTCGCCGATGGTATAATGCCCGTCCGCCACGGGGTGCATTTCAAGCTGGCGGACATGATGGTCTTGCAACGAAGCGCGATGCGCGATCGACACGACCGTCGCGTTGGGAAGGCGCCGCGCGATACACTCGTAGATTTTTTTCTCGAGCGCCACATCCATCGACGAAGTGGCCTCGTCGAGGAACAACCAATCCGGCTTCGTCAGCAAAGCGCGGGCAATGGCGAGCCGCTGCTGCTCACCGCCGGAAAGACGCTGGGTCCAATTGTCATCGATATGGAGGGAATGCGCGAGATGTCCGAGTCCGACGTCTTGCAAGACCGACTGGATCGTCTCCTCGTCATAGGTTCCGGCCGGTTCGGGATAGGAGACCGCCGCCAGCAAAGCACCAACCGGCAAATAGGGCTTTTGCGGCAGCATCATCACCTTGGCCCCGTCGGGCGGCGACACCTTGCCGTCGACATAGGGCCAAACGCCGGACATAACCCGGAACAAGGTCGATTTCCCCGAGCCCGACGGCCCCATCAAAAGCACATTCTCTTTTGGCTCCAAGCGCAGATCGAAGCGCGTCAACAGCGGCCGGCCGTCGGGTAGACGCACGGAAACGTTCGACAAGAGAAAATCGGATTTAGCCCCTCCTCGTTGCGGCGCGGCCGGGAGAATGGGAGGCGCCACGGACAGCGACGTATCGAATGTCGTCAAACGATCGAGGACGGACCTAAAGTCGGCGAGGGACGAATAATATTCGACGAAGAAAGTGAGAGCGCTATTCACATTGCCGAAAGCAATGGACGCCTGCGATAGATCGCCGAGCGAAATCGTGCGCAAAAAGTAAAACGGCCCCATCACGATATACGGGATGAAGTCATTGATCTGATTGAAAAAACGCAAGAAAATGCTGAGCCGTGCCTTGACCAGCATCACCGCGTAGAAATTACGGACGACCGAACCGAAATGGCCGGAGAGTATCGCCCGCTCCGTCCGCTCGCCGGCGAGCAGCGCGATTTGCTCGCTATATTCCCGCAACCGCGCCAGGCCGAAACGGAAATTGGCTTCGTAATGCTGCCGGGCAAAAGCAAGTCGCGCCAGTGGCCGTCCGATGAGACCCGTGGCGCCCGTTCCCACAGCCGCGTAAATGATTGCGAACCACAGCAAAAAGCCCGGGATCTGAAACGGCAGGAACGAAAATTTGATATGAGTCGATAGGCTCCAGAGAATGATCGAATAAGACACGAGCGAGCTGAGCTGCGAGATCAGATTGATCGAGAAATTATAGACGCCAAGCCCGCCGAATTGTCCGCCATCGATAAAACGCGGAATATCCTCGGAAATGCGCTGATCGGGATTGTCCGTGCCGACCCCCGCCAACACCATGCTGTAATGATTGTGATGGTCGAGCCAACGCCGGGTGTAATCCTGGGTCAGCCAGCGCCTCCAGCGGATCGCCAACGTATTGCCAGCGAGAAATTCAACCAACAACGAAAGGAGATAGGGCGTGAGATAGATCGGAAATTCGATCAGAAGCTGATGCCAAAATTCCGAGGAATTATATTGTTGCAGCGAATCCGAAATCGCGCGGGAGACGAAGGATAAGGTTACGCTGAAATAGACTTGGCTCTGATTGAGAAAAATAATGAACATCACCGCGGCGGCGGCAAGCGTCTTTTCCCGGAGGGTGAGGCTCAAACCGAAACCAAGCGGAATTTTAACCGGCGTCTCCGCGCGGAAATAACGATCCGCGATGACCAACGTTTTTTGCACGACCGGAATGAACGAGGCGAAATAACAAATGATCGAAAACAACGCCACGGTCATGACGACCGTGCTCGGAATCCGGAAACTCTCCAGCGATTCGGGCCAGGCCTGGAGCGCGTTCACGCAAACCGCCGCGCCCAGCACCACGACTTGCACCGAGAAATAACGAATCAGGATTTGGAGAAAGCTCGATATGCCCGAGGACCGGTAGGTTGCCCCCGCCGCGAGCAGGCTAAAGCCGGCAAGCAAATAAAGAGCATGTTGTCCGCTGATCCAGCCAACGCCGGCCGCCACGAGACTGAAGACCGCAACGGTCAATCCAATAAATTTCATAAGAGCCTTCCAGCGAACCCGCTCTGGGTTCCACCCGGCAATTACGACGTCATAAAGGCGCCGTACAGGGTTTATTGCCAAATCCTAACAAGAAGATGGGATTCATGCGTTTCCCGCCTGGCCGGAATCATGCAGACCACAAGAAACCGCCCTCTTTTTAAGAGGTTAAGCGTCTTCTTGGAGAGCCGGAGCGGCTTTTCCAGGCACGCTCTAATTGCCGCGGGCCCGCGGGATCGCGCCTATTCCTCCCCCTCCGGCTCCTTCGGCGCGTTTTGCCCATTCACCAACGCGAGCAGCACGGGCGACGGGCGGAATGTCAGAACCCGGCGCGGCGTGATCGGCGCTTCGACCCCCGTGCGGGGATTGCGGCCGATACGCTCGCGTTTGGCTCGCACCGAGAACAACCCGAAGGAGCGCAGCTTCACGCTTTCGCCGCGGGTCAAGGACAGAGCGATTTCGTCGAGCGCCATTTCGAAAATTTCGCGCGATTGAGCGCGCGACAACGAAGGGACCGCGGCTTGGACGGCATCGAGCAAGTCCGCGCGTGTGGAGGTCCTCCGGAACGAATGGTCCGCGGTCTGCCTGCTGGACGCGTCAGCCACGTTTGCCTGCGCAACGCTGTTTGCCTGTGCAACACTGGCGTCGGACATCTTCGATCTCTCCAAAGGTGGACAACCTGTTTGTGGACAAAAAAAGAGCCCCGAAAGTTTCGGGACCCCAAGACCTTTGAATATTTTTTTCATTTTTGGCAAGCAGAAATGAGCGTTTTCGACTGATTTCTACTACGTCATGGAGAATCTGAACTTTAAAAGTCCATGCCGCCCATGCCGCCCATGCCGCCGCCGTGTGGCGCGGAGGGGCTTTCTTTCTTGGGTTGCTCGACGATGATCGCCTCGGTGGTGATCAACAGGCCAGCGACCGAAGCCGCATCCTGAAGCGCCGTGCGCACGACCTTGGTCGGGTCGATAATGCCGGAGGCAACGAGATCGCCGTATTCGCCGGTCTGCGCATTGTAGCCATAGGCATAGTTGTCGTTCTCGAGCAGCTTGCCGACCACGACGGCGCCATCGGCACCGGAATTGTCGACGATCTGCCGGGCCGGGGTCTGAATCGCCTTACGGACGATATCGATACCGGTCTTCTGATCGGGATGATCGGTCACGATGGCATCGAGCGCCTTGATGGCACGCAACAGAGCCACGCCACCGCCGGGCGACACGCCTTCCTCGACCGCCGCGCGGGTGGCGTTCAGAGCGTCGTCGACGCGATCCTTCTTTTCCTTGACTTCGACTTCGCTCGCGCCGCCGACGCGGATCACCGCGACACCGCCGGCAAGCTTGGCAAGACGCTCTTGGAGCTTCTCGCGGTCGTAATCAGAGGTGGTCTCGGCGATCTGCGCCTTGATTTGGCCGATACGGCCCTCGATGTTGGCCTTGACGCCGGCGCCGTCGATGATCGTCGTGTTTTCCTTGTCGATGCGGATGCGCTTGGCGCGGCCGAGCATCGGCAGGGCAACGTTCTCGAGCTTGATGCCGAGGTCTTCCGAGATCAGCTGACCGGCGGTCAGGATCGCGATATCTTCCAGCATGGCCTTGCGGCGATCGCCGAAGCCCGGAGCCTTGACGGCCGCGACCTTCAAGCCGCCACGCAGCTTGTTGACGACGAGCGTGGCCAGAGCCTCGCCTTCGACGTCTTCCGCCACGATGACGAGGGG
>JBEKFQ010000060.1:0-17859 GCA_050013235.1 Beijerinckiaceae bacterium
GTCTTCTGGGTGTCCTCGCTCAGCGGTCCGACGCCCGAGCAGTGGAATGAATGGATACGCGGCCATTGGCGGATCGAGAACGCCAGCCATTATGTGCGCGACACCGCCTTCGCCGAGGACGCCTCACGCATTCGCAAGAACCCGGACATCGCCGCCCGCCTGCGCTCCTTCGCCTACAATTTGCTCAGGGCCGCCGGATGCAACAATATCAAAAACGCCCGGTGGCGCGCCGCGCTCGATCTCAATCTTATCCTTGCCATGCCGGGACTGTATTGAGAACTGAACAACCCTGCCGGTCAGAAGCGCCTCTTCCTTGATGGGTTGCTGCGCGAACTTTGGGTAAATGCAAGAGGACCCAAGAAAAACCAGCCTATCTATGTCGGCCACATGCGCAGAGTGAATAATATTTGTTTCGATCGCTAGATTATCATAAATAAAGTCTGCTGAGAACGAGTCGTTAGCAAGAATACCGCCTACTTTTGCCGCCGCAAATAGGATCGTATCTGGTCGATTTTGCTTGAGCCAAACTTCGACAGCAATTTGATTTCGTAAGTCGACGACCGAACGATCAGCCGTTATAACTTCGTCACCACGTCTTTCGAGATGCCGAACGAGCGCAGATCCGACCATACCCTTATGCCCCGCGACCCAAATCCGCTTTTTCTTCATATCGCCGCTTCCTAAAATTCGATTAAACGTGTCCTCGGTCAGGCACGGCAAGTCAAGGCCAGCGAGGTACGATCCATGGCTCCGAATCAGGGTTAACGCGTGGTCGGTCCGAGCATGAGTGCAAGATAGTCTGGAACCCATCCCGCGGCCTTTCCTCGTAACTGGATTCCTCCAATTACTGGCGTTTTCGGTGACGGCGGCAATCCTGGGTGAGCGTTGACGCCGAGGCCACGACAGTCGGGGGTGAACAAGGGTTCTATTGGCCCGGCTTGGCGCCGGCCCGGCCGGTTTCTCCGCCTTATCCGGCGGCCAAGAGAGGCCCTTTTCGTTCGAGCCACATGAAGCGGCGCATATTGTAGGCGAGATTGGCAAGCCCGATCCGCGTCGCGGCCCGGGCAATGCCGATCGTACGGACAACCAGGTCCACCGGTCCTTTCTGCTGGGCGAAGACATACTCGACGGCCGAGCGAACCTTCGACTTACGCCCGTTGGCAATGCGCGTACGCAGTGGCATCGGCTTGCCCTTCGGCTTTTTCACGTGGATGCGCGACACGAAGCCGTTCTTGGCGAGATGCGCCTCGATCTTCGCCGACCGGTAGGCGGTATCGGCCCAAACGTCACTGGCGGTGTTTTCCTTGTCGAGCACGTCCGGCAGCCTGGCGCCGTCATGCGCCGCCGCACTCGTCACGGTCCAGGCGCGGATCAGACCATGGCAGCGATCGATGCCGATGTGATTTTTGTAGCCGAAGTGCGCAATCCAGGCATTGTGAGCACTTAGTCCACGCGATCATGAGCGGCTGGCGCGTCGCCGACGGCGACATTGGTTCAAGCCTTCGATGGGGTGTCAAGCGCGTGTTTTCCGAAGGCGTTTTTGCGCATGCTTTTTCCTTTGATTGGCAGACGGTGGGCGTTGTGGACGAGACGATCGAGGATGGCATCAGCGAGCATGGGATTGCCGATGATTTCGTGCCATTGCTCGACTGGAACCTGGCTGGTGATCAGAATCGACGCGCGTTGATGGCGGTCTTCGAGGATTTCAAGGAGATCGCGTTGCTCGGCTTCTGTGAACTTCGCAAGACCCCAGTCATCAAGGATCAGGAGCTGGACGCGCGCCAGGGTCTTGAGAAGCTGGGCATGACGTCCATCGTCACGGGCCAGCGCCAGCGCCTCGAACAGCCGTGGAACACGCTGATAGAGAACGCTTTTGCCATCCCGGCACGCCTTGTGGCCAAGGGAGCAGCCTATCCAACTTTTCCCGACACCGGTCGGCCCCGTGATTAAAAGCCCTTTGGCCCGATTGATCCAGTCGCCAGACATCAACTTTTGGAAAAGCGCGCGGTCAATACCGCGCGGCGTGCGTAAATCGATGTCCTCGACGATGGCGTTCTGCCGCAAGGCGGCGAACTTGAGACTGACTTTGATGAGGCTGTTATGGCGAACCCGGCGGGTGAAGCGAATGGGGGTCTCAGGCTCGATTTCGACCGCCGACTAGTGCTTCAGTTTCGGGCTCATATCTGGTGGCGATCCCGCTGTTAAATCGTGATGTTGCCCCTGCGTTTGCGCGCCGCCCTCCGAGCCATCCAGGCGCATTCCGGTCGCTTCTACGGGAAACGACGCTTGGAATTCCATAAGCGATCGCGCCCTCGCAATGGCTGATTTCTGGAGCCCCATCACTGGGTTCCAGAAGAGGCTGGATACCACGTTTAGCTGAACCTGGGACAGCGCAATACGCCGCTTTAGGACAGTCGAATTTTGGTGAGTTTGTTACTTAACCTGGAGTTTCTTCTTAACCGCATTATTAAGCAATTAAGCGCGGTGCGCAGCATGGCGATGATGCGGTGAGCCCGTGTGCGCCGCTTGCGGACAAGTTCGGCTTCCGCTATCCCGGGGGCATTGTCCAGGATTTGAGATCATGATTTGCGGCCATGAAATCCAACGTTTCAAATCCAAGGCTTCCCGGGCCCTTTGTGGCCTCCTTCAGAAATCCGGCAGGTGGTCGTCGACGGCCTGGTGTAAATAGTCCGGGGCGAGATGGGCGTAATATTTCTCGGTCGTCCGGATATCGGCATGGCCGAGGAGTTTCGACACCGTGAGCAGGGGCACCCCGGCCATCACGAGATGGCTCGCGAACGTGTCGCGAAGCCCGTGGAATCCGATCGCGGGATCAATTCCGGCGGCCTTGCATCCGGCCTGCATGCGGCGCTGTTGATCCGACGGTTTCCAGGGGTCGCCGGAGGTTTTGACGAAAACGAAGTCGTGCCGCGCCTTTCCCTTGATCGTGCTTTCCATGAAGACGCAGCCCTCCTTGGTGAGGCGGATGGTATGCGGCTTGCCGTTCTTGGTTTTCCGGACATTGGCGCTGCGGGCTTGGAGGTCGACATCGTACACTTTGAGAGAACATAGGCTGCCATAGCGGCATCCCGTTAACAGCGCGCCCCGGATCAGCTTGCGGAAGCCGTCGTCAACCGCGGCCTGGAGGCGTTTCGACTCACTGAGCGTGAGGTAACGGATGGTCGCGGCATCGACATCGCCATAAGCCCTGAGCGCGGAGCGCCAGGCGACGTCGGTCGCAAGAATCTGCTTCTTGACGGCATAGTTGAGCGCGGCGCGCAAGGTGGTGATGATGCGGTTGGTCCGGGCCCGGCGTTTGCGGACCCGCTCGGCTTTCGCGTCCTCCACGCTCACGGCTGCGCCCTCCGGCGTTGGTTTTGCTTTCGCGGGCTGCCCGGACCGGGTCAGGGGCGCAGAGGCCGCCAGCCCGGTCTTGAAGGCTTTGAGCAAGCCGGCGTTGAGCCGGTCGAGCTGCACCTGGCCCAAAGCCGGGCGCAGATGGCAGGTGATGATGCTCGTGACGTTCTTGAGATCGCGGCCCGGCATTTCCCGGGGCCGGGCCTCTCCCGAGACATAGCCTTCGATATAGAGGTCGAGGACATCGCCGATGGTTTTCTTGCCGGCCCCGGGCAGGGTGCCCGATGTCCGCTTGGCCTCGGCATGGGCGAAGGCGTCCTGGGCGGCGCGCACGGCCTGATCATGCGTCAAGGTCGTTGTCCCGTCGACGAGGAGGTTCAGGTCATCGGCACGGCCAAGTTTGCTTTCGGCATAAGTGGCGGTGTCCGGCAAACGGATCCGGGCGAGCCAGGTGCCGCCGCGCTTGCCGCGGCGATAGCCGAGCGTCAGTCCTTGCGAGATCACGCGGTAGTACGGCTCGGTCCGGACCGGCAAACGCGCCCGTGCCGCGGCGGTTTGTAAATGTGTTTCCTGTGTCGGGCGAGACATTTAGGCTCCAAAAAATGGGAAGTTTTTGGGGAGTATACGGCCCTGGACGGGCCTGGACGGGGGTGGGCGCTTGTGAGCAGTTCATGCAATATCAAGGACTTATATAGCACTGGAGACGGCAAAATGTCAAAAAACAGCCCTACGTCGCCCTCTCACGGCGAAAACAGGGGTTCGATTCCCACCGTGCTCAAAGCGCATGCCGACGCGTTGACCGCGCGCATCGTCGCCGAACGAGGGAAATTGGCCGGGACGGAACAAGGATTAGCGACGCAGGTGTCGGCCTTCGAACAGCTGACGATGTTGCGCGATCTGACCGAGAAAAGCCTCTCCGCATCTGTGATTTCGCTTGAAACGGCGCGGCAGGAAGCGCGGCGGCAACAAATCTATATCGAAAAAGTGATCGAGCCCAATCTCGCCGACGAATCGACGCAGCCGCAACGTATCCGCTCGGTAGCCATGGTCTTCATGGTGTCATTCAGTCTTCTCGCCGTAGGTTGGATTTTGACCGTTGGCGTCAAGGAGCATCGGCATTGAGCGGTGTTCGTGCCCAAACCACGATTGATCCGGCGCCGTTCATAGTTGCGGAAGTGGAATTGCGACCGCTTCAGGTCCAGGGCGAGTTGGCGATTGGCGTTTTGGCGGCACCGGCGGGCAACAGGCGCTCGTTCCTGCGGCGGCACAGGCTTTTCATCGCCACCGTGATCGTGCCCGTTTTTTTCGCCGCTCTTTAATCTTTTTGTCATCGCGTCGGATCGCTACGCTTCCGAGGCCAATTTCATCGTCCGCTCGACCGCCAACGACGGCGCCATCGCCGGACTGGAATCCATGGTCCAGTCCAGCGGCACATCGCGCGCCGCGGACGAAACCTTCGCGGTCAACGATTATTTGACGTCGCGCGATGTCGTCGATCTTTTGGTCGCCAACAACAAATTACGCGACATTCTGCGCCGCCCTGAAGCCGATATCTTCAACCGGTTTCCAAATTTTTGGTCGCGCGACAACAAGGAACAGCTTTACCGGCGCTACAAGTCGATGGTGACGGCGACGATAGACGACACGACCGGAATTAGCACGATCGAAGTCAACGCCTTCCGGGCCGCCGATGCGCAAGCCCTGACTGCCGCGCTTCTGGGTTATGCGGAAGGGATCGTCAACAAACTCAACGAGCGCGCCTATCAAGACGCCTTGAAGACGTCCAACCATTTTGTCGATCTCGCTCTGGCCGATGTGAAGGCCGCCGAAAGCGAACTGAGTGCTTTTCGCAATAATTCCGGGATGGTCGATCCCAATCACGAATCCGACTCGACCTTGCGGATCATCGAAAGCCTTTCGATCGAACTTGCACGTGTCCAAGCAACGATGAGCCAGCAAGCGGCGCTTACGCCGAATAGTCCGAAAGCCGCGGCTTCGCGGGAGCAGGTACGTTCGCTCGAGGATGAAATTTTGCGGCGTAAGCTTCAAATCGCCGGCACAAATGCCTCGGCCGCAAACCAGCTCGGAAAATTCGAAGAACTTGTGCTCAAGCGGGAACTTGCCGCCAAATCGCTCGAGAACGCCGTTCTCAGCCGCGACAAGGCCCGTCAAAATGTCGAGCAGCAACACATGTATGTGCAAACCATCACGCAGCCGAATTTGCCCGATACGGCGCGGTATCCCCGGACTATGCTCGATCTGCTGGGGGTTGGCGCGATTTCCTTGCTTATCTTCCTCGTCTTGCGCGGTTTCCGCGACGTCGCGCTCGAGCATAAGGCGTGACCACGTTGAAGCAAGGCGCTATTCCCGCCATCGATCACGATGCGGGAACGCATGGCGTCGCATTGCGGGACGCAAAACTTGGCGCTCTCGCCGGTCCCCCAGCCCTAGATAAGATCCGGGCCGCTCCATCACCCGTTTTACCCGCGATTCATGCCAAGGGCCTCGTCAAGGAATATCACACCAACATTGGCATCCGCCGCGTTCTCGACAACATATCCTTCGAGGTTCGCGCCGGCGAAAAGCTTGCCGTACTCGGACGCAATGGGTCCGGCAAATCGACCCTGGTCAAACTGCTCGGCGGCGTCGAACAGCCGACATCGGGCGAGATTAAGAAAGACCTCTTCATGTCGTGGCCGTTGGGCTTCTCCGGCGGCGTGGAAGGCGGGATGACGGGGTCCGCAAGCGCCCGCTTCATCGCCCGGCTCTATGGGCGCGACGAAAAAGATATCGTCGCTTTCGTCGAAGATTTTGCCGAGCTCGGCCGTCAGCTTTACATCCCGATCGAATCCTATTCGTCCGGCATGCGAATGCGGCTCATGTTCGCCCTGACGTTGGCGATCGACTTCGAATGTTTTCTGATCGACGAAGTGATCGCGGTCGGCGATCAGCGTTTTCACCAAAAGTGCTATGATGCGCTTTTCGTGAAGCGCCAACATTGCGCAATGATACTGGTGAGCCACGACATCAATATCATCAAGCAATTTTGCAACCGGGCGCTCGTCTTGAAGTCCGGACGCGGCAAAGTCTTCGAGGACCTCGATCTCGCGTTGGAAATCTACGCGACGCTGTGAAAGCCTGCGGCGGCGACTTGCGAAGGGACTTCGGGGACGCGGTTCCCGAGCGTCCGATGCCGTCGCGCGATCTTGTCCCGCGTCTGTTCGCCCGCCGTTCGCGTTATTCCGGATGCCTGATTGTTAGCGCATAGCGCACAATGAGATACATGATGCCAAGCAGCACCGCGGAACCGACCCACAAGATGAATTCATTCGGATTAGGCAGCGTGGATTGCACAGGCATGGTGATGAGCTTGCGCAAAATGACGACAATCGCGACTTCGACAAATGTGTCGAGGGTGAGCGCGTGGCCGCGCATATAGCGGATTTCGGCTGTAATTAAAGCTGAAACCGTCCATAATAGCATGAGTGAACCGAGTCCGCGCAGGAACCCTTGCGCGAGATTATCGCGGCTGAGGCTTTCGAAGACATCGCTGAAGAAGAGCCATGTGAACAGCAGCACCGAAGCACCCAGCGCGAGGCCAAGAACGAGATGCGCGAACGCGTTGAGCCAGCTCATAGCCTCCAACGCCACCGCATTGATGTGGCGAAACGCCTTGGGCAGCGGGATGTCTTCTGAAATTGCGGTCTCGTGGTCGATGGACAGTTCTGGCTTGGTATGATCCGTCATGCGCGTCTTTTATTCCGTGTTCGCCGAGGTGGCCGGGTAGATTAATCGCCGGCCTGGCGTTTATGGCAGTGGCTGGCACATAAGGCTACGCGTGAATTCGCGGTGTTGGTGGGCCGGCGAGATTGTTTCGCACGGAGGCGAGCGCTCCGGCGATCTCGCGCATCAAGCGTTCCTGCCAACGCCAGCGCCGCCACGACAACAACCGGTTGCTTCATCGACGTCTCTCCCGTTGAAAGACAGGATCTTCGTAACTTCAGCTCCCAGACATGCGCCACGCGATAGCATTCCGTCTGGGCAATGGACGAACGGGTTGATTGCTACCCGTGTTTTCTTGTTTTGTCATCGATCACTAGCACTTTCCGTACTTGCGAACTTCTAGACGTTAGAGTATTCCTTCAATAATTTATTGAGCTCGCTAACCCAAACCTTCAGCCTGATAACTGTCTCTTTCGTTGTGTTGTCAGGGGTGCCGGTTTCTACATGAATTTGCACAGATTCAAGTGCTTTGATCTGCCGCTGGAATGTCGCGCGAATTTGTATCCAGTCTTCAATGAGCTCGTTAATCATTGTCATAGCTCGATCCTCACTTTCTGAGAAATTCGACAACCCTTTCTGGACGGTCGACAATAGGTTGATCGTCTCGCGGGATGACCTCGTATCCCACGAGTTACGGGCTCACTGTACTCAACACACTTTATTTTCGCTATATCAAGAACATGCCCTAAATTGGGTATTTAGTTGAGGTGTCACCGGACCCGCGTCACGCGGCGGCCTGGAGCGGATGTCCCGGCGGATTGCCGCGGGAGCCGTCTCCGGCGTCACGAGGCCCGGACCCTCCGCCATCCCCGTCGTCATGCCCATTGCTCTCCCTGCCTCCCGGAGCTAAGGGAAACATCACCCCTTTGAACCCTTGCCAGGAGAAAGCGATGCCCTTATGGCTCGACCAGCGAAGCCCGGATTTCGAGACGGCGTTCAAGGCGCTGCTCTTGACCAAGCGCGAGGTCTCCGAGGACGTCGACCAGGCCGTGCGCGCCATTATCAAGGATGTGGTGGCCGAGGGGGACCAAGCGCTGCTGCGCTATTCCCAAAAATTCGACCGGGTCGATCTGGGCGCGCTCGGCCTGCGGGTCACGGCGGCGGAGATCGCGGCGGCGGTCGAAGCGAGTCCGCCCGAGGCCTTGGCGGCGCTGCGCCTGGCGCACAGCCGGATCATTAGTTTGCACGAGCGGCAGCGGCCCGAAAATTTGCGCTTTACGGATCCGCTCGGCGTCGATCTCGGCTGGCGCTGGACGGCGATTCAGGCGGTCGGGCTCTATGTGCCCGGTGGCACCGCGAGCTATCCGTCTTCCGTTCTCATGAATGCGGCGCCGGCCAAGGTCGCGGGTGTCGAGCGCCTGGTGATGGTGGTGCCGGCGCCCGATGGCGTGATCAATCCGCTGGTTCTCGCCGCCGCCGATCTCGCTGGCGTCGACGAAATCTACCGGGTCGGGGGCGCCCAGGCGGTGGCGGCCTTGGCTTATGGCACGCAGACCATCGCGCCGGTGTCGAAAATCGTCGGGCCGGGCAATGCCTATGTTGCCGCCGCGAAACGGCAGGTGTTCGGCACGGTCGGGATCGACATGATCGCCGGGCCCTCCGAAGTTTTGATCATTGCCGACAAAAGCGGCAATCCCGCCTGGATCGCGGCCGATCTGCTGGCTCAGGCCGAACACGACACCGCCGCGCAATCCATTCTCATCACCGATGATCTCGAACTCGCCAAGGCGGTCGAGGCGGAGGTGAGCCGCCAGCTCGAAACGCTCTCGCGGCACAAAATCGCCTCGGCGAGTTGGCGCGATTTCGGCGCGATCATCCTAGTGCCCGCTCTTGCGGACGCCGTGCCGCTGGCCGACCGGCTCGCGCCGGAGCACCTCGAAATTATAGCCGCCGATGCCGAAGGTTTGAGCAATGCGATCCGCAATGCCGGAGCTATATTCCTGGGTGCCTATACACCGGAGGCCGTGGGTGATTATGTCGGGGGCTCGAACCATGTGCTGCCGACGGCCCGCTCGGCAAAGTTTTCCTCTGGGCTCAACGTGCTCGACTATATGAAGAAGACTTCGCTGCTCAAATGCTCGCCCGAAAGCCTGGCCGCGATTGGCCCGGCGGCGGTTACGCTCGGCCTGGCGGAGGGTCTCGACGCTCATGCGCGGTCGGTCTCCCTGCGTCTCGATATGCTTTTCGATTCTGGCCCCTTATGAAAGAAGCGTCCCGCGATCGTCTTAAATCGGTCGTTCTCGATGCCGATTCCATCGGGATCGGCAGCCCCGACCAGGAGCACGAGCGGCAGATCGCGATCTACGACCTGATCGAGGAAAATAATTTCGGTCTGCCAAACCTCGACGCCGGCCCCTATGCGCTGACGCTTTCGATGCACGATTCGAAATTGGTGTTCGATATTTGCGACGAGGCGGGCGCCCAACGCGCCGTGCATATCCTATCGTTGACGCCGTTCCGGCGGACGTTGCGCGATTATTTCATGATTTGCGAAAGCTATTATCAGGCGATCCGCACCCAGACGGCGACGCAGATCGAGGCCATCGACATGGGCCGGCGCGGGTTGCACAACGAGGGCGCGGAGCTTTTGCTGGAACGGCTCGGCGGCAAGATCGTGAGCGATATCGACACGGCGCGGCGTCTCTTTACTTTGATCACCGCCCTGCACTGGAAGGGCTGACCCGTGGCGCCGCGCGGGATGTTTCCGCGATGACCGGCCCCCTCGCGCGGCGGCCCGGCGCGGTTCTGTTCTCCTGCTCCTTCAATGCCGTCCGCTCGCCGATGGCCGAAGGGCTGACCCGCCTCTATTTCGGCCGCGAGATCTATGCCGCCTCGGCAGGCGTGAAAGAAGGCGAGCCCGACCCTTTCGCCATCGCCGTCATGGAGGAGATCGGCGTCGATATCACCAAGCACAAGCCGCATACGTTCGAGGATTTGGAGGATTCGAGCTTCGACCTCATCGTCACGCTATCGCCCGAGGCTCACCATAAAGCGCTGGAATTCACCCGCACGCTCGCCTGCGACGTGCAGTACTGGCCGACCATCGATCCCACCGCCGTCGAGGGCTCGCGCGAGCGCAAGCTCGAGGCCTACCGCGAGGTGCGCGACGGCTTGTCGAAGCGGATCAAGACGCTGCTGGATTATAGGACGATGGGGACGGTGTGAGGCCGAGCCGTTACGTGCTCGATCTCGCAAAGCGCGGGCGGGGCGGTCGCGGTCACATGTTTAGCCGTGATGCACCCGCTCCGGAAACGCCCTGGCCAGCCCCGCCTTCGTCGCCGGGATCACCCCGCGCTCGGTGATCAGCCCGGTCACCAACGCCGCCGGCGTCACGTCGAAGGCATAGTTCAGCACGGGGCTGCCGGGCGGGGTCACTTGGATGCGGGCGATCCGGCCCTCGTCCGTAAGGCCGCTCATATGGGTGACTTCCTCGGCGCCGCGCTGCTCGATGGGGATTTCCGCCACGCCGTCCGAAATGGTGAAATCGATCGAGGGCGAGGGCGCGGCGACATAGAAGGGCACATTGTGCGCATGGGCCGCGAGCGCCTTTAAATAGGTGCCGATCTTGTTGCAGACGTCGCCCGTGGCGGTGGTGCGGTCGGTGCCGACGATGACGAGATCGACCAGCCCATGCTGCATGAGATGGCCGCCCACATTATCCACGACGACCGTATGCGGCACGCCATGCTTGCCGAGTTCCCAGGCGGTCAGCGAGGCGCCTTGGTTGCGCGGGCGGGTCTCGTCGACGAAGACATGGACGGGGACGCCGGCGTCATGGGCGGTATAGATGGGGGCGGTCGCCGTGCCCCAATCGACGGTGGCGAGCCATCCGGCGTTGCAATGGGTCAGAATATTGACCGGCGCTCCATTCTTTGCGGCGGCGGCCGCGCGGATGAGATCGAGACCATGCTCGCCGATGGAACGGCAAAGCTCGACGTCTTGCTCCGCCAACTTTTCCGCCTTGGCATAGGCGGCGGCCTTGCGTTGGTGGTCCGCTAGCGGCAGCAGATGGCGCTTCATTTCGTCCAGCGCCCAAGCCAGATTGACGGCGGTCGGCCGGGTTGCCAGGAGCATGGCGCAGGCCTGCGCCAGCGCCTCGTCCGAGGCATCGTCGCGCAGCGCCAAAGCGACGCCATAGGCGGCCGTCACGCCGATCAGCGGCGCCCCACGCACATGCATGTCCTTGATGGCGCGGGCCGCATCGCCAAGCGTTTCGAGGGTGAGAACCTCGAAGGCATGCGGCAGACGAACTTGATCGATGACATGGACGCTTTCGCCAATCCCCGCGGTCCAGATCGTTCTTTTGTGTTCGCCGTCCACCCGCATGCCAATCTCCCTGCTTTTTCTTGGCTTAGAGCACTTTCCACAAAAGCTGTAGCGTTTGCGATCGAGAAAATGTTCCAAATTTTTAGAGGCAAGGCGGGATTTGATTCCAGCCCGTTGCTTCCATCGTGATGGAAAGCGCCTCGTCGCCTATTCCAGGCAAAAAAGCCCCGGAATCTTAAGGACCTACCTTAACTTTATGACAGTTGCTCCCGCGCCGGTGTGAGGAGCGGGCCGCGTAAACCACGCATTTTTTAAATAAAATGCCGATTCATTCGAATTGCGCCCATGCAGTTAATCAGGAGGCTACAGGTTTGGCTTACGCTGGGATCGTGGTGATGGGCCGCTCTTGTTGTTCGCGGTTTGCGAAAAGACTAGATTTTTGAAGGGCTAGTCGATGTCGAGCCAACAAACAAAGATCGTTCAGACGCTCGCAAGGTTGATGGCCTCGTTCGTTTTGGCCTATTTGTTCGCGGGCTTTTTGCATGGGCTCGTGGCAGTCGCCGTGATTGCGTTTCAGTGTCACGATTTCGGCCAAGTGCTGAAAGACACGGGGGTTTTTCTGTTGTTCATTGGCTCCGAAGCCATTGAGGCACCGCTGTCCGGCGGGTTTCTTAGAAATCCCGGAAACGATGGTGCCGTTAGCTATACCAATCTTTATCCATTCATCGCGCCGGGTTTCGTCTTCTTCTATTTTATTGTATCCAGGGGATGGCAGAGTTTCGAGCCCGCTGCTTCAGGGGATTAGGCGCTGGAAACACCATGCCTCGTCAGGTCCGCGTCCTTGGGATGCACGATGAGGATTAAATCCTTTTCGTCACCGCCGTGAGCCAGCGCCGTTCGTCCGGCGCTAAATGCGGGCCGATCTCCTTGCGGACCCGGGCATGATAGGCGTTGAGCCAGGCCCGTTCGCCGGCATCCAAGAGCTTGAGGTCGACCAACGCGAGATCGATGGGCGCGAGCGTGATGGTCTCGAACCCGAGCATCTCGCGTTCGCCGCCTTCGATGTCGCGGGGCTCGACGACGATCAGATTTTCGATCCTTATGCCCCAGTGGCCTGCTTTGTAATAGCCGGGCTCGTTCGACAAGATCATCCCGGGCTCGAGCGCCACATGGCCGGCCTTGGAAATGCGTTGCGGCCCCTCATGCACGGAGAGATAGACACCGACGCCATGGCCGGTGCCGTGATCGAAGTCGAGCCCGGCGTTCCAAAGCGGAGCCCGCGCCAAGGCATCGATCTGGGCGCCTGACGTGCCCACGGGAAAGACCGCGCGGGCAATGGCGATATGTCCCTTGAGCACGCGGGTGAACCGGTCGCGCATTTCCGCGTCCGGCCGGCCAACCGCGAGCGTACGCGTGATGTCCGTGGTGCCATCCTCGTATTGGCCGCCGGAATCGATGAGGAAAATGCCCCGTCCGATCTTGCGGTTCGACACCTTGGTGACGCGGTAATGGGGAATGGCGGAATTCGGCCCCGCCGCCGAAATCGTGGGGAAGGATAAATCTTTCAGTTTGCCGGTCTCGCGCCGGAAGCATTCCAACGCTTCCGCCGCCGCGATCTCGCTGAGGCGGCCGGGTTTGGCATTCAGGGCGAACCAGTGGAGGAAGCGGGTGATCGCAATGCCGTCGCGCAGATGCGCCTCGCGCGTCCCGCGCAATTCGGCCGGGTTTTTCCGCGCCTTCATCAAGGCGACCGGCTCGCGGCCGAGATCGGCGGTGCCGCCTGCCGCTTCTAGGCTTTGGGTGAGACGGGCCGGCACGGTCGCGGCATCGAAGAGCACGGTCTTGCCCGCCTTGCCGAGCGCGGCCAGAACCGTCTCCACCGAAGCCTCGTTGGCGATCACGGCGGTTTTGGCAAGCGCCGCTTGCGCGGCCGGCGTCAGCTTCTTGGCGTCGATGAAAAGGGTGGCATGCCCCGTCTTGGGCACCAAGGCGAAGCCCAGAGGCAGGGGGGTGTGGGAAACATCGGCCCCGCGAATATTGAAGGCCCAGGCCAGGCCATGCGGGTCCGAGATGAAAAGCGCATCGGCTTTCCCGGTGGCCGCCGCCGCCCGCGCGAGCTTCTTGGCCGAGGTTTCGCCGGCAAGCCGCGCGCTGCGCAAAGTAATCGCGCCGCACGGCGGGGCCGGGCGGTCCATCCAAACGAGATCGATGGGGTTGGTGCCAAGCGCCACGAGCTCCGCGCCCGCCGCCTTGGCGGCTTTTTCCAGCCGCGCCACCTGGCTAGGTGTCGCCAGCCAGGGATCGTAGCCGAGCTTTTGGCCGGCGCGGAGGTTGGCGCCGATCCAGGCCTCGGGCGTCTGACTGGCCAAGGCGACGGGGGTCGCGACGGACGTGTCGACTTGATCCTGGACGGCGAGCGTATAGCGCCCATCGACGAAAATGGCGGCCTTGGTTTTCAAGACCACGGCGAGCCCCGCCGAGCCGGAAAAGCCGGTGAGCCAGGCCAGCCGCTCCTCGCTGGGGGGGACATATTCATTCTGATGCCGGTCGGCGCGCGGCACGACGAAGCCATCGAGGCCAAGCAGCTCGAGTTCCGCGCGCAAGGCTTTCAGCCGCGCGCGGCTGTGCTCGCGGGTGCTGTGATCGTCAAAGGATTGGAAGAGGCTTTCGAACATGGCCGGATCTAAACAGCCTTGCAGGCCGAAAGCTACGATTGTTTTGCGATGTTCTGGGGAAATCGAGGCAACGTTACGACGTACTCGAATCGTCGTCAGATGCCGTGCCGTTGCTATTCGTGCTGGTGGATTCGAGATCGATACAAGCTTCGACCGCCGGATCGACTTTGGGGCCGCGTTGGTGATGACCATGACGGATTCGATGGTTGTAGGCCGGGAAATAAATTGGTCTTTTAATAATGCGCTTTTCCTTTTTCATTGGTCCGCGCCTCGTCCTGACCCAGAAGATATTCACGGACGAGAGGCCGCGACCGGCGAAGCCGGTTTTTGGCCGTCGCCAGCGTCACGGCGAGACACCTGACGTCGCCGGGCGATACGAAGGTCAGGTTTGCAAAACGGGATCGCCGGATAACCGGTTGTCGCGAGAGATGCTGGAATCACGAATGATGCCGCCAGCCCTTTCACGCCCCTTCGCCGCCATTATGCTCTGGCTTCTTCTCGCAGACCCAGCGCTCTCCCAAATCTCGCATCTGCGCTTCCAGACATTCCACCGTGAGCCGTATGGCGGCGCCGCCGGAGAAGGTGAGGCCGATGTAACCGGCAGGGGCGTCGGTTGGCTCGAAATGGATGGCGAGCAGGTTCAGCTCACGCTCGGTCTCGCTCTGCTCGAAGCCGATCCGGCTGGCGGCGAGCACACGCTCGAAATGCAGCCCGACGGCGCAGCGCTCCGTGGCGCCTTCGCCGGCCTTCACCCAATCGAACCGCTTACCCACCAAGGCGAAGCGCTTGGATTGCGGCAGATAGGCCATGTCGGCGACGCGGATAAGGGCGTCCTGCAGATTGGCGGAGAGAATCGCCAAGTCGTCTTCATCCAGGGCAACCAAGCGGAGGGATTTCGTCATATCTCACGGACACCGTCGTTCGAGCACATCACATTAGTAACGCCGGAGCCCGGACTTCGTTCTCAGCCCGGATTCGACAACCGTTCCACGATCGCGCCGCAGCGGCCGAGCTTCTTTTCGAGATGCTCGAAGCCACGGTCGAGATGGTAGACGCGGTTGACGACCGTCTCGCCTTCCGCCGCCAAAGCGGCGATCACGAGGGAGACCGAGGCGCGCAGATCGGTCGCCATCACGGGCGCGCCTTGCAGCACCTTGACCCCGTCGACAATCGCGGCGTCGCCATCCAATTTGATCCGCGCGCCGAGCCGGGCCAGCTCCTGCACATGCATGAAGCGGTTTTCGAAAATGGTCTCGGTGATTCGCGAGCGGCCCTTGGCCATGGTCATCAAAGCCATGAATTGCGCCTGGAGATCGGTGGGAAAGCCGGGGAAGGGCGCGGTCGAAATATCGACGGGCATCAGGCCCGCCCCGTTGCGGCGCACGCGGATGCCCTCGTTCGTCTTGGTGACGGTGGCCCCAGCCTGGGTGATGGCCTCGAGCGCGTTCTCCAAGAGATCGGGCTCGGCGCCTTCCAGCATCACGTCGCCGCCGGCCATCGCCACCGCCATGGCATAGGTGCCGGCCTCGATCCGGTCGGGCAGCACCCGGTGGTAAGCGCCGGTGAGGCTGCCGACTCCCTCGATCTCAATGGTGGATTGCCCGGCGCCTTTGATTCGCGCGCCCATCTTATTGAGGCAGGCCGCCAAGTCCGCCACCTCCGGCTCTCGCGCGGCATTGGTGATGCGGGTATGCCCCTTGGCGAGAACCGCCGCCATCAGGGCGGTATGGGTGCCGCCGACGGTCACTTTGGGAAAATCGATTTCGCCGCCAATCAAGCCGTGGGGCGCCTTGGCATGGACATAGCCCGCCTCGATCTCCATCGTGACGCCGAGTTTTTCCAGCGCCATCAAGAGCAAATCGACGGGCCGCGTGCCGATGGCGCAGCCGCCGGGAAGCGAGACCCGCGCTTCGCCCATCCGCGCCAAAAGCGGCGCGATGACCCAAAAACTCGCTCGCATTTTCGAGACGAGATCGTAGGGCGCCGTGGTGTCGACGATATCCCGCGCGCAGAGATGGATGGCGCGGGCGGCATGTTCGTCCTCGCCGGAGCGCCGGCCGTTTTGCGAATAATCCACCCCGTGATGGCCGAGGATGCGCACCAGCATGTTCACGTCGGCGAGCGCGGGCACGTTCTGCAAGCTCAGGGTTTCCCGCGTGAGCAGCGAGGCGATCATCAGCGGCAAGGCGGCGTTTTTGGCGCCCGAGACCGGAATGATGCCGTTGAGGCTTTGTCCGCCGGTGATGCGAATACGATCCATCTCTAATCCTTATGCTCGCGGCCGGCGGTTGCCAAAGGAAGGGGTAGCGGTGCTGCCGCCGCATGTCCCGCGCCTGCCCCGTCCGGGGGAAGGCGGCTCTCCTCGTTCACCCGTCCGGCGGCCTCTTTGCGCCGCTTGAGATTGGCCCGCAACGCCTGCGCGAGACGCTGCTGCTTGGCGGCCTTGGCATTCTGGCTCATCACATTCGTCCCGGCGCAATCAGGCGAGCTGACCATCAAAGCAGGTAAGCCTTACCGTTTTATTCCCGGCGGAAAACCGGAGCCGTTTGTAGGCGCTTGCGGCAACAGCCACAAGCTTTGCTTTTAAGCAGCGGAAACAAGGCTAAAGCTGGGTCGAGGCGGGAGAGTAGGGGTGATTTTGACAATTTCCAGTGCGTTCGCGCATTCTGTTCAACGCGTCGCTTGTCACCTCGCGCGGCCTATGCCACAAGGCACCCGCTTGCGCCGGTCTTTCGAAGAACCGGCGGCGGAGCCTCAGGCTGCGGTAGCTCAGTGGTAGAGCACTCCATTGGTAATGGAGAGGTCGACAGTTCAATCCTGTCTCGCAGCACCAGTCTAAGTCATTGAAATCAAAAATAACTCTTAGTTTCTTATGCTTTTCTCGCAGTTCGCTGCGATGCCATCTCAGCATGGCGCTCAATCGCTGTGCAACAACCGGCCGCATTGGCGGCGATTGGCACGCTGCTTCGCCGCATGCCGGTCATCTGAGCCCGAAACTCCTGCATCCGCAGTAATGTGCCGCTGCCATATAGGTCGCGCATTCGCATCCGCCACCTCGACAAACGGGATTCGGCTGAAGGGAGGCATTGCACGCGGCGGATCGCTGCGCTTGCAGAAAGAGGATCTGCACTCCTCCCCCGCAAGGCTCACGACCAAACGAAACGCCCTCGCCATGGGAAATTATACATGCGAAAGCATATCGCCTGCGTAGCCAACGTATCCTCACGCACCAATTCAACGGATCGAAGATGCGGGCGAAGCAATTCAAAATCTGCCGCAGGCAAAGAGGCCAACGGATAATTGGGTGAACGAGGCATTGAAACCAAAATGCTCTCCGGCTAGAATAAACAAACGTAAACAGTCTCCCTGGCACCGGCGCCTGAAATCGCGGCCAGAGATGAATATTGCATAGTGTAGCCTTTGCGCGATAACAGGGCGCCTCGATCGCCAAAAAAATTGTATATGTCTGATAACGAACAGACAAGGTTGACATTCCGGTCCTTTGATAAATACTGTTTTATTGAAAGGGCCTGGTTGTTGGCGGCGTGATAGAAGTGGAGGATGTGCAATTGAAAAATTGATATCCTAGTTCAATATTGGGCTTTTAAAGCGCTGTTAGAGCAGAATCCGTTCACGTTGCATCATATCCTGCGGCCTTGAAGTAGTTGGCGCATTCCTCTGGCGGGAAGAGGTCTGCGATGCGGCCGATGGCGGTCCAGAGGCCTTCGACGGTTCGCTCGGCGGCTTTTCGGAGAAGCGCCTTGAGCTTTGCGAAGGC
>JBEKFQ010000061.1:0-16772 GCA_050013235.1 Beijerinckiaceae bacterium
TTCTGGGATTATGTCGGCGCGAGGCTCGGCGCGCCGAACCACGCCGGCATCGCGATGCTGCCCGAAATAATCAAAACCCGCGCCGCGACAGCTTAATCGCCCGGGGTTTTGCCCCTCTTACGGGGAAATGCTCTAACTTCTTAAAAAGAGGCCGCTTTCTTATCCCTTGGGGGAATTCGCCCAAGGGCGGAGCGCTCTAACGGGAGAAAGCGCTCCGGCCCGGTTTATTTCTTCGAGCAGTCCGTCAATTGCTTTTCCTCGATGGAAAAGACATCGCCTTCCCTGATCGCGACGTTCTTGACGAAGCAGGTCCGGCCTTTCGCGTCCGAGAGGCGGATGTCGTAAGTCCCATCGGACACGCCGGTGATCTTCAGTCGTTCGTCGTGATCGACGGCATTGTCTTTATCGTTTTTGGTTTGATTCTCGCCCCATTTGTCCGTGCCGGCGGGTGCGATCTGAAACGTGGTAATCGTGTTTTCCGTCAGGTTCCAAAAGCGCGTGTTCTTGGCCGCGAAGGCCGTGCCCGTGGCGGCGATCACGATCAGGGCGGACAAAGCGAGACGCATGGAAATGAGCTCCGGTTATGATGAAAACGGGGAGCATTTTCTCGATCGCAAAAGTCCGCGGCCTTTGTGGAAAATGCTCCAACTTCTGACTGAGAGAGCGATAAGCGCTCTAAAGCTGCGCTTGAATGCGCTTGGCGATTTCGAAAGCGCGGCGTTCTAACAGGCTTGGCGTTTCGCAGACATAAGACAAAGCCTGGCGCCTGTCGTTAAAGATCCGTTTATCCCATTCGTAATCCGACACCTTACCGGTGTTGCCCGCAGTGAAGTTGATGTTGGGCTCGGCCTGTTCGGCGCTGATCTTGTCGGATTCCTCGCGCAGCCGTTCCGCCAAACGCTCCTGGCCTGCCGCATAGCGTGTGATGCCGTGGAGAATCTTGTTGCGGTTTTCGTTGATGATATCGAGTACGCCGGCAAAGAGTTTGGTGAGTTGCTTGTCTTTGTCCGGCCCTGCCGCCTTGGCGAAATCCGCGATGGCGGCATCGGCTTCGCTGAGCTCGGTGCGGCGCGAGGCCAGCTTTTGCGCGAGTTGCGCGAGGTTATGGTCATCCTCCCAGCCAGCCGCTTGCGCGAGATCCGGGCCTGACCAGATCGTGCCGGCGCTAATGGTTTCGACCTTGCGCTGAGCGCAGGGCCACACCGGCTCGGCGGCCGGCGTGGCGACCGCGTAATTGGTGGTTTTGCCGGAATTTTCGTTTGAAGTCGAAACCGTGCCCTCTTCGGGTTTGGAGCCCGGCGCGCGCGGCGGCTCCTGCGCAAGGGCCGGCAGGGTCATGAGCGCCGCAGCCGCGGCCAAGATAAGTGTGCGTGACATGTCTATTCTCCCAATCCACCACGGCGGCCCAACATGCCCCGGCCTGGATCGTAGGCCAGGGCCGAGAGGGCGAAAGTTACCAGCGTGACGGCAACGACGACGATAAAGGCAAAAGGATAGAACTGAAGATATAGCGCGAACCGGACAAGTTCCACCGCATGGGTGAAGGGATTCAGCAAGCAGATCCAATAAAGCAGTTCGCTCGCCTCCCGCATGCGCCAGAGCGGATAAAGCGCCGAGGATGCGAAGAACATCGGAAAGATCGCGAAATTCATCACGCTGGCGAAATTCTCGAGTTGCTTGATCTGCGAGGAGAGAAGCAGGCCGATGGAGCCCAGCATGAGCCCGGCTAAGATGAAGGCCGGCAGCGCCACGATATAGCCGAGCGGCGGAATGTCGATCTGCCAAAAGCTGGCGATCAGCAAAAAGACATAGACCTGCACGACGGAAACAATCACGCCCGCGAGAAGTTTGGCGAGCAGCAACGACCAACGCGGAAACGGGCTGGTGAGGAGAACGCGCATCGATCCGACCTCGCGGTCATAGACCATGGAAAGCGAACTCTGCATGCCCGCGAACAGCTGAATCATCACGGCCAAGCCTGGCGTGACATAGGCCTCGTACAAAACATAAGTCTCGTAGGGCGGGATGATGGAAACGCCGAGCGTGTTGCGGAACCCGGCGGCAAAAATGAACAGCCAGATCAGCGGCCGCACGAGCGCGGAGAGAAACCGCTCTTTTTGATTCAGGAATTTCAACAATTCCCGCTTGACGATCCCGCCAAGACAAATGGCGTAGCCGCGTAGCCCGATGGTGCGTTGGATGACGGCAGTGCTCACCGGCTCGTCTCCTGGTTGGCGTCTTCCGTCAGCGCGCGGAACGCATCGGCGAGCGTGACATGGCCGGCCTGACCGGCAATGTCGCCGGCGCGGCCTTGCATGATGATTTTTCCGTGATGCAGCACATAGACGCTATCGTCTTCTTCCACTTCGTCGAAAATATGGGTGGCCCAGAGGACGGAAAGTCCTTCGTCTCGAACGAGATTACGCACAATGCGCACGATATCCGCGCGAGAGGCGAGATCGAGCCCCACCGTGGCTTCATCGAGCAGAAGCAGGCGCGGCGCGTGGATCAAGGAGCGGGCTATTTCGATCCGGCGAGCTTGGCCGCCAGATAAGGTCCGCACTTTGTCCTTGGCGCGGCTGCTCAAGCCGGTGCGCTCGAGCAAATATTCGATCCGCTCGGTCGCCGCTCGCCCACCCATACCGTGCAACGAAGCGTGATAGGCGAGGTTTTGCCGAACCGTCAGATCGAGATCGAGGGTGCGCGTTTGAAACACGACGCCTATCTCGGCCAAGGCCGCCGAGGGCTCGTGTTGAAGATTGTGTCCAAAAATCGAGACCCGGCCGCTGCGGTTCGAATAGAGCCGCGTGATGATGGAGAATAACGTCGTCTTGCCCGCGCCATTGGGACCGAGCAGGGCGGTGAATTCACCGCGCCCGACGCGGAGCGACACCTGGTCGAGTGCCAGGCGCGCGCCGAAGCGATGCGACAGGCCGGAAATTTCAAGCGCGGGATGATCGGTCATGATCGGGCCGTTCATTGCGGCGCAATCGCGACGCCCCAGGGATAGGCGCCGACGGGAATCGATTTCGTGACCTTGAGCGTCTCGACATCGATCACGGAGACATCGTTGGAAACGCCATTGGTCGTGTAAAGCTGCTTTTGATCCGGCGTGAACGCCATTTGCCATACGCGTTGGCCCACCAACAAATATTTCTCGACCTCGAAGGTCTTGGCGTCGATCACGGCGACGCGATTGGCGGGGCCGAGTGCCACGAAGGCATATTTGCCATCTTGCGTCAGGCGGATCCCCACGGGCTGGATCGCATCGCTGTTCACGGCGGGAATAGTAAAGCCGATCTTTTTGACGATTTTATGGGTCGCGACATCGATGACATTGACCTTGCCGCCAACCTCCGAACTCACCCAGAGATATTGCCCATCCGGGGAAAAGACCGCGATGCGCGGACGCGATTCGACGAGAACATTGGCGGTCACCTTCCATGTCGACGTGTCGATGAAGGTTGCCATATTGGTCGTCTCGGAGGTGTTGACCAAAACCTTCCCGTCGGGGCTCACCCCCATGCCTTCCGGTTCGACGCCGACCGGGATCTCGGTGACCTGCTCGTTCTTCGCAATATCGATCACCGTGACCATATTGTCGTCTTCGTTGGAGACGAAGAGCAGATTGCCATCCGGCCCGAGCGTGAAGGTCTCTGGATCGGGGCCCGAGGGCAGGGTGCGCAACGGCTGTAGGGTTTTGGTGTCCAACACTTCGATCCGGTCGTCGTCGCTGGTGCAGACATAGACCTCCTTGCCATTCTTGCTGACCACGATGCCACGCGGGCGGCGGCCAACCGTCACCGTTTTAACGACCTTTTGCGTGACCGTATCGATGACGCTGACGGTGTTGTCTTTCTCGTTGGTGACGAAGGCCGTGAAGGCCGAGGCGGGCGCGGCGAAACTCAAGCCCGTCATCAGTCCGGCGAATAAGGCGCTGGGGAAGGAAAGAGATTTCACTGTTTGTCTCCAGAGCGAATCTTGCAGGTTGATTCCGGTTCGTCCGTGCCCAGCGAGTCGAGTGCCGTACCAGGGTGCAGGAAACCGGGTTGCGGCGAAAGCGAGACGAGCATGCGCGGTTGGATCAGAAGGATGGGTTGGCGGAGCTGGTGGTCCCAATTGCGCAGGCTGACGGGCACGCCTTTGAAGGCGGCGATGTCGAAATCCGGGCGCAGCATATAATCGCCGATGACTTTGGCGCTCCCCGATTGGGTGCGCGTCGCGGCTTCGCCAATCGCCCGGAGTGCCGTCCAGGCTTGATAATCGAGCGGGCGCATCGGGCGCTTGTTGGTGCGTACGAACCGGCTTTGCAATTGCGCGGACCCCCAGGCATCCAAGACCCGTGACCAGGTCGCGGGGATGAGACCCTGGGTGCCGCCAGTCAGTTTGGGCTCGGCCGTATGATATTCGACATAATCGCCGAAATTGCCGGCCTCGTCCGCGATGACGATCATATCGGCATCGACGCCACGGGTGAAGACGAAGGCATCGGCGCGGATCGGGCCATCCGCGCGTTGGCGCGCCATCGGGCCGAAGGTCCAAGGCTTGTCGCCCGTCAGTTTGAGGCCGAACTTCTTGACCGAGCGACGGACGGCTTCGGCGTAGAGCTGATCCTGCGGGTCCGTTCCGACGATCAGAAACACGTTGCGCCAGCGCTGCGCGGCGAGAAATTGCGCCAAGGCATCTGTGAGCATTTGCCGCGAGGGCGCGAAATGATCGATATTGGCGCGGCAATCGGCGTTGCGTAACCGGTCGTCCTCCGCCCCGATGTTAAAGATCGTGGCATCGCGGCCTTTCAGCGCGTCGGCGACGGCGAGCAGGTCGTCGGCGGGCAGGTCGGCGACAATCAGGCCCGCGCCTTTATCGGCGAGCGCAATCGCTGCCTCGACAGGTGATTGCCCCTTTTCGAGAATCGTCTCTTGAAGGTCGAAGATTTGATTTGTCAGCCGGCCGGTGGTGGCATTGTCCTTCATCGCGATCCGGGCGCCCGCGATTCCGGAATCGGCGGGCTCGGCTTCGTAATCATAGATAGGCGGGGCCGGCTTGCGATGCGCGAGATAGCCAATATGAACCTGCTGCGGCGGGGTGCTTGGTTCTGTCGCGGCAGGCGCTGTTTGGGCCCAAGCGCGATCCGCGCCGCGAGGCCCTGGGATCACGCATGTGAAGGCAAAAAGCAGCGCCGCCATTCGCGTGCCGGACATCGACAGCATTCCCTTGAACTTCCTCTCGAATATTGCGGCGCGGCGTGCCGTCTTATTTGAGGCGGACGCTATCAGGGGTCAAGAAGGGCGGCAAGCGCGTAGCTCTAAGGACTTTCTAAGGACAGCGTGTCACACCGCTGCGATTCGAAAGGCTTATTGTTGGGGCGTGAAAACCATGGGAGGCTGCAACCTCATGCGAATCTCTGAGGTGTTCTCTTGGCTAAGTTGAAAATTTCCGCTCTTTCCCTGGGTTTTGCGCTGCTGTCGGTTTTGGTTGCGCGAGCCGAGCCCTTGAAAGCCGCCGTCTTCGATGTCGAAGTCGTGGAGTCCCAGCTCGAAGCTCCTACTGGGATTCCCCCGGAAAGGCTGAAGAAGGCGAGCGTTCTGTTGCGTGATTTGCTGGCAAAGTCCGGCGCGGTGATCGTGCTCGATACGGCGCCGGCGGCCGCCGAAATCGAAAAGAATCTCCCGCTCCGGACATGCAACGATTGCGACCTCGGCATTGCGAAAAAGCTCGGTGCCGATATCGAGGTGAGCACCGTGATACAACAGACGTCGCCGGTGCTCCTGAGCTTTTCCGCTTCGATCCGGGATGTGAAGACGGGCAAGGTTTTAAGTACCGGTGTCGTCGATGTGCGCGGCAATAGTGACGAGACCTGGGCGCATGGCGTCAAATTCCTCGTGAAGGAACGGCTGCTGGAAAAGCCCCTGCCGGAAAGCGCCGCGGCCTTGCGGACGCTGATGGATAAGTAACCGATCTCGGCCGGAGAAGTGCTGGGGCACTTCCTCGATCACGAGAGCCAGCGGCTTTCGTGGCAGGAATGCCCCAATACGACCGGGTCTGTTTTCGTTTTAAGGCCGGGCTCGTCTCCGGCGACACAGAATGACAGCGGGGCCCTTGGGACCGGTCTGTGACCCGGCAGTACTAATATACCGAGCGCTTGATCCGCTCTTCGGCTTCGCCAATCGCGCCGGGCGTGCCGACATGTAGCCATTGGCCGTCGAGCCGGTGGCCAAATAGGCGGCCTTGCTCCGCCGCCGCGAAAAAGTAGGGCGCGAGGCGCACGGGGCCTTCGGGCATGTCTTTGAAGAGCGACGGTTTCACGATGCCGGCGCCGGTATAGACGAAAGGAGCGACTTCGCGCTCCGCCCGGCGGCGCAGGCGGCCATCCGCGTCCATCAAGAAATCGCCCGGCCAGTCCACGCCGACGCTCGAGGTTGTCGCGGCGACGAGCAGGAGAATGTCCATGATCGCGGGCTGCCACCACGTGGCGAGCGCCGTGAGATTGGAAGCCGGTCCTTCGAGCCAAAGGGCGTCGGTGTTGCAAATGAAGATAGGATCGTCTCCGAGCAGCGGAAGCGCTTTGCGCAATCCCCCGGCTTGATCGAGCAACAGATCCCGCTCGTCGGAAAAGACGATATGGGGACGCTCGCGCCTCGCAAGATGCGTTTCGATTTGATCGGCTTTGTAATGGAGGTTGACCACGGCCTCCTCGACGCCGGCTTCGACGAGCCGGTCCAGCATATGGTCGATCATCGGTCTCCCGCCGACGGCAATGAGCGGTTTGGGAATGGTGTCCGTGACGGGCTGCATGCGCGTGCCGAGGCCGGCCGCGAAGACCATCGCCTTTTTGGGGACCGGAAAATCCGTCTTACTCAAGGAGGCGGCGCCAGCACGCCCGGCAGATTCGTCTCGTACCACGTCTTCAGCTCCGCCAGCACCGGATGCGCCAGATTCTTCTTCAGATAGGTCTGTATGCGAGGCAGATGAACGAGATATTGCGGTTTGCGGTCTCTTTTATCGAGCCTTGCGAAAATCCCTAATATTTTCGTCGCGCGCTGGGCTCCGAGCACGGCATAGGCGCGGGCGAATTCGACCATGTCGAAGGAGGGATCGAGCGACCGGCGCAGCTTGGCGTAAAGGCCCAGCAATTTGAGTTCGAGGTCGGCGGGAACCGTCACGCGGGCGTCTTGCAGCAGCGAGGCTACGTCATAGGCGGGATGGCCCATCACGCAATCTTGAAAATCGATCAGGCCGACGCGCGCCGTCCCCTCGCGGCCGTCCAGCCAGATGAGATTGGGGGAATGGTAGTCGCGAAGCGTCCAGGTTGGCGTCGTCGCGGTGATATCAGCGAAGAGATCCCGCCAGAGGTCGCTAAAATCCGATTTGACGCCCGAGGCTGGAGTGGCCTGCGCAATATGGGGCACATACCAGTCGAGCAGTAGCTCGACTTCGATCGTCAGGGCTTCGGAATCATAGAGGGGAATCGTGTAGGTGTCGCCCGCCGCGCCGGGAATGGCGCGCGGGCGCTCGCTCGCATGCAGCTTGGCCAGCACGGCGGCCGCTTCGGCGTAACGCGCGAAAATGGGGCCATCGTTACTGGTGAGGGGCTCCGATCCCAAATCCTCGATCACCGCGAATCCGGTCGAGACATCGTGGGCGAGAATGGCAGGCGCGGAAAGGCCCAGACCGCGCAGAGCATTGTCCACGGCGATAAAGGGACGGATGTTTTCAGCGAGGTGAGCAATCTCGCTGTAGGATTTGCCAAAGCGGACGGGCGGTCCATCCGGACGCGGCGGGAAGAACATCAGGACTGCCGTCGTGCCGTCCGGCTTCGTCAAACGCTCGTAGGTTCGGGTGGAGGCATCGCCCAGCATGAAAGTTCGCGTGGCATTCTGGAAGCCGCTTTGCTCCAGAATGTCGTGGACGCCTTTCTGATAGGCGAGGCGCGAGGCGAAAGTGCCCGTGCCGGTCAAGGCAGCGGTGCGGAATTCTCCGCCCTTTTCGGCATCGATCCGGAAGGCAATGTCGAGCCGGTCGCCGGTGAGGCTATCCCCGGCCCGTTCGGGCCATTCCACCAGCACGAGGGCCCCTTCGGCCGCCTCGTCCCAGCCGAGTTCGGCGAGTTCCGAGGCTTCCTTGATCCGGAAGAGATCGGCATGGACGATCGGAAATTTGAGCGCGCCCGGTGCCGTGCTTTCGTAAACTTGGATCAGCGTATAGGTCGGGCTCGGGACTTCGAGTTCCGGCTCTTGCGTGAGCGCCCGGATCAGAGCCCGCGCGAAGGTCGTCTTGCCCGAGCCGAGATCGCCGGACAGAGTGAGGAGATCGCCGGGCCGCACCATGCCGGCGACGAGACCGGCGAGCGAAACGGTCGCCGCCTCATCGACAAGGTCGATGTACCAGGCGGATGTCGGAAGAGGGGCGCGGGTTTCCTCGGCGGTCATCGGAGTCTCTGTAGAGCGTTTTCGCCCCTAGTGGAAACCGGTTCGCGTTAAGAAAATGCACTCTGTCCGGGTTGCGGCGGTGGAATTCGTGGTTTTCCGGGATCGCCGGCGTTGGTTTCTTCCGCCGACGGCTGTTCGCGGCACGGAAAAATGCAAGTGACCGTGGTGCCTTCCCCGGGAGCTGAATTGATCAAGACCTTGCCGCCGTGCAATTCGACGAAGGCTTTGACGATCGAGAGACCGAGTCCGACCCCCCGGTGGCGCGAGCCAATCGTATTCGAATGGAAGCGGTCGAACACATGGGCGATCACGTCATGCGGGATACCGCGCCCCTGATCGCTAATTTTAAAGACGACATCGCTCCCGCGCCGGGTGGCCAGCAGGGTCACGGTCTGGCCCGGCGCGGAAAAGCCAATCGCATTCGACAAGAGGTTGAACAGAACCTGACGGACGCGTTTGCCGTCGGCAACGAAAGAACCGATATCCGGCGAGGCGACGATTTGCAGCGTGAGCGCGGTTTCCGCCAGCCGGTCCTGCACGCCTTCGACCGCGGCATCGATCGTGCCGAGAATGCTCACGGGCGCCAAATGGAGTTCCGTTTCGCCGGCATCCATGGTCGCCAGATCGAGAATGTCGTCGATGATCGCCAGCAACGCCGCCGAGGATTTCATGACATAGCCGGTATATTCGGTTTGCCTGGGATTGAGAGGCCCAATGGCGCCGTCGCTGAGGAGCTGAATGAAGCCGATGATATTGGTGAGCGGCGTGCGCAGTTCGTAGGAGACGTGGTGGACGAAATCGTTGCGGAGTTTTTCCGTATCGATCAGGGCTTGGTTGCGCTCCGTCAGCGCTTTCTCGACATTCACGCTGGCCGTGGTGTCGGTGAAGGTCAAAAGCGTCGCGCCATCGGGCAGCGGCGCGACGCTGCAATCGAAAATCGAGCCGTCGCGGCAGGTGAGCCGCCGTTCGATGCCTGTGCGCTGGTCGTGCAAACCCGCGACCGCCGTGCGCAAGACATTCCAGGACTCGGGATCCGGGCAGAGTTTGGCGCAAAGCTCCGCCACTTGGCCGATATGCGGCTTGTCCTCGAGTTCCTTGGGATCGATCCGCCAAAGCCTGGCGAAGGCTGCATTCGACAGTTTGAGGCGGCCATCCGTGCCGAAGACGGCGACACCTTCCTTGAGCGTATCGAGAGTCTCGCCCTGGACGCGGGTTTGAGCGTTGAACTTCGATTCCAGATGGAACTGCGCGGTGACGTCGTCGAAGAGATAAGTGACCCCGCCCTGCGGGTTGGGATTGACGACCGCGCGCAAAGTCCGCCCATCGGGCAAGTGCCAGACGTCTTCCGACGTGTCGGGTGACTGATAACCCGCCAGATGGGCCTCTTTCCAGGCGCGGAAATCGGCCTGTTCGGGCAACAGGCGCTTGGCGCGGAGCTGGTCGAGAATTTCGGATTCGCTCGGGTTTTGATCGAGAAAGGCTTGATCCAGGGACCACAGTTGCCGGTAGGCGGAATTGTGGAAAACGAGTTGCTTGCGCCGGTCGAAGATCGCGACCGCCGTGGAAAGCTGGTCGAGCGTGCGGGCATGGGCGATCATCAACTGCTTGAGATCGATCCGCACGGCCTCCAGTTCGGATATATCGGCGGCAAAACCGGCGGTCCGCCCTTCATGCGGCGCTTCGACAATATCGAGGCTACGCCGGTAGCCCGCCACGACGGCGGCCGACTGGTTCCGGAAAACGCTGTTTTCCACGCGTTTCTGCGCCGACGCCTCGCGCGTGGAGCTTTCCAACAGTTCGATCCGCCGAGCGATCACGTCGCCTGCATCTCTTGCTTCGACGGCGAGGACATAGGCCTTGTTCACCCAGTTGAGTTCGCCCGCCGGATCGCGCATCCAAGCGGGGCTCGGGACCGCGTCGAGCATGGCTTTCAAAGTGTCGAGTTCAAAGACGACGCGGGCTTGGCTCTCTCCGAGACGGATGGCCTCGAGCCGGTCGCCGGACACATCGCGAATGCGCATCGCCGCCCGCCCGGTCACCGCCCGGCCCTCGATCTCGACATGACGGCCGTTGAGACCGGCGGCGGCGAGACGAAAGCCCTCGCCGCGCTCCCGCAGATTTTGCACCAGGGATTCGAGCCTTTGGGCCTGCGCCGGCGGCAACCAGGATCCGAAGCCCAGGATGCGCCGGGCAACAGGGATGTCGCTGACAAGATTCAGATCGCCTTCGATTTCGGGCTCGTTGCCGTTCAGGCCCCAGGCCACGACAATATGGGGCTCGGCCGCAAGGAAGGTCTCGGCCCGGTCGAGTTTGGCGCGAATTTCATTCAAATCGGCGAGAAGGGCGTTTTCGCGATTCGTCCACCGCCGCCGCTGCGCCAAATAAAGCAGGGCCACGAAAGTGGCGAACAAGACCAGGCCGGTGAACATCGAAAGTCCGGCAAGGTCATGGCTATTTTGTAAGTCAGCCCAGAGAGACGATTTCGCTGCCTCGTCCGCCCATGCGGCTTCGGGCCAGGTTTCGAAAGTTCCCGCCGCGAAGATTCCCGCGCCGGGCCAAAAGACCCCGCGTAACCTTGGCATGCATCGGGCGCCGCTCGGCCGCATCAATCGTCCCCCATGCTTCGCTCAGTAGAAGAGCAAAACGAATCACCTCACTGTAACGAGGCGATTGGGATTTGAGAATCGAGCGCTAGAGCCATTTCCCACGAAAATTGTCACGCTCGTTATGCCAGAAAAATGGTTAACGAACTGTATAGGCGAGATTTTCGAGAGCGCGGATACAATTGCCGGGGCGGCGGACTTTTTTCGGCCGGTGCGGCGCCCCTTCTCACCCGATCATAAGCAAGCGGGTAGCTTACCGGAAATCCCCGGCCGGGCGCCGCGACAAACCCTCGCCTGCGGGGAAAACCTGGCACCGGCGGCACGAGGGTAGAGCCGGCGGTCCCTCGACAAGAGAGGACCGCCGGGATGAGATACGATTGAGCACGTCCCGAAAAAGTTTCAGACTTTTTCAGCCTGGGACATGCGCTAGTAGCGGTATTGCTCGGATTTGAAGGGCCCTTCGGCGGGAACGTTCAAGTAAGCCGATTGCTCCGGGCTCAGCTTGGTCAGCTTGGCGCCGACCTTGGCGAGGTGGAGAGCCGCGACTTTCTCGTCGAGAGTCTTGGGCAGGGTGTAGACTTTTTTGTCGTACTGACCTTGCTTCGTCCAAAGCTCGACCTGGGCGAGCGTTTGGTTGGTGAAGGAAGCCGACATCACGAACGACGGGTGGCCCGTCGCATTGCCGAGGTTCACCAGCCGGCCTTCCGACAGCAGAATGATCCGCCTGCCCGAGGCGAATTCGATCTCGTCGACCTGCGGCTTGATATTGTTCCACTTCAGGTTTTTCAACGCGGCGACCTGAATTTCGGAATCGAAATGGCCGATGTTGCAGACGATGGCCCGGTCCTTCATCGCGCGCATATGCTCGAGCGTGATGACATCGACATTGCCTGTCGCGGTCACGAAAATGTCGGCGCGCGGCGCCGCTTCTTCCATGGTGACGACTTCATAGCCTTCCATCGCGGCCTGCAGGGCGCAGATCGGATCGACTTCCGACACCATCACCCGGCAGCCGGCATTGCGTAACGAGGCGGCAGAGCCTTTGCCGACATCGCCGAAGCCCGCGATCATCGCGACCTTGCCGGCCATCATCACGTCCGTGCCGCGGCGGATGCCATCGACCAGGGATTCGCGGCAACCATAGAGATTGTCGAATTTCGACTTGGTGACGGAATCGTTGACGTTGATGGCGGGCCAGAGGAGCTTGCCCTCTTTTTCCATCATGTAGAGGCGGTGGACGCCCGTCGTCGTCTCTTCGCTGACGCCTTTGATGGCGTGGCCGTTGCGCGTGTACCAGCCGGGATGGGTGCCGAGACGCTTTTTGATCGAGGCGAACAGGACTTCTTCTTCTTCGCAGGTGGGCTTGTCGAGGAACGCCGTGTCGCCGGCCTCGGCGCGCATGCCGAGGTGAATCAGCATGGTGGCGTCGCCGCCGTCGTCGAGGATCAGGTTGGGCGTGCCGCCATCGGCCCATTCGAAAATGCGATGGGTGTAATCCCAGTAATCCACCAAGCTCTCGCCCTTGATGGCGAAGACGGGGGTGCCCGCGGCGGCAATGGCGGCGGCGGCGTGATCCTGGGTCGAGTAAATATTGCACGAGGCCCAGCGGACGTCGGCGCCCAGCGCCTTCAGGGTCTCGATAAGGACGCCGGTCTGAATGGTCATGTGCAAGGAGCCGGCAATCCGGGCGCCCTTGAGCGGCTGAGATTGGCCATATTCGGCGCGTGTCGCCATGAGGCCGGGCATTTCGGTTTCGGCGATGTCGAGTTCCTTGCGGCCCCAGCCTGCGAGGGTGATATCGGCGACGACGTAATCTTTGGCGGCTTGGGTCATTGTGAGGCTCCGGAAAATCTGCCGCCGGTATAGCGAAGACAGGATCTCATAGCAATAAAGATATAAGGATTTCTTTATGTCTCGTCCGGGAGGGAATCCGCGAGACTTTCGGGAGAGCGCAACGATTTTGCGAAGCAAATGAGGATGAAGCGCGCCGCCCATGCGCCGTACGTGGCGGCGAATGAGTCGTAATGACGCACAATGGCTTGAGCCGCGCGGGAGCGCCTCGCCCAGCGGGGTAAATCGGGGTTTTGATCGCGCCGGTCGAGACGGAGAAGCAGTCCGGCTAAATTGGCGCGGAGCAGACCATTGGGCGCGAACCGGGCGGCATGGTCCACGAGGTGATCGATGATGAAGTGTTGAGCCAGTTCATTGCTATCGCCCCGGCTCCCCACGCTATAGCTCAAGGTCCGGTCGAGCTGCGCGCGCGCGGTGAGATTATTGCCTCCGTGGAGGCGGTAAGCGAACAGCGGCTCGTCGATCACGACACCTCCGCATAAGGCGCCGCAGCTTATGGCGAAATACATATCCGTACAGGTCCGCAACTTTTGCAGCCTGGCATTATCGGAAAATTGGAGGAGAGCATCCCGGCGGTAACACAGGCCTGAAGTCGGCGACCAGATCCAACGCGTCGAGAGAGGCGGGGAATAATGGACTTTGTCCACGAGGCGCTCTTTGACCGCCGCCGATGGCCAGCCGGATGTCGCCGTGTATGGCCGGACCAAACGCGGTTTGTGACCTCGCCGGCTGCGAATGAAGCGGTTGGCCTCCTCGCCGGTCGCGACCACGATTTCGTGATCCGCGATTTGCAGCATGTCGACCGAGGTCAGACCGGCATGGGGACGCAGAGACAGGTGTACATAAATATGTGTCTCCACGCAGAGCGGCAGGAGATAATCGTCGGCGTCGAGAAAGACGATGTAATGGCCTTTGGCGGCTTCGAGCCCATCGAGCGAGGCGGCGGTCTGCCCGCCGTTTTCGCCGCGGTTGATGAGGATCAGCTTGGGATGGCGCGCTTTCAGCGCCGCAACGACGGTGTGGGACTCGTCCACCGAGGCATTGTCGACGACGATACATTCGATATTATGGTAGGTTTGACCGAAGACGGATTCGACGGCCTCTTCGAGAAAACGGCCGTAATTATAGTTCACGACAATGACCGTGACCAAGGGCAGGCTGGGTTGGGGAGGGGTCTTCCCGGCCATGGCATTTTCTTCCGGATGCGGTGTGTCGTGTATCATAGCGCCGGGACCGCCAATCCTTGGAGGCGCACGGCTCTCACCGGCCGCGCTGCCATTATACCACCATGTTCCGGCGCCATGCCGGAGCGTCCCGCCGGGCCGCTTGCCCCCAAGCTCTTGCCATAGGATAGGCCTCTGTGACAAGGAACCTCCCGGCGCGGGCGGGCTCACCCTGCTCTCGCGGCCCGTTTTCGCGGGCGGTATCATGTCGAGACGCCGGATTTCGAGCCCGGCGCCGAAGACGAGAACGAGACCTCTATCCCGATGGACGATGATCGCATGAGCGAAAACGGCAAGGCGGATGCGCTGACACAGCTTGTCCCGCAAAAGTCCTATGGCATCGCCACGATTGCCAACGACAAGGTTTATGACTGGCTCTTGCCGTTTCTCGAGAGCTGGGCCGTCACCAATCGCGCGACGCCGCTCTATGTGATCCCCTACGACGACAATTGCGCCAAGACGCGCGCCGCCTGCGAGATTTACGGCGCGCATTTCGTCGAGCCGGATCACAAGGCCCTGGATGCGCTGGCCAAGCGGCTTTATCCGCTGTTTCCCAACCACCGGCGCCGTCTGCGGAAATTTCTGTCGCTCGCTTTGCCGCTGGACGAGGTCATCTATGTCGACGTCGATATTGTCCTCGTGCGTGACATGTCGGTATTTTTCGGCAAGCTGCGGCCCGGCGAGGTGGACTTCATCATTGCCTCTCCCGTCGAGACTTACGTCTACAATAAGAAGCGGCCCAATTATCCCTTCTTGAACGGCGTGACCTGTTTCAACGACGGCTTCTTCGTGACCGCGAAGTCGATTTTGTCGCTCGACGATATCTACGATGTCATCGACAAGGACGAGGCGATCTTCCATACGGTCCGCCAGCGCGGCATGCTGTTTGCCCAGCCGCTCACCAATTTCGTGACCCATTACAAGGGGTTGAAGATCCTCCCGATCCCCGGTGTCCTGGAAAACGGATCGAGCGAGAGTTTTTATAAAGCGGAAGGCGTGACCTTCGATGTGGAGGGCTGGCCGCTCGACCAGTCCGGGAAAGACATTTATTTCGTGCATTGGGCTGGCGCGACCAGTTTGCCGAAGAAGCGCGTGTTCGATGATCTGTGGCTCAAGTTCATGGCCGCGGCTGTCGCGCGCCTGGAGCTTGCCAAGGCGAAGACGCTGTCTCGCGCTCAGGCATAACGAGGATTGTGGGTGCACCAGGTGGAAGAAGACAAGACGTCCATCCCCCCTTCATTCCTGGTCGATTATCCCATCCGGGTCGCCATCGAAGAAATCGAATTTTTGGAGAAGGGGCCTGTGTACACCGTCCCCGCCTTCGAGAGAATTGTCCGGTCGCGTCTCGTCGAGGCTATGGCCGCCGGGATTCAAAAACTCACTCCCGCGGTGGAGCGCGCGATTGGGTCTCTCCGGCAAAAAATGCCGGGCAAGTCTCCCGCGGGGACGCGGTATATCAAATCGGACCTGCCGGTGGGCAGTCCCTTGGCTCAGCGGGGCCCTCTCCCTCGGATTTGGATCGATCTGACCTTTACCTATCGCTCGGGGGACCGCGGCGGGATCGCGCGTGTCGCGCGGGAGCTGGCCATGGCCGCCGCCCGGACCGGATTGGCATTGCCCGTGGTCATCGAGGACGGCCAATTGCGTCCTTATTTCGCATCGCCGGGGTTTGAAGGAAATCTCGTTGCGGATGAAACGATCACCTATGTCGTCGTCGATATTTTCTGGGATCTATTTGAGGAATATCTAGCGATATTCAAGACATTAAAATCTAAAAACGCCAAGATCGTCATTTGTGTCCACGATCTCATGCCTTTGTATTTTCCGAGTTTCTTTGGAAATTATTTTGTCGTGCTGTTCGCTTCGACCTTTCCTACCATGATCGCTAAGAGCGATGCTTGTATCGCCGTCTCCGATTACACCGCAGGCAAAGTGCGCGAGTTCATCCTAGATCATGACATTCGCCCCATTGCTGATTATCCCCTTACGTCATTTCCGCTTGGCGCGAATTTCCAAGCCGGCGTCAAGGGAACCGTGCGGGATGAAATCAAAGAGCTGTTCTCGAATAGATTCGTCTTCCTGAGCGTCGGGACGCTCGAGCCGCGCAAGGGTTATGTGGTGACGATCGATGCGTTTGAACTGCTTTGGCGCCAGGGGATCGATTGTCATTTCGTCATCATCGGACGCGAGGGCTGGGTCTCGAAGGCATTGCGGAGCCGGATCTTGTATCATCCCGAGTATAGGAAGAGGCTGTATTGGTTTCGCGATGCCTCCGATGCCGAGGTGACTTTTGCCTATGAGCAAACCTATTGCCTGATTCAAGCCTCCATTGCCGAAGGGTTCGGACTGCCGGTTGTCGAGGCGAGCCGCATGGGAGCTCCCATTCTCGCGTCGGACAATGAGGTCTTCCGGGAGATTGCTGGAGATGCGATCACCTATTTCGAGGTCGCCAACCCCGTCGATCTCAGCGTTAAAATCAAGGCGAGCCTCGCCGAACGGCCCAAGGCGGCGCAAATTAAATATGTGAGCTGGGATGAAAGTCTCGCCTTGATGGTGGCGCGGGTCCATGCCTTGTTCTCCCGGGAGAAGGCGGCGGCGGTTCGCGGCGTTGGACGGAAATGAAGGCCAGCAAGGTTTTGGACGACTGAGATGCCCAGGCTCCTCTT
>JBEKFQ010000062.1:0-16555 GCA_050013235.1 Beijerinckiaceae bacterium
AGGAGCACGATTTTGGCGCGCTGCACGTGTTTGAGAGGACGGTTGCGATCGCCGGCGATCTGCTTGAGGCGTTCGCCGTCGCGGGCGTTCAGTAGGATGCTGACTGTCTGGGCCATGGCTCCTCCAGACTCGCACGCCTCCACGACTTTGTGAATCCTATGTCTGGCTCAATGCACTAGGCGGACTATGCTTCGCCGCAAGGCGAATCGGACGCAATGAGGCACAAGTAAAAAAGTCCGGCGCAATGGCCGGGCTTGGGAATGTCAATTGGATGCTGGGCGCATCAGTATTTCGCAGCAACCGGCGGAGCCGGTTCCGCGAACTTGTAGCTGAAGCCGACTTCGGCGCGCGACTGGTTGTCTTTGTGAGCCACGGTGGTCAGGGCGTTCGGGAGCGTGTCGGTGAAGGTCCCGAAACTGCTGAAACGATATTCGCCGCGAACGGACCAGCGATCCGAAATCGCATATTCGACACCGCCGCCGACGGTATAGCCGGCGCGGGTGGCCGAGGCGGAATCGCCTGTCGCATAAGAATCGCTGAAGGTCGCGAACGCGACGCCGCCTGTCGCGTAGAACAAAGCCCGGTCGACCGCGAAACCCGCACGGCCGCGGATTGATCCCTGGACTGGCGATTTGACGGTGTAGGAGCCGAGGAAGGCCGTCGAGGTCGAACTGACGCTCGATCCATCGATGCTTCCCTCGAGGCCAACGACAAGGCTGCCGCCGGTTTGATAGACATAGCCGATGTGGGCACCGCCAAGTACGCCGCTTGGTTTGATGCCATTCGCCGCGAAGCCAGCGGGGGTCGCGGTATCGTTCCCGAATCCGTAATCCACTTGGCCACCCACATAAAGGCCGGTCCAAGAGAAGATGGGAAGCGGCGGTGGGGCGGCCGGCGCCCGGCTCGACGGAAGATCAGCCGCCACGGCAGTGCCGCCGATCGCGGCGAAGGCAACTGAGGAAAGAAGAAAGCTGCGAACCACGAACCGCGACCCCTAAAGGGAACAAAAGCCTAGAAGCTCAATAGCACGATACTTCCTTACGGCAACTTACGAGGCCCAGCGCATCCTGTACGGATAGACTAAGGCAAATCTTGTGACCTGATTGCAACAAAGCCGGCGCTCCGCCAAACGTTATGGCAAGCGGCTGGATTTTCGGCCAATGCGATTGAATCAAAAGGGATTGGTCTCTTACTAAGAAGTTAGAGCATTTTTTCGCTCACAAAAGTCTGCAACTTTTGTGAAAAATGCCTTAGCCCACAAAAACTCGGCCCGGCCCACAAAAAACCCGGCTCGAAAGCCGGGTTTTGATATTCAATGCAGAAAATGAATCAGTACCGCGCAATGACCGGCGCAGGCGACAGGAACTTGTAGCTGAAGCCAGCCGTGACCTGATTCTCGGTTTCCTTATGCGAAACGGTCGTTCCCGCGATGGGAAGCGTATCGGTGAAGGTGCCGAAGTCACTATAGCGATATTCCGCGCGGACGGACCATTCGTTGGTCACGGCATATTCGACGCCACCGCCCACGGTGTAGCCAACGCGCGTCGTCGAGGAAGAATCGCCGGAAGTGTAGGTATCGTTAAATGTGGCGAAAGCCGCGCCACCGGTTGCGTAGAACAGAGCGCGGTCGACCGCGAAACCCGCGCGCCCGCGGATTGAGCCTTGGACCGGTGACTTGATCGTATAAAGACCCGACGCGGTTGCCGTGTAGCTCGACCCATTGATATCGCCCTCGAGGCCAAGAACGACCCCACCGAGGCCGGGATCGAAATTGTAACCGATATGGGCTCCGCCCAAAACCCCGCTGGGATTGGTGCTGGCCGAAATGGCTGGGATAACCCTTGTGTCGTTATCGTTACCGAAGGCGTAGCCGATCTGGCCGCCGACATAGAGACCCGTCCAGGAGAAAACAGGGATCGGCGGCGGAGCGGCTGGTGCGCGGGTCGAAGACAAATCGGCCGCCAAGGCTACGCCGGACAACGCGATCAAGGCCGCGGAGGAAAGAAGGAAATTGCGGATCATGTGAGCGAATCCCTTTCGGGGAGGAAAATCATATCGTTTAAATAGAGCATGCCCGTGGCGGGCGGCAATGGCCGATGTCCCGTTGACACTTCATTCCGGACACATAGAGACTTCCTATTGTAAGCTTGCAACAAAAAAAGGCAACGCGCCTCAAAAGGTTACGTTGCGAAATGGCTTTGCCGGAGAAGTTTGATCCGGTTTATTATTCCAATAAGCATTTGAGCGTTGAAATGTTCTCAGATCCAAATCACGCTGAAAGTTAAATCACGCAAGCCCTCGAAACGGCTTGATCCGGCAGCCAATAAAAAAGCCCGGCTCGCAAGCCGGGCTCGTGGAATTCCATGGAAGGAACGGATCAGTACCGCGCGACGACGGGTGCGAGAGGCGCGGCGAACTTGTAGCTGAAGCCGGCCAAGACTTGATTCTCGGTCTCCCGGTGCGTGACCGAAACTCCTGTGATGGGGAGCGTATCGGTGAACGTGCCGAAAGCGCTGTAGCGGTATTCCGCGCGAACCGACCAATCGTTGGTCACGGCATATTCGACGCCGCCGCCGACAGTGTAGCCAACGCGAGCGTTCGAGGACGAATCACCGTTGCTATTGCTGTAGTTGAACGAGGCGAAAGCCGCGCCGCCTGTTGCGTAAAACAAAGCGCGATCGACGGCGAAACCAGCGCGGCCACGGATGGAACCGTCGATCGGCGACTTGCCGGTGCCGGTGACGCCGAGAAGCGTCGAGCTCCCACTATAACTCGAGCCATTGACGTCGCCTTCGAGACCAAGAACGAGGCCGCCGAGCGATGGCTCGAAATTGTAACCGATATGGGCTCCGCCCACGACCCCGGTGCCATTGCCGGAGCCCGTAAGGGGGATGCCCACCACACCGTAGTGATCTTGGCCAAAGGCGTAGCCGATCTGGCCGCCGACATAGAGACCCGTCCAGGAGAAAACGGGGATCGGCGGCGGAGCGGCGGGCGCGCGGGTCGAAGGCAAATCGGCGGCCAAGGCCGCGCCGGACAATGCGATCAGAGCCGCGGAGGAAAGAAGGAAATTGCGGATCATGTGAGCGAATCCCTTTTGAGGAGGAAAATCATATCGTTTAAATAGGGCATGCCCGTGGCGGGCGGCAATGGCCGATGTCCCGTTGACACTTCATTCGGGGCATATAGAGGCTGCCTGTTGTAAGCTTGCAACAAGAAAAGGCAACGCGCCTCAAAAGGTTACGTTGCGAAATGGCTTTGCCGGAGAGGTTTGATCCGGTTTATTATTCCAACAAGCATTTGAGCGTTGAAATGTTCTCAGGTCCAAATCACGCTGAAAGTTAAATCACGCAAGCCCTCAAAGCGGATTGATCCGGCGGCCAACAAAAAGCCCGGCTTTGAAGCCGGGCTCGTGAATTTTCATGAAAGCAAGAGTTCAGTATCGGGCGACGACGGGTGCGACCGGCGAGGTGAACTTGTAGCTGAAACCAACCAAAACTTGGTTCTCGGTCTGCCTGTGCGACACCGTCGTTCCCGCGATGGGAAGGTTCTCGGTGGTGGCGCCGAAGTTATTGTAGCGATATTCCGCGCGGACGGACCATAGGTCGGTGATCGCATATTGGATGCCGCCGCCCACGGTATAGCCAACGCGGGCCGTCGACGGAGAATCGCCGGACGTGTAATTATCGTTAAACGCCGCGAACACACCGCCGCCCGTCGCATAGATCAGAGCGCGCTCGAACGCGAAGCCCGCGCGTGCGCGAAGCGACCCTTGGACGGGAGACTTCGTGGTGGAATTGAGCGCCGATGTTCCGGTGAAGCTCGAACCATTGACGTCGCCTTCGACGCCCACAACGAGGCCGCCGGGACCAGCCTCGTAGTTGTACCCGATATGAGCTCCGCCCAAGACGCCGCGCGAGTTCGAGTTGTACGGCGTGCCCACGACCGACGTCGCGGTGTCCTGGCCGAAGGCGTAACCGATCTGGCCGCCGGCGTAGATTCCCGTCCAGGAGAAAACGGGGAGCGGCGGAGGAACGACGGGTGCGCGCGTCGAAGGCAGGTCGGCCGCCAAGGCAGCGCCGGACAATACGATCAACGCCGCGGAGGAAAGAAGAACATTACGGATCATGTGCAAACGGCCTTTTGGGGGAGGAGGAGAAGTCGTAATTTCAAGATAAAGCACGGCCGCGCCGGCCGGCAATGGGCGCTGCTTTATTAACGCGTTATTTGAGACATCTAGGGCCAGTCTGTTGCAAGTACGCAACAAAAAAGAACAATGCCTGAAAATATTATATTGTGAAATAGCTTCGCGGGAGAGATTTAATCTTATTGGTCATTTCAGCCTGCCTTCGGGCGTCGAAACAACGCCGGGATCTTGGAGCCGGCAAGTTTGGCGAGCCGGTGAGTTTGGCTCCGCCGGACTTAGAAAGCGCCGTCCGGCCCGCGCTGATCCAGATTGCGGTAATAGACCGAAATCCGGTCGAACCATTCGTGCCGCGCTTGCAAATGGGCCATCCCGCTGCCGCGTTCCGGCAAGCTCAAGGTGGAGAGCAGGTCCGCGATTTCGCGCCGTGCCGCTTGCTGCGATACGGAGAGGTTGCCCGTGCGCATGGCCTCCTCGATCGGGTCGAGGGCGGTGAGGCCGATGGGAAACAGTTCGCGGAAGATCACGCGGTCATGCAAGCCCTCGGCAGGGCGGAACTTCAATTCATGGGCCATCTTGCCGAGCGTGATGGAAATTTGCTTGGCGTTGTTCGATTGCAGCGAGGCAATGCGATTGCGCACGAGGACCCAATCGATAATGCCTTGGTCCACGAGATGCCGGCGCCGCCGCGCCTCGATCACCAAATCGGCATAATGCGCCACGGCCCCGCGCCGTGCTTTGTCGTGGTGGACGCGCGAGAACACATCGACATCGATGTAGGAATCATTGACCGGGGACACCAAAGTATCGGCCAGCGAATGCGCGAGGCGCATCAGATAGGAATCGCTGGCCGGCGTATCGATCACGACAAATTCGTAGGAGTGCTCGACTTGAGCGATGGCTTCGGCGAAGGCGCCGAATTCGACGGTCTCGTTGTCGCGTACATTATTCGAACTGCCACGCTGCAAGGCGTGATGAAAGGGCAGTTCCACCTCCCAGGGCGCGGTGCGTGCCCAGGAGCGGCGATTTTCCAAAAAGCGCGTGAGCGTCTGCTGGCGCGTGTCGAGATCGATGGTCGCCACCCGGAATCCCGCTTTCAAAAGGGCGACCGTGAGATGAATCGACAGGGTCGATTTCCCCGTTCCTCCCTTTTCATTGCCGACGACAATCACATGCGCGGAGCGTAAATCCGGCGTTCCGATATCGTCGAAATCGGCATCTCCGGCCATGATGGAACCGTTTTCCTGAAGCGAAGAGAAGGGCGATGAGTTCACGGAAGCGTAAGCGCGCTTGCCGTGGATGTCACGTATAGCCGGCGATTTGATTCCGGCTGCTTCCGTGGAGTCACCCAGGCGGCCGGAAAATGCTCTCTGTTTCAAATGGGAAGCTTGTTCTCGCCCGAATTTCCATAAAGCCAGTCGTAACGCGCGAGAAGACGCCGAGGTCCTAGGGCGCGCATCGCGATATCGCGCGCAACCGCGGCGGGACCTGCGAGATGGTAGATTTGGCCAAGACGCCGCGACGCGTTTTGCACCTTGAGCACGCGGGCCTGCCGTCCCCGCGAATAGGCCTCGAGCCGTTCCGCGATGGTGCCATCGGCGGTCAGCGCCGTCGCGAGCGCCTGTGCATCCTCGATCGCTTGCGCCGCGCCTTGGGCGAGAAAAGGCAAAACGGGATGGGCGGCATCGCCCAGCAAGGCGACGGGCCCCGCGTTCCAGCTTGGCAGCGGCGCGCGATCGGCGAGGGGCCAGCGCAGCCAGGATGGCGCGGCCGCGATCAATTCGCGCGCCGCCCCATGCCAGCGCGCGAAACGCGCCGTGATGATTTTGGGGTCGCCGGGCGTTGCCCAGAGCGTGTCGAGACTGGGGGCGAGCGGTGGTTCGCGAATGATGGCGACGAGATTGACGAGGTCTCCGCCGCGCAGGGGATAATGCACGAGATGCGCATCCCGCCCGAGCCAAAGGCCGGTTTCGGAAGGCGTGCTCGCTTCGACCCGCGATAGAGGATCGAGCGCCGCCGCCGGCACGACGGCGCGCCAGGCGGTTCGTCCGGTTTCTTCCGGTCTGTCGCTTGAACCTTGGAGGAGCCGCGCCCGCACGGTGGAGCGCACGCCATCGGCCCCGATCAGCACATCGGCCTCGAACCCACGTGTCAGCAACCCTTGCTTGGCTGTTATGGACACGCCCGAGTCCATCGTGCCGAATCCGGCCAGCGCCGTGCCAAGGTGAAGCGTGATCGCGGGATCTCTCGCCACGGCCTCCGCGAGAACCTGTAGCAAATCGGCCCGGTGCGCCACGAGATAAGGCGCGTGCCACCGGGCTTCGGCGGTTTCGAGAGAGAGATAAGACAAGGTGGCCGCGCTTCGCGCGCCGCGCACGCGGATCCCCACGGGCGCGACAGCCTTGTCCCGCAAGGCGCCGAGCACGCCGAGATCGCGGAGAATTGCGCTGGCATTCGGGGAGATTTGCAGGCCGGCGCCCACCTCCGCCAACCCGGGCGCGCGCTCGATGATGGTGACGGCAAGGCCTGCCTTCGCCAGGGCCAAGGCGGCGGTGAGGCCACCGATTCCCGCGCCGGCGATCACGGCATGTGTCATATTGGAATTGTCGTCATATTGGAATCGTCATGGCGGGGTCGCCCCGCGGCGTCACGCCGCTTGTTCCGTGTCTGGCAGATAAAGACACTCGGCCGGTACGCAGCCGCCGTTCAAGCTGGCATCATAGACGTAATGAGTGGAACAATAAGGGCAGACGGTTTCGTTGTCCGCGCCCATATCGATGAAGACGTGGGGATGGTCAAAGGGAGGCAACGCGCCGATACACATAAATTCCTTGGCACCGGTCAGGATCTTTCGCAGACCCGGCTGGTTGTGGAAATGCGGCGTACCATGTTGAGCCATCGCGATGTCCTTATGCTGACCGGCTGCGAGCCTTTCGTTCCTCAACTGCGTCGATTATGGAGGAAATGCAAGCGGCACGGAACCATGTCGAGGCCTCCAGCGTGTCCCCCGTTCCATCTCGTTCCAAGGTTTTGAGCTGTTTCATGCAAAAATTCACCGGACATGGCGGTGTTCGCCTCGCCTATCTCGACGAACCGGGAGAGCGAAATGTCTCCCAGGCCGGCCGCCGTGAGGCCGGAGAAAATACTGGCCAGCCACCGATTCTACTGATCCACGGCTTCGCCTCGTCCCATGCGATCAATTGGGTGTTTCCGCTCTGGGTCAAAACGCTGACCGGGGATGGACGGCGGGTGATCTTGTTCGACAACCGTGGACATGGACGCAGCGAAAAGCTTTATGATCCCGTAAGTTATCACATAGACCTGATGGCGGCGGATGCCTTGGCCTTACTCGATCATCTCGGGCTCGAGCGGGTCGATGTCATGGGTTATTCCATGGGCGCGCGGATCGGCGCCTTTCTCACCCAAGCCCACCCCGAAAGGGTGCGTTCCCTGATCCTGGGCGGTCTTGGCCATCATCTCGCGGACGGCGCCACCTTGCCCACGGGAATCGCCGATGCGATGGAGGCGCCGTCCGTCGATGATCTCACCGATCCGATGCAGCGCATGTTTCGCACTTTTGCCGATGCGACGAAAAGCGACAGGCGGGCCTTGGCCGCCTGCATCCGCGGCTCGCGCGACATTTTGCCGGAAGACAAGATCGGGCGGATGCGATTGCCGGTGTTGATTGCCGTGGGCACCAAGGATGAAGTGGCGGGCGATCCGGAGCGGCTTGCCGTCATGTTTCCGGCGGCGCGTGTGCTGGCTATTCCAGGCCGGGACCACAATCGTGCTGTCGGAGATCCCGTCTACAAAACCGGGGTTCTAGATTTCCTCGGAAATTTGGAATAATCTGACTGTCGTTGGGTGATATGACATGACGGTCTGTCCGCCGCGCGTCGTGGCGGAGGGGTCCGGTCCGCCCTGGGAAGCACCCGCTGGAATGGCGGGGCGTGCGGTCTCGCCGTTTCGGGAACGGCGATGCCGGGCGGGATGAAAGCCTCTCGAGATGAACGGTGTATTCATGGGTAGCCTTGGCCAAGGCGGCGCGGTCGTCGTGCCTTTAAGTCAGGTCGATTCTGTTTTCACGCGCATGCGCGGCGAAGCGGAGGATATCATTCGCCGCGAGCCCGAGATCGCCGGGTTCATTTATTCCACGATTCTCAATCACGATTCCCTGGAAAGCGTGATTGTCCATCGGGTTGCGGCTCGCCTGGCCCATCCCGACGTGCAGAGCGATCTGATCCGTCAGGCCTATCTCGATCTGGTGGCCAAGGATCCTTCCTTCTCCGATGCTTTTCACGCGGATCTCCTGGCCGTGGTCGATCGCGATCCCGCTTGCACCCGCGTCATCGAGCCGATCCTTTATTTCAAGGGGTTCCATGCCATCCAGACCCACCGGCTCGCCCATGCCTTGTGGCGGGCCGGGCGTCATGATTTCGCGTTCTATTTGCAAAGCCGGTCCTCGGCTGTTTTTCAAACCGATATTCATCCCGCCGCGCGGATCGGCAAAGGCGTGTTCCTGGATCATGCGACCGGGCTCGTCGTCGGCTCGACGGCGTTGATCGAAGACAATGTGTCCATGCTTCAGGATGTGACGCTGGGCGGCACGGGCAAGGAAACCGGGGATCGCCATCCCAAGATCCGGCACGGTGTGTTGATCGGCGCTGGCGCGAAGATTTTGGGGAATATCGAGATTGGCCATTGCGCCCGGATCGCGGCGGGCTCGGTGGTTTTGCACTCCGTCCCCAATAACAAGACGGTTGCCGGCGTGCCCGCGCGCATCGTGGGCGACGCCGGTTGCGCCGAACCCGCCCGCACGATGGATCAGATTTTGGCCTCGAAACCGGTCCTCGAGGCGACCGACGGCCGGTTGGCAACCGACATTAGGCGATGAAGCAAACTCTTGTACGATGCGGCGCTTCGCCAGCGGGCGGGTCAATTGCACCCGCCGCGATTTTCTGACAAACGAACCGCACTCGAGCGTTTTCCATCTGGGGGGCACCCCTGGCGGCGAAACACGCTCTGCAAGACACGCTCTGGCGGCTGGAGACTTCACGTGGATAAGACCGAACTGCATAAGTTGCAGGATTTTTTGCGGCGCTCTTTTGGAAACGCGGAATTGCGCGTGACCGTGGCGCGGAAAAATTCAGATCAGGCCGACGTTTTCCTGGGCGAGCGGCAGATCGGAACCTTGATCGTCGACGACGAGGACGGCGATCGTTCTTTTGCGTTCGAGATGAAAGTGCCGGTCGAGCGGCCGGTGTTGCAGGACTATCTGCGCCGCCTGTTCGAGAACGATAAGTTGAAAATCGTCCCGCGCGCTAAAAAGACCGACTCGGTCGAATTGAACTCCGGCGATGATTTCCTCGGAATCGTTTCCGCCGATGATCCCAAGGGGAAGTCTTTCACCCTGCAGATGGCGATTCTCGATTTCGATCTCGAGGATCTTTAGGAGCGCCATCCGCCCATCAAAGTTGCGTTTCAGCTTGGAATCGCTGAAATAGCCCTCGCCCTTTGAGATGCGCCTTCTAATCCGGCGAGCCCGGCCTACCGGAATTTCTCTTCGTACATCGAGGTGAGTTCGTGGCGTAGACGCGCGAGGCCGGCGGAATCGCGTGGCGCGTAGCCCGGCCCGCCGCCGCCTTCGATCAGTTGAAGGAACGGGTGTGGCGTGGGTTCGCGAAAAATCATGGAGCGCCGGTCCCGGGTCGCCGGCAGGTAGCGTCCGCTCTGGACAGGGGCATGGGCAGGCCGCATTTCCGCGCTTTCGACAACCCGCAGGGAGCGTAGGTTGATTTGGCCGATAGGCAGGGCGCCAATCCAAGCCGGTGTCTTCAAGGGCGCGACAATGCCAAGGATCCGGGCATGGGTTTTCCCGTAATGCCGGATGGGCAAGAACAGAAGTTCGAGCGCGACCTCGTTCTCGCCTTTAGCGGACGCCGCCGCGCCGGCGATGACGGGGCAGGCGCCGTCCGCGACGGTCAGGAGCACGGTGGCGATATTATGCGCCTCTTCCGGGCGCCACAGATCCAGGAACGAGCGGCCTTTTTGCTCGGCGCCGAACAGAGCGTTGACGCGCGTGCCGGCCAAGCGAAACGGAAATTTCCGTTCCGTGTCGATGTCGAGCTGGAACGTATCCGCCAGAATGTGGCGGATCGCGTTCGGGTCCATTTCGTTGCGCTCGGGAGCGGTCCGTTCTCCGCGTAAGTCGTTCCAATAGAGAAACAGTTCCTTGACCGCCTTATGTCTCATTCAGGGCTCCCGATGACCGTCCCCTGTGCCGTTTTTCCGTTTGAGTTGGGTCAAACCGGCGCAAAAGAGGACGATTCCTTTACAAAAGGTTACGTTCCGGGATCACGGAGCAGCCGCTGTGCCAGGCCGGCGGGGCGGGCTTTCCCGGGGCTAATTCCATCCTCTTTCTGAAAGGGTGCGCGTTGCCCTTGAGCGCCGGTGTTCCTTCAGGCAAATCTAATGAGATGATGACCAATCGTTCCTCGGCCCTGGCCTATCGCTTCAGCGTCGCCCCCATGATGGATTGGACGGACCGGCATTGCCGGGTCTTCCACCGCATTCTGTCGCGGCACGCGCGGCTCTATACCGAGATGGTGACCACGGCGGCGATCCTGCACGGACACCGGGACCGGCTGCTTGGTTTCGATCCTGTCGAGCGGCCGGTCGCGGTGCAACTCGGCGGCAGCGACCCCGCCGCTCTCGCTGCTTGCGCCCGGATTTGCGCGGATTGGGGCTATGCCGAGATCAATCTGAACGTCGGCTGCCCCTCGGACCGGGTCCAGAACGGCGCCTTCGGGGCTTGTCTGATGCGCGAGCCCGAATTGGTCGCCGATTGCGTCGCGGCGATGAAGGCCGCTGTCTCCATCCCCGTCACGGTCAAATGCCGGATCGGCGTCGACGATCAGGAGCCTGAGGTGGCGCTGAATACGATGGCGGATCATGTGATCGCGGCCGGCGCCGACGCGCTCGTCGTCCATGCCCGCAAGGCCTGGCTGAAGGGCCTGTCGCCGAAAGAGAATCGCGACGTGCCGCCGCTCGACTATCCCCTCGTCCATGCCCTGAAGCGCCGGCTCCCCGGCGTGCCGGTCGTGCTCAATGGCGGGATCGCCACGCTCGACGCGATGGAAGAGCAACTCCGGTATGTCGATGGCGTCATGATCGGGCGCGCGGCCTACGGCGATCCGGCGTTGCTGCTCCAAGTCGACCGGCGGCTGTTTGGAGATAATACGCCCGATTTGGACCGCCGCGAGGCGATCGAGCTTTTCATCCCCTATGTCGAGGCGCGCCTTGCCGAGGGCGTGCCGCTGCATGCCATGACCCGCCACATTCTCGGTCTGTTCAACGCCTGGCCCGGCGCCCGCGCCTGGCGCCGCCATCTCGCCACGCAGGGCGTCAAGCCGGGTGCCGGGGTCGAGGTGCTTCGCGAGGCCTTGCGGCTGGTGCGCGCGCCGGAGGCGGCGGCGGCTTAGAGCGCGTTCCGCGCTTTGCGGCTATCGAACAACCACGGAAATAGTGACTGCCTGGCGCCTGACCTACCGCGCCAGCTTCCCCAACCGGCCCGCGAGATCCTGGATGAATTGCCAGGCGGTGCGGCCGGAGCGGCTGGCGCGCGTCGCGGCCCATTCCAGCGCTTCGGCTTCGAGCACCGCGCGGTCCTGGTCCAGGCCGAAATGGGCGGCATAGCCGAAGACCATCTCGAGATATTCGTCCTGGGAGCATTTGTGGAAGCCGAGCCACAGGCCGAACCGGTCGGATAGCGAGACTTTTTCCTCGACGGCCTCGCCGGGATTAATGCCGGTCGAGCGCTCGTTATCGACCATTTCGCGCGGCATCAGATGCCGGCGGTTGGAGGTCGCGTAAAACAGCACGTTGGGCGGCCGGCCCTCGATCCCGCCATCGAGCACGGCTTTCAGCGATTTATAGCTGGTATCGTCGAAATCGAAGGAGAGATCGTCGCAGAAAATGAGAAATCGATGCCGCGAGCCGCGCGTCAAACTCATCAGGCCGGGCAGGCTGTCGATGTCCTCGCGGTGAATTTCGACGAGTTTCAGCGGGAGAAAGCCGGGCTCGCTGGCGTGCGCGGCATTGACGGTGGCATGGGCTGCCTTGACCAGCGAGGATTTGCCCATGCCCCGCGCGCCCCACAGCAGCACGTTGTTGGCCGAAAAGCCCTTGGCGAAGCGCTCGGTATTCTCGGTGAGGATATCGCGCACCCGGTCGATGCCGCGCAGCAAAGTGATTTCGACCCGGCTGACATGCGGAACCGGCTGCAAATGCGCGCCCTCGGCCTGCCAGACGAACGCATCCGCCGCCTCGAAATCCGGCGGGGCCGCGGGCTTGGGCACGAGTAATTCGAGGGCGGTGGCGATGCGGTTCAAGGCTTCGGCCGCGCCGGGGGAGGAGAGTGTGGCCGCGAGGCCGCTAGGGTTAGTCGTCACGTCGGATCCTCGTTTTGGCGCGGCGGCCAAAGTCGCGCGGTGAAAAAGGTGGAGAATGTCTATTTGGCTAATCTAGCGCCTCATCCAGAAATAACCGCTCTGACTGCGGCGGGGATTCCCCTCCCCACAAGGGGGAAGGGAAGAGACCTTGCCTGGCTCATGGCGGTAAATCCTGACAGCCCCTCTTGCAATAGATGGAAACGAAAGGCGCCCGTCCGATAACGGCTTTTTGCGTTCCCCGCCACGCGCCAGCACCGGCCCGCGCTTGTGGTATCGGCAGGTGGAATTGGCGAAAACGAAGCGCTCTTATGGGTCGTCATGATCACCAGCGCCGAAAATCGTCCGTGGCCCGGCGATTTGTCACTTGGTGCCGAATATGCGGAAGCGGGCCTGCCCGCGCCTTCGGTTATTCGGCCCTGTAAGATCGCGACAATCGAAGCGCGCCATGCGGAGCGGCTTGGGAGGATACAGCCTGCGATAATAGTCGAGGTGAGGGCGGCGTTGCGGGGGATGCTTGGGGTTTAGGGGTGGGGTGATGAACATACCAGCGCCGTGATGGGAGCGTTGACAGCGCGCACCCCCCGTCCCCGCCACCGTCGCCATTGCGTTCGGCTGGCCGGTCAATCTCGCCGCCGATCCCCCTCGCGGTCGGACGTTCGCTGTGGGGACGTGAGCCGGGGAAATCCATCGGACCATGCTGCTCAAACAAACTACTTTTAAGATATAATTAGTAGGAATATGATTTCGAGGCATCGCTTGCGGCGGCGCGGAACGCATCTCGGGAGATTTTGACGATGACGGAAGATATGGCACGCCGGAAACGCGGCCTGCTCGGCGTGTGCTCGACGCTCGCGCTCTTGACGATCGGCGCGGCGGGCTTGGCCAAAGCCGAGCCCAGCGTTTTTCCGACGGGAACGACGATTTACGATCCCGCCAAAGCTTATAATTCCTTCGTATTTTTTTCCGGCGGCGACAATATCTCGCGTCTCGTCGATCTCAACGGCAATGTCGTTCACCAGTGGAATTATGCGGGCTTTCCAAGCGTCTTGATCGATCCCGCGCTGACGGGTGGCAAACGCGGCCATGTGCTGCTGACGCTGGAGACATCCCAGGGGCGCGGGACCGATGTTGTCCCCGGCCGCGTCAACGGCCGGATCAACAAAACCGTTGGCGAACTCGATTGGGACGGCGCGGCAGTCTGGAAATTCGGTGAAAAAGCTCCGGGTGGTCTCGCGCAACAGCATCATGATATCGCGCGCTTGCCCAATGGCGACACGCTGGTCTTGGCCAACGCCGTTCATCCCGTTCCAGGTTTTACCCAGCCGCGTGTGCTCGACGATGTGATTTACGTGGTCAATCCGGCGGGCGATATTGTCTGGACCTGGACGGCATCAGATCATCTCGAGGAATTTGGCTTTACGCCGGAGGAGTTGAAATTGGTTCGCGCCGCGCCAACGGCGGATTATCTGCATATCAACAATCTCAAGCCCGTCGGCCCCAACCACTGGTTCGATGCGGGAGACAAAAGGTTTGATCCGGACAATCTGATTTTTGGTTCCCGCAATGCCAATTTCATTGCCATTATCGACAGAAAGTCGGGGAAAATCGTTTGGACGCTCGGGCCGCATTATCCCGCTATCGCGGAAAACGGTGCCGCGCGGACGCTGCCAAGGCCGGTCGATCAGATCTCCGGCCAGCATGATGCTCAAATCATCCCTGCCGGATTGCCGGGCGCCGGCAATTTGCTCGTGTTCGATAATCAGGGCGAAGGCGGCTATCCCGCCGCGGCGCTGACCGTTACCGGCGGGTCGCGCGTGCTTGAAATCGACCCTGTGAAAAAAGAAATCGTTTGGCAATATACGGCTCAGAATACAGGCGGTCCGGGCTGGTCGTTCCGCAGCACGCATATCAGTGCCGCCCGGCGCTTGCCCAATGGCGATACGTTTGTCGACGAGGGGCAGATTGGCCGCTTCTTTCAGATCACGCCGAAAGGCGAAATCGTCTGGGAATATCTAAACCCCTATCCGCTCAAGGGAAAAGATCCGGTCACGGGCCAGGCGACGGTCAATTATAGTGTCTACCGGGGACAGCCGGTTCCCTACGACTGGGCGCCAGCCGGGACACCGCATGGCGAGAAGGCTGTCGTTCCGCCCGATAACACGGCTTTTCACATTCCGGCCAAGGCCGATTAACCCAGCAAGCGATGCGCAATCCGGTTTGTCTGTCCGGATTGCGCAATTGGAATTGTGATGCGGACCGGAAAGCCTATGCCAAGCTTTGGGCGCGACGGCGTTGCCCGCGTTGATCGCGGGATATGCCGGAGCGAAGCAAACTTCGCTCCGGCATGGACGCGATACCGGCTCCTGACACGGGGGGAGTCAAATGAGGAGCCAGCCGCGCATTCGCGAATTCATTGCGTCTTCTGAGACTGGCTAATTGCCGCATGCAGATCGTCGAGTTTGACGACTCCGGGACCGTGAAGAGCGGCGATTTGAACGACATCGAGCTTCAGCCGTTGAATATTCTCGTCGAGATTCACCGTATAGGGATTCACGCCGGCGGGGACCGGGGCATTAGGGGCGGCGGGCGTATAGGCGTCCGCTTCAATCAAGATCTTTTCGGCGGGCAGATAGATAAGAGCCAGCTCATCGGAATGGCCGCTGCCCGCGATCTTGTGAATTTCAATCGAACGCGACCCATCGGTCAGGACATATTTGTCCTTATAGGTTTCGAACTTGGGGGCTTTTTTCGACTTTTCGAGAAGGTAAGGGTTCAAACTATGTGGCGCGGCCCAGGCCTCTTCATAGAAGGGCTTGTCGGCTTCGTTGGTGACGATAGTCGCGCCGGCGTCGACGAAGGTGCGCAATCCGCCGGAATGGTCGAAGTGAACGTGGCTGTTGACGATATATTTGATGGGCTTGTTGGGGATCGTCTCCTTGATCTTGGCGATGAGCGCGAGCGAGCGCTCCTCGTTGAGCGGAGCTTCGACCAGGACGACATGATCCTTCTGCTCGATGGCGAGGCTATGATGCGTGCCGCCCGTTAAATAATAAACGCCGTCGGCGAGCTTGTTGACCACGACTTTTTGCGCTGGCGCCTTGAGCGCCGCCACATCGGCTGGAACCGTAATATCGACCGGAATATTTAACTTAACCGAGGCGACCGCGAGGTCGAGCACGGGATGGCCGCCCTCGCTGCGCAAAATATGCGCGGGGAAGGAAACGCCGCCGAAGTCCTTATAATCCGCGAATTTGGTCTCGACGAGCGTGTCGCCGAGCATGGGCGTGTCGATGTAAGTGCGCACCGTCTCGAGCTGATTATGTTCGTTGATCGTTCCGGTGAAGCGGTATTTGCCGCCAAGCGTGAAGGATACTTCGACAGCGGCGCCCTTCGCTTCCGATTTGGCGTTATTGGCGAGCGCTGCCTTGACGAAGCCCTGCGGTGTCGCCCAAATCTCGGCCGCGCGTTCTTCGACGCTGCCGGGCTGGGGCACGTTGCGGGGAGCCGTGCCTGCCGGAGCATTGGCGGCGGGCGGCGCGACATTCCAGGCAAAGGCGCCGCTGACAAAGGCGTCGGCCTTTTGTTCGACGGCGGTGGGACGGGCGCGGCCCGGTTCGATGGTCTGTTTGCGTGTGCTCCGAACGCGAGCGCTGACGGTCTCGTAATTGATGTCCGCGACATAACTTGAAACGTCGAACTGGGGCCAAGGCAGGCCGGGCGCGGGCGCTTGGCCAAACTGGAACCAATGTCCAGCGCCGGAAAATTCAATTGTCTTCGTGCCGGCTGCGTCCAGAGCCTTGGACGCATCCTGCAAGGACGCGGCGTTCGCGGTGAATGCCACTAGTGCATTGAGCCAGACATAGGATTCACAAAGTCGTGGAGGCGTGCGAGTCTGGAGCCATGGCCCAGACAGTCAGCATCCTACTGAACGCCCGCGACGGCGAACGCCTCAAGCAGATCG
>JBEKFQ010000063.1:0-16264 GCA_050013235.1 Beijerinckiaceae bacterium
TCTCAAACGACGAAATGAAAAGCCTCAACATCCAACGCGCCGATTTCCACGGCGAATGGAACTATACGATCGCTCCTTCAGCCCAATTACGTGAAGCGTTTGTTTCCTGACGGGCGCTAAGCAGCCGGCCAGCGCCGAAGGCGTGCCCTTATGTTTCGATGAAAATATCGAGCTATTTTCACGGCAGAGTTCCGCGCGGGGCAAGCCACGCTAGTCTGCGCAGGGAGTATCAGGCCACGGATCGCCGCCGTGGCGCCGCCGGGGCTTGACGCCAGCCGGCCACCGCTGCCTCGATCGGAAGCGAGGTCTGTGTGTTGATCCAATTGTTTTCAACCCAACGGCATAAGAACGGCAGCGTATAGGTGCCGGAATGATCTTCGCAAAGAAGCTGAACCGCTTCGTCCCCGGGCGGCATGCGATCATTGATAAATTGCGCGAGCCGGCTCGCCCTATCCGCCATAATCGTTACCTTCCCAAGTCATGGTCTTCTCAAGTCATGCACGTTCATGAACATATTGGAAATTTAATGCAAAATTGGTAAGCGGGCGCCATGTAGACACCCCGCATTAAACCGTGCGGCTTTGAGCTGCCTGCTCTTCAAGCTCGCCCGGACGCTTTTGTTTCATACGCGCCGTTTAAACGATAAACAAGCGGAAGCGGGCTTTTCAACTTTCGGAAGTCCAGCGTCTTAAAGCCGGGCCTCGTCGGTACGCTGCGAAATGATCGCGGCATTATTTATTAAAAATTTATTACGAGTTTCTTTGCCCTGGTGTCGCGATGTTTTCGATGTCAGGAGGCTTAATGACGAGATAATTTCGATAAAATCGGTCTAGACGCCTTTCGTCCGCTTTACCTTGGTTCACGGAGGAGTATTATCCGCGCCGATGTCATGTTTTCCCAAAATCCCATCTCCAGCCCTCACGCGCCGCGCTGTTCTTGCCGGCACGGCGGCGGTGCTTGCTTCGTCGCGTGCCTTGGCCGCGCCCGGTCTTGTCTTCAAACTCGGAACTCTGCCGCTCGGCACGGCCTCGTGGGAGGCGGAAGCGATTAGCCGTAATGGCTTGGATGCGGCGTCGGGCTTCAAGCTCGAGGTCATCAAGCTCGCGTCGAACGAAGCGGCGCGCATTGCTTTTGTGTCGGGCAGTGTCGATACGATCGTCAGCGATTTGATTTTTGCGGCGCGTTTGAGAGCGGAGGGCAAAAAAGTCCGCTTTCTTCCGTTTTCGTCGTCCGAGGGCGGCGTGATGGTCGCGGCGGGCTCGCCCGTGACCACCATCGAGGGACTTGCCGGCAAAACGATCGGAGTGTCGGGCGGACCGCTCGACAAGAGCTGGATCCTTCTGCGTGCGGCGGCGCTTCAACAGGCGAAGCTCGACCTTCAGAAGGATGCCAATCCGGTGTTCGGCGCGCCGCCTCTGCTGTCCTCCAAACTCGAGCGCGGCGAAATCGACGCGGCTCTTCTGTTTTGGAATTTTTGCGCGCGCCTTCAAGCGAAAGGCTTCCGGCAATTGACGAGCACACAGGAGATCACGGCTTCCCTCGGAATCCCCGGCAAGGTGGCTTTGCTCGGCTATCTCGTCCATGAGGATGCCGATCCTGCCGCCTTAGCCGGATTTGCCAAGGCCTCGCGCGCGGCGAAAGTGCTGCTCGCAAGTCAGCCCGAGGCTTGGACCGGCCTCCGGCCCCTGATGGAGGCGCCGGATCAAGCGGCTTTCGAGGCGTTGAAGCAAGCCTTTATCTCGGGCATTCCGAATCGCCCGCGGGAGGTCGAGATCGCGGATGCGGCGGCTCTCTTCGCGCTGCTCGCCAAACTCGGCGGCGAAAGTCTCACGGGCTCCGCGAAAAGCCTTCCGGAGGGGCTTTACGTGGATCAGGCTTTGTACGGCTGAGCGCGCTCATGCGTTTGCCGCGATTTGCCGCGTCGCTTGCGGCCCTGGTCGTCTTTTGGGGGATCGCCGCCGCCGTCGCGCATTCGAGCACGCTGCCATCGCCGGCGTCGGTCTTTCTCTTCATCGTGCAAGATTGTCTGCATGGCGGCATGCTCGTGAACATAGGCATGACGCTCTGGCGCGTCGCCGCCTCTTTTGTTTTGGCGATGGTTGTTGGCTCCGCGATCGGTCTCGTTCTCGGCCGGGGGCGCTTTTTGGACGAAGCATTCTCGCCGTGGATGCTCACTTTGTTGAATACGCCGGCGCTCGTGATCACGGCTTTGTGTTATATTTGGCTAGGTCTGAACGAGTTCGCCGCGATCTTTGCCGTCGCTCTCAATAAGATCCCCAATGTCGCGGTGCTGCTGCGCGAGGGCGTGCGCTCGTTCGATCCGGCCTTGGACGATATGAGCAAGGTCTATCGTTTCAGTGCTTGGAAGCGGCTTCGCCATATCTTTATTCCGCAGCTCATGCCGTTTATGATTGGCGCGGCGCGGTCTGGCCTTGCGCTGGTTTGGAAGATCGTGCTTGTCGTGGAGCTGCTTGGCCGCCCCGACGGCGTGGGCTATGCCATCGCATATTATTTTCAGCTTTTCGACGTTCGCGCGGTTCTCGGCTACAGTGTCGCGTTTTCGCTGGTGATGCTGGCGATCGAATTTGTGGTGCTCCAGCCCCTGGATGAATATGCGCGACGCTGGCGAACCGCCGCTTCTTGAGGTCAATATCGCGAACAAGCGATATCGGGGCGCGGGCCGCGTCGACCTTGAGGTGATCAAGGATTTGCGATTCTCGCTGCGCCGGGGAGCGGTGACTTGCCTGATCGGCCCGTCCGGCTGCGGAAAGACGACGGCGTTGCGAATCATTTTGGGGCTCGACCGGCGCTTCGAGGGCGCGGTTACGCCGCCAGTCGATTCCTTGAAGCTCGGGGTCGTGTTTCAAGATCCCCGGCTTTTGCCCTGGCGGACGGTAGAGGAAAACATCCGCCTGGCGGCGCCTTCGATCAGTCCGTCCGACCTCGAGGAAATCCTGCGAAGCCTCGGTCTATCGGAATGGCGCACCCACCGACCAGGTGAATTGTCGGTAGGCATGGCCCGGCGTGCCGCGGTTGCGCGCGCTCTGAGTGTGAAGCCCGAATTGCTCGTGCTTGACGAAGCCTTCGTATCGCTCGACGAGCGCGGCGCGAGTCTATTGCGGCACTATGTGTTCGGCGAGGCGCGGGCGCATGGAACGGCTATTTTGATGGTCACGCATAATATCGAGGAGGCCTTGCGCCATAGCGACCGGATTCTCGTTCTGGCGCCGCGCCCCACGCATGTCTTGGAAACGTTTGAGTTTGAAACCCCTCTGCCGGCGCGCGACGCGGCATGGATGGAAACCCAGCGCCGCCGCTTCGAACATGTCGTCGAGCGGACGGGCCTGGCTTACAGCCCATTGGTCGTCAGGCCTGGCGAAACGCGTAAATAATTTTTCTGAAAATAAAAATATTTTTTACTGAAGGGAACAATTTTTCTGGATCCCATTCAATCCGCGATATTACGATTTTCTGACACGATTTTTTTGTTCAAAAGTTTCGGAAGTGCGAAAAAAAAGAGCAATTTTAAGCATTTGTCCGGAACCCCTTTTTGGTGCGCTGCAATATCCGCCTGAAAACAATGCAAAATGGCGGAGCGGTTTTTTCTTCTAACTAAAGACATAGGAGAAAGACATGAGCGTTCTCTAAGAATCGTCTTGCGAAGAATCCTAAGCTTGGTAGTGTCCAGCCGTCTCCAGTGGCGACTAAACGTAATGCGGAGGATCTGGGCGGCCGTCATAAACATGAAGAAGAGCGGCTGCTGCTGGAGTGCCTGGTTCCTTATTTCAATATCCCATGAAACACGGCGTTGGACGGCTTGAGCGGCAAAGACTCACGCACGATCCATCGTTTTGGAGGAAGCCCCACATGAAGTATATTGGCTTGGCTGCGGCCACCGCCTGTCTTTTGTCCTATTCTGCACCGGTTTTCGCGGCCTCGGATCTCGACGGACTGATCGCGAACCCGAGCAATTGGGCAATCCCGACGGGCGACTACGCGAACACGCGTTATTCGAAGCTCGATCAAATCAACGCCGGCAACGTCAAGAAGCTGCAAGTCGCGTGGACCTTCTCGACCGGCGTTCTTCGCGGTCACGAGGGTGCGCCTCTCGTCATCGGCGATGTCATGTATTTCAGCACGCCGTTCCCGAACATTGTTTACGCCCTCGATCTCAACAACGACGGTCGTATCCTTTGGAAGTACGAGCCTAAGCAGGATCCGAGCGTGATCCCGGTCATGTGCTGCGACACGGTGAACCGTGGCGTTGCTTATGACAGCGGCAAGGTTTTCCTCTATCAAGCCGATACCAATGTCGTCGCGCTCGACGCGAAGACCGGTAAGGAACTTTGGAAGACGAAGAATGGCGACCCGTCCAAGGGTTCGACCGGCACGAGCACCGTGATGCCCGTCAAGGGTAAGATCATCGTCGGTATTTCCGGTGGTGAATTCGGCGTGCAGGGCTCTATAACCGCGTACGATCAAGAGACCGGCAAGCTGGTGTGGCGCGGCTATTCCGAAGGTCCGGACGACCAGACCCTGATCGATCCCGTGAAGACCACCTCCCTCGGCAAGCCAGTTGGTCCCGATTCCAGCGTCAAGACCTGGCAGGGCGACCAATGGAAGACCGGCGGTGGCGCGACTTGGGGTTGGTATTCCTACGATGCGAAGCTCGACCTGATCTATTACGGGTCCGGCAATCCTTCGACCTGGAACCCCAAGCAGCGTCCGGGCGACAACAAATGGTCCATGACCGTTTGGGCCCGTAACCCCGATACCGGTGCGGCGAAGTGGGTGTACCAGATGACCCCGCACGACGAGTGGGATTATGACGGCATCAACGAAATGCCGCTGGTCGATCAGAAGATCGATGGCAAAGAGCGCAAGCTCCTCGTCCATTTCGATCGTAACGGTTACGGCTACACGCTCGACCGCGAAACGGGTGAGCTTCTCGTCGCGCAACATTACGACCCGGCCGTCAACTGGTCCGACAAGGTCGAAATGGACAAGGCCTCGCCGATGTACGGCCGTCCCTATGTCAATGCCAAATACTCCACCGAGCATGGCGGCGAAGACGTGAATACGAAGGGCATCTGCCCGGCGGCTCTCGGCTCCAAGGACGAGCAGCCTTCGGCTTTCTCGCCCAAGACCGGCCTGTTCTACGTGCCGACGAACCATGTCTGCATGGACTACGAGCCCTTCAAGGTGAGCTACACCCCCGGTCAACCCTACGTCGGTGCGACCCTCTCGATGTATCCCGCGCCGAACAGCCATGGCGGCATGGGTAACTTCATCGCTTGGGACGCCACCAAGGGTAAGATCGTCTGGTCCGATCCGGAACAATTCTCGGTTTGGTCCGGCGCTCTCGCGACCGCTGGCGACGTCGTGTTCTACGGCACGCTCGAAGGTTATCTGAAGGCTGTCGACGCCAAGACGGGTAAGGAACTGTTCAAGTTCAAGACCCCGTCGGGCATCATCGGCAACGTCATGACCTACGAGCACAAGGGCAAGCAATACGTTGCAGTGCTCTCGGGTGTTGGTGGTTGGGCCGGTATCGGTCTCGCTGCTGGTCTGACCGATCCGACCGCTGGTCTGGGTGCTGTCGGTGGCTATGCCGCCCTCAACAACTACACCGCTCTCGGCGGCTCGCTCACCGTCTTCTCGCTGCCGAGCAACTAAGTTCTGCCTGCGGCATGATGTAAAAGAGCCAGCGCGCATCTAGCGCGCTGGTTTTTTTTTTGTTAGGACGTCGAACGTAAAAAACAGAGCATTGCCCAATTCTTGAGAGCGATGCCCAAAAGAAGCCTTAGAGGAAGCGCCGTGGCCTATGTAACGAAGTCAGTTATTCGTTTTGTCGCAACTTTGTTTGTGTCAGGATTCATCGCGGGGTCTGCATCCCTCGCTTTTGCCGATGATGCGGCCGATGCCAATTTCAAACCGGGCGGCAAGGCGGTCAGCATGCAAGAGAATGGCATGTGGGTCGATGCGGATGGGAATCCCACCGATCATATCAACAATGACGGCACGCTCGATTTTTTCGCCTTTTCCGGCTATCGCCGGTATCATTCCGAATGTCACGTCTGCCATGGTCCCGATGGTATGGGTTCTAGCTACGCGCCGGCTCTAAAAGACTCCGTGAAAGTCATGAGCTATGCCGAGTTTCTGGGGACCGTCGCGGCGGGCCGTACCAATGTGACGACCTCGCAAAGCAACGTCATGCCGTCGTTTGGCAATAATAAAAACGTGATGTGCTACATCAACGACATTTACGTTTATCTCCGGGCCCGTTCCAATGGCGATCTCGATCGCACGCGGCCTGACAAGCATCTGCCCAAGCCAAAAAGCTACGCGGATGCGGAGACTGCTTGCATTGGGTTCTGATATGAGCCGTATATGCTTTCATATGGCGGCCGCGTTCCTCGTGGCCGCCACGCTTCCGGTTTCAGCGCAAGTCGTACCCGACATGGTGTCGCGAACGGCGTTGCGGGTTTGCGAAGATCCCGCAAACATGCCGTTTGCCAACCGCGCTGGCGAGGGGTTCGAGAATAAGATCGCGGAAATCGTCGCCAGCGAAGTCAAGCTACCGGTGCGTTATTTCTGGGCACCGTCGGGGCCTGGTTTCATTCGCAACACGCTTCAGAGCGATTTTTGCGATCTTGTGATCGGCTATGCTGCGGGGGCGGATATCGTTCAGCACACCAACCCCTACTACCGCTCGACCTATGTGATCGTAACACGTAAGGACAGCCCGCTTGCCGGCGTCAAAGAGCTGAGTGATCCCAAGCTCAAGGGGTATCGTATCGGCGCTTTCGCCCGCACGCCCCCCGTCGATGAGCTTGTCGCCAAAGGCCTCGTGAACGACGCCAAATTCTACGACTTGATCGTCGATCACCGCTATGATTCTCCGCTTGCGTCCGTGATCTCCGACCTCGAGAGCAAGACGATCGACGCCGCCGTCGTTTGGGGGCCGCTGATCGGATTGGATGTGAAAAAATCCGGCGGCGCGCTGGTAATGACCCCTCTGCTCAAGGAGGGGGACGAGCCAGATTATAGTTTCCGGATAACGTTTGGGATCCGGCATAATGAGCCGGATTGGAAACATAAGCTGGAATCGATCATTCGTTCCCGCCAGGCGGATATTAACGACGTCCTCAGTAATTATAACGTGCCGTTGCTCGACAATGCCGGCCATCTCATTCCGCCAGCGCCGCCGCAATAGACGGCAACGCCATAAGGCGCGGGGATGCGTTTATAAAAAACCACAGTGATCGCAACCTGTTCTGACCTTCAGGACGCGGGGGACTGTCCTCCGGCCAATTTTTTGGATGAAACGGCGCCGTCCTTGCGAGCGCAGCGAAGCAATCCATGCCGGCCCCCTGCACGAAGATGGATTGCTTCGCTGCGCTCGCAATGACGCTGAAGACAGGTCGTGGTCACCGGACTTTGGTATTAGATCTGTATTTCCGGACGCGCGTCCGTTTTGCCGCCTAGATAGTTCCGCCTAGGCGATCGCGTTCTAACGTATTTTCAACAAAAGTTGCGGACCTTTGTGGTCGAGGGAAAGCTCAATCTTCTCGTGAAGAGCGCGGGTTCGTATCACAGGGGTGATTCCACCCATGTGGAATGCGCTCTAATGGAAGCAGCGGATTTCGGCCTCGGCCTGCGCACGCCGGAGATTGGCGACCATGTCGTCGACGGCTTTTGTGGCGTTCAACGCACGAGCCTGCGCCCCAGCACCCTGACGGATCGAGAGCACGGTTTCGGCCTCGACATATTTGTCATAGGGCAAGATCGAGGCGATCACATCGATCGAGCAAGAGCAATTGTCGAGGGCTTGGTGGGTTTGACCATTCGCGGCCATGCATCCCAGCACGTAATCCGCGCGTGCCGAGGTCGGATAATCGTTCGTTGCATCCGCATCGTCGGCAGCCCAAGCGGCGGGCAAAGCCGTGCAGACGAGGAGAATGGAAAGGATCAGGGTTTTCATGGCGCGGTAACCGACTTATAGCGCAAAGTCTCGCTGAATTTCGGGGCGCCATCCGCTGGGGCATGGATGTCGATAGCGGCGATTTCGCCGGGGATACTATCCGCGATCTCGATGATATAGGTCATGCCCTCGAGCCCCTTCATTAGGTCCTTATGATCGTCGTTGACGAAAGGCCGGATCGTGACGCGTGTTCCCGGAACGGTTTTGCCGCCGGCGTTCACGGAGACGTCCTCGATCACGGCAGCTTCCCGCCAAGCTTTGCGGATTGCGCTTTTGAAATGTTGCGGGTTGGCCTGAAAAAGATTCGCAAGGTGCTGGATATTGTTCTCGAAAATAAGAAGCAGAATCGGATTGGTCGTCGTACTCTCGAACGTTCCTGTCGGACGCCGATGCGCTCCCGAGAAGAGTTGGATATCGACTTTCCGGCTCTCCGCGGTTTCTCCGGCGGCGAGCGATAGAGACGCGGTGTCGTCGAAATGCTCGCCGTATTCGGCCGTGCCGTAGGTCTGCCGGGAATAATCATAAGTGATCTTCGCGCCGGCGGGAGCCTTCGACCAATCGGGATTTTCAAACAGCAGCGTGGCTGTGTCCCGCTTGGGCGTCTCTTGGGCATCGAGCCCTGTGGATACGAGGGAAAGAACAGCAAGGGATGAAACAAAAGCGGCAGTCGTAAACTTCACGGAAGCACATCCTCGGGTTCGCGCGCGGCCGTTTGACTCGGGCCGCGATAAATATAGTCGGGCGGAGCCGTCTCTGCAGCCTCGGACGCTGCCAAGGCCTCGATTCGCTTGTGAAACGGCGATTTGCCGCAAGCCGGATCCGTGAGCGAGGCATCGCCGAGAAGAGCCAAGGCTTGGCATCTACAGCCGCCCCAGTCCAGTTCTTTTCTATCACAACTTTGGCAAGGTTCGGGCATCCAAGCCGTGCCGCGATAAGCGTTGAAGGCCGGAGAATTTTGCCAGATATCGCCGAGCGAATGCTCCTGGACACGCCAAAATTCGAGGCCGGGAATCGATTCCGCCGCATGGCATGGCAAGACGCGGCCATTGGGCGAGACATTCATGAACTTGCGACCCCAGCCGCCCGCGCAGGCCTTCGGCCTTTGCGCATAATAATCCGGCACCACCATGTCGATGACCAATTTTCCGCTGAGTCTTTCGCGCGCGGCTTCGACGATCCGGATCGATTGTTCGACCTCCGGCCGGGCCGGCATCAAAGCGGCGCGGTTTTTATAGGCCCAGCCGTAATATTGGGTATGGGCGACTTCGAGCCGCCGCGCGCCGAGTTCGATCGCTTTTTCGATAAAGCCTTTGACCTCGCCGATGTTGCCGCGATGGATCACGGCATTGACGGTGAGCGCCAGGCCGAGCCGGTCGACTTCCGCCGCGAATTTCATTTTGGCGTCGTAGGACCCTTTCAGTCCCGCGATCTTGTCCGCCTGCATTGGCGTCGTGCCTTGCAGCGAGAGCTGGACATGATCGAGGCCCGCCCCCGCCAAAGCCGGAAGCAGCGCAAGCGCGGCGCCAACGCCGGAGGTGATGAGATTACTGTAAAGCCCGGTGCTCGCGCATTTGGCGGTAATCTCGACGATGTCGCGCCGCGCCGTTGGCTCGCCGCCGGAAAGATGGACATGCAAAATGCCGAGGTCCGCGGCTTCGTCGAGCACACGCAACACCGTTGCCGTGTCGATCTCCGCCGATCGCTTGTCGAGTTCCAGCGGGTTCGAACAATAGGGGCAATGCAGCGGGCAGCGGTGCGTCAGCTCGAGCAGAATGCCAAGAGGATTGGGAACGGGCACGCGGGAGATAGTCATGTTTCCACCACTCTCTTTCCCCTGAGATCGCCGAGCATCACGATTATATCGCGTTCGATCACAGCGGGATCGACATCGAATTGCGCGGCAAGTTCCGCGGCAATCGACGCGATCGTGCGCGATCCGTCGACGAGTTTCAAGACCATTACGGCGGTGTCGCCGATATTGAAGGCGCGTTCCGGCGCCAGCAAGACATGCGCTTGCCGCACCTTATCGAAATGCAGCCGCACGCCGCGAGGCAGGCGTGGTACGGCGGAAGCGGTCAGTTCATTCATGGCTGACATGGGGGCTCACGATAAAGCATCTCCAGGGCGCCAAGCACCGGGCGCGACCGGGCCGGCTCCAACATAAGCGTGATAAAGCGCATCGAGCTGCGCCCAGAGCACATCGCATTTGAAACGCAGCGCCGCGAGAACGGCGGCTTGCTCTTCAGCCGTGCGTGCATGTTCCTTGACATAGGCTAAAGCGAAATCGGCATCGCGCGGGGCCTGCGTCAAACGCTTGCCGAAATAGGAGAGCGTCTTTTCCGAGATAAAGTCGTAATTGGCGAGCATGCCCGAGACGCGTTCGGAAATAATCCCGGGCGAGAACATTTCGGTCAAAGATGAGGCGATTGCTTCGAGCAACGGCCTTTCCGCGCAGAAATGAACATAGGCGTCGACGGCAAAACGGGTCGCGGGAAGTTGCCCCTTTAGGGATTTCACGTAATCGCGGGAGAAGCCGAGACCGTCGGTCAGCACCAGCCAGCGCTCGATGCCACCATCGCCCTCGAACTCGCCATCGTGATCGATAATGCGTTGGCGCCAGATGCGGCGCAGGCTGGCATCATTCATGCGCGCGAGGATCGTCGCATCCTTGATCGGGATGATCGCCTGATAGCAATAACGATTGAGCGCCCAAGCCCGCACTTGGTCGATGCTGAGCGCGCCTTTATGGAGAAGCTGATGGAACGGGTGCAGATTATGATAGCGGCTCGCGCCAATCGCACGCAGCTCGCGTTCCAATTCCTCGGGAGACAACAGACTGGTCATAGATCGATACTCATGCCGTCATAGCCGATCTCCCAATCGGAAGCTTCGGCGCTTTTGCGTTCGTCCGATCCTTCGACGAGAATCGGATTCGTATTGTTGATATGGACGAAGATGCGCCGGCCGGCGGGTAAATCCGCTAAACCCGCGATGGAGCCGTCTTTACCGGAAAGGGGGACGTGGCCCATGCGCCGGGCGGTCTTCGTGCCTAAGCCCGCTTCGATCATCTCGGAATCGGTCCACATCGTGCCGTCGAAAAGCAACACATCGGCGTCCCGGATCCGCTCGCGAACAGCGGGCGTGATCGCGGCGCAGCCGGGGATATAGAGAAGGCGCTTGCCGCCCGCCGTAACCTCGAGCCCGACAGTATTTTCCGTGGATTCGCCGATTTTCATCGTCTCGTCCTCAAGCCAAAGCGCGATCTTGCCGGGAACCGTGAAGAGTTCCGCGCGCAGACCTGGAACCGGCTCGAAAGCCTCGCCGATGACGACGGGGACGCGCGGAACGAAATCCGGATTGCAGACGCTAAAGATGCGATTGGCATCGACGGCCTTACGCACACTCTGCGTCGAATAAAGTTTAAACGGCTGACTTTCGCGTAGTGTGAGCAAGCCCGCGACGTGATCGACATCGCCGTTGGTCAGAAGCACCGCCGAAATCGGGGAATGCCGCACGCCTTGCCGGGGGTGCAGGCTGCGCGTTTCCGCGAATTGCTGGCGCAAATCCGGCGATGCGTTGACCAGCAGCCAATTCTCGCCATCGCCCGATAGAGCGAGGCTCGATTGGGTGCGCGGCAATACGCGAGGATCACCCGCGCGAGCCAGTTCGCAAATAGGGCAGCGGCAGTTCCATTGCGGAACGCCGCCGCCGGCACCCGAGCCCAGGACAATTGCTTCCAAAGCTAAAGATCCTCGCTCGATGAACGCCTGCTGATTAGAATTCGACCGGAAGATCAGCCGATTCGTAGCTCGTGACTTCCATGCCGACGCAGATTTCTTCGACGATAGGGGCAACCCAGTTCATGACGCGCTCCTCAATGGTTTGTATTTAGGATGTTTCTTATTCTAAGAGCATTCTAAGAGAAAACCTAAGAATACTCTAAGACTTATTGACTCAGCCCTCGGGTTGAGCAAAATAAATATGGTCCTGTTTGCTTTGTTTGGCAAGTATCGAAACGGAAAAAATGTTCCGAGATCTTTTTCCCTTGGAGGAGGGTCGCTCGGTCTTTAGGAGGAGGGGCTTTGAGCCGGGGCGCTCGAACAAGTGCCGTCCAATGGGAAAAAGCGCCACGCGATGGAAGGCGCCCACAGACAAAAATGGCGGCATTCCTTTTCGGAAAAGCCGCCGTTTGTAACCGAAACCATGCGCGCTGGCCGGGACAGAAATCTGCCCGTGCCGTGCGAGGTTCAAGGCTTGCTTAGAACTCGACCGGCAGATCAGCCGATTCGTAGCTCGTGACTTCCATGCCGACGCAGATTTCTTCGACGATAGGGGCAACCCAGTTCATGACAAGCTCCTTGGTAGATTGTAATTGACGGCGCTTCAGAGGCGTTTCTCAATTCTAAGAGCATTCTAAGAGAAAGACCTAAGAATACTATAAGAACTATTTGTCCAGCCTCCGCGCCGGATGCAGTTCATATGACCCTGTTTGCTTTGTTTGGCAAGTATCGAAACGAAAAAATGTCCGGAGATATCTTTCGGGGGGCTGGTCTTTAGGAGGAGGCCATGATCCAGGCCGCTCGAGAAAGCGCCCTGCGATGGCAGGGGCTGCGCGCAAAAACGGCGGCACTCCCTTTCGGAAAAGCCGCCGTTCAGAAGCGAAACCATGCGCGCGAGTTGGAAGGGAAACCTGCCGCTTCCCGCGCGAGGTCCAGCCCGTTCTTAGAACTCAACCGGAAGATCAGCTGATTCGTAGCTCGTGACTTCCATGCCGACGCAGATTTCTTCGACGATAGGGGCAACCCAGCTCATGTCCATCTCCTTAGTTGTCTCTCGTTTTCTCTAAGAACTTCATAAGATCTTATATAAGAAAACGTTAAGACTTTATAGCCCTGCTTTATTGCAGGTCTAACCTATATGGAGCCATTTCTTTTATTTGGCAAGATGAAAAAGTGGCACAATCGTTTTATGCGGCATGTTCTAGCATGAAGCCGCGTCCGCGCACGGTGGCGATGGAAGGCCCGCCGCTGCGGGCAATGTCCGCAAGCTTGCCCCGGAGATAGCCGACATAGACATCGACGACATTGAGCGAGGCCCCGCCTTGATCCAGCCAAAGCTTGTCGAAAATATCGCCGCGCGCGATGGGCTTGTTGGGGCTCTGCATGAAAAGATGCAGCAATTCGACTTCGCGCTGGGTGAGCTTGACATTGTGCTCCCCAAACCGCGCTTGCCGCGTGTCGAGATCGAGCATCAAGCCGCCAGCCTCGACCCGCTTCGACGTGGCCGCCATCGCCTCCCGGCGCACAAGCTGCGCGCGCAGCCGCGCAACCAGTTCGTCGAAAACGAAAGGCTTGACGATATAGTCGTCTCCGCCGGCGGCGAGCCCATCGACCCGGTCGGCCACTTCATCCTTCGCACTGAGGAACAGGATGGGGCCGGTAAATCCTTTTTGGCGGATCGAGCGGCAGAGATCGACGCCGGACCCGTCCGGCAGCATGACATCGAGGAGAACTGCGTTTGGATGCTCGATCGAAAGATGATGCAACGCAGCATCGACGGTATCGGCCCTACTGACATGAAAGCCGGCGGCGGCCAGACCGCGATTGAGCAAGGCGCCAATATCGGGATCATCTTCGACGACGAGGACGTTCAAAACTGGCATTGGGATTCCGCTGCGGGCAACCGGATCAAGATTTCAGCCCCGTTGAGGGGGGCGCTAGCGGCGCGGAGTGTGACACTTCCGCGATGTTTGTCTACCACCCATCGGGCCAATGCCAGCCCGATTCCGTGGCCAGAAACGGCGTCGCTGGACGGCCGCCGCGCGAAGCGGACCAATAAGTCCTGCGGATCCTCGACGCCAAAGCCGGGGCCGTCGTCCTTGACGCTCAGGGTGGCGAAACCGCCGTCCAATCCGCATGAGAGCGAGATCGTGCTCGCGCCCTTGGCATGGCGCAAGGCATTATCGATGAGCCCTTCGACCACCTGACGCAGCCATTCCGCATCGCCCTCGACGAAGACATCGGCCTTGGAAGGCTCGAGCACGATCGCAACATCCTTCCGCGCCGTCGATCCTTCAAATGCTTCGATTGCACTGCGGCAGACCGCTTGAAGCGATATATGCGCAAACCGCAATTCGATTGTCCCGCTTTCCGAGCGCGCCACGCGTAACATATCCTCGACGCGCCGGTGGAGGCGCTGCGCGCGGCGGCGGATAATGGCGAAAGCCGAGCTATGGGCGGCAAGGCGCTGCATGGCCTCGGCCTCGTTGCCGGGCGGTTGGGGCAGGAGCGCGATTTCGCATTCGCCCAAGATCACGGTGAGGGGCGTGCGCAGCTCGTGGCTGACATCGGTGAAAAACCGGCGCCGGCTTCGATCGATCTCCGCGAGCCTCTCGTTCGCGGCGCGGAGATCGGCCGTGCGGTCGAGGATGATCGTTTCGAGCGCCTGGCGGTCCGCCGCGACGCGCGCCTCACGCCGCCGCAGCCGCGCCGTGGTGCGGTTGAAGACAACGGCCAAAAGGCCGAGTTCATCGCGATTGCGGACGGGCAGCCGCACCGCTCGCTCGCCCCGGCCAATGGCGATCGCGGCATCGCGAATTTCGGCGACAGCGGCAATAATCGGGCGCGAAATCAGGCGATACATGACGAGGGCGGCGATCAAGGCCAATGTGACGAGACCGAACGCGGCCCGGCTGAGCGTTGTCGAGACCGCGCGCGCCTCTGTCCTCGCGGCATCCACGCCGCGGCGATCCGCCTGCATGAGGAAAAAGAGATAGGGGCCGGTCATCGTGGCAAAGCCGTTAAAGGCCCCGCGAATGCTGTCCGAGCGATTTTGCGGGTCATCTTGGGCGAAGGCATCATCGATCTGGCGGACCATCACGCGAAAGCCCGCGCGGACCTGCTCCAACGGTTTTGCCCGAGCCGCCAATTCATAGGCCGCGGAGGCTTGATCCGTATGCTCCATCTCTTTCGCGATTTCGGGCTCGAAGGCTTGGATGGCGGCGTAAACGGCGGTTTCGGCGTCTTTCAGCTTGGTCTCCCGGAGCCGGGGGTCATTGGCGCCGGAGATCGCCGATAGGCCATAGCTGCTGATGCGGCCTGAAATTTCCGTGAGCAGATCGAGGCGGCGTTGCGCGTCGAGCGCCCGGTCGATCGTGCTATCGGTGATATGAAGAGCATAGATGACGCCGCTCGCCGAGGCGAAGGCGATCAGAAAGCATCCAAAAACCAGAAGACCGAGGCGAAAGCCGATTGAACGCATATTACCTTGGCCTGCCTAGTCCGGGAATGAGAAGACGCGATCATTGATCCGTCTTGATCCGTTTGCACAGCGTCTTGATATAGGTTTCACCATTTGGATCGTCACCCGCCGTCATCCGCTCCTTGAGAGCGCTGCGCGCGATGATCTCTTGCCAGCCGTTCGCGCAGCCAAGTTCATTGTTCACGCGCGTGGCCATGATATCAACCGCATTGTTTTCCGTACAATCCTGTTGCGGCACGCTCGAAAGACAGACGAGGATTATAGCTTGAAAACCGTTCATGAGGTGGCCTTGGGGTTGCGTTTCCAGGAATTGCTAGGATGATTACGTTGCAAGATCAGGAAAGTTTCCAACGGCATCCGTTCAACGGTTTGCTCATGTTGCAATGCAGCATCCAGTTCCTGGTTCGTTGAGAATATTTTGGGAGAGAATCAATGTCCAAGCGCATTCTTGTCGCAGGCTTCTTGGCCTTTGCTCTTATTAGCACTTTCAACGTCCCGGCTGCCCTAGCAGGGCCTAAGGCGTTTTTGACGGCGGTCGATAAAGACAACGACGGCACCGTGAGCCTCGACGAAGTCAAGACCTATGCGGCCGCGCGTTTTCAAGCCCTGGACACCAACAAGGACGGGACGCTCGATGCGAACGAGCTCAAGGGCCGCCTTTCCGCCCGGGGCTTCAAAGCCGCGAACGCCGATGCGGATGAGACGATCGATCAAGGCGAATTTCTCGCCTATGTCGAAAATCTTTTTAAGGAAGCCAACGACAATGACGACACGCTGGACGCCAAGGAACTCCGCACGCCCGCGGGCCGGAAGCTGATGAAGCTGTTGAAGTAGGGTTTTTGGAGGCGGAGCGCTTTCCAGAGCATTTCCCACAAAAGTTGCAGACTTTTGTGATCGGGGAAATGCAACAGGGGCGAAACCCCGGGCGGCGGCTTGATATTTTTGTAGGCTTGGCGGGCATGTTCTGATTCATTCTGGGAATGAAACAGCTGCCCGACATCGACGCGTTATCCGCCCCGG
>JBEKFQ010000064.1:0-16053 GCA_050013235.1 Beijerinckiaceae bacterium
GGGCTGTCGTTCAAGACGATCTGCCGAAACTTATTACCACGCTTAAGCTACTAATTCCGCCCGCGGGCAAAACCCCTTAGGCGACTATATATAGTCCACCCTTAATCAAAGGGATAAGCCTCCAACAGAATTATGATCAAAAGTTTGCCATAAAACATTGATCGTATCTCTTTGCATTTTTTATCGCAAAAGCGGTAATTTTAGTTTTTATACAAACTTTTTAAAACGTTCTGTACTCATCAAAAAATGTATTAAGAAATAATAACCAAAATCATCGCCACTATTTCAACACATACAGCCTTCAAAACGTGCGCCTTCCCCGCCGCCCGTGGGGGATTACCTTCCTTACTGGAGTTCAATTTTGGTAAAACTTACGCTGAGCATGGCGATCCTTATCGCCGCAACTCTCTCCGCGCAGGCCGCGGCTTGGACCGGAGGGGCATCTTATTACCGGGCCAAAGGCACGATGACGTGCGCCCACCGTTTCCTTCCTTTCGGCACGCGAATCCGCGTCACCAATCTCCGCAATAATCATTCGGCAATCTTGGTCGTGAACGACCGGGGCCCCTTTATTCGCGGGCGGATTGTCGATGTGTCGGTTCCCGCCGCGGATGTCTTGGGCTTCCGGCGCGCCGGCGTCACGCAAGTGCGGCTCGAAGTCGCCTCGGATTGATCAACCGGCGTTCCGCCCCGTCGATGTGTCCGGGGTGGAACGCCCGTCCGCTCCAATCATGAAATCATTTTTTAACTAGAAGAATATGCATATTTTTCACCACGTTACGTCTTTGCAATTTTAATAAAACGCTTGAGGACTTATAAATTAGTATTGGAATTAATTGCCACTCGTGGAGTCGTCGATGATCGCGGCCCGGTTGTTTTCTCGCGTGTCCTTGGTTGTCCTGGCCATGTGGGGCGCGGGGAATGCCGCCCGTGCCGATAGTCTCGTGATTTCCGGCTATGGCCCGTCCGTAAGCCGCGGCGGTTCGGACGAGGCGCTGATCACGCAGAATAACGCGCGGGTCCAGACGGCCTATGCGCAGGCCGCGTTTCCACCGGATCAACCCGCCCGCTCGCCCGATACGGCTCCCGTACGCGGCCGGTATGGCGGCGGTTTTATCGAACTTCTCATGAGCGGCCGGAACGGCGGGGGCGTGGTCTACAACCAGCCTGTCCCGCGCCAGCCTGTCGCGCGCTTGCCAGATTCGCACTTGCCGGACTCGCATCTGCCTGATTTGGCGCGTGTTCAAGCCTTGGCGCCGCAAAACGCGTCTTACGATCCGCTCCAAAGGGATCCCGGCCTCGCGAGACGGCCGGTGAACCCGGTCTACGAGCGGCAAGAGGTCGATTATGCCGGCGCGGAAAAGCCGGGGACGCTCGTCATCGACACGCCCCATAAATTTCTGTTTCTGGTCGAGCCGGGCGGCCGCGCTCTGCGTTACGGCATTGGCGTGGGCCGGCCGGGCTTCGAATGGGCCGGCATGAAGACGATCAGCCGCAAGTCCGAATGGCCGGATTGGACCCCGCCGCCGGAAATGCTTCTGCGCCGCCCCGATCTGCCCCGGCATATGGACGGCGGTCCGGCCAATCCGCTCGGCGCCCGCGCGCTTTATCTCGGCTCGTCGCTCTACCGGATTCATGGCACCAACGAGCCCGCCACGATCGGCACCAATGTTTCCTCTGGATGCATCCGCATGATGAACGAGGATGTCATCGATCTTTACAGCCGGGTCGGCGTCGGCACGCGCGTCATCGTGATTTAAGCACGGGGCCGTTTGGCCATGAATGACTCGTCTTGACGAAAAAACCGGCGGAAGCTCGCAAGCTCCGCCGGTTTTGCTTAAAATCTAGGCTGTTGGGAAAGCCAAGGCCGATGACTTGGGGCAAGAGGCTCAGACGTCGCTCGAATAATCGCCGGAGTCCGGGATGTCGTCGAGGCCGTCGCTGATATCTTGCTGATCATCGCCATCTTGCCGGTGATCGGCCGCGGAGGCTCCAGGGTCCGAGCCGTAGTAATTGTTCACCACGGTCTCGCCGCCGCCCAATCCGCCTTGACCAAGCCCGCCTTGACCAAGTCCGCCGCCGCCAAGCCCAAGGCCCGAGGCGATGCCCAAGCCGTTGTTATGGCCACCGAAGAGGCCACGGATCGAATCCGCCAGCAGTACGCCGCCGGCCACACCCGCCGCCGCGCCCAGGGCGCCTTGCAAAAATCCGCCGCCGCCGCCCGATGGCGCGGGCTGCGCGCTCCACGGCCCGCCCTGAAGCGGAGGATAGCTCGACTGCGGCGGATAATTCGGCGGGGCATAATTTTGCTGCGCCGGTTGGCCCCAGGGACCGGGTTGCGGGGGCGCGGCCTGCGGCGCGCCGCCGCCAAATCCGGCTTGGGGTGCCGCGCCGCCGCCGAATCCAGCCTGCGGCGCGTTGCCGCCGAATCCAGCCTGCGGCGCGCCGCCGCCGAATAAAGCTCCGATGCCGGACAAGAATCCGCCGCTGCCGGGCTGCTGTTGGGGCTCGCCCTGGCGTTGATAGTCTTGAACCTGCGCTTCGAGCTGCTGAAGGCGCTCGTTGGCCGCGCGCAGAGCTTGATCCTGCACGATCACGGTTTGCGCCAGAAGGTAGGGCGCATAGGGCTGCTGGCGGACATTCTCCAAAATAAAGGCTTCGGCCTCGCGGTCGCGCTGGGTGCCTGCCGCCCCACGAATACGATCGAACAGGCCTTGCAAAAGCTGGCGCTCTTCGGGTGACATCATCTTCTCCACGTCAGAACGGGTCGAGCCCGCGCGCTTAGATATGGTGCCGATTTTGGCGCTTAAAAGGGCATGGCTTGCTCCAAGCCTCCGCCCCTCGTATGAGACGGCGCGGAGACAGGAAAAACATGACCGGATCGACAGAGAAACCATTGGCGCAGGCGCGGCTGCCGCGCGGCCTGGGCGACCACGGGCCGGAGGAGATCGCCGCGACGCAAGCGATGCTGGAGACGATCCGCCGGAGCTATCGGCTCTACGGTTTCGAGGCCGTCGAGACGCCGATGATCGAATTCACCGATGCCTTGGGAAAATTCCTGCCCGATCTCGACCGGCCCAACGAAGGCGTGTTTTCGTTCCGGGACGACGACGAGCAATGGCTCTCGCTGCGCTACGATCTCACCGCGCCGCTTGCCCGCTATGTCGCGGAAAACTTCGATAAATTGCCGAAACCCTACCGCTCGTTCCGGGCCGGCACCGTGTTCCGTAACGAAAAGCCCGGCCCTGGGCGCTTTAGGCAGTTCATGCAGTTCGACGCCGATACCGTGGGTTCGGCGAGCGTCGCCGCCGATGCCGAAATGTGCATGATGGCCGCCGACACGCTGGAAATGCTCGGGATCAAGCGCGGCGATTACGTCATCAAGGTCAACAATCGCAAGATCTTGGATGGCGTGATGGAGGCCATCGGGCTGAGCGGCCCCGAAAACGCCGGACGGCGGCTGACCGTGCTGCGGGCCATGGACAAGTTCGACAAATTCGGGATTGAAGGCGTGCGGCTGTTGCTGGGCGCCGGCCGCAAGGACGAATCCGGCGATTTCACGAGAGGCGCCGGGCTGAACGGCGCGCAAGCCGCCCAGGTTCTCGCCGTGCTCGGCGCCAAGGGGGCCGATAATCAAGATACCGTGCAAAAACTCGAGACTGAATTCGCTTCCAATCCGCGCGGTTACGAAGGCACGGAAGAATTGCGCGCCATGGCCGCCCTCGTCGCGGGCTACGAGGACCGCATCGTCATCGATCCCTCCATTGTGCGCGGGCTCGAATATTACACCGGCCCGGTTTTCGAGGCCGAGCTGACCTTCGAGGTCATGGACGACGACGGCAGGCCGATCCGCTTCGGCTCGGTCGGCGGCGGCGGGCGTTACGACGGGCTCGTCGGCCGCTTCCGCGGCGAGGATGTGCCGGCCACCGGCTTTTCCATCGGCGTTTCCCGGCTGTATTCGGCGCTGAAGGCGATCAAGTCTCCGATCGTCGCGAGCGCGGCGCATCGCGGTCCGGTCGTCGTGCTGGTTCTCGATAAAGACCAGATCGCGCGCTACCAGGGGTTCGTCACGACCTTGCGCCAAGCGGGCATCGCGGCCGAACTCTATCTCGGCGCGAGCGGCATGAATGCGCAGCTCAAATATGCCGACAAGCGCAAGAGCATTTGCGCGGTGATCCAAGGCTCGAACGAGCGCGACCATGCCGATGGCCCGCAAGTCGTGGTGCGCGATCTCGTGCTCGGCCTGGAGCTGGCGAAGGCGACCAAGGACCGCGCCGATTACATCGAGCTGCGGGCCAAGGCCCAGAGCGCGGTCGCCGAGGGCGATCTGGTGGCGAAAGTGCGGGAGGTTTTGGGACGGCATGGCGGGTAGGGGCGGCGCGCAGCCTCCTCTTCACCCTATCCCATGAATCCCATCGCGCGCGCGGGCCTCTCTTGATAAAGACAACTCACCTCAAGGAGTTTTCGACGTGACCGCCCCCGTTCCGCAGCCCTTCGCCGCCGGCCGCCAGCGCCAAGAGACGTTGATCGCGCATCTCACAGCGGCTGGCTATGTCCGCTGCGAGCCGCCGATCCTGCAACCGGCCTCCGCCTTTTTCGATTCCGGCGAGGACATGCGCGGGCGGCTCTATCTCACCAGCGACATGTCGGGCGCCGATTATTGCCTGCGGCCGGAATATACGATTCCCGTTTGTCTCCAATATCTTGCCTCGGGGGAGGCTGGCCGGGCGGCAAAGTTCTCCTATTGCGGGCCGGTGTTTCGTTTCGTCAGGGACGGGCCGGGTGAGTTCATCCAGGCCGGGATCGAAAGCTTGGGCGATCCCAACCGCGAAGCGGCGGACGCGGAAGTTCTGGCGATATCGCTGGATGCCGCGAGGGCCTATGGCGCGGGCCATCTGGTCACGAGGATTGGCGATGCCGGCCTCTTGACCGATTTGCTCGACGCGTTGCCGCTCGCGCCGCAATGGCGACGCCGCATCCGGCGTGGCCTCGGCCAAGGCAAGACGCTCGATGCGATTCTCGACACCGCGCCGTCGAGCGGCACGGGCCACGATCATTCCGGCGTGCTCGCCGCGCTCGAAGGCGTGGATAAGCAAGGCGCGCGCGCCTTGGTCGAGGATCTTCTGTCGATTGCCGGCATTACGGCGGTCGGCGGCCGCAGCGCCGGTGAGATCGCGGATCGCTTTCTCGAACAGGCGGCGCTCAAGGGCGGCTCCGGCCTATCCCCTGAAACGCGGGCGGTGCTCGAGCGCTTCTTGGCGGCGGAGGCCAGCCCGGAACAGGCCGTCGACAAGCTCGAGACTTTGGCGAATGAGGCCAAACTGGACCTTGGCGGCGCGCTGGCGCGGTTCCGCGAGCGGAACAATTTCTTCGCCGCGCTCGGGATCGATCTCGAGCGTCTGAGCTATGTTCCAGGTTTCGTCAGCAGCCTCGATTATTACAGCGGCTTTATTTTCGAAACCCACGACACCGCGCGCGCGACCGATCCCGCCTTGATCCGGGGCGGCCGCTACGACCGGCTTTTGACGGCGCTCGGCGCCAAGACGGATATTCCGGCTGTCGGCGCCGCGCTCTGGGCGGATTGGCGGGCTGCTGCTTCCGGAGAACAGCCATGAGCAACGAACCCTTCGTCTTGGCCGTGCCGTCCAAGGGCCGGCTGCAGGAAAACGCCTTTGCTTTTTTCGCCCGCGCGGGATTCAAGCTGGCGCAAGGGCGCGGCGTGCGGGACTATCGCGGGACTCTGGAGGGTGTCGAAGGCGTCGAGGTCGCCTTTGTCTCGGCCAGCGAGATCGTGGGGCTTTTGGCCTCCGGTCAGGCGCATATGGGCATTACCGGCGAGGATCTCATCCGCGAGACCCTGCTTGCCGCCGATAAGAAGGTGGCGCTGTTGACCAAGCTCGGCTTTGGCGCCGCCAATGTCGTGGTCGCCGTGCCGCAAGCCTGGATCGATGTGAAGACCATGGCCGATCTCGAGGATGTCGCGGCGGCCTTTCAGGCCCGGCGTGGCGAGCGGATGCGGGTCGCCACGAAATACGTCAACCTCACCCGCCGGTTCTTCGCCGCGAGCCATGTCGCGGATTACCGGATCGTCGAGAGCTTGGGCGCCACCGAGGGCGCGCCGGCGGCGGGCCAGGCCGAACTCGTCGTCGACATCACCACGACGGGCGCGACGCTTGCCGCCAACGCTCTCAAAGTGCTCGACGATGGCGTGATCCTGCGCTCCGAGGCCAATCTCGTGGCGGGGCTCGGCGCCCGCTGGGACGATCGCGCCAAGGAACAGGCGCGACAAATTTTGGCCTCGATCGCGGCCGAGGAAGAAGCCCGGTTGACCCGCGACGTCGCGGCGCAATTCGACATGATCCACGATGGGCTGATCGCGGAGGGGGCACGTCTTTTCGGCGCCCGGTTACGTTGCGAAAATGGGACGGGGAGCTTGACGCTGACCTGCGCGCGCGACAAGGTCGCGCCGCTCGCGCGCTGGCTGATCGCGCAAGGTGCCGGGCATGTGACGGCCGGGGCTCACGACTATGTCTTTCTGGCGGAAAACCCGCTGTACCAGACATTGCTCGCGCGCCTCCCTTAGTTGGCTTGCACGCCTCCTGTAATTGTTCGAGAGGTTCTCGCGTCCTCATCGTCCTTCGAACCAATTTCGGGATCGCCCTTCATAATCGACTTATGGACGTTTGAATTTTGACTAGGGATGCCGGAGTCTCCCCGGAGGGAGCGACACGAGGAAACCCTTTGGCTCTACAGGGTTATGGAACCGTGCCTGGCCGGGATGGCGGCGAGGAGTGCGATGGCGAGGCGGTGCCCGCGACCGGCCCGGTGATCCCTGGGATTGTCCGGGACAAAAAAGAGAACCGCCACAGGATTCGCCACCTTTTCGCGGTCGGCCTCAGCATCGGCATTTTCATTCTGGCGACCGTCGTCGTCGCCCGGACCTTTACGCAGATCAGTTTCGACGAATTGCGCGGCGCCATTGCCGCGACAGGCGGCGACCAGATCGCCACGGCCTTTCTTCTGACGGCGGTCTCCTTCCTGGCTTTGACCGGCTACGACGCCTTGGCTCTTCGCCAGTTGAAACTGCACGTGCCCTATCCCACCACGGCGCTCGCTTCGTTCACGAGCTATGCCATTTCGTTCACGCTCGGCTTCCCGCTGATCACGGCGGGGACGGTGCGTTATTGGATCTATTCCGGCAAGGGACTTTCCGGCGGCAAGGTCGCGAGCCTCACGATCATCGCGGGCCTCACCTTTTGGCTCGGCATGGCTCTATTGATCGGCATCGGCTTCACCGTCCGCGCCAACGGGGTCGCCAATCTCGATCATCTCGATCCCTTGGCGAACCGGGTCATCGGGATCGCCATCATTCTGGCGCTGGTTGGCTATCTCGTCTGGGCGGCACAAGGGCACCGGCATGCGAAAATCCAAGGCTTCAGGCTGGAATTGCCGGGCTTCTGGCTGACGGTCGGGCAGCTTTGCCTCGGGCTGATCGATCTCTGCGCCGCGTCGGGCGTGCTCTTCGCGCTGCTATCGCCGCCGCGCGCCATCGATTATCTCACCTTCGTCACGGTCTATGTCTTCGGTTCGCTGCTCGGCATCGCCTCGAACGCGCCGGGCGGGATCGGCGTTTTCGAAGCGACCATGCTGAAAACCGTGCCCGCCCATTCCGAAGCCGCGCTGTTGGCCTCGCTGCTGTTGTTCCGCATCATCTATTACCTCGTCCCCTTCGTCCTGGCGCTGGCCATGCTCGGCGCGCATGAAAGCATCAAGCGCTGGAAGAGCCTGCGCGCGGCGATGGTGAGGGCGAGCGAAGAGGAGCCGGACGAGGCGGAGGGGGATTAGGCGGGGGCGTGCCGTCGAGGAGGACCGGCGGTATCGTTCCCTGCAACTTCGTGTTTCGATCTTGCATGCATTGCTATCAACGCTTACAATGCATGCATGTCTCCGTCCGCGACATCCAAGAGCACCTTGACGATCCGCAACGTCGCTCCCGCACTGAAGGAGCGGTTGCGGGTGCGCGCCGCCCGCAAGGGGCATTCGATGGAAGCCGAATTGCGCGATATTCTTCGCGACGCGCTTGCCGATGAGTCGAACCGCGAACTTGACCTCGCAACCGCGATCGCGAAGAGGTTTGGCCCGCTTGGCGGCGCGGACGAACTTGTCGAGCATCCTCCGCAGGCGCTTGGCGAGCCGCCGCGGTTCGTCCGGTGATCGTTCTCGACACCAATGTCATTTCCGAGTTGATGCGCGCGAGGCCGGATCCGGCCGTTCAGGGCTGGATCCGCGCGCAGCCGCGCTCGACGCTTTATACGGCATCGGCCTGCCAGGCCGAAATTCTCTACGGCATTGCTGCTCTTCCCGATGGCAAGCGGCGAAATGAGCTGGCCTCGGCGGCCGAAGCGATGTTTTCGGAGGATTTCGCCGGCCGGGTCCTCTCATTCGACAGCGCCGCCGCCGCTCATTATGCGGAAATCGCCGTTGCCCGGCGACGGACGGGCGAGCCAATCGAAGCCTTCGACGCCCTGATCGCCGCCACCGCGCTTGCCGCCCGGGCGAGGGTCGCGACGCGCGACACCGCCGGGTTCGCCGGATGTGGATTGAGCCTCGTCGATCCTTGGGCGAGCGCGTGACGCGATTTCGACGCGAAGGCCGCGCCCGGCCTCGTGCCGTCTCGCGGAATTCGTGATTCTCGTCATGGGCCTGTTGCACAAACAGGCGACGAAATATCCCCGATGTTCACGATCCCTCGCCGTTCCCATGGAAATATCGGCAACCCGGTCCGCCGCGCCGGCCGGCTTTTTCGTCTCTTGCTCGCCCCGCCCGTCCTTGGCGCCTGCTTGGCGGTGGCGATGGGATGCGCGTCGGGCGCGGAGCCGCGCCGGATCGAGCCGGTGCGCGTCGCCGTCTACGACGTTCCGCCCTATGGATATGTGCAGGCGGACGGTTCGATTTCCGGTATCAGCGTGGACCTCTGGCGCCGGATCGTTGGAGAGATGGAGTGGCAATTCGAGCTGACGCCGGTGTCCGATATGGAAGCGATTCTGAGCGGCCTGGAGCAGGGCCCCTTCGACGCGGCGATCGGCGCCATCACGATCACGCCGGAACGGGCGGAGCGCGTCGATTTTTCCTATCCCGCCCATCGCTCCGGCGTCGCGGTGGCCTTTCGCAAGGAAACCGGGCTGCTTGCGGAACTGATGTCCTATGGCGCCGCCGCCGCCGATCTCGGCTCCTTAATTCTCGTCATTTTGACGATGCTTTTTCTGACCGGCATCGTCATGTGGTACATCGAACGGCCCAATCGTTCCGCGCCGGCGGAGACGGAGACGGAATCCTCGGTCGTCAATTTGCGCGACGGCATCTATTGGGCCGTCGTGACGATGACGACGGTGGGCTATGGCGACAAGACGCCGAAAACGCACTACGGCCGCCTCATCGCCATCGTCTGGATGTTGAGCAGCGTGATATTGGTGTCCCTGTTGTCGACCAGCCTGGTGTCGCGATTGACCGCCGAGCGCGTCGAATCCGGCACCGGCGGCGCGGCGGTCGATCTGACCGGGAAAAAGCTGGCGGCGGCGGTCCATTCCTCGGGGGCGGAATATCTCGACGAATTGCATCTGCCCTACACGAAATATCAAAACTTGCCGGAAGCCCTCGAAGCGCTAGCCAATGGGCAATCGAACGCCGTCGTCAACAGCATGGGCGCCTTGCAGTTCTTCATCGCCAAACGTTACGCGAAACGTCTTCAGATGCCGCAGGGCCTTCTCGCGCCGGCCTATATGGCGGTCGCGCTGCCGGAGCATAGTCCGCTAAAAAAGCCGATCGACCGGGCCTTGATGAAAATCACCGCCGGCGCCGAATGGCGGTCGTTCGAGGAACGCTTTTTCGGGCGGTGAGTGGCGGGAGGGTGCGGCGCGCGGCGGTCATGGCGTCTCGCCCACCCATCGATTGTTTTCCATCACGATCGCGCATGGCGCGGCCGCCGTCTTTTCGCACGCCTCCAGAGCCGCCTTGCGGGCCGCGTCGAGAGTCGTGGCGTAGGTGGTCCACGCCCACGGCAGCTTCACCTCGGTCAGCGTATTCTCTGGGTTGGTCAAGGCCGCCCCGGCGGTTTTCGAATAGGCCAGCGCCTTTTCGCCTGGGGCCGGGAAATATCTTCCGGCCAGCCCGCTATGCGCGATCTCCTTGATGTTGCTTTGCGTCAATTTCAATTTTCCGAGGATGTCGTCGACATCCGCCGTGGCCCATGTCGGAAGGTGACGCGCGCGCAAAAACCCGTCCAATTGCACGAACCATTGCAGGCGGGCGCTACCAAAAATCGCGTTTCCGGCGTCGCCGTTGATATGAAACAGCACGAATTTGACGTCACCGCCGCCATCGAGAAACGCCTCATGCATCCGGTTGGTGAGATCGGGCGGAAAAACCTTGTCGCTCCTTGCGTAAATCCACAGGTTGGGAACGCGGCTCTTGGCCCCGAAATCCTTGAACGCGTCGGTTAGAATGCTGTCCATCGGGCACTTCGATTCCGATTGCAGTCCGCCCGCGATGTTGACGACAGCGGCCAGGCCGCGCGGATTGCGGGCGGAAAGGGCGGCCACCGCCACGCCCGCGCTCGCCGAACCCATGACGATGGCCCGGTCGGGATCGGCGTCCGGCCGCTGCTGGAGGAATTGAAGCGCCGCTTCCAGATCGTCGGCGGCGGCGGAAGCCCAGGTCGCGAAGGCCCCGGCCTGACACGGCACCGGCGTTGGTTTGGCGCCCTCCGACTTTCCGAAGCCGCGCCGGATTACCACGGCGGCAAGCCATCCCCGGCGCGCGAGGTCGCGCGCCACCGGCTCATAGACCGCCAGACTGGCCGTTGCCGCCGACGCTATCGCCGTGCCGCCATTCGTGATGATCGCGACGGGCAGGCGACCCTGGGCATCGGATTTCTTAACGATAAATCCTTCCAGGCGAACGGTGCTTCCGCCGATCGTCACCGGAAAAAAGGTGCTCTCCTCGCTGAGTTCATCGGCCCGAGCGGAGGAGCCAAAGCCCGGAACGAGCGCGGCAAGCAGGAGAAAAAACCCGGCGATCTTCATGGCCCCACGATATTCCGCCTCCGCTCCGCCATCTCCGATGGCGCGATCGTCCATCTGGCTGCGCGAGGACTTGGTTTCATCTCGGGCCGACCCAAACATTGTTTTCCATCACGATCTCGCAAGGCAGCCCTTTTGCCTCGCAGGATTGCAGGGCGGCGCTCCGCGCGGCATCCATCTTGGCCGAGACATGATAGCTGGCGTTGGTCGAATTTGGTGTTCGCGCGAGGGCTTTCTCGCCTGGAGCGCCCAGATAGACCTGGACAAACCCACGAAGTGATTCCGGCCATCCCAGCCGTTGCCGCGTCAGATCCACGTTTTCGAGCGGCCAAGTCGGCAAGTTATGCGCCCGCAGAAAAGCGTCCAATTCCACGAGCCATTGCGTGCGGCCAGGAGCTCCCAACATTTCGGTATGACCATTCTCGCCCAACGGCTCCAGCTCGACGACGCGCACATCGCCGCCGGCACCGGCGAAGGCGGCGCGCATGAGTTCCACCTGGTCGGGGGGGTGGTTTGGATCGTTCTTGGCGAAAACCCAGAGATTGGGCACGTGGCTGTGCGAGCCCAAGTCCTTAAAATCGACGGGAATGAAATCGTTGACGGGGCATCCCGGCCAATGCTCGCCGCCGGAAAGATTGACGACGGCCACGAGGCCAGGCGGATTACGGGCGCCAAACGCGACCGATTCTCCTCCGCCGGCCGAGTGCCCGATGGTGAGAACACGAGATGCGTCGGCGTCGGGACGTTTCGCGACCACGTCGAGCGCGGCGAGAATCTCGTCGGCGTCCGAATACATCCACGAGATCAACGTGTCCTTCTGGCATTTCGGATCGTCCGTCTGGATCGCGCCATCGGACTGCCCGTATCCGCGCCGCCCGACCATGACGGCGAGCCAGCCGCGGCGCGCCAAGTCTCGCGCGACGGGGCGCATGATATCGACGGATTGATCGATTGCCTCCTCCGCGGACGCCGGCCGGCCAGCATTGACGAAGGCGACCGGCAATCGGCCCTGAGCGCCTGCGCTTTTGACGAACTCCGCCTCGAGGCGAACGGTCTGCCCCCCCATTTTAGTGCGAAGGTAGGTCTTTTCCTCGACGAGATCGTCTGGCCGCGCCGGCGCCGCGTAATCGATGAGCCACGCGGAATTGTCGCGTCGTTTTGTCTTCTCGCAGGCCCAGACCCGGACCGTGCATGCTGCCCCGCCGTTGCCTTGGCAGGTCGCGAGCGCCGTGCTTTGCGCTTGGTCCTTGTCCGGCGCGGAGGCGAGGCCGTAGGCCCCGCTCCCATGCGGGCGGTCGGCCGCATAAGCCGCGCATGTATGTTGGAACAGCGCGACGACTTTGCAGTTCGGGCATTTACTCAGGGCCGCGGCGCGTGCTTTTTCGGCCGTGTTGGATTCATAGGAAAACCCAAAGCCGCCGGCGGGATCGACCGCCAGCGCTCCCATCGCCAGCGCGCCCCTGGCGGCGCACGCGATCAGCGCAAGTACGAGGCAAACAAGTACGAGGCAAAATTGGGCGCTCTTTCCGACGCTTACCGAGGAGTCCATGCGGCCTCTTGGGGGGTCCAATCGCGGTTGTTCCACCTGGAAACCGGCATTCCAAATAAATTGGCCGTCCGCGGCGCTATTTGACTTCCGTAACTCTGATCCGCTTCACGGTTATATCCGCCCCGGAAGCCGGAGTGTCCTTGGTGGTTTCCGCGTAGACACCGAACCTCAAGGGGCCACTCGGCATCGGCGCGCGAACTTTCTTCAGATCTATTCCGTTGACCGATGGCGCGATCAAATTCCCCGCCGCCAGCACCCTGATCACGGCAACCGAACCCGGATCGAGTTTCATGCTTGGATTGGTCACTTCGCCAATCATTGCCCATTTCGTAGCGGCTTTCTTGAAGATCTGCACGCGACCGTCCGATAAAATCTGAACATCGAAAAAATTGTCATAGTCGGTCCCCCAAAAAAGGAGCCCGGCTATAACCGAGTTATCGGCCGCTATCGACTTTGGCACCACGACTTCCATGCAATAATCGGCCTCCGAGGCGTTGAATGTGCCGTTCAACTCACTCCAGTTTCCGTGTTTAGGATCCAAATGGATCACATATGTGCCGCCACTAACTTTGCTATTACTATCACTCTCCCATCCACCGCTATCGTCGGTGAACGTATCTTCGAAAATCAACTTGCCCTTTTGATCGTCGCAACTCGCCGCGCGAGCAATGGCTATCGAACCAAAAGTCGAAATCAGCGCGATCGATGCGAGCGCGACCCAAAACCCCGGTCGCGATTCAGACTGAAATTTTAGCTGCATTGCCGTTTTCCTCGTCCGGATTTGCCATCAGGCGGCCATGTTAAAAAGAATAGATGCGCAATTCAGACATCACATTGAGCTGCATCAATCCTTTGCGCTGCTCGTTATCGTGGCGCGGCTGGGGAAGCCGGGTTGCGGCGATACTGTACTAGACCGCTCTCTTACTAAGGAGTTGGCGCATGTCCTCGATCGAAAAAGTTCGCAACTTTTCCGGGACACGCTTTAAATCCCTTTTACCTTGGACGAGCCGGGGAGCGCGTACAGGCGGCGATTTTGGTGGCGGCGTTTCGAAAAGGAAAGCCGCCGTTTTTGTGCGCGGCCAATATAATCGCACGGCTTTTTTTCTTGCGCTCTGGATCAATGCCCTCCTCCTAAAGACCGGACTGCCATCATTCAAAGGGAGAAGCCGCTATTTCCATTTCGATACTTGCCAAACAAAGCAAACATGGTCATAGGATCTGCATCAACCGTGACGGTTGGACAAATAAAGCTTAGGGTATTCTTAGGTTTTTCTCTTAGAGTACTCTTAGAATAAGAGACGTCTTAGAAACGTCTTAAAATAGAAACCATCGAGGAACGCGTCATGAACTGGGTTGCTCCTATCGTCGAAGAAATCTGCGCCGGCATGGAAGTCACGAGCTACGAATCGGCTGATCTGCCGGTCGAGTTCTGATCGTCGATTGCTCGAGCGAGGATCTTAAGCCGTGGACATCATTATTCTTGGTTCTGGCGCCGGTGGTGGCTTTCCCCAGTGGAATTGCAACTGCGCCAACTGCCGCGCGGTTCGCGCCGGCGTGCCCGGTTTTGCCGCGCGTACCCAATCCTCGCTCGCCGTCAGCGCCAACGGCCGCGATTGGGTGTTGCTGAACGCCTCGCCCGATCTTCGCCAGCAGATCGCCGCCAGCCCGCGCCTGTCGCCCGGACCGGACGACGGCACGCGCGCCAGCCCGATCAAGGCCGTGGTGCTGACCAATGGCGACGTGGATCATGTCACCGGTCTCCTGACCTTGCGCGAGGCGCAACCGTTCAGCATTTACGGCGCCCGCCGCGTGCTCGACGTGCTCGCCGGCAACAGGATTTTCGATGTTCTCGCGCAGCGGCTCGTCTCGCGCGAGGAATTGCCGCTCGATACGAGCGTCGCGCTTCGCGGCGCCGGCGTCGATCTCGGGCTCAGCGTCAAGGCCTTTCCGGTTCCGGGCAAGATCGCGCTCTGGCTCGAAGATACGGGCGCGGCGAATTTCGGCACGGCGGAAGGGGATACGCTCGGGCTCGAAATCACCGAGACGAAAACCGGCAAGTCGTTCTTCTATATTCCTGGCTGCGCCCAGGTGGAGAAACCGCTGGCCGCGCGGCTCGAGGGCGCCGCGCTGGTGTTCTTCGACGGCACGCTCTGGCACGAAAACGAGATGATCGAGCAGGGCTTGATGAGCAAGACCGGCGCGCGCATGGGGCATGTCAACCTGAGCGGGCCAGATGGTTCCATCGCCGCCTTTTCGACGCTCGGCGTCAAGCGAAAGATTTTCGTGCATATCAACAATTCGAACCCGGTTCTCAACGCGGCGTCGAAAGAACGCGCTGAGGCCAATGCTGCCGGTTGGGAAATCGGCGAGGATGTAATGGAGGTCAGCTTATGAACGAGATTATCGACTCGGCCGCTTTTGCCGGCGCGAAACCCTATTCGCGGGAAGAATTCGAGGAGGCGATCCGCGCCGTCGGCGCCGAGCGCTATCACGACAAGCATCCGTTCCATAAGCTGCTTCACGGCGGCTATCTGGAGAAGGAGCAGGTCCGCGCCTGGGCCCTCAACCGTTATTGCTATCAGGAGGCCGTGCCGCGCAAGGACGCCGCCTTCATGAGCCGCGTGCATGACCGGGACCTGCGCCGCGAGTGGATCCATCGCATTCACGATCACGACGGCTACGGGGACGAAGCCGGCGGCATCGAGCGCTGGCTGGTGCTCACCAGCGCGCTCGGGCTGCCGCGCGATTATGTGACCTCGCGGCAGGGCGCCCTGCCGGCGACGAAATTCGCGGTCGAGGCCTATGTGCGCTTCGTCGTCGAACAGCCGCTGGTGATCGCGGTCGCCTCTTCGCTGACGGAATTGTTCGCCCCGGCGATTCACCGCGAGCGCATCTCCGGGATGCTGGCCAATTACGACTTCGTCGACGACCACGTGATGGCCTATTTCAAGCGGCGGCTGACGCAGGCGCCGCGCGATTCCGACTTCGCCCTGAACTACATCAAGACCCATGCGCACACCCGCGCCGAGCAGGAAGGCTGCATCGCCGCCGTGCGCTTCAAATGCGATGTGTTATGGGCGCAGCTCGACGCGCTGCATCACGCCTATGTGACGCCCGGCCTGGTCCCGCCCGGCGTCTTCCATCTGGGGCAGGTCTTCGCGTAACGTCGAGCACAAATGCAACGGCCGCGCGGTTTGTGATCAAACCGCGCGGCCGTTTCAGTGCCGCTCGTTGAACGCGTCTCGCTTCCAATTACAGGACAGAGCCTTCGCCAAAACGACTTTTAAAGCCGAATTGATCCATAATACCAACCCTCACTGATCAAAACCCGTGAGCCCAGTCTCGCAGGCCGATGGACATGATGCGCCAGGGCTGATCGATGAGTTTGTTCCAAGCGAAGCAGCAATGGTCGAGAATGTCCTCGTA
>JBEKFQ010000065.1:0-15970 GCA_050013235.1 Beijerinckiaceae bacterium
CTTGGCCAAGGATCTTGAAGCCAAGACCAGAAAGGCGCTCGCGTTCCTCAAACTGGCGTCGATACGACTCATGATGCGAAAGCTATGCAATCCTTGCTAAACTTTTCGAATGGACTCTTAGTATAGAGAGCGATTTCCGGTCGCTTTGGTGATTCCACCAAAGCGGAAAGCGCTTTAGTGTCCGGCCACGAATCCGCTGCCCGGCGAAAATGGAGATATGCATGGCAGGTTTGATCGACGGTCCACGCCTTGGGCCCCAATCCAATGCGAAACAACTCGTGGTTTTCCTCCATGGCTATGGCGCCGATGGCAAGGATCTGATCTCGCTCGGCAAGCAATGGCAGGCGGTGTTACCGGACGCAGCCTTCGTTTCCCCGCATGCCCCGGAACCCTGCGCGCAATCCCCCATGGGCCGGCAATGGTTTCCCCTGACGATGCGCGATCCCGCCGAACGCTGGCTGGGGGTCAACAAGGCCCAACCCGCGCTCGATGCGTTTCTCGACGCGGAATTGGCGCGCCATGGGCTCGACGACAGCAAATTGGCCCTCGTCGGTTTCAGCCAAGGGACCATGATGGCCTTGCACACGGGTTTGCGCCGCAAAATCCCGCCCGCCGCCATTGTCGGCTTTTCCGGTATTTTGGTGGGACCCGAACATCTCGCCGCCGACCGGCCTCCGGGCGCGAAGGCCCCGCCCGTGCTTCTGATCCACGGTAGCGAGGACGATCTCATTCCCGCCGATGCCCTGTTCATGTCGGCCGAAGGTCTCGACGAAGCCGGCATCCCCAGCCAATGGCATCTTTCCGCTGGCCTTGGTCACGGCATCGACGCCGCTGGCCTCACCCATGCGGCTCTGTTTCTCTCGACCTGCTTCGGGCTGAAAACTCCCAATGCCGCGAGCCCCGCCCGGCGGAGGTGAGATGGCGATTTTTCAACGGACTCTAATATGGCGGTAAAACCACCCATGACCACCGATCCCCTCCGCCACCAGCAGAAGATGGCGCATCGCAAGGCTGTCCAAGACGCCGAGGTGGCGTCGAAAACCATTTCGGAGAAAGGACTTCTCATCGTCCACACCGGGCCGGGCAAGGGCAAGACCTCGGCGGCGATGGGGCTCGTGCTGCGGGCTCTCGGCTACGACTGGCCGGTCGCCATCGTCCAATTCATCAAGGGCGCCTGGGACACCGGCGAGAAGCGAGCACTGGCCCGGTTCGATGACCTCGTCCAGTGGCATACGATGGGCGAAGGCTTCACCTGGGAAACGCAAGACCGCGCACGCGACATCGCGGCGGCGGAACGCGCGTGGGACAAGGCGCTGGCGCTGATGGACGATCCCACCATTAGGCTGTTGGTTCTCGACGAACTCAACATTGCCCTGCGCTACGATTATCTCGATCTCGAGACCGTCGTGAGCGCGCTCGCGGCCCGCAGACCCGGTCTCCACATCGTCGTCACCGGCCGCAACGCCAAACCCGCCTTGATCGAGGCCGCCGATCTCGTGACCGAAATGGGCCAAGTCAAGCACCATTTCGCGGCAGGGGTCAAAGCCCAGCAGGGCATCGAATTCTAGGACGCTTCGCCAAGCAACGAATCTCGCCTTAAGTCAAAGGCAGGACAATCCGAACCAGCGTCCCAGGGCATACCGGAAGCCATTCGATCCGGGCCTGCAATTGCTGGATGAGGGTTTCGATCAAGGTCTTTCCAAAGCTGCTTTTTTGCACGCCTTGCGGCATTCCCGGCCCATCGTCCCGGATCAAGATTTCGCAATCCCCCGATAGCGGCTTGACGCTGACATGCAAATGACCAGAGCGGCCGGCGGAGAAGGCATGTTTGAGCGCATCGGTGATCACTTCATTGATCACAAGCGCGATCGAAGAGGCCTGATCCGCGCTAATCCTCGCGCTTTCCGTTTCGATGGACAAACGAATATTATCCCGGCCAGCCGCGGCCACCAAATTCCCCGCGATTTCCCGCGTGAATCCGGCTATGTCCAAATCCTCGACTTTATCGGATTGATAAAGACGCATATGGACGAGCGCCATGGCATCGACACGCTCGAGCATCTCGCCCAACGCTACCTTGATGCGGACATCGGAATTACTCATCGATTGCAGCATCAACATCGCACTAATCATCTGGAGATTGTTTTTGAGGCGATGATCGGCTTCATCGAGAAGAAGCGTCGTGCGGATCAAGGCGTCTTCCAAATCCTTGGTTCGTCCCTTGACCAGACGTTCCAGATCTTGCTGAGCGTTGAGAGCCGACAACTCCCGCTTCTTGCGTTCCGTGACATCGACCTGCGAGGCGAAGAAATATTGCACGGCCCCCGCCGCGTCCAAGACGGGACTGAGATGCAGCGCAATCCAGAACGGCGTTCCGTCTTTTTTGTAATTGAGAATATCGATGACAATATCCCGGCGTTGCGAAATCGCGTTGCGGATGGCCAGAACTGCCGCCGGATCCGTCTCCGGCCCCTGTAAAAATCGGCAATTGCGACCCGTCACCTCTTCACGCGCATAGCCCGTCAAAGCAAGAAAGGCATCATTGGCAAATATAATCGGATTATCCGGGAGCACGGGGTTCGTCACGACCATCGCCATGCACGACGAATACATGGCGGCCGGAAATGGATCGGAGTGTCCTCGATCGAACCGAAGACTCTCCGTTAAACGCCACGTGTGCGCTTGTTCCAAAATAGGCTCCAGATAAAAAATATCTGAGAATCATGTCGTGCGAAGGTAACATAAAATTCACATTGCAAAAAAGTAAATGCGATAAGCAGGCGTGATTCACATGGAATCTTGGCGCTCTTTCCCGCGTCTGCGCTCCGGTTTCCGTCTAGTACATCCTTAGCAAAGCGCGTTGTCCGCAGCCGTGCGTCGCGTCGCTGCTCTAGCGTTTATCGTCCGGGTTGCGGTCTTGATGGCGAGCCACCTACTGTCCCTTGGCCTTAACGCTCGGAACACAAAAGTTTTGAAACCAGGACGCCCGCGCCGATTTCGCGAGACAGAGTGTCTCGAATCGGTAAAATCGTTTCGATGACTGCAAAAACCATCATGTTGCAAGGGACGGGCTCGGACGTGGGGAAGTCCCTCATCGTCGCGGGCCTCTGCCGGGCGTTTGTCCATCGCGGCATGACGGTGCGCCCGTTCAAGCCGCAAAACATGTCGAACAATGCCGCCGTGACCGTTGACGGCGGCGAGATCGGACGCGCGCAAGCGGTCCAAGCGCAGGCCTGCAAAGCGGCGCCCAGTATTCACATGAACCCGGTGCTCTTAAAACCTCAGAGCGGAACCGGCTCCCAGATCGTCGTTCAGGGCAAAATCGCCGGACAAGCCGAGGCCGTGGCCTTTCAGAGCTGGAAGCCGCGTCTCATGCCCGCCGTCCTCGAGAGCTTTGCGATTTTGCGCGCGCAAGCGGATCTCGTGATCGTCGAGGGCGCCGGAAGCGCGTCCGAGATCAACCTGCGCGCCAACGATATCGCCAATATGGGGTTCGCGCGGGCCGCGGATGTGCCCGTCGTCATTATCGGCGACATCGACCGTGGCGGCGTCATCGCCCAAATCGCCGGCACCAAGCTCGTGATCGCCCCTGAGGACGCGAAACTCGTCGCGGGGTTCCTGATCAACAAATTCCGGGGCGACCCCGCTTTGTTCATGGACGGCATGACCTTGATATCCGCCCATACCGGATGGCCCGCGCTGGGCCTCGTTCCCTTTTTCCCCGGCGCGGCGAAACTGCCGGCGGAGGATTCGCTCGCGCTACGCTCTTGGACGCCGGGGGATGGCCCGTTCACCATCGCCGTGCCGCTGCTTCCCGGAATCTCGAATTTCGACGATCTCGACCCGCTTCGTCTCGAACCCGCCGTGCGTTTGGTTTTGGTGCGCCCAGGCGAGGCTCTGCCTGGCGACGCCAAGCTCGTCATTCTACCGGGGTCCAAGTCGACCATCTCCGATTTGGCTGCGTTCCGGCACGAGGGGTGGGACATCGATCTCGCCGCTCATGTCCGGCGCGGCGGACATGTTCTCGGCCTTTGCGGCGGGTATCAAATGCTGGGCCTTTGGATTGGCGACCCGCTCGGTATCGAAGGGCCGCCCGGCAGCGTCGAGGGCCTCGCCTATCTCGCGATCGAGACAAAATTGACGGGCGACAAGCGTCTCGCGGCCGTTACCGGCGAGAGCGTCGCCGATGGCGTGCCCTTCCGTGGCTATGAAATGCATGTGGGCGAAACCCATGGCGCGGGATGCCGCCACCACCCCATGTTGCGTTTTTCGGATGGGCGCACGGATGGCGCGGTCTCGGCGAGCGGCAGGATTTACGGTTGCTATGTCCACGGCCTGTTCGCGGATGACCGGCAGCGCGCGGCGCTTCTCGCACGCTTTGGCGCGGCTGGACCGGACCACTCCTACCGGGAAAGCCAGGAAGAAGCGCTCGACGCCTTGGCGGCCCACATGGAAAAGCACATCGATCTCGACCTGCTCCTCAAGCTCGCGCGATGATCCAGAGCGCGATGAGGACGAAGACCCAATTGAGGCCGCAAGCCAGACGGTAGAGTTGGAGCGCCCGCGCAATATCGGCGGGACGAGCCTCCGCGCCATCCCCCATCGCGGCGTCTTCGACGAGATGGCCGCCATAGCTGCGCGATCCACCCAGGCGAATCCCCAACGCCCCCGCCATGGCCGCCTCGGGCCAACCCGCGTTGGGCGAGGGATGGCCGCGCGCATCCCGCCACATGACTCGCCAAGCTTGGACCGGCGAGGCGCCCGGTGTCAGCGCAGCCGCGAGAATGATCGCAAGCGCCGCCAGCCGGGCGGCGGGCCAGTTCACGAGATCGTCGAGCTTGGCCGCCGCGAACCCAAAGGCCGCGTAACGCGGCGTCCGGTGGCCAATCATACTGTCCGACGTATTCACCGCCTTATAGAAAAGACCGCCCGGCAAGCCCCCGAGAGCGAGGTAGAGCGAGGGCGCCACGATCCCGTCGGAAAAATTTTCCGCGAGGCTCTCGATGGCCGCCCGCGCAATGCCGGCCTCGTCGAGCCCGGCCGTGTCGCGCCCGACGATCATAGAGACCGCGCGCCGTCCCGCCTCCAAGCCAGATCGGCGCAGGGCCTCGCCGGTTGCGCTCACGTGATCGTCGAGACTGCGCTGGGCGAGGCAGCTCGAGGCCAACACAGCGAGTGCGAAGACCGCAAAGGCGCGCGGCAACGCCAGAAGCGCCAGGCCCTGAACGAAAACACCCGCGCCCACCGCCGCGAGCAGAACCGCAACCAGCGCCACCCCGCCCAAAATCCGGCGGCGCTCGAAAGAATCGGTATCCCGGTTGAGCCCCCGGTCCAGCGCGGCGATCAACGCGCCAATCCACGTCACGGGGTGGCCGACCAACCGGAACAAAGACGGGGGATAGCCGGCAATCGCCTCGATCAAGAGCGCGGCGAGCGCAATGGCAAGATTTAGGACCGGCATGATCGCCATGAGACGCCCCCGCTGCCCGGTCCCGTGCTAGCGCGCCAAAGCGGCTTCAGGCACCTTCTCCATCACCATGGCCTTGGCGGCCGAGACCGCTCCTTCGATATCGAGATGACTCGTATCCAAGATCACGGCATCGTCCGCGCATTTGAGGGGCGCGGTACCTCGCCCGAGATCGCGTTCGTCCCGGCGGCGGATGTCCGCGAGCACATCGGCATAATCGACGCTCTCTCCGCTTTTGGCGAGTTCGAGAGCCCGGCGGTGGGCGCGGATCTCGGCACTGGCGACGACGAAAATTTTGACCTCGGCATGCGGACAAATCACGGTGCCGATATCGCGCCCATCCAGCACGGCCCCGGAGGGTCTTGCGGCAAAGGAGCGCTGCACGTCCAACAAAGTGGCGCGAACCGGCGGCATGGCGGCGACGATCGAGGCCGCCTCGCCCATATCCTTGCCCCGCAATCGCGCCTCGTCGAAATCGGTCAGGCCCAACCCCCTCGCCGCCGAAACCGCCGCCTCGACATTGGTGATCGCCGCGCCATGATCGAGCATGGCCCGCGCCGTTGCCCGGTAGAGAAGCCCCGTATCGAGATGGGGAAGCCCAAACGCCTCGGCCAAACGCCGAGCGATCGTTCCTTTTCCGGACGCCGCCGGACCATCGATGGCGATGATCATGTGAAACGCGCTCCCAGCCGCGCCATATCGGCCTTGAAACCGGGATAGCTCGTGGCAATCATATGTTCGTCGTCTATCGCCATCGCATTGCGCGCGGCGAGGCCCAGGCACAAAAAGCTCATCGCGATCCGGTGATCGAGGTAGGTCACGGCGAGACCACCGCCGCGCACCTCGCCGGCACCTCCCTCGACCAAGAGATCGTCGCCCTCGATCGCGCAGTCCACACCGGCTTGCGCCAGTCCATCGGCCACGGCCGCGAGGCGGTCGGATTCCTTGACCCGCAACTCATGCAGCCCGCGCATCCGCGTCGTTCCCGTGGCAAAAGCGGCGGCGACGGCGAGAATGGGATATTCGTCGATCATCGACGGCGCGCGCGCGGCGGGGACGTCGACACCGCGCAGCGCCGAGGCAGTCACCCGGAGATCGGCGACCTCTTCACCCCCCTCGGTGCGGCGATCCAAAATCTCGATGGCCGCCCCCATTTCGAGAAGCGTCGTGATCAAACCAATCCGCAGAGGGTTCATCATCACGCCCTCCACCACGACCTCGGAGCCAGGGACGATCAGCGCCGCGACGATGGCGAACGCGGCGGAGGAGGGATCGGCGGGTACGATGACATGGGCGGGACGCAACTCCGGCCGTCCCTCCAGGCTGATCTTGCGCCCGGCATCGCCGAAAGGCTCGACCCTCACGCTGGCCCCGAAGAAAGCCAGCATCTTTTCCGTATGGTCGCGGCTGGCCTCGGTCTCGATCACCACCGTGCGCCCCGGCGAATTCAGACCGGCGAAGAGAATCGCCGATTTGATCTGCGCCGAAGCGACCGGGGTTTTATATTCGAGAGGCACCGGCTCGGCGGTCCCCTGAATCAAAATCGGACACCGGCCGCCGTCCGCTTGCTCGAGCACCTTGACCCCCATCAGCGCCAGCGGATCGAGGATGCGCCGCATCGGGCGCTTGCGCAAAGAGGCATCGCCATCGAAGCGCGCCTTGATGGGATGGCCACCCACGACCCCCAGCATGAGCCGCGAGCCCGTGCCGGCATTGCCGAAATCCAACGTCCCGCGCGGCGCCAGAAGCGAGCCGATGCCCACGCCCCGCACCAGCCACGACGCCCCATCGCGGGTGATCGTGGCGCCAAGGGCTTCGGCCGCGGCGGCGGTGCGCAACACGTCGTCGCCTTCGAGCAGGCCATCGACTCGAGTCTCGCCGAGGGCGAGAAGCCCAAAAATCAAGGACCGGTGCGAGATGGATTTATCGCCCGGCGGACGGAGGCGTCCGCGCAAGGGGCCGGTAGGTTCGGCGCGCAAGGCGGCGGGGGCCGGAATGATCTGTGGAGATGTCACCAGGGTTCCAAAGGTGTTTAAGACCGCGGCCCATTGCGGTCAAAGGATGATTCCGCTGTTTCAGTCTTCGAGCCAGAGCCTGGCAGCCTTGATTTTACTCGGAAAAAGCAAAATATACCGTGGCCCCGGCAGTTAAAAACTGCTTAGCATGGCTCGATATGGGCTGTCACCAGAAGGTCGATTTTCCCGATGAATCGCCTTTGGCACCAAGTTCCATTTGACAGCGGCCCCGGCCCCCACTAACCGGCTCGCCACACACAATTCATCCAGGGCACCCCGGCAGGGTGTAGCCTCTCCGTTTCAAAGGTTGACTCCGTGCCCAAACCCAATCTTGGCAACAAGCATCAATGCCAAAACTGCAGCACGAAATTCTTCGATCTGAACAAGGACCCGATCCTCTGCCCGAAATGCGGCGCGGTGTTTCTGGTCACACCGCTCTCCGCCCGCGCGGCGCGCGCCGCGGCCGAGGGGGATGAAGACGAAATCGAACTCGAGGCCGGCGCGGAACTCGTGCCGCTCGAGGAGGCCGACGTCGACGAAGACAAGGTCGTGGCCGCTGTGGTCGACGACGACGATACCGAGATCGAGGACGAACCGGCGGACGACACGTTCCTCGAGGAGGAAGAAGACGGCGACGACGACGTCTCGGATCTGATCGACGGCGAAATCGAAACCGACGAAGAGCGCTAAAACGGGCTGCTCGTCACGCTATCTGACCTGCTCCCGGCACTATCTGACAATGTTGTCCAATACCGCCGTTCTGGAGCCCGCTCCGGAACGGCATCGCGGTCCTTTGCCGCTGGTTCGCGCCCCCCTCGCAGGCCTATCCGGCCTCGCAATCGTGATCCAAGAGATATTCGCCATGCCCTTGGTTATTGTGGGTGCGGCCCGCGACGGCCGCCAACAGATAAAATCCCGGCCCGCTTTTCTCGAATGTAGCCCCAGCCAGCACGATGGTGACCTTCGCGCTATCGGTCTCCGGCACATGCAATCCGTCGAAGACCAACCGGAACACATTGATTCCCGCGATATCTTGGCTATTCAACCGCAGACCCCAATAGCGCTCGCCCGCGAGATCGAAGGGTAATTTCGTCCAGCTATCCGTCTTGAACGATGCCGCATGAGCCCGCAGCGTGTCCCGGATTTGGTGATCCAAGCAGTCCACGTGAATGTGCAATTGGTCCTGGGCCCGGCCGGGGCGGGAATTTAGGGCAAGCCCGATATCCTCGCGTTGAAGCGCACGCGGCACGCTTGCTTCGACGAAACGCCGGGCCTGCCAGGCATCGGCGAAATAATTTGGTGCGTCAGGCTCCCGCAAGAACGGACTCTCCACGCCCGCTATGGGAATCGTGGGGACAACCACGAGATTATGAGCCGGATCGAGAGGCGCGTGGAGGACGACATAGCCGACATCCGTGCCCTTCGAGAGATCGGCGTCCACACAGGGAAAAGCCACCCCTGTAATCTGCTTATTTGCCGTGCAAAGCTGCACGACATGCCAAAGCATGGCGCGCTTGGCCGATTGCGCCACGGCAAGGCCGCCCGAAAGCAAAAGCACCACGCCGGAGAAAACCAAGAGAGTTCTCGCCGTGCCCCGCGTCGATGATTCGCGGCGGTAACGCTGTGCCGTCATCGTCTTAGCCAGTTGGTGCGCCTCTCGTTCCAGCCCCTACGGCGAGGTTACCGCAGGCGCGCGCGCGGCCAAAGCGGCAAACAAGGCGTCGTCCTCGCCGATCCCGGCATTGGGCGTCGTCAGCAGCGTGTCGCCATAAAAGATCGAATTGGCCCCCGCCGCCATGCACAGCACTTGGGCCTCGCGCGACAACGTGGACCGCCCGGCCGAAAGACGGACCCGCGCGGCGGGCATGACGATCCGCGCCGTCGCGATCATCCGCACGAGGTCGAGGGGATCGAGCGCCGGGCGCCCGGCCAATGGCGTGCCCTTGACCGCCACGAGGGCATTGATCGGCACGCTTTCGGGATGCGGATCGAAAGCCGCCAAGACTTGCAGCATGGCCGCGCGATCCCGCGTGCTCTCGCCCATGCCGATAATGCCGCCGGTGCACATATGGAGACCGGCGTCGCGCACCGCCTGCAAGGTTTCCAAACGGTCGGCATAGGTCCGGGTCGAGATGATGTCGTTGTAGAAATCCGGGCCGGTATCGAGATTATGGTTATAGGCGGTGAGACCCGCCTCTTTCAGCCGGTCCGCCTGCTTCGGCGTCAGCATGCCGAGCGTCACGCAGGCTTCCATGCCGAGATCGCGAACACCGCGCACCATGTCGAGCACCGCGTCGAATTCCGCGCCGTCGCGGACATTGCGCCAAGCCGCGCCCATGCAGAACCGGTCCGCGCCGGCTTCCTTGGCCGTTTTCGCATGGCCAAGCACCTCGGACGTCTCCATCAGGTCGATCCGGTCGAGCTTGACCTCCTTGTGATGCGCCGATTGCGGACAATAAGAGCAATCCTCGGGGCAGCCGCCGGTCTTGATGCTGAGGAGGCTCGCCCGCTGCACATCGCTTGGCCGGTGGTGGCGCCGGTGGACAGCGCTCGCCTCAGCGATCAGCTCCAGCAGCGGCTGATCGTGAATGGCGGCGATCTCCTCGACGGTCCAATCATGGCGGAATACGGAGGCGGCGGGCTTGTCGAGCATGAATCACCGGGCCGGCGGAGGGCCGGAATTTGGGGCGGAAGCGAAGAGGTGACGTAGCCGATCTAGCCGGGGGGTTCAACCGGGGGACGAGCTAGGGGTTGAAGGCGAGCACCTCGTCGCCCCAAAACCACCGTCATTACGAGCGAAGCGAAGTAATCCAGGGCAGCGCCGCGGCGTGGATTGCCTCGCTTCGCTCGCTTCGCTCGCAACGAGGAGCCTAGCCCTCACAACCCCTTCGCCCGCTCCCGCAGCGCATATTTCTGTACTTTTCCCGTGCTCGTCTTCGGCAGCTCCGCGAACACGATCGTCCTCGGCACCTTGAAATGGGCCATGTTGGCACGGCAATAGGCCTGGATCTCTTCGGCGCTCGCCGCCTGCCCGTCCTTCAAGCTCACGAACGCGCAGGGCGTTTCGCCCCATTTTTCGTCGGGGCGCGCCACGACCGCCGCCTCCAGGATCGCGGGATGCTTGAACAGGACATCCTCGACCTCGAGGCTTGAAATATTCTCGCCGCCCGAGATGATGATATCCTTCGAACGATCCTTGATCTCGACATAGCCGTCGGGATGCCAGACCGCGAGATCGCCGGTGTGGAACCAACCGCCGGCGAAAGCCTCCTGCGTGGCGTGCGGATTTTTGAGATAGCCTTTCATGACATTATTACCGCGCATGAAAATTTCACCCACGCTGCGGCCGTCCTTGGCGACGGGCGCGAGGCTCAAGGGATCGGCCACCATCAATTCTTCCAACATCGGGCCGCGCACGCCTTGGCGGGCCTTGATCCCGGCCTTTTCTTCCAGCGTCACCGCGTTCCATTTGTCGTGCCAGACGCATTGCACGGCCGGGCCGTAGGTTTCAGTCAAACCATAGACATGGGTGACATCCCAGCCCATGCGCTCCATGCCCGCGATGACGGCGGCGGGCGGCGCGGCGCCGGCGGTCATGACCTTGACGGGTTGGACAATTCCCTCTTTCAAAGCCGCCGGCGCATTGTTGATCATGTTGAGAACGATGGGCGCCCCACAAAAATTCGTCACCTTTTCCCGGCGGATCAACTCCAGCACGGTCTCGGCGCGGACATGGCGTAAACAGACGTTTGTTCCCGCCACCAGCGCTACCGTCCAGGGGAAGCACCAGCCGTTGCAATGAAACATCGGCAAGGTCCAGAGATAAACCATATTGTCGCCGAGTTTCCAGGACAGCGCATTCGACACGGCATTCAAGTAAGCGCCGCGATGGTGATAGACGACGCCCTTGGGATTGCCCGTGGTTCCCGAGGTATAATTCAACGAAATGGCCTGCCACTCGTCGGTGGGCGGCGACCACGGCAGATCGGATCCGGCTTCGTCGAGCAATTGCTCGTAGGTCCTCTGCCCCAACAATTCGCCGCCGGAAAATTCGGAATCGTCGATATCGATCACCGGCAGATCGCGTCCCAATTCCGCCAAGGCCTTTTTGACGGGGACGGAAAATTCCCGGTCCGAGATCAAGAGCTTGGCCTCGCTATGCGCGAGGATGAAGGCGATGGAGGAGGCATCGAGCCGCGTGTTGATGGCGTTCAACACCGCGCCCGAAAGAGGCACGCCGAAATGGGCTTCGAAAGTTTCCGGCGTATTGGCGCCAACCAGCGCCACGGTATCGCCGGGGCCAATCCCACGCTTGGTCAAAACCGCCGCCAGTTTCTTGCAGCGCAGAAACGTTTCCGCCCAGCTCCGGCGGATCGCGCCATGCACGATGGCTGTGCGATCCGGCCAAACAGACGCCACGCGTTCCAGGAACGTCAGCGGCGATAGAGCGACGAAGTTGGCCGGCGTCTGGGGCAAGCCCTCCGTACAGATGCTGGACATCCCTGGTCTCCCCCGCGCGGCCCCGCCAAGAGACAAGCCGCTGTTTTTTACAGCTTACAGCGCCAGGGACCGCAGGAACAACCGGGGCGTTGGTCCTGGGAGAGCCCGTCCCGCGAAGCGCCCGTCCTTGCGAGCGCAGCGACGCAAAGGCGACCCCGGATTAACCTACCTCGCCCGGCGGCGCTAGCTCTAGCCAATTGCGGCGGCGGGAGTCATTTTGATGGGCGACGGCATCTACACCTTCGCCAACTTACGCACGCCCGGCGACACCACGATCTCTCCGTTGTTCACGAACAATTCGTGGTTCTTCTCGATATGATCGAGATGGTAGAGATAGTTAACCATCAAACCATAGCTGTCGTGCAGGCCCTTCGGCGAGAGGTCGCCGGGCCAGTTGATACGCTCGAGCCTCGCGCCATTGCCGAGATGGAAGCTCGCGACGGGATCGGCGGGGCGGCCATCTCCTCGTTTGGCTCCGAGGAAATAAGAGACGGCGAGCGGCTCCAGCACGCGCCGCAGACGATCCGCCAGCCCCGGCTCTTCCAGCCAACCCTTCTCCTCGAGCCAACCCTTCTCCTCGAGTCTTGCCACCAACTGCCGGTCCTCCTCGCCGAGATGGTCGAGATTTGCGCTTCTCAGCCAGCGCGAAAATCCCGGCGCGGGGGACAGCGTGACGAAGGTCTCCAACTTCGGAAATTCGCGCCGCAGTTCCTCGACGACTTGCTTGATCAAGAAATTACCGAAAGAAATCCCGGCGAGCCCTTTCTGGCAATTCGAGATCGAGTAAAACACCGCCGTCTTCGCTTTTTCCGGCGCAACGAGTTTGCGCTCGCTGTCCAACAAAGGGCCGATCGCGCCGGGGATCGCATCGGTCAAGGCGACCTCGACGAAGATTAGCGGCTCGTCGGTCATGGCGGGATGGAAAAAGCCGTAGCAGCGCCGGTCCGGCGGATCGATGCGCAGGCGCAAGCTGGGAAAATCCTTGATCGCATGCACCGCCTCGTAGCGGATGATCTTTTCCAAGACGATGGCCGGCGCGGACCAATCGATCCGCCGCAGCACGAGAAAGCCCCGGTTGAACCAGGACGACAAAAGATGCGCGAAATCGCGATCGACCGGCGCGAGATCCTTATGCGTCTTCATCGCCGTGAGAAGATCGGCGCGCATGCCAACGAGCGCCCGCGTGGCGCCCGGCGCCCTGTTGAGCCGGCGCAACAGCTCCTGCCGCCGGGGCTCGCTGGAAAAATGCAATTCGCCCGCGGCCGTATCGGATTTCTCCGAGAGCCAGGCCTGGGCGAGGCGTGCAAGCTTGTCCCGGTCGGGTCCAAAATTTTGCAGCAAAGCCTGAAAGAACGTCAGACGCTCCGCGCTATCGAGCCGGGCATAGCGGGTCAAGACCTCCGCCGCCATCGCCGTGCCGGAGGCCTCGCCCCGGCTGGAGAGCAGCGCCTCGCAGCTCTCGACCAGGGTCGCGGCATCGGGAACATCCTCCGCCCCCGGGCTTTTCCGTCCAATCAGACTGCGTCCGCGCTCGGTGATCGTGGTGAGGAGGTCCGAAAACAAGGCACTTGTGACCGGCATTGCCGAAAACCCTCACCATGGAAACAGCGCGATAGCTCGCCCGCGATATATGCACCCGCCCCGTGCATCCCAGCAAGCCCGCCATCGGCGAAGCACCCCGCATGCGGCTATCAATGGGCGCGGCATCTGCGCTAAACAGACCTCTCGAAACAAACTTCCACAATAAAGACGGATGCGGCTTCCCCTGTCCTTGGGACCGGAACGCCGCTGGGGACTTGTATGATCGATGACGCGCTTGCTGCCGCCGAGCAGATTTTCACGCGGCCCTTCCGTGCCGTTTTCTGGAAATCGTTAGGGCTCACGCTGCTCCTGCTGATCTTTTTCGCCGCCGGGGCGGGGCAAATTTTGGCCCACATGATCCATGTTTCGACGGGCTGGCTGGCGAGCCTCCTGCATATTGCCACGGGCTTCGGCCTTGTGCTGGGGGTGACCTTTCTCTTGACGCCGGTGTCCTTCGTGGTCGCGGGCTTCTATTTCGACGAGCTCGCGGGCCATGCCGAAGAAACCATCGCGGGACCGGCGGGCCGGGGGCGGCCGATGGAACTCACCCCGGCGATCTGGTTCGGCCTCAAATTCGCGGCTCTGAGCCTCGGCGTCAATGCGATTGCCTTGGTGCTTCTGCTCGTGCCCGGCATTAACGCCGTCGCCTTTTTCGGCGCCAATGCCTATCTTCTCGGGCGCGGCTATTTCGAACTGGCGGCGCTGCGCTATCTCCCCTTCGAGGAAGTTCAGCGGTTACGCCAGACCAATCAGATCCGGATCTTTATCGCGGGATGCTTTGTCGCGGGACTGCTGGCGGTCCCCTTCGCCAATCTGCTCACGCCCCTCTTCGCCCCGGCCTTCCTCGTCCGCCTGGCAAATCCTCTCGTCGCCCGTAAAGGCCTGGCTCAAGCCAGGCGTTGAGACGCATATTGGCCGGTTTTGCGAAAGCGGTAGAGATAGGCAGGTACGATCACTTCGTAGGATTCCGGAGCAATTCCGAGCCCGTGCAGAGTCCGCCCGGTGGCAATTGCCGCGTCGGAGACGACATTGTCGTGCTTCAAAAGCTCGACCTGGTCGCGCGTCATGTCGAGAATGCTGGGAAATAAGCCGAACGAGAGAGCTTTCACCTTTTCCGTGATGGCGGCCACAGCCCCAGCCACGGGAAACGGTAGATTGATCAACGGCCGGTGGCGGCCTGTCGTTTTAAGAATAAATTCCAGAATCTCCTTGAAGGACCGGATTTCCAGCCCGCCCAATTCATAGACCGCGCCAGGCTGGGCCTGCCCGTCGAGAGCCAGCGCGACCGCCTCGGCCACGTCGCGGACGTAGACGGGCTGCAATTTGCTCGCGCCGCCGCCGATCAACGGCAAGGCGGGCAAGAGCTGCGCCATCGCGGCAAACCGGTTGAAGAACTGATCCTCCGGCCCAAACACAACCGACGGCCGCATGACGACGGCGCTGGGGATCGTCTCCAGCACAATCGCCTCGCCCTCGGCCTTGGTCCGCCCATAGGCCGCGCTCGAGGCCGTGTCCGCGCCGATAGCCGACATTTGCACGAATTTGGTGATGCCCGCCGCCCGCGCCGCCTCGGCAACGGTCTTGGCGCCCTCGACATGGAGGGCAGGAAAGGTCTGCTTGCCGCTCTCGGCGAGCAGCCCCACGAGGTTCACCGCCGCATCCGCGCCGTGCAGGGCGCGGGCAATCGAATCAGGGTAGCGCAGATTCGCTTGGACCGCATGAATCTGACCGACAACGCCGGAAGGCTGAAGATGAAACGCCAGGTCGGGCCGGCGCGAGGCCACCCGCACCCGCCAGCCGTGCTCGGCCAGCGCCTTGACGATATGACGCCCGGCGAAGCCAGATCCGCCGAAAACCGTAATGAGCTTTCCCGTCCGTACCAGACCATCCGTCATGTGAACCGTATCCCGCAGCGCAGCACCGCGCCTACATAAGGGACGAGCCCCGCCTCCGTCCAGAGGCTCTCTCGCGCTTTCCACCTCACGGACGTACGGGGAGGATCGAGAACCCGCCTTTTCCAAAATACCGGACATGATTTTATTACAAAAAACCGGTCCGGCTTCGCGGATCATTCTCTTTGTCCGGGATTTGGCAGAGCAATCGCATATCAAATTTGCAGGATGAGCTTGCGTAGAAATTCGTTGCTCCATCCAGCTTTTTGAAATTTTCGCCGTTTGGAAATCTTTGTCGTTTCCTTGGTGACGATGTTCAAGGCCATGTGCCGGAGGATGGCGAGGATTTCGGGACCATTGTCGAGGCGGTTGCGGGCTTTGTCCTCGTTCATGGTGACGTCGAGTACCCAATGGAGGCTATTCTCGATCCCCCAATGCGCCCGGACGGCCTCGGCGAAGCGAGCGGGGCTCATGGGCGCGCTCAAAAGGTAATAGGCTGTTTCGGTTGAAGCTTT
>JBEKFQ010000066.1:0-15409 GCA_050013235.1 Beijerinckiaceae bacterium
TTGCGCTCCTGGAGCGAATCTTCGTCGATCATCCCGCAACGCTACGACGCCGCGCACTCGCCGGGAATCCCATATCCGTTCCCTTAAAGAACCGATTCAGCTATTTCCTGACGGGCCCTAAGTGATAGGGGGGATTGATGTGAACATCTCGCTTATCGCTCAGGCGGCCGATTTGCGACGGATCAATCAGTTGCCCGCCGTTTCCAGTCTCCAGAATATGGCAATGGTGAGTTAGGCGATCGAGCAAGGCGGTCGTCACTTTTGCGTCGCCGAAGACCCTGGCCCATTCGCTGAAGCTGAGGTTTGTGGTAATGATCGCGCTGGCGCGTTCGTAAAGCTTGCTGAGCAGATGGAAGAGCAGAGCGTGTGAATCGGCTCCGGAGGTTGCCTCGCATACGCAAATTTTTCTTGCAACAGATCAAAGGCTTGAACTGTGGTTCCACGCCGATCGGCGTCCAAACCCGTTGCCGAAACAAACCGTGACGGCGTCCGGCGCGGTTGCTGGGGCGCAAGGTCGGTTTTTTATGAAAACAAAATCTATTTCTTTTGGGGACAATTGATATGCCTGAGGTTAGCCAGCAATCCGCAGTGAAACGAACTGCCGAAACCCAAAGATCCTGGAAGGGAGCGGCCGTGTGGGGTGGTGGTTTCCGCCCGTTGTTTCTCGCCGCCGCGCTTTGGGCCGTGATCGCGATCGCGATTTGGGATTTGTGCTTCTCCGGCGAGATCAGCGTTCCTACCGCTTTCTCGCCGGTCGATTGGCATATCCACGAGATGATCTACGGCTATGGTTCCGCGGTGGTGGCGGGTTTCCTGTTAACGGCGATCCCGAATTGGACCGGCCGATTGCCAGTGGCCGGAAGACCCCTGGCGCTAATCTGCATGCTATGGGCATTGGGCCGCTGCGCCGTCTACACATCCGCGATCATCGGCCCCGCGACCGCTGCGGCCGGCGATGCGCTATTCCTTATCGTCTTTGCGGGCATCGTTGGGCGGGAGGTGATCGCCGCGCGAAGCGTGCGGAACCTGAAAGTCATTATTCTTGTGCTGGTGCTCGCCATCGCCAATGCCGGGTTTCACATCGAGGCGGCAACGACCGGGACGGCTCCGATATCCGCACGCCTTGGTCTGGCGACCCTCGTGTTCCTCATTCTGTTGATCGGCGGGCGCATCGTCCCGAGCTTCACGCATAATTGGCTCGCCAAGCGAGGAACTGCAGCGCGGCCTGTTTCCTTCGGTCGTCCCGATGGATTGATCATGATTTTGTCAGGAGTGGCATTGATACTTTGGGTCGCCTTTCCCGGCTTGCCGGCAGTTGGCGCCGTACTTGTCGCGGCGGGCGCCGCGAACCTTTGGCGCCTATCGCGCTGGCAAGGATGGAACACGCGGTCCGACCGTTTGCTCTTGATCCTACATGCCGGTTTTTTCTTTGCGGGGCTGGGTTTTGTCGTCACTGGCGCCGCGAGCTTGCTGCCGGACCTTGTTCCCACGGCCGCCGGCGTTCACGTTTGGGCCATCGGCGCCATCGGAACGATGACCCTGGCGATGATGACGCGAACGACTCTCGGGCATACGGGGCGCGAATTGCGGGCGTCCGTGGGAACCCAGGTGATCTACTTCGCCATCATCGTCGCCATGGGCGCGCGCATCGCCATGGCGCTCACACCGGCTTTCGCGCCAGCTTTCATGCACGCGGCAGCTTTCGCCTGGATCATCGCTTTCCTCGGGTTTGTCGCGCTCTATGGGCCGATGCTCATGCGGCCGCGCGCCGGTGCTAAGTAGAGTTCAGGGCCGTTTCGTCTGAGTTCCATCCCACGCTTGGCATTGGGTCGGCGTCGAATGCCGCGGTCAGACCGCCTGGCTGTAAGTCCGCCCGCTGGAGAAGCGGTAAGCGTCGAATGCGGACGCCACGGTTCGGGCCAGAATGCAAGAACCCGCTGCAATTTGGACCCGGCTTCCTTCGACATGAACGATGCCATCGGCGGCGAGCGCCTGAAGTCGCGGCGCGGATGACTCGAGTGCTGCGGGCTTCGCGCCGTGACGGGCGCGGACCTGGGCGACATCGATCTCGAAATCACACGTCAGACGCTCGATCACATCGTCGCGCAGCCGATCGTTCGCCGTCAGCCGATAGTCCTTGGCCGTTGGCAATTTGCCCCGTAGCACGCGCCCCGCATGGAGTCCCAGTACGACTTCGTTTTGAATATAGCGTCCATTAAGTGGTATTGACAATACCACATTCTGCGTGGCAGATAAGTGGTATTATTAATGCCATTAACTGGCGCCACTCGGTGGACGCATCGCTCATACGGCGCGGTAAGGAGACTGCAGCATGAGCGCGGCTTTACGAGTTCATTCAGACGATCGCTTCGCTGATCGCGCACTGGCCGACATTGCCGCGACGCTGCCCGGGGCGACCGCCCTATTTCGCTGCGAGAAGCTGGATTTTGACTGCGGCGGCAAGATTTCGCTCGGCGAGTCAGCGGTCGCCAGGCGCTGCGATTTAGCCAAGCTAATTGCCACGCTTGAAGCTCTTGCTACGGCTTTGGAGCCGGCGAACGCGCCGGAGGATACATATGCGCTGATGATCCGGCTGGCACGCCAAGTGGAAGCGGTGCATCGCGGCATCTCCTCGTTGCCGTTCGGGCTTGCCGGCATGATTGAGCAGATCACCGCCAAGCGCGAATGCCACTTGCCGAAGGCAGAGCAGGCCCTGCTCCCACTGATGCGTCATGGCGACCATCCGATGAACGGTCATCCAATCGCGGTGATGCTTGCCGAGCACGACCATCACGGCGGGCATCTGCGTGCGCTTAAGGCGTTGACCGAAGATTTCACGCCGCCCGAGAATGCCTTCACAAATTGGCGCGTTCGCTTCGCAGGGACGCGTAAATTGGCTGACGATCCGATCGAGCACGTCCACACCGAAAACAACAAACTTTTCCGCGCTTCGCCGCGTGACTGGCGGATGGTCGGCGCAGGAGACCGCCAAGTGGCGTTAGCTGGGGCTGGTGCCGAGCAGAGTATTGCTCCGCGCGCCTCCTGCCAGGGCGAGGCGGGCGATCATCTCCCCGGCCAGACGCTGAGCCTCCGCCACTACTCGCTCGTCGTCCGCCCGCTCGCCGATCAATGCGTAGCGATCAAAGCCTTCTTCCAACAGCCGCAGCCCGTCCGCGGCGCTGCGAAGCTTCGATATGGAGGCAGTGGCGGCGCCGGCGGCGGTGGCGGCCTCCTGGACGGCAAGGCGCCGGAAAATTGCCGCATCCGCAGTCTCGCCGGCCGCATCCAGGGCCATGGCGAGCGTCGTGTGCGCCGCCGCCGCCTCGGCATCCCAGCGCCGCGCCAGGGAGCGCAAGACGTCCAAACTTTGTGGAACTTCGGCGGCGGCCGGCCGCTCGGCATGGAAGGCGTGGCGCCGATAATGGCGAAGAAGCGCCGCGTGCTCCAGCTCGTCACGCGCCAGATCCTCGGCCAGCGCGCGCACCTCGGGATCTTCGGCCTCGGCGGCTACATACGTGTAGAAGGCGAAGGCGCGCTCCTCGTTGCGCACGGCGAAGGCGAGCGCCTGATAAGCGCCGAGCGTCGCGCCGCGCGCCTCGTCCTCGTCATAACCGGCCGGCATGTCCCAACTCGCGCGGGCGGGGCTGGGCGTGTGGCCCAGGAGCGCCCGGCTGCGGTCCAAGACATGGCTTGCGTGACGGTCCTCAATGCCAGCGAGAACATCGAACTGCGCCGCCATGCTGACGTCGCCCTGCCTTGCCATGCGCGCCGACAAGGCGCGATAGCGCGCCGCAGCCTCTTGTTCCAGGGCCTGGGCCACCGCCAACAGTTCATCGGCCGAACCTACCCGCATGGTCACCTGCCCCGTCTTGCTCACTGTTCATGCCTCCAAACTCAATACATCATAATCGGCGCGGGTTTGCGCTGGGTCAAGGTTCGGATCCGTAAATCGTTTTATGAGGAACAATCTTGTGCTTCAGCGCGTTTGTTTTCGTCGCAGTGGGCCCAAGAAGACGCATCAAGAAAACTCGTAGACTGGGCAGGGTTGGGAATCTTGGCGTTGCGCACCGCGCCTCTGAAATTGAGATTGCCGAAGAAATTAGAACCTTTCGACAGTGTCCGGGACGGACATGTTTTCTCGATTGAACGGAACGCACTTTGCAAAAAGTAGTCACACATTTGTGCCAGGTGCTGTTGTTGCTTTGCTTGGCGACCGTGAGCGCGCCCTGCTACGCAGTTGATAGCCGGTTGCCCGAATTCATCGGCTTGATGCCGGCAGGCGAGCTTGTGCCCGGCGCGGATCACTACGGCCCGCCGCAAGGGAGCCCGCCGGTCGCGAAGGTGTTCGCCGGCGAGCGGCTGGCCGGTTACGCATTCGTCAATGCTGATTGGGTGAACTCCACCGGGTATTCCGGTCAACCGATCCAGATCCTGGTGGGGCTGACAGCAGATGGCAAGATCGCCGGCGCCCGGCTGATGGCGCACCACGAGCCGATCGTGCTGGTCGGCATTCCGCCAGAGCGCATCGCCGCTTTCATCCACGGCTATGTCGGACGCGACGTGCTTAGCATCGCCCACGAGGGTCCATCAGAGCGGCCGGCGGTTGATCTGGTCAGCGGCGCGACGGTGACGGTGACCGTGATCGCAGAGAGCATGGTACGCTCGGCGATCCGGGTGGCGCGGGCCGAGGGGGTGGGCGGGCCGGCCAAGGCCGAAGTGACGGTGGAGCGCGAGATTGATCCCTCGCACGAGGCGCCGGCGGACTGGATCGGGCTCCTGGGCAACGGTTCGGTTCGGCGTCTGAGCCTTTCGGTCGGCGATGTAACGGAGGCGTTCAAGCGCGCCGGCAACCAGGAAGCTGTCGACCATCCCGAAGCAGCGGATCCTGCAACACCGTTCATCGACTTATACGTCGCGCCCGTCTCGGTTCCGGCGATCGGTAAGCGCCTGCTTGGCGACGCTGGTTTCGCCGCGCTGCAGCAGAGACTCAAGCCTGGGCAGCAAGCGATCCTAGTGGCGGCCAACGGGGTATATTCCTTCAAGGGCTCGGGCTACGTGCGCGGCGGCATCTTCGACCGCTTCGAGGTGCTGCAAGGCGACAACAGCATCCATTTTCATGACGTTACGCACACGCGGCTGGGCGAGATCCATGCGGCCGGCGCACCGGCGTTCCAGGATATCGACTTGTTCCGAGTGCCAGAAGGCAGCACGCTGGACACGACGCAGCCCTGGCGGCTGCAATTGCTGGCGCAGCGTGCGTTCGGCGCGCGCGACAAGGCATTCCTCACTTTTGATCTCGGTTATGATCTGCCTCAAGCATATCTGAAGCCGGTGCAGGCGCCGGTCGCCGTCGCAACGCCGGCGCCGGCAGCTGGCGTCGGACCCGAGCCGTCCGAGCCGCCGATGTGGCACACGATGTGGAGCGGCAAGACAGGCCAGATCGGCGTGCTGCTCGGCGCAATCGGGCTGCTCACTCTAATCTTCTTCTTCCAGGACTGGCTCGTGCGCCGGCCCGTCTTCTATGACCGGCTACGCCTGGGCTTCATGGTGTTCACTCTGGTCTGGATCGGTTGGTACGCGCAGGCACAGTTGTCGGTCGTCAACGTGCTCGCTTTCCTCAACGCCTTGCGGACGGAATTCCGCTGGGACTACTTCCTGATGGCGCCGCTCATTTTTATATTGTGGTCCGCAACCGCAGCTTCGTTGCTCTTCTGGAACCGTGGCGCCTATTGCGGCTGGTTGTGCCCGTTCGGGGCTTTGCAGGAACTGACCAACCGCCTCGCCAAGTTGCTGAAGATTCCACAACTGAAGATCCCTTTCAGCGTCCATCAACGCCTGACGGCTTTGAAATACATCGTGTTCCTGGTCCTGTTCGGCATTTCGCTCAGCGCTCTCGGCACTGCGGAGCAGGCTGCCGAAGTGGAGCCGTTCAAGACTGCGATCATCCTGCGCTTCGCGCGCGGCTGGCCGTTCGTGCTTTATGCGGGGGTTATGATCGGGTCGAGCTTGTTCGTCGAACGGGCGTTCTGCAGGTATCTTTGTCCACTTGGTGCAGCGATGGCGATTCCGGCGCGACTGCGCCTATTCGACTGGCTGCGCCGCTACCGCGAGTGCGGCAACCCCTGCCAGCGCTGCGGCAACGAATGCCCGGTGCAGGCGATCCATCCAGAAGGGCATATCAACCCGAACGAATGCATCCAGTGCCTACATTGCCAGATGCTCTACCACCACGATCAGAAATGCCCGGTGATGATTCAGCGCCGCCTGAAGCATGAGAAATACATCGCCTTGTCGTCACCTTCGATGCTGCCGAAAATTAAGGGCTCGGTGCGGCAAACAGGCGAGCACGCGCCGCCATGAGCTCCATTTCGCTTTGTGCATTCCGGCTCCGCGCCGCGGAACCGTTTTTGGAGAAACAAACATGACCGATCAAGAAACGGACCAAAAGGCTAACGTCAGCCGTCGCGGGCTGTTGGGGGGGACCGCCGTGGCCGGTGCGGCCGCAGTGTCCGGCGGTGGCGCATATCTGGAATTCGTGCGGCATGCGAACGCCGCCGCGCTCGCCGGCCAAAACGCCGAGGTCAAACCTGGCGATCTCGATGAATATTACGGCTTTGGTAGCTCGGGCCAGACCGGCGAGGTGCGCGTGCTCGGTCTGCCCTCGATGCGCGAACTGGTACGCATCCCGGTTTTTAATCGCTGCAGCGCAACAGGCTGGGGCATAACCAACGAGAGCCGGAAGATTCTGACCGAAGGTCTTACGCCGGCCACGCTCAAGTTCCTCGAGACGCGGCAAGGCGTCTTCCACAACGGCGACCTGCACCACCCTCATGTGTCTTTCACCGATGGGACATATGACGGACGATTCTTGTTCGTCAACGACAAAGCCAACTGCCGCGTGGCGCGCATCCGCCTCGATATCTTCAAGGTAGACAAAATCGTCGAGGTCCCTAACGCGTCCGATATTCACGGCTTGCGCCCGCAAAAATATCCCCGCACAGGCTATGTCTTCGCCAACAGCGAGCACATCATCCCGATCCCCAACGACGGCAACGTGTTGGACGACCCGAAGAATTACTGGTCGGTCTACACCGCTATCGACGGCGATACCATGAAGGTGGCGTGGCAGGTGCTCGTTGACGGCAACCTCGACAACACCGACTGCGATTACCAGGGCAAGTACGCGTTCTCGAGCTGCTACAATCCGACCAAGGGCGTCACGCTTGCCGAAATGACCAACCACGAGCAAGCGTGGGCGGTGGTGTTCAATATCAAGCGCATCGAGCAGGCGATCAAGGACGGCGACTACAAGGAGACCAACGGCGTCAAGATCGTCGATGGACGGCACGGGTCGAAATACACCCGTTACATCCCGATCCCCAACTCTCCGCATGGCGTCAACACCGCGCCGGACGGCATCCACGTGGTGATCAACGGCAAGCTTTCGCCCACCGTCAGCGTTATCGACGTGCGCAAGCTGGATGATCTCTTCGACGGCAAGATCAAGGAGCGGGACGTGATCGTGGCGGAGCCAGAACTCGGCCTCGGACCTTTGCACACCGCCTTCGACGGACACGGCAACGCCTTCACGACGCTGTTCATCGACAGCCAGATTGTGAAGTGGAATATCGACAAGGCCAAGCGTGCGTTCGCCGGCGAGAAAATAGATCCAATCCTGCAGAAGATGGATGTGCATTACCAGCCGGGGCACAACCATACTTCGATGGGGGAGACGAAAGAGGCCGACGGGAAGTGGCTCCTGTCCCTCAACAAGTTCTCGAAGGACCGTTTCATCAATGTAGGTCCGTTGAAGCCGAACAACGATCAGCTCATCGATATCTCCGGCGATGAGATGAAGATTGTGCACGACGGCGCGAGCTTCGCCGAGCCGCATGACTTGTGCATCGTGCATCGCTCCAAGATCAACCCCATCAGCATTTACAAGCGCGACGATCCAATGTTTGAGGACGCACGTAAATGGGCGGAGAAAGACGGCGTCAAGCTGGAGGAGGCGGCCAATGTCATTCGGGACGGCAACAAGGTGCGGGTCTACATGCACTCGAACGCCCCGCAATACAGCCTTGACAAGTTCGATGTGAATGAGGGTGACGAGGTCACGGTCTTCCTGACGAACATGGACGACATCGAGAATTTGACACATGGCTTCACCATCGTGCGCTACGGCATCGCCATGGAGGTCAGTCCGCAGATGACCGCCTCGGTCACCTTTACCGCCGACCGGCCCGGCGTGCATTGGTGGTATTGCCAGTGGTTCTGCCACGCCCTGCACATGGAGATGTCGGGGCGAATGCTGGTTCATCCGAAAAAGGCCTGACAATGTTCCGCCTGCGTGTCCTGCATGTTGCCGTGATCGCCGCTCCGTTCGTCGCCGGTGTAGCGCTGCCGGAGGTCTGCGCGCGGGCGGACATCATCCACGTGGCGCAAGGGGAAAGCGCCGTAAAGGCGCTTTCCCTCGCCGGACCTGGCGATACGCTTCACCTTGCCCCAGGGACGTTCAAAGGCGACCTCGTGGTCGATCTTCCCGGTCTGACAATCGAGGGGGAGCCGGGCACCGTGGTGCAAGGCAGCGGCGCCGGCGATGCGATCCGGGTGAACACGCCCGATGTCACGATCCGCGGACTAGTAATCCGTGGATCGGGTCTGAGCCTAATCGACAAGAATTCCGGCCTTTTTGTCGATCGCACAGCCGATCGCGCCCGTGTGGAAAACAATGTCTTCGAAGACAACCTAATCGCGGTTTATTTGGATGGGCCGCATGATGCCGTCGTCCGCGGCAATCGCATCCAGGGTCTACGCACGCTGCGTATCAGCGAGCGCGGCCCGGCGATCTCGCTGTGGAATACGCCGGGGTCGCAGATCTTGGACAACGACATCCGCTCGGGCCGTGACGGCGTGTTCTCGGTGACGAGTAACCACAATGTCGTGCGCGGCAACACGTTTCACGACCTGCGTTTCGCTATACACTTCATGTACACCAACGACAGCGAGGTTGCCGGTAATTTTTCAGCCGGCAATGGCGTTGGCTACGTCTTGATGTATTCCGATCGTCTATACGTTCATGACAACGTCTCCGACCGGGATCGCGATCACGGGCTGCTGTTCAACTACGCCAACGAGTCGCGCATCGAGGACAACGTCGTGCGCGGCAGCGACAAATGCGTGTTCATCTACAACGCCAATAAGAACCGCTTCGCCGGCAATTGGTTCGAAGGCTGCCAGATAGGCATTCATTTCACCGCCGGCTCCGAACGCAACGAGATCACCGGCAACGCCTTTGTCAACAACCGTACCCAGGTCATGTACGTCGGCACGCGCCTGTTGGACTGGTCGGTGCGAGGGCGCGGCAACTATTACAGCGATAACCCTGCCTTTGACCTCAAAGGCAATGGCATCGCCGACACCGCCTACCGTCCCAATAATCTCATGGATCAAGTCATATGGCGGGCGCCCGCCGCTAAAATGCTTCTCAACAGCCCTGCTGTGCAGGTGGTGCGATGGGCGCAGGCGCAGTTTCCGGCGATCCATCCTGGCGGCGTGATCGACACCGCGCCGCTGATGAAGCCGCCGCACCCGCCGGCCTTGGGGCGGCTAGCGCCATGACAAACGAAACCGTCGTCATGCGCGGCGTCACCCGCCGCTTCGGGCGGCAGGACGCAGTATGCGACCTCGACCTGACGCTGCGCGCCGGCGAATGCGTGGGCCTCGTCGGCCACAACGGCGCCGGCAAGAGCACTCTCATCAAGATGATGCTCGGGCTGGTGCGTCCAAGCGCCGGCAGCGTGCAGGTTCTGGGCGAGGACCCCGCCGTCGGCGCCGCCGCGCGGGCTCGACGCGAACTCGGCTATCTGCCTGAGAACGTCGCGCTGCACCCGTCGATGACTGGCGCTGAGACGCTCGCATTCTATGCGCGGCTGAAGCGCCAGCCGGTTACCGGCAATGCCGCGCTGTTGGAGCGCGTCGGCATCGCGTCGGCGGCGCATCGCCGTGTTGGCACGTATTCCAAAGGCATGCGCCAGCGTCTCGGTTTGGCGCAGGCCCTGCTGGGCAGCCCACGCGCGCTGCTGCTGGACGAGCCGACCACTGGCCTCGACCCGGCGCTGCGCCAAAGCTTCTATGAAATCATCCGCGATCTGAGTCGCGACGGGGCCATGGTGCTGTTGTCGTCGCACGCGCTCGCAGAGTTGGAGGGACAGGTAGACCGGGTCGTGGTGATGAACCAGGGCCGCAAGGTCGCCGATGGCAGCATCGCCGACCTGCGCGGCCTTGCCGCCATCCGGCCGCGCATTCGGCTACGCTTGGCGCACGCGCTACGAGCTGTTGCGAACGGGCCCGATGCCTGGGCCGGATGGGCGCCGGTCTCCGAGGGCGTCTTGGAATTGTCCTGTGAGGAAGGCGAGGTTGTGTCCGTGCTGCGCGGCTTACCCATTTCCGCGCAGGACATCGAGATCATCCGCCCGTCGCTCGACGAACTCTACGCCGCATTCCAGAAGGGGGCGATATGAGACAGGTGATCATCATCGCCGGCAAAGAGTTGCGCGACGGCATGCGCAATCGCTGGGTGCTCGCGACCACGGCGTTGCTGGCGGCACTGGCGCTCACGCTCGCCTTCCTCGGCGCGGCGCCCACTGGCACGGTCAAGGTCAGTGCGCTGGCGGTTACGATCGTCAGCCTATCCAGCCTCACTATCTTTCTCGTGCCGTTGATCGCGCTGTTGCTGTCGTACGACGCCATCGTCGGCGAGGTGGATCGCGGTACCATGGCGCTGCTGCTCGCCTATCCCGTGACACGTTGGCAGGTGGTATTGGGAAAATTCGCCGGCCATCTCGGCATCATGGCCTTCGCCACCGTCATCGGCTACGGCATCGCCGGGCTGGCCCTCCAATGGGCCGGCAATGAGGATCGCGGCGCGTGGACCGCCTTCATCGTCATGGTCGCCTCATCGGTGCTGCTCGGCGGCGTGTTCATCGCCATTGGCTATTTCGTGAGTACGCTGGTGCGTGACCGCGGCACGGCCGGCGGCATCGCCATCGGCGTCTGGCTCTTCTTCGTGCTGCTCTATGACATGGCATTGCTTGGCGTTCTGGTGGCCGATCAGGGCCGCACAGTGACATCCGGCGTATTAAATCTGCTCCTGCTTCTGAACCCGGCCGACGCCTACCGGCTGCTCAACCTGACCGCCACTCCAGATGTCAGCGGCTTTGCTGGAGTCGCGGGTCTGGGCGCTCGCACCGGTCTCGGTCCGGCCGTCCTGCTCGGCGCGCTCGTAGCCTGGGTCGTCGTGCCGTTGGCGGCAGCCACCGCGCTATTCGCGAGGAGGCAGATATGAGGCGCAGGGAGGTGCTGCTCGGATTGGTTTTTCTGGCCGCCTGCAAGCGTGACGATAATGCTGCCGAGTTGCCGCGCCCGCGCGAGGTGACGGACGCCGCCACCGGCCAATTCTGCGGCATGGCATTGATTGAACATGCCGGACCTAAAGCTCAGATTTTTGTCCGGGGTCTGCCCGACCCCTACTGGTTCGCCTCCGTCCGCGATGCTTTCGCCTTCACCATGCTGCCGGAAATGCCAAAGACGATTTCGGCAATTTATGTCAGCGACATGGCTCGGGCAAAGAACTGGGATCAGCCGGAACCCGGAATGTGGGTCGAGGCGCATCAGGCCTACTTCGTGATCGGCAGCCGCCGCCGCAGCGGCATGGGCACCGATGAGGCGATCCCGTTCAGCGACGCCGCTATGGCGCGGCGCTTCGCCGATGCCAATGGCGGCCGGATTGTGCGCTTCGCCGAAATGCCAAACGATTACATCCTCACCGCAACGCCGGGAGACCCATGATGCAACTCACGCGCCGTCGTTTCATCACCATCACCGCTGCCGCCGGCGGGCTGCCATTGCTACCAATCGCGCCCGCTCGCGCGGACTCGTTACTGCGCGTCTGGTCTGGAACCGCGCTCGGCTGCGATGCGACCCTGCAGATTCACCACCCGGACCCCGCGACCGCGGACCGGCTGATCGCGGCGAGCCTGGCCGAGGTGGAGCGACTGGAACGCATTATGAGTCTTTATCGCCCCGATAGCGCTCTTTCGCGTCTCAACCGCGATGGAGTGCTCGTAGATCCTCCCTTCGATCTTGTGCGTGTGCTCTCTGAGAGCCGTCGTTACGGCGCGATCAGCGGCGGCGCTTTCGATGTGACGGTGCAGCCATTGTGGAATCTTTATGCCGGCCATTTCTCTCGGCCCAACGCATCGCCTGATGGCCCTCTGGATGATGCTATCGCCGCGGCTGTCGCGCGTGTGGGCCAAGACGCTTTGGAGGTCGATCCAGCGCGGCTCCGGTTCGCGCGGCCGGGAATGGGCGTTACTCTGAACGGCATCGGTCAGGGCTATATCACCGACCGCGTCGTGGAGCTGCTGCGTGCTGGCGGAGTGGAACACGCTCTGGTGGACATGGGAAAGACCCGTGCGATCGGCGGACACCCCGCCGGGGGCCCCTGGTCAGTCGGATTGGAAGATCCGCGCGCTCTCGGCACGATCGCCGAGCGTATTCCGCTCATGGACCGGGCGGTCGCGACCGCCGGCGGCTACGGCACCTTGTTCGATGAGGCCGGCCGCTTCAACCATATTTTCGAGCCGTGGAGCGGTCGCACCAGTTGGCGATGGCTTTCGGTCTCGGTCGAGACCGCAACCGCGACCGAGTCGAATGCTCTCTCCAACGCTTTTGCCGTGATGCCGGCAGAGGCAACGGCGCCGGTGGTGCGCGCGCTCGGCCTCGTCGCACATTTCGTCCGCCCCGATGGCTCCCGCATGGTGCAGCGGGCATAGCGGCCATTGACGGCTTCTTGCTCGCCGCCGGTGGCGGCGCCGCTTGCGCGGCGGGTCATATCGGCTTCGTTTGACTGACGCTCTGTGCGGCTACTTCAACGTCGACAGATAGGCGATCACATTGGCGCGATCCTCGGGCTTTGGCAGGCCGGGGAAGACCATCTTGGTGCCTGGCACCAAAGCCTTCGGGTCGGTGAGGTAGACGTCCAGCGTCGCCGCATCCCACGTCTTGTTGGCGGCCTTCATCGCCTCGGAATAGGAAAATCCCGCTACGCTGGCGGAGTGGCGCCCGACGACGCCGAACAGCGTCGGGCCTATACCTTTTTTGGCCGGGTCGATTGTGTGACAGATCGCGCATTTATTAAATACGGACTTGCCGAGGGCGGCGTCGCCGTCGGCGCGCGCTATGGACGAAAAGCAGACAACCGCCAAGGCGGCGGCAACGATGGTGGCTTTCATGTGGTGTGGTTCCCTTGCTGATGAAGCGGCCACGCGGCGAACGGTGGCGGACCGAGCCTGACTAGGACCGGCCGCAGGGCAGTCAAGTGACCTCTAAAAACTCTTCTCAATTCGGCATGTTGAGGTCAAGCGCTTTTATACCAAGACTCGCTGATCAGAATCCGCGCGCCCAATCGGCTAGACCAATGGACATAATGCGCCAGGGTTGGTCGATGAAATCCTATGAGGAGGTGAATAGTGGTCAGCGCTCTGTCAGAGTGTTGTCGTCAAACACCAATTTGGTTTGATCACGTAAATTGGTTGTGTACAGGCAATGCGCTGGGATTCTCGCCGCCCTTCCTGAATGTCAGCTCGCCGCCTAACGGCGAATTTGCGACTGTTGGTGTTGATAAGCGCCGAACGTTGACCCCGGCGGATCCGTCATCCAAGTTCCTGACACCGCTTTTAATTTCGGCTTCGCAGCAGGGTCACGGCCGGCGCTGGTCGTGACCCCGTTCGAATCGTGGAAATAGAAACAGCTTCAAAAGTTTGTTCGCAACGGCACAGGGGTCACCGCGCAGCGCCTTTTCACACATCGACGCGATTCTCAAAGCTTGCTTCCTGTGATTTGTAAAATAGCACTGGTTCAAGAATTCCGCTCGCTTGGCAAAGAGCGAATGAACGGCGGTTTCTGCGGATCTCTGGTCTCAAGCCGCCAGTCCGTTTACGGCCCAAAGCCCTCTGTTGTCGAGCGTGATGGCGCCCATTTTCTCTTTTGGCCAAGGATGGCCGAGAGGAGAAAGACAATGGGACACTCGGAATATGACCCGGGCGCCAAAGAGCGGCGCCCATGGAACGCGGGCCGGAAGCTTGGCGGCAAACGCGCGCTGAAGCCACAACAGGTCTGGGCGATTAGGTTCTGGCTGGATCGAGAGCAGCGGCTTCGAGACCGCGCAATGTTCGATCTCGCGATCGACAGTAAGCTCCGGGGATGCGACGTCGTTAAAGTCAAGATCGGCGATCTCGTCAGCGGGGGCCGGGTTCGTACACGCGCGATCGTCATTCGGCAGAAGACCCGCCGACCCGTTCAGTTCGAGCTCCTCGAACCCGCTCGCGGCAGTATTCTGGCATGGCTCGAACGCCGCGGCGGCACGCTCGACGACTTCGTCTTTCCAAGCCGGATCGATCCTGCCGATCATATCAGCACTCGGCAGTATGCTCGGCTCGTTGACGAGTGGGTTACCGGGATCGGATTGCGCCGGGAGGACTACGGGACGCATTCGCTTCGCCGAACCAAGGCATCGATCATCTATAAGCAGACAGGTAACCTGCGCGCCGTTCAGATATTGCTCGGCCATACAAAGATTGAAAGCACCGTTCGGTACCTCGGCGTCGACATAGAGGATGCGCTCGCCCTTGCAGAAGGCACGGAGGTATAGCGATCTAAAGATCTCCTCGACCTCCGCGCCGAAGAGTTATGTGCCTGCGATAGCGTCTCCCGCGCTGCGCCCATCCCGGTCATTGAACCCTTCCGACCAGGTGCCCGATAGCAGTCGTTCGTGCATTGAAAGGCGTGCAAAAAATGGCGCCCGATTACACGAACCGACTCGGAGGGGTAGTGATGAGTAATGGCGAACCGAGCGGTTACCCCGCTGGCCTGGAATCATTCCGCCGTTGACACCCGAGACTCTAGGACTTTAAGACCCTAAGCTGCGTGTTCCAACGGCTGGCGATCTCTTGCGATTGCCGCGAGCACAAGCGCATCGGCGCCCTCGGGGTTTGCCGCGATCTCGGCCTGTAGTCCGTTGCGCATATAGGGCGACCAGAACTTCTCAATATGTTTGGCGCCCCCCTCGACCGCGCGATCATGGGGGTAGGACTGGAAATAAATGGCGATCTGATTTGCCATGGCGGCCAACTTGTTATGCGTCACGAGAGACTACTCCTTGGAAATCGAAACTCACTCGGCGGCGTCTACATGGTGGATGATGCGGGTCAGCGAAACATCTTCCGCGGCGAAGCGCTCCTGCCAATCGGACAACCGGTTGGTCTTGCGCACTTGCACCGCCGTCACCTTGTATTCCGGGCAATTGGTCGCCCAATCCGAATAATCCGTGGTGATGACATTGGCGCCG
>JBEKFQ010000067.1:0-14958 GCA_050013235.1 Beijerinckiaceae bacterium
AGCGTTCTCGCCGTCCATCCTCGTCCCGCATCGCCGGTCGTGAGAAGCGCGCTGGCATCGCCGCGCCCCCTCCGGCACGGGACCAAACTCCTTAAATCCCCATAGCCACGGCGCGCAGGGCCTGCGGGTTCGTGCATGGGCGGCTTTCGGACGCCGGCCCACGCCAGCACCCTCGACTTCGGATCCGCCGGCATCCGAAAACCTTCACCATGTTGGCCGTTGCCGCATGGAGCGGCGTACGCCAAAAGCCGCCGTTCCGACCTCCTCCAAGGCTCAGCCCGCACGGCAGCCGATGTTGACGGGCGGCTCATGCTGGGTCCGCTGGATTAGGTCGCTGCGCGGCGTCTCACCCCAAGCCGGCGTTGGTTCGCTACGACCTGAGCGGCGAGCGAGCTGGTTCACGCGGAACTCAGTCATTGAAATGATGCCCACAGGCATAGATATTCCCATGCATGGGAAAACTTACCGCGAGGTGCGACATGACTGAAGCCACCGAAATGCTAAGTCCTGCGGAGGCCGCATTCGTAGCCGGTGTCGCATTGAGCGATGTCAATCGCGTTATTGATCGCAAGATCCTGCCCGAGGGCTTCGTCACCAAAGGACAAGGGCGACGCGTGTCCGCGTCGGCTTGTATCCTCGTCTCATTCTACTTCGGCAGCGCACAAGCGGCTGACTTCGAAAGAGCGGCTGTTCGCCATCCATAAGGCTGTGCCGCGGCTTAAGCAGAAGACCGCCGCCGCACTCTGGACCTCGCTCATGGAAGATTGGGTGGTTCACGATGAGTTTCTTTCAATCGACCTCAAGCCATTTCTGCGCAGCACCTCTGAACGCTGGACGCGTTTTCTGGCAGCGCAGGACCTCGTATCCTCCTCTCCTGACACGTTGGGCGGCACGCCCGTCATCAAGGGGACGCGTATCCCTGTCTATGATGTAGCGGCGTCAGTCGCTGCCGGTCACTCGACCGATCGGATCCTTGCCGCCTATTCCTCGCGCCTCACAGCCGAGCAGGTCGAACTGGCGGCCCTCTATGCCAAGGCAAACCCGCCCCAGGGGCGCCCGCGGTCGACGCTTATGCTCAATGGCGCTACCCCGGTCTCCGAAGAGCGGCTGACACGGCGTAGGAAGGCTGAATGAACCTGTTCATTGACGAGTGCATGAGCGATGAGCTGACCGAAATGGCGCTCGCGAGGGGGCATTGGGGCGCGACTTGTAACCTAATTGCCGAGCTCGCCTCGGCAGATTCTCGCGCAGTAGAAGTGCAGGTCGATTCCTATCTGCCGCCGACCGCCAACACCTTCGGCCGTTACCCGGACGTGTTGGTCCGCAGGATAGGCCTTCCAGCAATGGCCATCGAGGTTCGGCTCTCCCGGACGTTCCAGACTGAGATATCGGCACGTTGTTCGCACTACGACCGGGAGTGTATGCCTCTCGTTTGGGTGCTCTACGGCGTCGATCTCGACTCCGGCGACGTTATGCCAATATCGCAGGCCGATATTAGGAGGCTTCGAAGCGATGAAGCGCGGCAGGCAAGGCAACGGTCAATGGTGCTTCAGCAATGCTGAGTCGGACCGCAGGCAAGATCCCGTCCCGGATGAATGTCTGAATTTGCATCGGCTCTGTGGCGGGAAGGGATTTTGCGAAGTGATCCGCAAAGGCTCGCGAACGCTTGACATTATTCTAGAAAGATCCGGTCATCCGGTCGCGCTTTCGCCAAGCACAAGGTGGTATCGGGTATGCCGCAGCTCCCCCGTGCGACGCAGTGCGCCCTTCTCGACAAGATCCTGAAGATCGCGGGTTGCTGTGGCGCGGGACGTGCCGGTGATGGCGATATAGTTTTCCGCCGAGAGCCCACCTCTGAAGCCACCGATCCCTTCCCTGAACATGCGGGCGATCACCTTGTTCTGCCGGTCGTTGAGCCGGTCGCGCAGCCGCTCGTAAAACTTTGCCTTGGCGACATAGAAATCGACACGTTTGATTGTCGTGAACTGGGCTTCCGTGACGGTGCGGGCGAAATATTCGAGCCAGTCCGTGACCTCCATGTCCTTGTTGTTGCGCTCAAGCGCGACGTAATAGTCCTTACGCTTACGTTCGATCGTGTAGGCGAGCGCGATGAGGCTCGGATGGCCGAGGTTTTGCGCGAGGGATTTTTCAGCGAGTGCGCGCCCGATCCGGCCATTGCCGTCTTCAAACGGGTGGATACACACGAAGTATAGATGCGCGAGTCCGGCGCGCGTGAGCGCAGGCAGCGGCGCCACGCCTTGCCGCGCCGTGTCGTTGAACCACACGATGAAACGCTGCATCTCATCGGGGATGACCCTCGATGGAGGCGCTTCGAAATGCACCGTGCGCTTATGGATCGGCCCGGAGACGACCTGCATGGGATCGTCGTACGTGCGATATCCGCCGATGGTCTTGATGGACGTGTCGCCGCTCAGGAGCAAGCTGTGCCATGCGAACATGGTCGCGTCGGCCAACAGGTCCGAGAAATGTTCGTAGACGTCGACCATCATTTTCGCGATGCCGCGCTCGGCGAGCGGGATATTAGCGGCTTCAGGTCCGAGGCCGAACTGATGGCGCAGTGAGGATTGAACGCTGTCGCGATCGAGAATTTTGCCCTCGATCTCGGAAGTCTTGACCGCCTCCTCGCTGATCAATTCGATGCGGAGGGCATTCTGGTCGTCCGCCCCCACATGGCGGAAGACGCCCATGAACTCGCCAGATTGCAGCAGAAATTGCTGCTCCAAAGCCTCCAAGGCTTTAGAATTATATGTGAATTCAGGCCAATCCGGCTGTTCCCAGTTCCATGTCATGAGTTATAGAATTTCCCCCTATAACTCATGATAGGCGGAAGCTATGAGCTATAGCAAGACAATCTATAGCTCAGGGGGCGCCCTAAAGCCAGGTTTCGAAGCAATGAAGTGTGGCGGCCAAAACGACGGTCAAGTGATGCTTCAGGGCCGGCCGCAGGCAAGATCATATCCCGGATGAATGTCTGAATTTGCATCCGCTCAGTACTCTGATCCAGATGATATGAAATCGCTTTCAACAATGACCCCACTGCCCGCGTTGGGTAACGTATTGGCCTCGTAGGTGAATAGCGGATTTCTTTGGGGTCGCGTTTCGCTTCCAACCGCGACCCCGGACCGACGTATAATCCATTCAATATATCAATGACTTAACGCTAAAATAAGGTGGGGTCGTTGTTGGATGCGTTTTAACAATCAGCATTTACAACAATGACGTAAATGTTGTATTCTGCAGAAAAGGAGAATGGCTTTGCAGGAATTTCCAGCAGCAAGTATGACGCGGGATCCCGTCGCCATCAAGGAGGCGGCCCGGAAGGGGCCGGTCGCCATCACCGAACACAAGCGGCCACGCTTCGTCCTGATGAGCTATGCCGATTACCTGGCGCTGACGGCGAAGACCACAGATCCGCGCCGCAGCCTGAAAACGAACGCCATTCCTGATGACCTGAAGGCACTCGCTCTCGAGGCTCTCAACCAGCCTTACGAGCCTTGAACGTGGTCGGCTCAAAGTTCAAGCAAGGCGATATCCTCTCCTACCCTTATCTATGGGAATGGCAGGCCGAAAAAGGCGAGATGGAGGGCCGGAAAGAACGTCCAGTCTGTGTGGCATTGCCCCTTCGAAGAGAGGGTGTCACCCACCTCTTCCTCTTGGCAGTCACCGGAACGCCGCCCCGCCCAGAGCAAAAGGGGGTCTCAATTCCTGAGATTGAGCGGAGACGTGCAGGCCTAAAGGAATGGAAAGAGGCCTGGGTCATCATCGATGAATGTAATTACGACATCGCCGAAAGATCGTTCCATCTGGACCCATCGCAGAACGCCAGAGGCCGCTTCAGTGAATCCTTCACGAAACGAATAAAGGATTCACTGCGCAATGCCATCGAAGACCAGTCGATGATCCGCATAGATCGAACCGTTGAATAATAAAGTCCAAAACAAGACTTGCCGATCAAAACGCTACGCGGCTTATCCCGTTGGTTCCGGCCAATCTACATTTGGGATAACGGATTCCGGTTGGGGCAACTATTAAGCCGCCCGCAGTGCCTTTTGTACCGCTTTTGGATTGCGGTCGATGACGAGGAGATAGGCGCGGGTTGGCCCCTCTGGAACGCGGCGTCCTTGTTCCCAATGGCGCAGTGTAATTGATGCTGAATCCGAAACGACCCGCGAATTCCTCCTGGGTCATATAGAGCTGGCATCCTAGTCCTGCATCGTCTCTCATAACTCTTTACCGTAGTACGGCAATGCCGTATATAGGCAACGATGCCCACGGTCATCGAAACATCCATCTACCTCAAGCATGTGCAGCAAAATGGTCTAACCTCTGAGGAACAAGATGAGATTGTCTCGATCATCGCGAACGATCCGACCGCCGGTGATCTGATCGCCGGCACAAGCGGCGCGCGAAAACTCCACATTGCCGGTCGCGGCAAAGGCAAGAGCGGCGGCTATCGCGTCATCCACTACTACGCCGCCGATGACGTCCCGGTATTCCTGCTCGCCCTCTACAGCAAAGGCACGCAGACCAATCTGACCAAGGCGCAGAAGAACGAACTTTCCGCGACATTACCACAAATTGCCGCCTCGTATCGGGAGGCGGTCGCAGCCAAGGTCAAACAACTGCCAACGGAGCGGCCATTATGAGTAAATTCGGCGACGATCTCGTCCTATCCGCAAAGCAGGCGTTGGCTTTCGCTAAGGGCGAAGCCGGCCCGGCAAAGTTCCGGGTCACCCTTCCCGCCGACATCGACGTCAAGGCGATTCGCGCAAAACTCAAGCTTACTCAGCCTGAGTTTGCACAACGATTCAGTATTGCCCTCGGCACCCTCCGAGATTGGGAACAGCACCGGCGGACACCAGACGGCCCTGCGCGCGTCCTCCTGAAAATCATCGAACGGGAACCGGCCGCCGTTCAACGCGCCCTCGACACCGCCTCCAAAGAACTTGAGGCAGTCTAAACACAAATCCTTTGTCGGGCGCAAGGCGGACGCCATCCCGCGCCCTCACTGCTCCTAGCACACCAAATCTAGGTCAGCCTGACCCAAGGGGATAAGCTGTATTATTATAACAAGATATGTTGCGCGCTACCATTAAAATCGGGTTGGCTGATTTCCCTCCACGCGACGGGTCAATTGTCGTTCCTTACAGGGCGTCCCCTTTGGGGCCGCGCCGTCATGAACCGAACCCGCAAAGGGGCGGTTGCGGCCCTGCGGACTTCCGTCGCTGACGCGAGGCGTCGGCAAGAGCGGCACAGCATCTTTCTCGCCCCTGCTCTTCCAGCATAACAGCGTGACTGCGCTGTTATGCTGGAGGCATGACGGCTCCGAAGGAATGACGTGAGATGACCCACCAAAGGAATATGGTGATCATTCATAAGCGATCTGAGCGCGTTGGCTGATCTCGGCGATGTGGATTCGAATGAGGCTGGATGCTTTGCCGGTTTTATGTATCCGCGTTCCGTACTTGTCCGGTATTATGGAGCAAAAACATCTAATCGTCTTTTGACGTCTTGGCTCTATAAAGCCAAGACGTTCCAAATCTGGCCCGAACAGTCCTTCAGAAGTTGATCAGCCTTATCGACAAAAGCTCGGCGGCCAATATGACGTGTCCTCCACCTGATCGACACTGAATGGCGGCTCAATAGGGAAAAGACTGACATCCATCTTAGTTTCCGTCGCCGCATCCCGTCTGGCGGAAGCGTAGGCCTTCTTAAAGATATCATGGCACTTCGGCTTCAATCCGGGATTATCATCGAGGACGTCCTCTACATTGCCGCGCTCGCGGTTGATCGTGATTTCCCAACTTGCCGTCGCCATCTCGGGCTGCTTTATCATCTTGAGCAGATGCATTGCGATGAGCTTGTAACTCGACCTCAGGGCAGAGAGCTCCGAACGTCCCAACGTCTCGATCTCCTCTGTGAGGTTTGCCAGATCAACCTTGTCGAGTTGGCCGCTTTTGAGCAGGCCGGCCTGCTCCTGGGTCCAAGTGTAGAAGTCCCTTTCGTAAAGGGAGCTTCCTCTTTCTTCCTTCATCCCGTCCATCTCGCCACCTCTGGGGTTGATGATCTAAAATATCATCTTTTACGGTCTTTTTGCATTCTTATTACTGTCAAATGCCTTGCTTTGTGAATACGCCCGGAAGCGCAATCCCACCCATGAGCTTTCCCAACACATTGATTTTCCTTTTAAAAGATGGAATTTTGTGGGGTCATATTTCGCGCGAAGCATGACCCCTCGCGGAAGATCGATTCACCCATACAATCAACGACATGAGCTCGTTCTTAAGAGGGGTCGCGCTTGGAAGCAATTTTACAGGCAACATTGGCAGGGGCCGCGCCGGGGTTTGTTTCGCGTGGAATCGCTCCTTGCCTTACCTTCGATGGCGGCGCGTTTGGCGAGCGGGCCCGGTTGGTCAAGGACGCGGGCCAAAGGCTCGCGCCGCCGCAAGGCGGGGCTTGCCTCCTTGACCAACCCGGAATCGTCTCGCTGGTAATTCCAGCCGCTGGATGAGAGGCGGGCCGCCGCCCTTCCGGTTGAGCGCGGATCACGACGATTGTTGAAACGCCGGGTGCCGAAAAGTGTCAGCGAAACAAAGGCCAACTTGACGGGGTCTAACGGTCGCGGAGCGCCTTTGCACGGGTCGCGCTGTATTTAGCGGGGATGCCGCGCCTGAGGAGAATCTTCCGGCGAAATCCGTCCGTCCGCAATCCTCAACAAAATCCATGCGATCTCAGGCGTGGCGTGAATCGCCTGCGCGCGGCGCAAGAGGCGCGCAGCGGCGCCGGCATCGCCTAAAACTAGAGAATGTAGAGCGGCCCCCGCGAGTGTCTCGCTCTGTTGCTCCAGCCGCATCACCTTGCTGAGATCCGCCCGGCAGCGCCGGCAGGTCCCGGCGCCGTTTAGCGACGCTCTGCAAATCGGGCAATGTTCCATGGTTCAGGTCTCGAGATAAAAGAGCAAATCGCCGAGCAGCCGGACGGCTTCTGCAAGCCCCGCGCCGCCGTTGTCGCGGCAATCATTAATGGCCTCGATCAAATCGACGATCTCGTCGCGGTCCTCCTCGCTCGCCGTATCCAGTTTGGCGCGCGCCTTGGCGAGCAACGCGTCGAGTCCTGCGTTATTTGAAGCGGCGCCGTCCGGTGGAGCCACCGCTTCGTCACCGTCGCCGAAAAGCTGGTTGATGCGCTCGCGCGCGGTGCCGAGTTCGTTGTCGTCCAGCCGGGACATCGCCTTGTCGATGGTGATCCGGCGCTCCAAGCCGGTCGCCTTTTCCTTGGCGGACACATGCAGGATGCCGTCGCGATCGAGCGCCAGATCGAGAAGGATCGTGTTGCCGGCCCGCGCCTTTCCGAGGCCCTCGATACGGAAATGGCCGATTTCGATATTCTCCAGGGCGTCCTCCGCCTCGCCCTGATAAATATACACATCGACGTCGGTCTGGTCATCGCGCACGGTGTAGAAGGCTTCGCTCTTCCTCACCGGAATCGGCGTGTTCTTCGCGATGATCGGCACATATTTGTAGGGGTACAGCTCCCCGTTCATCTCGCCGAGCGCACTGGTGCCGAAGGTGTAGGGCGTCACGTCGACGAGAACGGCGGAAACTTCCTCTCCGGCCAGCGAGGCGCCCTGAATAGCCGCGCCCATGGCGACGCACAGATCGGGGTCGACTTCGCCGCGCGCCTCCTTGCCCAAAGCCTCGCTCAGCCGCACACGGATCAGCGGGGTGCGCGTCGCGCCGCCAACCAGAAGGATTTCGTCGATATGGGATGAGGTGAGCGCCGCCGACTCCAGCGCCGTATGGATCGCGCCCAGAGTCTCCTCGATGAACGGCGCGATCATCTCCTCATAGTGCTCGCGCGAAAGCTCGAGGGCGAGATGAACGGGCTTTCCTTCCGCCTCGGCGATGTATTCTTCCTCGATGCGCGCGAAGGGATGATCGGAAAGCTGCTTTTTGGCGTTTTCGGCGCCACGCAGGATGCGGGCCATCGCCTGCGCGTCGCCGCTCACATCCACACCGTGCTTAAGCTTCAGATGTTCGAGAATATGCTCGACGATCTTGTGATCGAAGTCGTCGCCGCCGAGATGATTATTGCCATGGCTGGCGATCACCTCGACCACGCCCTCCTCGATCCGCACGATCGAGACGTCGAAGGTTCCGCCGCCAAGGTCGTAGACCAGGATGCGCTTGCCCTGATGCCGGGCCGCTTCATACACTAGCGCGGCCGCCGTTGGTTCGTTGATGATGCGGGCCACTTCAAAGCCGGCGATTTCCCCGGCCTCGCGCGTCGCCTGTCGCTGCGCGTCGGAGAAGAACGCGGGCACGGTGATGACCGCCTTGCGGATGGACCGGCCGAGATTCTGCTCGGCGACATCCTTGAGACGTTTCAGGATGATCGCCGAGATTTCTTGCGGCGTATACTCCTTGCCGGCGAGATGGACCTTGGCGTCGCCGCCCATCATGCGCTTGACCGAACGCACGGTGCGCTCAGGATACAGCATATATTGGTTACGCGCCTCTTCACCCACCAGCAGCTCGCCCGCCTCGTTCACCCCCACCACGGAAGGTAGAATCAAGCGTCCGCGTTGGTCCGCGAGCACGTCCGGCCGGCCGTTGCGGTAGAGCGCGATCTCGGAATTCGTGGTTCCAAGGTCGATGCCAACAATCTCTTCTCCCATCGCAAATTTCCTTATCGTTATCGCTATATCGCAACGGCCGTCCTGTTTCGCACGACCGTCACTTCCGCCGCGCGCAGCAGCTCGTCTTCCCACAGGAATCCGGCGCGCGCTTCGCCGGCCACGATGCCATCGGCGATGGTTGGATCCTCGATCGTCGCCACGGCGCGGGCGAGGGACGGAGTGAAGGGCCGGCCCACCAATTCAACGGGAGTGACACGCCGGTCCGCCAGAACCTGGTCCAGCCGCCGCAAGGTCATGGCCAAACCCTCGCGCCAGGGGTCTTCCGCCGTCGGCGTCTGGCGGCGCCAGCGCGAAAACCAGCCTGCGGCGAGCGGCGGCGCGGCGGAATTCAGTCCGGCGACGAGCCGGTCCCGCACATCGATGACGTCGAGCAGCAGCGGCCGCAGCGCCGCCCGGTTCTGTTCGCGCGCACGCGAGCGCGCATCCTTCAGCTCTTGCTCCATCGCCGCGTGGCTCGCTTGTAGCGTGTCGAACACTCCGCGAAACTGATCGAACGCGTCCTTGGTCAAGCGCGCTTGCGCGCGCACTTCATTACGCGTCGCCGCAAGCTCCACGAACACCGAGAATAGATCGCTCGCCTCGCTCGATTGGTCCATCACGGCCGGCTCGTTGCCGGAATCGCCGTCGTCAAGCCCGTCCAGATAGGTGCGAAACCGGTCGAGCAGTGCTTCCTTGATGTCCGCGTTCAATCCGTCGTCCTTCCCGAAACAAGCCTTGTTCGCCTTCGTTCATCCGCGTTCGAGCGGCGCCCGCCTAGCGCTACGATCCGCCGGCCGTTCGCTCGATCCCGATGCGCAACAGGGCGGCGACGCTGGCTTTCGAGGCGCGGCCTGCCGCCTGCCCGGCCGGCGGCAGGCAGGAGAGCTTCAACCTTGTCAGGGCCGCGCCATTCACCGTCAAGAGCTTGCATTCGAGCCGCTTACGCTCGTCCCGCAGCGCCTCATAGGCGGCCCGATAGGTCTGGAACCGTTCGGGTTCGCGATCCGGAGGAAAAGCGCGCACCAACGCCAGATAGCGCCGCTTGATTTCCTCGTCTCCGGCCGTGTCGTCGACGCCGAGAATGGAAAACGGATCACTCATCCCCTGCTCCCATCGAACAGCAACGCGTTCAAAACAGCGTGCCCCTATTGCCGCCGGCCGCAAAGTCGACCAGCACCTCGGCGAATTCGCTCAAATTGGCCGGGGTCATCCCCGGAATCACGTGGGCCAAGGGCGACTTGCAGAGCCGCTCGGCGATGGCCGCAATCGCCTTCGCACGGCCGAGCTTTTTCACCAGCCGCTGCACCTCCTCGGGCGAAATGTTGTTCATGAGCATGGTCAACAACATTTTGAGCTCTTCCGGCGGCTCAGCGCCGGCGGCGGCCGCCCGGCGCTTGGCGCGCTGCTTCGCCGCGGGATCGTCGCCCCGGCTGTCGAAATAGCGCTCGACGCGGTTGTACCAGTGATAGTCTTGGCGGCAGCGTGCCTGGTCCTGCATGTCCGTTAATTCATCTTCCTCGCGCATGGACAGCAACTCGGGATTGTTTTTCGTTCTTGCCACGATTTCGTAAAAGCGCCACGCTGGCTCCCCGGGCTCGCGGCGCTTGCCAGCGAGCGCGAAGTCCCGCAGCAGGTCGTAAGCTCCCGCGCGAAGCAGCATGTCGCCCAGCGCATGAAACTCCGCCGCGGGCGTGACGAGGCTACAAGCTCGCTGCAACCAGGCGCGAATCCTGAAAACTAGCGCCGCCGCCACCTTCGGCTGGGCACGGATGGACGGGGCGCCCATGGCCGCGACGATGGCGGCGAGTTGCGGCCTGTCCGGCGCGCTATTGGCCGCGCGGGTCAACTCCAGGCCGACGATGGCGATCGGGGACTTTTGCGACGGCAGCAGCAGCGCCTCCTCCAATGCCGCGCGGAACCAGCCAGACAGGCCGCCGCCCGCCACTTCGACGCCCTCGCGCAGACGCGCCTCGGCCAGCGCGCCCTGATCCAGACGCAGGCCGACGAGACCCTGGTTGATGCGAAGACCGGCGTCCGGCGAATCGGCGCGCTCCCATTGCGCGGCGTCGCTCAGCTCCTTCCACGCGAGGCCGGCGCGCTTGCCTTGCATCTGCTTGCGTGCGTGCGAAATCTGCAAGTCGATCATCCGCTGACGCGCCGGCTGGCTGATCGGATCGAGCGTCAACAATTTCCGCGCGAAGCCGGCGGCTTTTTTATAGGCCTTGCGCGCCGTCGCCGAATCGATCGCCTGCAGCAGCACCGCGCTCTCCTCGGGGAAGCGCTGCGCCGCGTCCTCGGTTAGCGCATGCCACTCCTTGTTCTCGCCGTTATGCCGGTGATGCTCGATCAACCGGAGCAGCGCAGGCAGGCATTCGGCATCGCAGTTCAAGCTCGCCTTAAGGTAGAACGCGATCGGATCGGAACCATAGCCCTCGCCTTCGATCGCATCCTCCCTGCGGGCGAGATCGGCGAGGTGACGATAGACCACGCCCGCCGACAGTTTCGCCTCCCTCGACGCATCTTTTTCGAACTCGGCGGCCATCGCGCACCAGTGCTTTTCCGCCCGCGCCCATTGTTCGCTCGCCTCGGCCGAGAGCGCGAAAATTCTGTGCCTCTCGGATTCTCGTAGCGGGCCGAACGCCTTCTCGAATTGCGCAACGCGGTCGGGAATGCGCGGCAACAGATCGAGGCAGGCGCCGCGCGTCCGCCCTTCGGGCAGATGCACGGAGTGTTTGAGCAGAAAGGCGAATAGCGCGGCCGGACCGCTGTTCTCCGCCTCCAGCAGCTGGCTCAATAGTTTGGAAGGCGCGGCCTGGCCGCCGCAGGCTTCCGCGGCGAAGGATCGTTGCTCCGCGCTCGCCCGGCTCCACGTTTCAAGAAGCTCCATAGGCCCGGCCGGGAAGGACGCCTCAACGGCGAGCCGCAAGGGCGCGAAGGGCGACTGCGCCGTCACCGCGTCGAGGAGCCGGCGCGCCCGTTCATGATCATGAGGCGCGGTGAGCAGGCTTTTCACAATCAACCGCAGCGCCTTGAACGGCGAACGCATCGGTATCCGGGCGAGCAGCGGATCAATCTCCGCCTCTGATTTGCCCTCGATCCAGGCGTTCAGGGCCGCCAGCGCGGCGTTCGCCGCTTCGAACCATTTTGCGCGAGCCGAGGGGCCTTGGACCGAAAGGGTTTGGACCGAGGGCTCGGCCTTGGTTGATTGAAACAGGAACAGCGCGGCGGTCAGTTCGGGCAGCTCCGCCGCCTCCATCACCGCGGCTGCCTCCGCGCCGAGATAGATCAACGCGTGGACCAAGGCTTTTTGAAACTGGCCCTGGCGGATCAAGCACTGGAGAAGAAACAGCGGATCCTTGACCGTTCCATCGGAAGCGACGGCGTTGCCGAGGACAATTTCGGCCTCTTTGAACATCCCCTTCGCCGCCAGCGCCTTGGCACGGCCAATATAGGCGTCGGCTAGCGCGGCGCGCCACTCAGGCCGGGGCTCCTGTTTGACGAGCTTCTTGAAATGCTCGATCGCATCCTTGAATTTCCCGGCGCGCAATGCCTCCATCGCTATTTCGGCAAGCGGACCAGCCGGAGCGACGGGGAGGGATTTGTGTTGCAAGTGCCGGGACATGTTTACCGCTCCCTCGCATCGTTCGCGGCGCGTTTCGGTCTACAAAACGGCCGGACACGGACGCGTCCCGTCTTCTAGCCGAAGATAACACATCAGATAGCACGTCGCGGGCGTATCCAAACGCCGGCATGACTGGTATCCCCAATCGTCTTTTTTGCCACCGTAACCTCGGCGTCCCGCAGCTTGCATTCGGACCGGCCAAGCATCATGGGATAGAGCACTCGTAGGGAGACCGTTCGGCAGTCCGGCTATTTCGATTTTGAGGAACAATGCCAAAGATCGGCCAAAAGATCGGCCGATCTTGGTGGCAATTTTAGAATTATCGATCTATAATCAACCGTTTATGATTCACAGAAATCGGCCAACATGCCCGCACTTGAAGTCCCTCAGCGCATCGAACCAGCACGTCTGGAAGAGCCAGGCGAAGCTATTAGCGACGTTGTAGCCGAGCTGTCCGCCGCGGCGGCAACGCTCGGGCAAGCGCTTCATCCCCGCACCGCCGCCAATCTTTCGGCGCTCGTGCGCATCATGAATGCCTACTACAGCAATCTCATCGAAGGTCACAATACCCGACCGAGAGATATAGAACGTGCACTCGCCGGACAATTTGATGCCGATGAAGAGCGGCGGAATCTTCAGCTCGAAGCCGCCGCGCATGTTCGTGTGCAGGCTGAAGTCGATCGCATGGCGGCTGAGGGCCACTTACCTGAACCAGCCTCGGTGGAATTCATCAAGTGGCTTCACAAGCAATTCTACCAAGGGGCTCCTGAAGAAATGTTGCGAATGCGGGGCCGCGATTATGAGTTTCTGATGAAAGCAGGTGAATGGCGTTCGCTGCCCGAGCATGACGTTGTCGTGGGCCGGCACGCCCCTCCATCAAGCGAATGCGTTCCTGCTTTCATGCATTATTTTGAAGAGCGTTACCGCCTGGATCGTATGGGCAAGTCTAGCCGGGTGATTGCTATGGCGGCTGCGCATCATCGCCTCAACTACATCCATCCTTTTCCCGACGGCAACGGGCGCGTCAGCCGGTTAATGAGCCACGCCATGGCTTACACCGCAGGCATCGGCGCTCATGGCCTTTGGTCTATTTCGCGTGGACTTGCGCGTGGCTTGGAAAGCCGGAGCGAATACAAAAGCATGATGGATCATGCCGATATGCCACGGCAAGGCGACCTCGACGGTCGAGGTAATCTCTCGCAGCGCGCGCTCAGTGAGTTCGTTTTGTGGTTCCTCAAGGTCGCCCTCGACCAGGTCCGATTCATGTCGGGCTTGTTTGAGCTTGATACCCTCGCTCGGCGCCTCCGTACATTTGTCGAACGCAGCGATAGGCTAAAGCCGGAAGCGATACGGCTTCTTGAAGAAGCGCTGATACGTGGCGAGTTCGAGCGCGGGGAAATCGCGCGTATCACCGGACTGCCCGAACGCACAGCACGAAGAGTGCTCAATGACGTCATTGCCGCAGGTCTCCTCGCATCTGAAACGCCAAAAGGCACCGTGTCGTTACGTTTTCCCGCAGATGCACTGGAAATTCTTTTTCCTCGTCTGTTTCCTGAATCGTAGGCAGCCGCAAATTGAGCGATAAGTATGGTCATCGTTCGGAAGCGCGATCCCTCTGGATTGGTACACATAAGGCCTATGACCAGATCGACGTGATGGAGGTGAAGCATGGCGGCTGATCTGAAGCCCATCCGTACCGAGACGGACTACGAGGCGGCGCTTGCCGAGGCGGAACGGCTGTGGGGCGCCAAGAGCGGTACGCCGAAGGGTGATCGGCTCGACGTACTGGCGACATTGATCGAGGCATTCGAGGCGAAGCAATATCCGATGGACCATCGCCGTCCTGCACATCTACGGGTTCAGGGTGAAATCCCTGACGTCGATCCGCGGTCGCGCCTGGGCGTCGGCGAGACAGGATCCGCGGTCCTTCGAGGCCGTCATCAAGCGGGCGCGCGCGGCCTCGGAGGCGGCCGGCATTCCCGAATACGTGACGTTCGGGGCGGACGTGCCGTTCTTCGTCCGGCCGCAGGACGAGATGCCTCCACAAGGACCGCGGCCACGTCAGCGCGGCGGCCAGAGCATGTGATCGATTCTGACTTCGATAAATCGAAAGCGCTACAGTCAGGCGTGTAAAAACGCGTCCAACAATGACCCCGCTCTCTTTTGGCGTTAAGTCATTGCCACATCGAAGAGATCACACGTCTATCCAGGGTCATGGTTGGAAGCGAAACGCGACCCCATAGAAATCCACTATTCGCCAACGAGACCAATATGTTAGCAAACGCGGGCAGTGGGGTCATTGTTGAAAGCGATTTTACAGGTCGGGGCTTTGGCTCTGTCCGTCCAATCGGTTGGCATTGTGGCCGTTTCGGACGATACCGCGTCTGCATAGTAGTTGTACGTCTTGAAGAACCAGGATGCTGATCCGAGGGTGGCCTCGATCAGGCTTGCAGTATCTTCCGGATCCTTTGCATCCCGCGCATAGAGGTCGATCTCCGGGGTCATCATAAGCGTCGCCGGTAGATCGTTCCGGGTTGCGATCAGCGCTCCGCTTCCGACGATCACGAAATCCTTGCATTTCGTGATCACGTGCGCCGCTTCCAGCATGTGATGTATCGCAGCTTTCCTGAGCATTACG
>JBEKFQ010000068.1:0-14606 GCA_050013235.1 Beijerinckiaceae bacterium
AAGCCCCGCGAAACAGGCCAAGAACCCTTCCATCGACCCACCCTCTCAAGCCAAAAAGCCTGAGCGGCGCAGAATCGATCACCAAATCACACGCAAGCGAATTCGATATGCGATTCCCCTGCCATTTACATCCCATCGCATTGACGCGAGAACCAAAACGCTATAGGCGATCCAACTTCTCGAAGGCTTTGGCCCTCGAGTACGCACCCGTGGCCCGCCCCTTTTGGCGGCTGGCCTGTCGGCTTGCCAATCGTCATATCCCAGGATTTCATCCCAAGACAGGATTTATCCGCGGAATAGGTACGGCTGGCTCAAGCAAAGGAGGGCGCGTTCCTCCGCCACCTAGCCGGCGGATGACGCGATTTCGTGGCGGCATGCTCAGCGCGTGCTTTTGCCCGGCCGTGTCCTATTGCCGGCGCCACATTAGAGGACACGCGATGACAAAGCGCGCCGAATCCAAGTATAAAATCGATCGCCGCATGGGGCAGAATATCTGGGGCCGCCCGAAGAGCCCCGTGAACCGCCGTGATTATGGCCCCGGCCAACACGGCCAGCGCCGCAAGGGCAAGCTTTCCGATTTCGGCACGCAGCTCAAGGCCAAGCAGAAGCTCAAGGGTTATTACGGCAATATTTCGGAAAAGCAGTTCCGCAAATATTACGCCGAAGCGATCCGCATGAAGGGCGATTCCGGCGACAATCTGATCGGCCTCCTCGAGCGCCGCCTCGATGCCGTGGTCTATCGCGCGAAATTCGTGGCAACCGTCTTCGCGGCCCGTCAGTTCGTGAACCATGGCCATGTCAAGGTGAACGGCCGCCGCGTCAACATCGCCTCCTATCTGGTGAAGGTCGGCGATCTCATCGAGGTCAAGGACGCCTCGCGCGAACTCGCCTTCGTGATGGAAGCGACCAAGCTCGCCGAGCGCGACGTGCCGGATTATTACGAGGTCGACCATTCGAAATTCTCGGCGAAGGTCACGCGCATCCCGCTGCCGTCCGAGGTCCCCTACCCCGTCGTGATGGAACCGAACCTCGTGATCGAGTTCTATTCGCGGTAACCGGAACTGACGCGAAGGCCTTCCCCGCACGCGGGGGAGGCTTAGCTCTCTAAGTTACAGCAACGATCCCCTCCCCCTGAGGGCGCGAAGCGCGTCTCGAAGGGTGAGGGCTATTGGATTGATCCGAAAGCCCCCTCAAACCCGCAAGCTTCTTCCACCGGTTAGCGCATCGTAGACCATGGTTTTCACCATGGCGCGCAGCCGCAGACGCTGACTCGGCGCCTGCGTGAGCAGGATCACGAAGAGATCCTCGACCGGATCGATCCAAAATCCGGTGCCGGCAGCACCGGTCCAATGGAATTCGCCTACCGAGCCCGGCGAAATGGCCGCTCCCGGCTCCAGCCGCACCGCGAAGCCTAAGCCAAATCCATAGCCAGGCCCCGGCATGTAACCCGGCTGTTTCACGATGCCGGTCGTAGGGCCGATATGATCGGAGGCCATGAAACGCAGCGTCCGCTTGCCGAGAATCGTGGTCTTGCCCAAAGCACCCCCCGCCAACAGCATGCGCGCGAAACGCGCGCAATCGTCCCCCCGTCGAAACCAAGCCCATGCCGCCGGCTTCGAAAGCGCGCTCGCGGCGCGGATCGAACAACGCGCCGCGTCCATTGACCGTCTCGCCGGGCAGAGGTTCCGCGATCCGGTTGTGTCGGGCTTCGTTGGCGACGAAAAAGCCGGTGTCGTACATGCCGAGCGGCGCCAGAATGCGTGTTGTCAAAACAGCCGACAGCGGCCAGCCAGAGGCAACTTCGACCACCCGGCCGAGAATTTCGGTGGAATGGCTATATTCCCACACGCGCCCCGGCTCGTGAGCGAAGGGAAGCGCCGCAAGCCGGTTGGCGAATTCCTCGTTGGTCACATCGGCGGAAAACAGCCCGGCCTGGCCATAGAGATCCCCCACCGCGCCGCCATTGGACTGATAGGTCAGGCCGGAGGTATGGCGCAGCAAATCCTGGACTGTGGGCTGATTCGAAGGCTCCGCCAGAACGCCATCCCGGAAAACCTTGGTGTTGGCGAAGGCCGGAATGAAATCGCTGATGGGCTGGCCGAGATGGAGCCGCCCCTCCGCCGCCAGCATCATCGCGGCAACGGACACGACCGGCTTGGTCATGGAATAAATCCGGAAAATCGTTATCCGCCGTCATGATGGTGCCGGCTTGCCGGTCGCGGTAGCCCCAGGCCCGTTTCAATACGGTCTCGCCTTGGCGCTCGATCAACAGCATGGCGCCGGGAATACGCCCCGCCTCCACCTCGATCCGCATGGCCGCATCGAGGCGCATCAGCCGCTCGCCGGAAAAACCCGCGACATCGGGAAAAGGCCCAAGATCCCCGCTGGTCATCGCACCACCACGAAAGGCCGGACGCTGCCATTCGCATGATTGCTCGATGCCATTTTTCTCGATGCCATTTTTCTCGGCGGGAGCGGAATGAAGCAAAACTCGAGAGGCTCGTCAGTGCATGTGAGCAAAAATCGTTCCGCCATATCATCCCCCGAAGAAATCAAACATCCCGCGCCGCGAATCGCCCCGGCGCGGAAAACCCTCGATTGAATGAAATGATAGTTACACTTTATAGCGTCTTTAAGAACCCCGCGAAGCGCATCAGCCCCTCCGGCCAAGGGCCATGGCCACTTTCGTCATTGATATGTCCGGATGCGCCGGCATCGACAAGCTCGGCGTGCCAATCGTGGGCAAGCTTCTCGCTTTCGAGATAATCCGCGTAGCTATCGTCGCGGCTCGCGATCAACACCGCCGGGAACGGCAATGGATCGCGCGGCACATCGGCAAAGGCCGGGTCGATCGCGGCAATCGACAGCATGACCTCGCGGGACGGCGGCGCCACGAGAAAGGCGCCGGCAACCTTTGCCGCGATCTCGGGCGCCGCATGGGCGATGGTGATGCAACCGAGACTATGGGCGACAAGAATCGCCGGGCGCCTGGCCTCCTGGACCGTCGCGATCAAACGTTCCGTCCAGGCTTCGAGATTGGGATTGTGCCAATCGGCCTGCTGCACCCGCCGCGCGGTGGGGAGCTTGGCCGCCCACCGGCTGTACCAGTGATCGTCTGTCCCGCCGCTGAGGCCTGGCACGATGAAAATGTCGGCTTCCGCAATTCGCATGGCGCAACTTTACCAGCCACGCGCGCGCAGGCAAAGACGTAAGACGGATTTTCCCCCGGCGGACCGTTTTCGAAATCAACCATGCCGACTCAAATCCCTTCCAAAAAGATTATGCCCGCGCCGCGCCGCTTTCGTCTCCAGGGCGACAGCGCCGGGACATCGCGCCGGCAGGTCGAAATGTGTCGAATCCAATGGCGCGCATGGATGAAATCTCCTTGTCTCCTCGGCGGGATATCGTCATCTTCGCGCAAATTGGCGGCATCGCGCGCAAAGATGCGGGCAACAGCCTCTCCACCGATCGGACAGACCCTGACCGCTCCGAAATTCTCCCCCTTCGATGCCGCCGCGATCATTGTCGTGCTGGCGGCCGTGCTCAGCACGATCAACGCCCGCTTCGTCAGGCTGCCGCAAACCATCGGCCTGACGATCATGGGCGCGATCCTCTCCGCCCTCATCATCGTGACGGGGCGGCTATTTCCAAGTCTCGGCCTCATCCACATGACCCGCGGCTTCGTGGATGGGCTCGATTTCCGCACCACTCTGCTCGACGGCATGCTGTCGTTTTTGTTGTTCGCCGGTGCGTTCCAAATTAACCTCCGCGACATGCGGGAGGGACATTGGACCATTTTGATCCTTTCGATCCTGGGCACGGTGCTCTCGACAATCATCACCGGCTTCGGCCTCAAACTGCTTTTGGTCTTCAGCGGCCCCGATGTGCCCCTGATCTGGTGCCTCGTATTCGGGGCGATCATCAGCCCGACCGATCCCGTCGCGGTGATCGCCATTCTGCGCAAGGCGGTCTTGCCCGAAGCCATTCAAGCGACCATCGCGGCGGAAAGCCTGTTCAACGACGGCGTCGGCGTCGTCTTGTTCTCCATCCTCTTTGCCGCCGCGAATGGCGAGGGTGGCCTGTCAATCTCCCATGCCGCGGGGTTGTTTGCGATACAGGCCGGCGGCGGCGTGGCTTTTGGCATCGTGACCGGCGCCACCGCCTTTTACGCCCTGAGCGGGATCGACGATTATGCCGTCGAATTGCTGATCACTCTCGCGGCCGTAATGGGCGGATACGCCGTCGCGCAAGCGGCCGGCGTCAGCGGCCCCGTGGCCATGGCCGTCGCCGGGCTGATCATGGGCAATCACGGCCGCCATTATGCGCTGAGCGATATTTCCAGGGATTACGTCGTCAAATTTTGGGAACTGATCGACGAAATCTTGAACGCCGTGCTGTTCCTGCTCATTGGCCTAGAAGCCATCTCTGTTTGGAACGAGAGCCGCACCATGCTGATCGCCGCCGCCACGATCCCCATCGTGCTCGCCGCGCGCTTGATCTCGGTGGCCGTACCCTTGGCGCTTCTGCGTCCGTTCCAGAGCATCGGCAAAGGCGCTCTGCCCCTGCTCTGGTGGGGCGGCCTGCGCGGCGGCATTTCGATCGCGCTGGCGCTCTCGATCCCCAGCGGCCCGTACCGCGAGCTGATCTTGGCTTCGACCTATGCCGCGGTGTTCTTCAGCGTCCTGGTTCAAGGCGCGACGATTGGGCGGCTGGCGGCGCGGTATCGGGTGGAGGCTGATCCTACGCCCCAAATACCCGCGCAAAAATCATATCCACGTTCTTGAGGTGATACGCCAGGTCGAACAAAGCCTCCAGTTCCGCCGCGCTGAGCGCCTTGGACACATCCGGATCGGCCTTGAGCAGCGTCAAGAACTCGCCCTCGCCGCGCCAGACCGGCATGGCGTTGCGTTGGACCAGGGCATAGGCGTCCTCGCGGCTGACGCCTTTTTGCGTCAGCGCCAGCAACACCCGCTGCGAATGTACAAGCCCACCGAGTCGATCGAGGTTCTTTTGCATATTGGCGGGGTACACGACCAATTTCTCAATCACGCCGGTCATCCGGGCTAGCGCGAAATCCAGCGTCACCGTGGCATCGGGGCCAATCATGCGCTCGACCGAGGAATGCGAAATATCGCGCTCGTGCCACAGCGCCACATTTTCCATCGCGGGCATGGCCATGCCCCTCACGAGGCGCGCGAGGCCGGTGATGTTTTCGGTGAGCACGGGGTTGCGCTTATGCGGCATGGCGGAGGAGCCTTTTTGCCCTTCGGAGAAGAACTCTTCCACTTCCAACACTTCCGTGCGCTGCAAATGCCGGATCTCGATCGCCAGCCGCTCCAGACAGGAGGCCACTACCCCGAGCGTCGCGAAGAACATGGCGTGCCGGTCGCGCGGAATGATCTGCGTCGAAACCGGCTCCGGCACGAGACCGAGCTTTTCCGCGACATGCGCCTCGACGCGCGGATCGATATTCGCAAACGTGCCGACCGCGCCCGAAATCGCGCAAGTCGCGATTTCCTTGCGCGCCGCCACCAGCCGCTCGCGGCAACGGGCAAATTCGGTATAGGCCAACGCCAGTTTGAGACCAAACGTCACCGGCTCGGCATGAATGCCATGCGAGCGCCCGATCGTGGGCGTGAGCTTGTGCTCGTAAGCGCGCGTCTTCAGCGCCGCCAGCAGCGCGTCGACTTCGGCAATGAGAATATCCGAGGCCCGCGCGAGCTGCACGGCAAGGCAGGTGTCGAGCACATCCGACGACGTCATGCCCTGATGCACGAAGCGCGAATCCGGCCCGATGAATTCGGCGAGATGGGTCAAGAACGCGATCACATCGTGCTTCGTCACCCGCTCGATCTCGTCGATCCGTTCGACATCGAACGTGACATGCCCAGCCTTGTCCCAGATCGCCTTGGCGGATTCCTTCGGGATCACGCCGATTTCGGCCAGCGCATCGCAGGCATGGGCCTCGATCTCGAACCAAATGCGGAACCGCGTCTGCGGCTCCCACACCTTGACCATGGCAGGGCGGGAATAGCGGGGGATCATGGCGCGACCTTTTAAATGAGTTCGCCGCGCGCGCTCAGCGCCGCGTGACGGATGGCATCGATGTTCTTTTTGTAGCCCGTGGGGCCATCGCGGAAGACGGCGCTGCCCGCGACCAAGCGCGTGCCGCCCGCGGCGGCAACGGCGCCCGCATTGCTCGCATCGACCCCGCCATCGACCTCGATATCGATCGGGCGGTCCTCGATAAGAGCCTTGATGGCCCTGATCTTCTCCAAGGCCGAGGGGATGAATTTTTGGCCGCCGAAGCCGGGATTGACGCTCATGACAAGCACCGCATCGACGTGATCGAGCACATAGCGAATGGCCTCGACAGGCGTCGCCGGATTCAGCGCCACGCCGGCCTTGAGGCCGAGGCCGCGAATATGTTGCAGCGAGCGATGCAGATGCGGCCCGGCCTCGGCGTGGACGTGAATGGCATCCGCCCCCGCCTTGGCGAAAGCGTCGAGATAGGGGTCCACCGGCGAGATCATGAGATGGACATCGAAGGGCACGTCCGTGACCCCTCGGATCGATTTGATGATATCCGGCCCAAAACTGATATTGGGCACGAAATGCCCATCCATCACATCGAGATGCAGTTCGTCGGCGCCAGCCGCCACAATGGCGTGGACTTCCTCGCCGAGCCGGGAAAAATCGCTCGACAGGATCGAGGGGAGGATATGCAGCGGGCGCATGGGGTCTCGCGGGGTCAAAAAACCAAGTCCGGCGGTTAGCACAGGCCGGGGCCCCACGTCCATGGCGCTGTAACTATGAAAGCTTAGCCCTATCCTCGGCTTCGCCGCGCCCAAACGGCGGATTGATCCGCACGATCACGAAATTGAGGAACGCGGCGAAGCTGACCCAGAGAAAATAAGGCGCGAGAAGCCAGCTCGACAGCGGCGAGAACGGCGCCAAAAAGACGATGAGGGCGAGGATCGAGGCCCACAGAAACGGCACTTCCAGCAACGCCCAATCCGGCCGTTTCAGATGGAAAAACAACGGGCTCCACAATATGTAAAAGACCACGTTGGCGCCAAAGAGCCCGCCCACGAGCAATTTATGCCCAACATCGGGCGCGGCGTTCCAGGCAGCGATGCCGGACCAACAGGCCAAGCCAAGTATGAGCGTCCAGACCGGCCCGAAGATCCAATCCGGCGGGTTCCAGCTTGGCTTGCGCAAATCCCGGTACCACGGCCCAACCTCAGTCATGGCCCAGCCAATCCCGAGGAGCGCAAGGGTGATGAGCACCGCGACGGCGATAGTGAGCAAGGTAGGCCTCTCACTTGGCAAGTCCAGCGCTTTGAAACGCACCCGAAAACAGCAGCATACCGGCGATCCCTTGGCAAGAGGCACCACCACGGCCGGCGAGGGGTCACGCTCCAGCGCTTAGGGATAAAGCGGGCGCACCTCGCCCGTCTCCGGGTCACGATACATGACGACCTGCTTCGGCAATGATTTTTCAGCGCCTTTGCCCACATTCAAATGCCGGGTCGCGCGGCCAATGCGCCGGGCGGCTTCGAGATGGACGGGATTGTCCGTCTTGAAAGTCTCGGTCGTCGCGGCGAGGAAAAGCCCGCCATTGGGCATCGACTCGACGACGGGAATGTCAGGCGGTTGAACCGTTTTCGCGAGATGCGGGGGCACATAAAGCATCCAAGCCTCGTGAAATGGACCCCTTTGCTCGTAATGGTCAATCAAATCGCTGGTGCGCGCCCCGCAAGTGAAGGGATCCCAGGAATCAACGGTCGCCGTCAGAATGGCCTTGAACACGGGATATTCGATAATCGCCGGGTCTGGCCACTGACCCCAGCTCGTCTCTACGTCGATCCCATTCCAATGATCATAGGCGGCAACCGCGCCAGCATTCCCACCGAAGTGGATTGTTTTATCGGAAGGCTGTTCCCTCACATAGCCCCCAAGCGAGTAACCTTCGATCGCACAAGGCCCCTCGTCATCGACATTGATCAAGCCCCGGATTACCGGCGCCAGATCGTCCCTGATCGCTTCATAGAAACGTGCTCGTCGTTTGGTGGCAATTCGCCATTTGGCGAAACAGGGGCTTGTTTCGACAAGGCGATCGACAAAGAGCCGGAGCCGCACCGCGATCTCTTCCGGCGTTTCAAGTCTCGGGCCCCATTCGGAATAAACATGGTAAGAAATTGCCAATCTGTCGTGTTTCATCGAACCACCGCCTCGACATCTTGGGTGCGGATTCCCTTGAGTTCTTCACTTTTATTAAAAAGCCTTCTCGCAAAATCCGCCGCTTTTTGGTCCGCGAAATACCATTCTATGTCGCGCCCGCCGGAAGCCGCAACTTGACGAGCCGCCTGACCGGTCCACCGTCTTCCGATCTTGTCGCGCATATAGTCTGATCGGAGCATGTCGCCGAATCCTGGCCCTTTCGCCTCGATCATGGTGCCGTCGAGTTCCCGGCAATCGTCGTAATAGACACGCCGTCCCGTTCTCGGGTTGATCATGCTGACAGCCCACCCGCTCGGCAGTGGCCGTTGCGGATTGTTCAAGGCGCTGATTTGCTCTTGATAGGCATTGGCGCGATCGCATGCCCCATGCGGAGCGTCCGGGCCAGGGTCTTCGCATAATTTCGGGCCCTTATCTTTCGACGCGGGAGCTGCCGCGCTCTCCCTTTCGTTGTCGGAACGGGCCGCCGCGTCGATCTGATCTTGATCGAATGTGAGGACATCGCCGAGATCCCGCGCAAAGGGGAAGCCGGTATTAAAATCGTAGAAGACCCCATTGCGATCTCGCAGGCCCGCCGCGATGACGACCGGCGTGCTGCCGGTCGTGTCGATCAGGCGCAACGAGCCGTCCTCCCGATTGAATTCGTAACGGGTTCCGGATTCGCCGGGAAGAACGCCGCTCGACGAATCCGAATGCTGATAGGGGACAAAAAGGAGCCCGAGGACGGCAGTCGCGCCTGCTACGGCAACGAGGGCTCCGGCGAACTCAGCCAATGCGGCAAGCCGCGCCGCCTCTTCCGCAGCCTCGAACAGAGCAGGAACAGCGGCGGGCGGCGCCAGCGCCTGCCACTTGGGCGGTTTCGCTGCTTCCGCGCTTTGCCCGCCTCCCCCGCCGCTGGTCCAACGCCCGCTTTCACCTCCGTTTCCAGCGGGGACACGCGGCTGATCGGGGTTATAATCGCAAGCCAACGTCTCCGGCGGCTCGAGATCTAGCTCCTTAAGCAAGACCCCGGCGGGCATGCCGCCCGACAAGAGCTTGTCCGCCAAATCGAGCCGCAGGCCTATTTGGGCAGGCTCTGGAATATAGGTGAGCCACGCCATCGCCAGGCGAATGTTGGCTTGGACGTGATCGCCCCGGCGCGAATGGGCCGCGGCCACCTCGATGTGCCGCAGCAAATGTGGCGCGAGCTTTTTCCGGAAGGCCAGAGCGAGCAGCGCGTCGAGACGGTCGCTCGCCACTCGATCACCCACGGCCCGGTCGAGCGCCGTGACCGGATGAGGTGCAATGAGGCGCCCGCCCAGCGTCAGCCCCGCCCCGGAGAAATACAAGGCATTATCCGGGAACACCGGTGGCGCAATGCGCGAGCGCCGGGAAAATAAGTCGTTTTTCAAACCAACATCGCAGCCTTTATCGAGGCCGCGAGATTACGCTCGATCATGAAAAACGCCTATACCACGGCAACAAATGCCACCGGACAACCCTGCGCGTGCTTTATGTCCGATCCGCGCGACGAGCCAGGCAGCCCGTCAATGCCGCCAAAAAACCATCTGTCCGATCGTCAGCAGGATTTCGGCGACGATCAAGATGACCACGGTTGTTTCCAGCCGCGTCGCCCGGTCGGCGTCGATGATGTCGGTGAGGGCACGGGCGGTTTCGGCGATCACGTCGAGTTTGCGTTTGAGCGTTTGCGCGCGCTCCTTCAGCTCGTACTCGTCTTCAAGCCGGGCGTAGAGGCGTTCGAGATCGGGGCGGTCCCAGAGCACGTCGGGCTTTTCTTCCACCGCCACGCGGCCGGAGAGGCGGTGCTGCACCAGCAGCGTCTGGCCGATGAGTTTCAGCATCGAGCGGCGGCGCCAGGGCGGGCTGCCTTTTTCGAACAGCTGCGCGGCGAACGGCTCGATCTCGTCGAACACGGCATTGACCTCATGCTCGTCGCGGCCTAGCGAGACGGTTTTCGCCAAGGCATCGGCGACCACGAGCAGCCGCGCGGGCGAGAGATCGCGCAAATGGATGGTGCCGCCGGCGGGAATCCGGTCCTCGTTCTCGGCGGAAATGTCGATCTGCGCGATTTCGTCGTCGACATGCTCATGCTGGCCGGAGACGCGGAGCTTAACCTGGTTGAGAACCTCGTCCTCCTCCAGAGGCGAAAGGCCGACGAAAACGGCGACGCCAAAGCGGTAGAGCGCGACAAAGCCCGAGGCGCCGGCGTTGAAGGCAAGCGGGTTCGAGGACAGCATGTCCGAGCGCTCGAGGCCCGAGGCGTCAATTCGGTCGCCCAGCAGCAGCGCGCGCGCCGTCACGCGGCGGTAGGGCTGAGCCTCGGTGAGGGCCGGTGTTTGGTCGATCATGGTCATAACGCGTTACGCCTAACCTCACTGCGCTATAAAGTCACGCAAAGCGGCTCCGCCAGTCCGGCGCCGCGCCCGGAAAGGGCAAAGCCTCCGCCTCGAAAACCGCACGGGCCACCGCGCGGGCGAGGCAATCGGCCGCGAGCGCGCCAATCTCCAAAAGGCCGGCCGCCGAGGGCGGCTGGGACGCGCGGGCGGTGGCGGCAACAAAAACCGTGTCGCCGTCAAACGCGGTATGGACAGGCCGCAGAGCCCGGGCCAGGCCATCCTGCGCCATCACGGCGATGCGCTTGGCCTCCGCCTTGGTCAAGACGGCATCGGTGGCCACGAGCGCGATGGTCGTATTTTCCGGCTGCGCGCCCTTCACCCGCAAGTCCAAGGCGCCGGCGGGAAAAGGTGCCGGCCAGCCCAAGCCCCCGAATTCGCCCGCCCGCTCGTAGGGCGCGGCCCAAAAATGCGGCCCGTCGCCGATGGTCGCGCTGCCCAGGGCATTGACGGCCACGATTGCGCCGACCGTAAAACCCGCTGGTGTCACCGCGCTGGCGGAGCCGAGGCCGCCCTTCCACGTGGCGGTCATGGCGCCAAAGCCCGCGCCCGCCGTACCGAGTTCGAAATCGAGCCCGGCCTTGGCGGCGGCTCGATAGCCCAAGCGCCAGTAGACCGGCTCCGGCCCCCAATCTTTATCGCCCCCATTGAGCAAATCGAACAGGATCGCGCCGGGCACGATGGGCACCGCGGCATCGCCAACCCGGAAGCCCCGCCCCCGCTCGCGTAAAAAGGCCTGCACGCCGCCCATGGAATCGAGGCCGAAGGCGGAGCCGCCAGACAGAACGACGGCATCGATCCGCTCAACGGTCATGCCGGGCTGCAACAGCGCCGTATCCCGCAACCCCGGCGCGCCGCCCCCCACCGAGATCGAAGCGATGCAAGGCGTATCGAACAGGATCGCGGTGACGCCGGTCGCGATAAGCGCATCCGCCGCCTGCCCGACACTCAGGCCCGGAACATCGCAAATGGTGTTGCGTGTCAAATCGCAAACTCCTCGCGTGAAAACCCTTGGAAATAGAGCAGCGTGGTGAGATCGCCATGATCGATCCGCGCATCGGCCGCGGCGGCGACGGCAGGCTTCGCATGAAAGGCGACGCCGAGCCCAGCCACTTGGATCATGGCGAGATCGTTAGCGCCATCCCCCACCGCGCAAGTCTCTTCGAGCGAAAGTCCCTGGGCATAGGCGAGGCTCACCAACACATGCTGCTTGGCCTCGCGGCCCAAAATAGGCTCTTCCAGCCCGCCGGTCAGCTTGCCCTCCTCGATCAGGAGGCGATTGGCAAAATGGGATTCGAAGCCGAGCGCCTCCGCCACACGCTCCGTGAACAGGGAGAAACCGCCGGAGACGACGGCGGTCACGGCACCCTGCTTGCGCATGGTTTGGGCGAGCGCGCGCCCCCCCGGCGTCAAAGTGATGCGCTGGGCGAACACCTCGCTGACCTGATCAAGGTCGAGGCCGCGCAACAGAGCAACCCGCTCGCGCAACGCCGGCTCGAAGGCGATCTCGCCCCGCATCGCACGCTCCGTAATGCCGGCGACATGGGCGCCAAGCCCAAGGGCAGCGGCCAATTCGTCGATACATTCCTGCGCGATCAAGGTGGAATCCATGTCCGCCACCAAGAGCCGCTTGCGGCGGTTGGCGGCGGGCTGCACCGCAATATCGATGGGCTCGCCGGCAAATAAGGCCTCGAGCTCCGCGCGCAAGCGCGGCTTGAAGCCCTCCGCGAGGGGTGCGAAAGGAAGATCTGCCGCGATGCCAGGCGCAAGCCAGCGCGGCTCGCCGGGATTGGGCAAGAGTCCAGCGGCGCGGCGCAGATGCTCAGCTGTCAAGACAGGCGCTGCCGGACTTGCGGCAAAGGTTACGACATAAGTCATTTCTTCGGGATCATGTTTGGTTGGACGGGTGAGAGCTGACATGAACAAGCCGGACGCTATTCTCATTGCAGGCCCGACCGCCTCGGGCAAGTCCGCCCTGGCGATCCGGCTCGCGCAAAAGCTCGGCGGCGTCGTGATCAATACGGATTCGATGCAAGTCTATCGCGATCTCCGCATCATCACCGCGCGCCCCAGCGTCGAGGAGGAAGCAAGCGCGCCCCACGCTCTGTTCGGCACGGAAGATGGCGCGGAAAATTTTTCCACCGGCCGCTGGCTCACCGCCGCGCGGCGCGAATACGAGCGCGCCCAAGAAACGGGTCTGATCCCCATTTTCGTGGGCGGCACGGGGCTTTATTTCAAGGCCCTGACGCAGGGCCTATCGGACATCCCGGCCGTGCCGGACGAGGTGCGCGCGCGAATTCGAAACGAAGCCGAGGGCCAGACGCCGGAACAATTGCATGCGCTGCTCGGCTCCATCGATCCCTTGACGGCGGCCCGGCTTCGTCCGAGCGATCCCCAAAGGATTCTGCGCGCCTTGGAGGTTCACGCGGCGACCGGGCAAAGTCTCGTAAGCTTCCAGTCAAGCCGTGGCGCGGCGCTGCTCGACCCGTCGCGATGCGTTTCCGTCTTTTTGACCTTGGACCGCCCGGCGCTGCGCGAGCGGATCGACAGCCGCTTCGATCAGATGATGCAAAACGGCGCGCTGGACGAGGTCGAGCGTCTCTCGGGCCGCCAGCTCGATCCCCTTCTGCCTGTCATGCGCGCGCATGGCGTGCCGCCATTGCTACGCCACATCCGCGAAGACTTTCCGCTCGCGGAGGCGATTGCGGAAGGAAAAGCCGATACGCGGCGCTACATCAAACGTCAGGAAACATTCGCCCGCCACCAGCTGCCGGGCTTCCGTTTCGTGGAAGCCGCAGAGGCGGAAGCTTATATTTTAGCGAGCTTGAGCGCGCCGTGAAAAATGAATCGCAAAGAGCCGAGTCCATGGCGCCGGGTCCATGTCAGAATTGAACATTCATGACCGTGGGATCGCACTCTCGCATCCAGCCCGTTCCGGGATAACCAGAATCTGGAAGAATGGCCCCGGTTTTCCGGTAAAACTTTACGCTAAAACAAAGACCTGAGCAGCCCTAAAACGCAAACGCCCCCGGTGAACGGGGGCGTCCTGCGAACTTCGATGACCGGGCAGTTAAACGAGAGGACGCGTGCGCGGCCGTCCACGCAGCTTTTTGACCGCGGGCTCCTCTGACGCCGCGGCGGCTTTCGCGCTGAGACGCTGGCCATTCAGCCGGCCGAGACCGGAATTTTTTGCCAGATCGGACCGCGCGGAAGCATAGGCCGGCGCGACCATGGGATATTGCGCGGGCAACGACCATTTATCCCGGTATTGATCAGGCGTCAGCCCATGGGCCGTCATGAGATGGCGGCGGATGGATTTGAATTTTTTCCCGTCTTCGAGGCAAAAGACATGGTCATTCGTCACCGATTTGCGAATGGGGACCGCAGGCTCCGCCAAAACAGGAGCGGCCTCGACGGGCGCGGCACCCGAAAGCTGCAAAAGAGACGTGTGAACACTCTCGATCAGAGAACCGAGATCGCTCACCCTCACCGCATTATTACTGACGAAAGCCGAAACGATTTCCGCGCTTTTCCCGATGAGCCTCGTGTCATTTCTTTCCATGATTTTTCTTCGTCCCAGAAGCCGGGCATCCGGCAATACAAGCATTTCAGTTGCTATTATCTAGACAGCAAAAATCGCTTTCCGCCAACCTGTCAAGTAACAAAAGAAGAAATTTCACGGAAGCGCCCTGGGAATATTTGGAAACTCGCTAAAAAACAGGGGTATGGCCAGGCTTTTAAACAGTCCAAGTTGTGCATAAGAGGCATGCCGCGGACACGGGAGCCTTCATGATGTATTTTTTAATCGAAGTTCCGTCACCTGACGGAATATTGAATTTTACAAGGAAAAACGTAAGAGGGGCAAAACCCCGGGCGATTAAGCTGTCGCGGCGCGGGTTTTGATTATTTCGGGCAGCATCGCGATGCCGGCGTGGTTCGGCGCGCCGAGCCTCGCGCCGACATAATCCCAGA
>JBEKFQ010000069.1:0-14424 GCA_050013235.1 Beijerinckiaceae bacterium
CAGCTCCGGGGCGGATAACGCGTCGATGTCGGGCAGCTGTTTCATTCCCAGAATGAATCAGAACATGCCCGCCAAGCCTACAAAAATATCAAGCCGCCGCCCGGGGTTTCGCCCCTGTTGCGTCGCCGCCGCATCCTAAGATTATGTTGGGACGGATCTAAAGGCCGCCGCTACAGTCGCGTATAGGAATAGTGTAGCTGAAGCAGTTTTTTTGCCCACCAAGATGACGAAAGCCGCTCATCATTGATGAACATCAAATACCCGGTGGCCGCGCACGCTTATAACCCGTTCGTCCAGATTTCAGGACAGGAGGATGAGAGATGGCGGAAGAAGCAAAAAAGGTTCCAGTCACGACCACCCCTAAGGAGCAGGCCCGCCCGGCAGGTTTGCAGGCGTGGCGTCCCTACGAAACCCTTCGCTACGAAATCGACCGGCTGTTCGATGATTTCGGGTTCAACTTTCCGCGGCTCCCGACGCCCTCGTCGATCCTTGGTTCCGAACCGGCATGGTTCCAGAAGATGGGCTCACGTGGGATGCCGGCCGTCGATTTCGTCGATAAGGATCAAGCTTACGAGGTAACGGCGGAATTGCCTGGCCTCGAGCAGAAGGAAATCGACGTCAAGATCGTCAACGGTTCGCTGAGAATCCGCGGCGACAAGAAGCAGGAAAAAGAAGAAAAAAAAGAAAATTATTACCTTTCCGAACGTTATTTCGGTTCGTTCGAACGAAGCTTTCCACTTCCCGAAGATGTCAATGCGGAGAAGATTGAAGCAACCTTCGCGAATGGTGTGTTGACCGTCAAGCTTCCCAAACATGCGGAAGGTCATAAGGCGGCCAAGAAGATCGAGGTCAAGGTCGCTTAATTCATCCGATGCCCCCGGCGACGCCGGGGCGGTTTAATCGAGCCAAGGCAACCTTGGACCGGCGAAGTCCGTGAGATTTCTCCGGTGTAGATGTCGCGGATGAAAAACGGCGGCCGGCGAGGGGCCCGGATCAGATGGAGGGATGGCTTCCCATGAATCCTTCGGCGTTTTACCGGCACGTTCGCAATCCGCGCGCCCTATCGGCTTTTTCGCGCGAGCGGCTTCCCGTGTGGCGCCGCTTGCGCATCGCAACGCTCGGCGCGGCGGCGTTCCTCGCGTTCGCGGCAGCGGTCATTGGCGTGACGCCGGCCGGTCTCGCCCGCGCCGAAGCGCCGGCTGCGCAAGGTCTCGCTCCGGCGTCGGGGCCCGCCTCGTTCGCCGGCGTCGTCGACCGGGTGAAGGGCGCGGTCGTCGCGATCAAGGTCAAGGCGGTGGAGATCGGCCAGCCGGAAGGCTTCGACATTCCCGAGCTCTCGCCAGACGATCCGCTCTATCGTTTTTTTAAACGCTTCGGCGAGACTCCCGGCGGTCCTCCGCAAAAACGCCTGACCATGTCTCAAGGCTCGGGCTTCATCATCAGCGCCGACGGTTATGTCGTGACGAACAACCATGTCGTCGAACATGCGAACGAAGTCGAGGTCACGCTCGACGACGGCCGCACCGTGCCGGCGAAGATCGTCGGGACCGACAAGCGCACCGATCTCGCTTTGCTGAAGATCAACGAGGGGAGCAATTTCCCTTACGTCGAATGGTCCGATGTCACGCCGCGCATCGGCGATTGGGTGATCGTGGTCGGCAATCCCTTCGGATTGGGCGGCACGGTGACGGCGGGCATCGTTTCGGCGCGTGGGCGCGATATTGGCAGCGGCCCCTACGACGATTTCCTGCAGATCGACGCGCCGGTCAACCGTGGCAATTCCGGCGGCCCGGCCTTCGACATGCGGGGCGGCGTGATCGGTGTGACCACGGCGATCTATTCGGCGTCGGGCGGCTCGATCGGCATCGGCTTCGCCATCCCGGCGGAGGTGGCCAAGGACGTGATCGTCGCGCTCAAGGAGAAGGGTTCGGTGGCGCGGGGCTGGATTGGCGTACAGATCCAGCCCGTGACGCAGGATATCGCCGACAGCCTGGGGCTGAAGTCCACCAAGGGCGCGCTCGTCGCGGAGCCGCAAAAAGGGGCTCCGGCCGAGGAAGCGGGGCTGAAGGCGGGCGACGTCATCACGGCCGTCGATGGAGAGAAGATCGACGGACCTCGCGATCTCGCGCGCAGGATCGCGGCGCTCGGGCCGGGCAAGACGGCCAGCATCACCTATCTGCGTGGCGGCGCCGAGAAGACGGTGAATGTGAAGCTCGGCGTGCTGCCGGAGGAGATGGAGGTCAAGGCCGATTTGGACGATCACGACAAGAGCGACAAGCTTTCGGGGCTCGGTCTCGAGGTCGAGCCAGCCGCCGAAATTCTTGGCGGCGGGAACAAGGGACTTTACGTCACCGGGATCGATCCGGGTGGACTGGCTGCGCAGAAAGGGCTGCGCCGCGGCGACGTGATCCTCGAGGCGTCGGGACAGGCGGTCAACGCCAGAAGCGAACTCGCGGCGGTCTTCGAAAACGCACGCAAGGAGGGCCGTAAGACCGTGCTGGTGCGGGTCAAGTCGTCGGAGGGAATGCGTTTTGTCGCGCTTCCGGTCAATCCGGCCTGAAAAAACGCCGGCGATCAGGCGCTCACAGCGAGCTGCTGTCCGCTTCGCCCCGTATGATTGCGCGCGCTGTGGATTTTACGGCATCCCATCCCCGGCTGGTATCGATGCGATGCCATGCGATGTCTAGCGCAGGTGCTTGGGCCTGTTCCGCGACGACTTCGCTTGTCGCATCCGAGGCGTCGCCCTGTCTCTCCGTGACGCGCCGCATCAGGGTCTCGACAGGGGCATCCAACCAAATACCATGAAACGGAACGTTCGCGCGTTTCGCCACGATCTCGATGGCGCTACGCTCGCCGGCGTCGCGATAGGTGGCATCCACGACGACGGACCGCCCGGCGCCAAGCGCCGCCTCGGTCAAAGTCCGTAGCTTCCCATAAACGGTTTGGGAGACGCCAGGTCCATATGCTTTGGCCGGAAGCTGGCCCGTTTCCTCGACATGGAAATGGCGCTTTCGCTCGACGTCGCTGCGCAGATGGAGCGCCCCCGGCGCTAGGCCAATCTCTGGGGCGATGGCTCTGGCGAGCGTCGTCTTTCCCGTTCCCGAAACGCCGCCTATGGCGATGAGGCATGGCGGAACCGGCCGGAGGAAGGCGCCGGCGGCGGAAAAGTAGGGTAAAGCCTCTTGCCGCTGGCTCGAAGGGCCAGGGGCGAGGCGCATTCTTTCCCAGAGAACCCTCGCCCGGATCGCGGCCCGTAAGCTCAGAAACAGCGGAAACGCGGCGAGGCCTTCGATCTGCCGGGCGACATCTTGCGCCGAGGAGATGTAGCGATTGAGAAGCCGGTTTGCGTCGTCGCGGCGATCATGCTTGCAGAGATCCATGATCAAGAAGGCGAGGTCGTAAAGAATATCTATCGTCGCGATGTCGTCGTTGAATTCGATCGCGTCGAACAACACCGGCGCGTTCTCGATCAAAACGATATTGCCGAGATGAAGGTCGCCATGGCAGAGCCGGACCTGCCCGGCCGCGCCCCGGCGGAGCAAAAGCGGCTCGACGCGATCGAAGGCTGCCCGGAGCGCCGCGCCAAAGGCCTCGGATTCCCGCGCCGGAAAGAGGTCCGTGGCTTTCACGAGCTCGTCCGATGTTTCCTCGAGAGCTTGGCGCAAGGCGGCGGTCGCGGCGGCGCCGTCCCCAACCGGCGCTCGCCGGTGCGACGCAAGAATGGCTTGCGCGAGCGAATCGATCAGGCTGGCGCCGAGGCTGCCTTTCCCGATGAGACGATCCAGGGTGGCGTTTTCATCGAAACGGCGGAGATGGACTGTCCATTCGACGACGGGACCATCGCCGCCGAGATGTAGCGCGCCACCGTCGCGCGTGACCGGAACGGTGCCGAGATAAAGACCGGGTGCATTCGCGCGATTGACCGCGATTTCCGCCTCGCAGGCCGCTTGGCGTTTCGCCAAAGTCGAGAAATCCATGAAAGGGAAACGCACGGCGCGCTTCACCTTGTAGACATCCGCGCCGCAGAGGAAGACGGCGGCGCCATGGGTGTCGATCCTCGTGACCGGGTTTGACAAACCGTACGTCCGGGGGTTTTGGAGAAACTCGAAAACCTCGCGCTGGCTGTCGTCCCGAGGCGAATTCATCGGACGTGCCGGACTGTGAGAGCCGCGCCTTTTTCGACGCGGCCAGCACCATGGAACAGCCGGCTTGTCGCGAGCGTCCCCGTCATTAATGCGTCATCAGGACGGGGATGCGGGCATGAGTGACGACATGTTGCGTGACACCTCCCAGGAGGAACTGTCTGAGACGGCTATGCGTATAGGCCCCCATCACCAACATTGACGCATCGTGGCGGACGGCCTCGTCCAGAATCAATTCGCCAGCCGATTTATCCGTCACTGAACGAAGATCGTGGATCTCCGCTACGATACCGTGCCAGCGCAGATAGGCGGACAAGTCCGCCAATTCGGTATTGCCTTCGTCCGGTCCCGGGGCTTGGATGATGCTCACGCGACCGGCCTTGCGCAACAATGCGATCGATTGTCCGATTACGCGCGCGGATTCCAAGGATCCGTTCCAGGCGATCGCGACGTGACGCAGCGGATCGCCGTTCACGGCTTCGGGAACCATGAGCGTGGGGCGCCCAGCCGAGAAGACCGCCGCCTCGAAAACACGTTGCGAAAACGTCTCGTCTATCTTGGGCTTGTCGACGATGATCAAATCGTTCACCCGTCCAGCCAATGCGACGCAACTCTCGAGATCCCCGGTTTCCTCGGTCCAAATCGCGAACCTCGTATCGAGGTTTTCCGCGGGAGGACCAAAGCCCATTCCGTTTGCGGCACACCAACTCGCGAGCTTGGTCTTACTTGCGGCGGCGGCGTCCTGAATTTCGACTTTGATGCTGTCGAAGGTGATGCCCGCCGCGACCGCGACGTCTGGAAGCCCCGCCAGATAGGTTTCGGGAATGGGGCTGATGAACATCACTTCGATATGCGAATTGAACTTTTCACTGAGTTTCGCGGCCGTATCGAAGCGATGCTTCGCGTCGACGCCCACGCCTACCGGAATTAGAATGCAGCGCATGACCATGGAAACCTCCGTCGAATTGGGACCGCGAGCCTGGATTGGCTCCGGGAAGGCGTCAGTGTGATGTAATTTCGATCTTCCGGATTCTCTCCGGCTTATGGCTTGCTAAACGATAGGCGAGCGCCAGCAATGTGCCCCCGAGAATGAGGGCGTAGGCTCCGATCAACCAGGTCAGGACCAAGGCGCCGATCAGGGGACTCAGGCACAAGAGAACGCCGTAAATCAGCGAGATGATCCCGGCGAACACAAGAAACCACCGGCCATGGCTGATCTTGAGACCAGCGGCCACGGCGAGCATGATCGCCCCCCAGGCGAAGCCCCAGGCCGCGACGAGGAAAACAAAGGCCAGGACCGTAATTCCAGGCCAGAGGAAGGCGACCAACCCAAAGGCAATGCCGATGATCCCGTTGAGAAGCAGCAAGCCCCAGCGCTCGTGATGACTGGCGCCCCACGCCGCGAGAACAATGCTCGCGACGCCGTCGAAAAAACTGTAAGCGCCAAAAACGAGGACCAGGACAAGAATTGTCGCGCCGGGAATGGCAAAGGCCGCCACGCCAAAGAGGATCGCCAACACGCCTCTGATCGCCACGGCCCACCAATTGCCGGCAAGAATGGCATTGCGTGATTCCATGAGGTCAGATTCGATAAAAAATAGCGAAGCCATCCGGGTACTCCTGCGAACCGCCGGAAAACGGACCCGGCTCGAAAACGTGGGCGAGGCCATGAAAACGTGGGCGATGTCATGCGACAGCTTCATATAGTCCAGGACCTCGACTCCGATCCTTGCGCTAAATCAAACAGGGCCCGGCGCGGAGGCTTAAAGCGCTTTTGACATTCGCGGTATCGCCGCCGCCGGGCGCGCTTCGCGTCGCGCTCCCGCGCTCCATGGTGCCGGCTCGCGTGACAGGTGCCGGGCACGCGTGAGCTTCGACCGTCAAATGCTATCGCGGCTGGCGGGATTGCCGCCGGCATCCAAAACGCGCTTGACCTGATCGTCCGAAACATTCAGGCCACTGGCGCATAGGTCGCTGCGCACTTGAAAGCAGATTTCTTGATCGTCCGGTTTGGAAATCGCCTTTTGGCAAAGGGCTTCCTGATACGCGGTTGTCTTGGCTTCGTCGAAATGCATGAGCCCGCTTGCCCAGCGGCCAAGCCCCCAAACGTTTTTCATCCGCTTCAAAAACGTCTCTTCTTGTTTCCGGATATACAAGGCTTCGGCCGCTTGTTCTCTCTCTTTGAAGCTATCCATGGCTTCCTCCGTTAAAGCCGCCCGACGCACTGCGGCAAAAGGGGCGGGATGGTTGATGATAAACGGCTAAGATCTATGATGCGCGTTCCGGCAGGGCTTTTCCATCGAGCCGAAGGGATGATCGTGTTCAGGTGGTTCCAGACGCCCAGACGACGAGATCGTTCACCACGTTTCCAAACGCGGTATTGATTGCCTTCACCATCGCCAATTCGTCCGTCGACGAACAGGGTATGCTTGTCTGGAACACGTGTGTCTTCAAGACATGCCCGTCGCCCGACAGAAGCGTGGCGGAAAAGCCGACCTCTGCTTTTGGATCCGCCGGCCCCGTCACGTTGAAGCTCCGGAGATCGATCTTGATCTCGCGATCGGTCGCTGCGTGATCCTCTGGAGAGCCAAGGCTGGCGGAAATGCTTGCGTCTTCCAGGCTCTGCAAAAGCTTTTCCTGGAACAATTTGGGCAATGTGTCGCTCCATTGCATCGTGCCGGTGATGACGAGTTGACCCTCCGGAGACCGGGAGAGGAGGTGTTGCGTCTGCAAGCCGACCACCGCCGTCGGGTCCGGGATAAAAATTTGCCCCGGCGGAAGCGCGCTGGGAAGGCCCCTGAGCTTTGGCACGTTCAGATCGTAGACCGGCGCCGGCTTGGCGGTTTCGCCGGCGGTCATCCGTTCCAGACCCGCCATGACCGCGTCCACCCGGCCGGAGTTGCGCGCGAGAGCGTCCGTGAAGGACTTTATGTTATCCATGGTCGCCTTGAACGAATCCGCATTGTCGGACAGGATTTTGTCGACCCGCTGAAGCGCCTCCCGCGCCGTCTGCGTGAGGCTGCGGCCGGCGTCCGGGCTGGCGATGAGAAGAGGTGGCGCGCCATCCTTGCCCACGAGTGGTGGCGCGGTGGGGCTGCCGCCTTGCAACAAAACCGCCGCCGTGCCCGTGAGGCCCTGGGACTCGATATCGACCTTCGTATCCTGGCGTAACGGCGTTCCCTCCGTGACGGCAATCTTCGCCAGGACATGCTCGGGATCCCGGGGATCGATTGTCAGGCCGGAGACTTCGCCGACACGGACGCCGTCGAAAAGCACCGCCGCGCCCGGTTGGAGGCCGGACACGTTATGCGCAAACTGCAGCTGATAGGTCACGCGTGAAGTTAGCCCCCCGCTGTTGTCGAGCCAAAACACGAAGCCGAAAACAGCGAGTATGACGGTCAGTGCCAGGCATCCAACCGCGAGGTAGCGTGCGTTTGTTTCCATCGGGCGGCCTCTTTATGACTAAACCATCGAATTGGCGCGGGCGCGTTGCCCGCGGAAATAGGCTTTGACCCAGGGATGTTCGGACGCGAGCATCGTCGACATCGGCCCGAGAGCCACGATCTTTCCATCCGCCAGCGCCGCCACGCGATCGCAGACTCTCGCCAGGCTGTCGAGGTCGTGGGTCACCATGAACACCGTCAGACCGAGCGCCTGTTGGAGCGTTTTGATCAGGCTATCGAAATCGCTGGCCGCGATCGGATCGAGCCCCGATGTCGGCTCGTCGAGAAACACGATGTCGGGGTCCAGGGCTAGCGCGCGAGCAAGGGCCGCGCGCTTGATCATCCCGCCGGAGAGTTCCTCGGGCAATTTCTCGGCATCCACGGCGGTAAGGCCAACCATGCCTAATTTCGTGATCGCGACCGACGATTGAAGCCGCGGCGGAAGATCGAGATATTCCCGCATTGGAAATTCGACATTCTGGCGGACCGTGAGCGACGAAAACAGCGCGCCTTGCTGGAACAGAACGCCCCAGTGACGTTCGATGGCACGCATGGCGGCGGGCCCCACCCGGTCGGGATCCGCGCCGAGAATGTTGATGGAGCCGGAGCGCTTCCGGAGGAGACCGAGAATCGTTCGCAAGAGAACGGACTTTCCGCCTCCGGATGCTCCCACAAGCCCGAGGATTTCGCCGCGGCGCACGTCGAGGCTCAGATGATCGATCACGGTGTGATCATCGAAGCCGACGACGAGATCGGTCAAACGGATCGCAGGCGTTTCATCGTTCATCCCTCACATCCCGATCGATGCGAAGAATATCGCGAAAAAGCCATCGAGGACAATGACGAGGAAAATCGACTTGACGACGGATTCAGTCGTGTGGAGGCCCAGTGATTCCGTATTCCCCTGCACGCGTAGTCCCTCCGTACAGGCCACGACTCCGATGACCAGGGCCATGAACGGTGCTTTCAGCATCCCGACTTCAAAATGCGTCACCGAGATCGCATCGCGCAAACGCATAATATAGGTCTCGATGCTCATGCCGCCATAAAGCCAGGATACGAGGCCGCCACCAACAAGCGCCGACATGGAGCCGATAAAGGTGAGCATCGGTAAGGCAAGGACAAGCGCCAAGATGCGCGGCAGCATCAAGATCTCGATCGGATCGAGCCCCATGGTGCGAATCGCGTCGATTTCCTCGCGCATCTTCATCGAGCCGAGTTCCGCCGTATAGGAACTTCCGGAGCGTCCAGCCACCATGATGGAGACGATCAGGACGCCAATTTCACGAAGCACGAGGATGCCGACGAGATCGATGGCATAGGTTTCGGCGCCGAACTTCCGGAAGTGGAAGATCCCTTGCTGCGCGATGATCGCTCCGATCAGAAAGGTGATGAGCAGAATGATCGGAACCGATTGCAATCCCACGCGGTCGAATTGGTGGACCGCCGCGGTGAGGCGGAAGCTGCGGGGACGAAGGAAAACACGCGCCAAGGCCCCGGTGATCGCGCCAAGCATGACAAGCAACGAGGATATGTCGTTGCCAAGTTCGATAAGGGAGCGTCCGAATGCTTCGATACTTGCCAGGGGACTGCGCTTTTTTGGAATCAGGGGCGTGTGGTCGCTCACGCGCGCGATTGCGTCGAGAAGGGATCGATGCTGTTCCAGAATTCCTTTGAAGACGACTTCCTGGCCATGCGTCTTCGCCGGTGTGATCAAACGATCCATCAGACAGGCGCCGAACGTGTCGATCGCCGTGACGCCGTGCATGTCGACGATCATGCGTCTCGTGCCGGCTGCTTGCGCCGCCGCGTCGACCAGGGAATCCAATGCGACCGCGTTGGCAACGGTCCAACGGCCATCCGCTTCGATTTCCATCTGGCCGCCGTCCCTGGCGTTCCAGCGCAGTAAATCATTCGATTCCATTTTCGTTGCGACCCTTCAAATCGTAACCGGAAGTCGAGATCTCCAAACTTATTTTAGAGCGTGACCTTATCGCGGGAAAAACGCAACGCGCGGCGCGATAAAATTACTTCATTGTTCCAGCAAGCCGGGCAAGACAGACTCAATGCGCGAGGAAAAGCGGCAGCTCCGACCGTTCGATGAGATCGCGGGTGGCACCTCCCAAAACCCACTCTCGAAGCCGCGAATGCCCATAGGCGCCCATCACGATTACGTCGGCGGACGCCTTTGTGGCCTCGTCCCGGATAATCGCGCCGGTATCTTCGTCCTTACCCTCGACCGAGACAATCTCGACCTTCACGCCGTGACGATCGAGGTGCGCGGCGATATCCGCGGCCTCTTCTCCCCGGCTTGCACTGGCTGGGGTTTCAATGGTCAGAAGACGGACGAGCGTGACACGCTTCAGTAAGGGCAGGGCTTCGGATATGGCCCGCGCCGCCGACCTTGAATCGTTCCAAGCGAGGAGCGCGGTATTCATATCTCTCCGGGCCGGACAGCCCGGGGGGATCAGATAGACGCCACGGCCGGCTTCGAAAAGTACCGCTTCGACGAGGTTCTTCCAATCCGATCCCCCTGGAGACCGATAGGGCGCGGTCGCGATGAATAAATCCGCGCATCGAGCCTGCGACACGGTCCGCCGGGCGATTTGGCTCGGCCATGTCTCGATCCGGCGAACCTCGTTGGACGCGCCCGGCCAGACGAGGCGCCCGGTGATCTTCGCGGCCGCGCGGTCGCCCTGCTCGCGGACTTCCTTTTCCAGGGCGAACACGGCTTCCATCCCGCCGTAGCCGGATTGCGCGCTGAGAACATAGGCGTATTCCGGAAGAAGATTGGTATACAAGCCCGTGACGCGTGCATCCCCGAGGAAAGAGGATAGCGCTTCCGCGTGAGCGAGGCGCACGTCATCTTCCCCGGTTCCATCGAGATGAACCATAAGGTCTTTGATCATGAGGCCAATCTCCCCTCGCGCCATCGCCACCGGACAAGACGCGAACTAGGATCATCATCGAGATAAAATATCCGGCCGCCTTGATCTATTTCAAACTATGTCCCTTTTTTCGCCGTTGGCGGCGAATAGTGACCGGGCACGCCAAAGGATCCGGATCGATGTGGCAATTCGATTGATTTAGCGAAATCGACGGCAAACCGCCGCGGCGGGCAACGGTTTGTAACGTGGCCCGCTCTTGCCGCCGTTGGCATCCTGGCAGCGGGTAGCGCCGGCGGTCCTACTGCTCCGCGACCAAGCGGACATCCACGACCTTGAAGGTCTCCCAATCGCCATGTTCGTCCTGGATCGATACATATTCTCCGGGCAGGAAACGGTGATCGTCGAGATGCTTGACAGCCTCCTCGGCGCCGGCCTCCGCGTAGTTGAAGTACCATGTGGCGCCGCCGGCTCCGCCGGGCTTGTGCACGAGATGTCCCGACTGGCCGGCTTGGCCGTCCCGGAAGCGGTTGACGAGGCAGCGTTGGCGTAGATTGTTCCACTCGATCGTATCGATCCGGCTCTCTGAATCGAGCGGCGCGATAAAGCGGTAGCCGTTGCTCGAACTGCCTTCCGGAAAGTTCTGACATCGCGCCAGATGCAGCGTGATTAGGGATAGAGCCGTTTTGCCGTTCGCGTGCTCTTTCGCGTCATTCATGATCAATTCCCCCAAAACAGATTAATAATTCTAGCGCCTGGATGCGAAGGTTGGTCAAGATACCGCTTCCTCTATCGTCTTTTCCATTCGCTTTATTTCCGGCCCTTGGCCCCCGGCCAGTCCAAGATGGGGCCCATGCCATCACTCCTCGCCACCGGAAAAGCGGACCCAGCCGTCCGGGGTTTTGACGTAGGATCGCTTGACGGCGGCCCATGCGATTCGATGCGCGGCTTCCTCCTGGCGGGGGTCGCCGCTGTGCGCCGCGAATGCGTGATTGAAAGCGGCACGGAAAATATCCTGGGCATGGGCCGGCAAGTGGTCCTGGATGCTTGGCGGAAGATCGGCATTGGTTCGATAAGGCACGATCGCCCTCCTGAAAGCGCCTGGACCAAAGGGAAATCCGCGCCGCGGCGCCTGGCCTGCCGGTCAACCGGCCAGGTGTTTTTCGATTTCCGGGGTAGACAGGTGCGCCAAATCCTTGACCACTTCCGCGATGATCGCATCCCGCGTGGCCGGCTGCAGTTGGCCGCGGAGAATGCCAAGGGCCCTTGGCGGAGCGACAAGGACGATTTTATCCACGACGTGATCACGCACCGCGGTATCGAGTTTCCCGGATAAATCCGCAAGAAACGCGGTCTCGGCTTCGAGATGCAAATCTGTTGGTTCAACGGAGCTTCTGCCGACGCCTTGAGACTCGTGAACGTGTCCGGGCCGGTCCGTGCCCAGATCCCGCGTCGGCGGAGCCGGATGAACGGACGCATCAAGTAACTTCAGGTTGATCAGCTCCGCGTCGCCTTCATTGCGAAAGGTCAATGCTTTGGCGCCGTCGCACACGACCACCCAGCTTTGCCACGGAATTTTTACATGATTCATCTCATATCCTTCAAGTTTAGGATTCCAACACGTAGAGTCCGGGCGCTCGCGCTAGCGGCGGCAAGTTTTTGCAGCCGCTCATGGCCGGCGCCGCGACAAGCGCCTTAGCCGAATGTGTCTTCAACCAAGAGACCCAATCCGGCCACCAAGATTCGTGAATTTCCGGCGCGCTCTCGTACCAAGCGTCCGGACTGGCTTTGCGGGCGTTTGCGCCTCCCGTCAAGACGCGATAGTGCGCGCGCGCCTTGCCCGGCGGGCTAACGACACCGGCGGTATGGCCCCCGCCGGTGAGGACGAATGTCGTGTCCGCCGAGCTAAATTGGGAACTCTTGTAAACGGAGCGCCATGGAACGGCGTGGTCGCGCTCCGCGCCCAAAAGGAAGAGCGGCAAATCGATGTCCTTCAGCGCCTCGGCATGACCATCCATCCGGTAAGTCCCGGTGGCGAGGCTATTGTCCAGGACGAGCTGATGCAGGAACTGCCGTTGCGCGCGGGCGGGTGTGCGGGGCGGATCGGCCATCCAAGCGTCGATATCGGTTGGCGATTTAGGTTCGGCGAGGAGGTAGCGCCGGACAAGCGTGGCGAAAGACATTTCCTTGGCCCGCATGAGGTAGGATAGGCCCGCCATTTGGCGAATGTCGACTCCCCCGCTGATTTGCATCGCATCTTCAAGAATCGAAAGCTGGATTTCATCGAGAAATAGCGTGAGGTCGGCGGTTTCCGTGAAATCGGTTTGAGTCGCCAACAGACTGAGGCTCGCCAGTCCGCCGCCACGAGAGTTCATGGCCGCGGTGGCAACCGTCAGGACGACGCCGCCGAGGCAATAGCCAACGGCATGGATCTTTTCGGCTGGAATGCACGTCCTGATCGCCTCGAGCGCGGCAAACACGCCTTTTTGCACGTAATCGTCGATGGAGCTTCCATCTCCGCCCGGCTCCGGATTCTTCCACGAGATGATGAAGACCGTGAATCCTTGACTGACGAGGTAGCGGACAAGAGAATTCGGCGGGGCGAGATCGAGAATATAATATTTCATGATCCAAGCGGGGACGATGAGGACCGGCTCGCGATGCACCTCCGCCGTGACCGGCCTGTATTGGATGATCTCCATCAATTCGTTGCGGAAGATAATATCGCCGGGCGTTATCGCGATCGTTTCGCCAACCCTAAAGCACTCCATGCCTTTTGGCTTGTCGCCGAGCGCGGCGCGCGTGGCATCCTCGGCGAGGATCGCCGCGCCGCTCAAAAAATTCATACCCCCCGTCTGCCAGGCCGCCGCGATCACTTCTGGGTTGGTCCAGGGGAAATTAACAGGCGACAAGGAGTTGAGGGCAACGGAACCCAGAAACTCAAGGCGCTTGAATTGGCGTTCGTTCAAACCGGCATATTGTTTCGCCACGGTTTTCCATTGCGCTTCCGCCGCGAGCTGTGCCGCTGCGAGCGACCTGAACGGTTCTTGCTTCCATAAGGGGTCGCGAAAGCGCCGGTCGACGAAGCCGGGTTCGATCGCCGGTTCATCTGCCTCCGCCGCTTGCCCAGGATCCGCTAGCTTCGCAGCTGGGGCTGTCATGTCGCAGGGAGCCGACCGCGGCGCATCGCGCGGGCTGGAAACTGGACCGCTCAGTCCCGCCTCCGGCCGCGCATCTTGCGCCGGGGACGAAGCGATTTGACCGTGAGGCATTTCATTGCTCCTGACTGCCTTTATCAATAGATTTCGCGCCGGGTGCCTTGATTTCGATCAACGATCGTTTGGACTTCTCCTTCAACGCGCCGGGACCCGGCCGGTTGCGCTCCAAGCGGCTCTCTCCAGCTGGACCATGGCCGTATGCCAGACAGAGTCCGGAAAAACGCCGCGCTAAAGCTGTAACCTAAGCAGACTTCCGCGTGGGACGGCCCACGCAAGTCCGCCGGGAGCGTCATGCCCAGGCGCCGGGGCTCCATCTCATTTCGAGCCCGAAGCTTCACGGCTATGCTAATCAGCTTCACGTCAAGCAATGCGCGGGGCCAGGCGTAATCGCCTCAGGCATAAGGAACGAACATCATATGACGCAGCGCATGCAGGATTTGGCGGGTCAAATTGTCAGGCTTCAAGGCGAACTGGATCGCGAAATCGAGCAGCGGCGCAAGATACTCGGTTGGCGCTTCAATGAGCGGATGATCGAGTTCGAGCATGGCATCACGCTGGAACACCGCCGTTTACGCGAGGGCGTGACACACTTTCTCATGCGATCGCCAATCCTCTCTTAGTGTCCGTTCCAAAAGTTGTTGAGTCCGGTGAATCGTTTGTGATTCAAGAGAAGTCGCTCGATTCGGAGGGGCTCTTTGATGTGGACCGTGGAAAATCGTTCTCGTTACGACCGTAC
>JBEKFQ010000070.1:0-13816 GCA_050013235.1 Beijerinckiaceae bacterium
TGAATATCGGCGGGATGGACGATGGCTTGCATCAGCAAGCCCTGCGTATCGACGAGGATATGGCGCTTTTTACCTTTGATTTTCTTGCCCGCGTCGAAGCCGCGCGGGTCGATACAGCGCCCAGGGCTGTTCAACGCTCTAAACTGGTAGCGTGATCGTCCGGCTTCGCTTGATTTGATTTTTTGCTTTCCTGTCCCAAAAGTCTCTGAATCTATGGGGAGCAACCTGATTCGGAGGTTGCTCGATGTCCCCTGCCATTGATCTTGTGTCCTGCCTCGCCGCCATCCCCGACGCCCGCCGCGCCGAGGGTAAGATGTACGCTCAGGCCGGTGTTATCCTATTCTCGATCATCGCCATGTTGAGCGGCGCGCGCTCTTACCGCCAAATCCACGCGTTGATCGGCAGCAGGCTGAGGCTGCTCAACGCCGCTTTTCCCGGCGTGGCGCTCCGGCGATCGCCGGCCTACACGTCGGTGCGCGGCATCTTGCAACGGCTTGATCCAAATGAACTGGAGCGGGCTTTCCGGCGCCATGCGGACGGTCTCGACCGGTCCTGCGCCGCCGCGCCCTCCCGCTTCATCGCCATTGATGGCAAGACCTTGCGGCAAAGTTTCGACGCTTTCGCGGACCGTAAGGCGGCGCATGTCCTCAGCGTCTTTGCTGTCGATCACCAGATCATCCTCGCCCACGAGGTCATCGACGAAAAATCCAACGAAATCCCGGCGGCACAAGCGTTGATCGCCGCGCTGGGGCTGAGCGGGCGCGTGTTTACGCTCGACGCCATGCACTGCCAAAAAAACTTTTGAGATCGCCCGCCAGACCGGCAATGACCTGATCGTGCAGGTTAAAGGCAATCAAAAAAGCCTGCTGCGCCGCCTCGAAAGCCTCGTGACAACGACAACCCCAGCCGAGGTCAACGACAGTCGCGATCTTGCGCGAAATCGCCAAGAAGACCGGCACGTCGAAGTCTTTGCGCCGGGAGCGGCTCTCCACGGCTGTGAATGGGGATCTCTTGTCGCCGCCGTGGTGCGTATCACAAGGGAAACCTTGGTCCGTTCCGCCGCGACAGGGCTTTGGAAAAGCCGCGCGGAGACAGCCATATATGTCTCCTCTGTCATGCTTCCCGCCGAAACCTTCGCAAGCGCGATCCGCAATCATTGGGCGATCGAAAACAAGAACCATTGGGTGCGCGACGTCACGCTCGCCGAGGACGCGAGCCGCATTCGCATCAATCCCGGCATCATGGCGAGACTGCGCAGTCAAGCGCTCAACATCGCAAGAGCCAACGGCGTCGAAAATATCGCCAAAGCTCTATGGAGCGCCGCTCTCGATCCGGAAATAAGCTTGTCATACAGGGGACTGTAAAGAGCGTTGAACAGCCCTGATACAGCGCCCCCTTTTTCCGCGCTCTTCACGCTCTGGCTATCGATCACACAGGCGGTGGGGCTGGCCTCGCGCTCCAGCATCTCACGGCACTGGACATATAAAGCGTTATGGATGCGATCGATGACGCCCTCATATTCCCACAAATCGAGGTAATTGAAAATCGTGGTCTTTGGCGGTAAGTCCTTGGGAATATAGCCCCATTGGCAACCTGTGCTCAGAATATACATGATCCCGTTGGTCACCTCGCGCAGGTCGACGGAACGCTTGCGCCCGCCGCGTTTAGCAGGCGGAACCAACGGCGCGATAAAGGCCCATTCATTATCCGTCACGTCGCTTGGATAACGAAGACGGGTCCGGTCGTAGCGAGAACGATTTTCCACTGTCCACATCAAAGAGCCCCTCCGAATCGAGCGACTCCCCTTGAATCACAACCGACTCACCGGACTCAACAACTTTCTGAATGGACACTCAGGAATCTTGGGGCATTATTGTCGGCTTATTGATATTGACGTAGAACATCTTCGGCGACGAACGCCCCTTGCGCGCCCGGCTCATTTGCGTGGAACATGACGACGGTCACGGCTTGAGACGCGGTGGGGCGACGGATTGCGCTAACCGTCGCGAGGCCATTTCCATAATCTGTGCCGACAAGAGCCCCGACTTGTGAGCCTTGGCTCATTTGCGGTTGTTCCAAACGGAAATGGGTGTAGCCCGCCCGAATTGACGCTTCTGCCGCCCGCCGCATTGTTACTGCGGTTGTGGACCCGACTGACAAAAGACCGGATGCTTGCGTGTCCAGCCGGACGATATTGGGAGCTAGGGGAAGTTCCTGAGTGGTAACGCAACCCGCCATCAAGGTACCGAGCAAAACAGAAAAAAGTCTCACTTTCATTGCGTTCCCCTCTAGCGACCGGTTGTTTTCCCCCGGATTCGCAGCATCCCAGCCAAATATCTGTATTTTAGATAATCTGAAATCACGATTAGCTGTTCCGCCCGCTATGCGCAACCGGGCGGGTCAATGTCACGTACGCTTCAGTCGCCACGTCATCGCGCACTCGCAGCGCTGCTTATAGAGAAACGAAAGAAGGCTGGGCTGACGCAAACCGCTGTTGCACAGATGCTAGGGCGGCACCAATCATTCGTCGCCACAGTCGAAAGCGGTCAACGCCGGATTGACGTGATTGAATTGATCGAATTTGCGAGCGCAATTGGATTCGATGCAGCCGCTGCAATTCGGCAGCTTCTACGAACCGACGCAAACACGTAAAGCGGTTCTTTGTAGATTCGCGCCAGGAGCATACGTCCGAAATCGATAGGAAATTGCCCCAAAAACATCGCTCATGGTTCAAAACGTGTTCGGTCGCGCTGTTTTCGGCACTTGCGCCTATTCCCAGCAATCAATTCATTTTCGACGTCTTGTAGCAACGTTATTTTTTGCTCGAAAGTCTTAGCATGCATTCGGTAGGACCGCATCGGGAATGCATCGATACCGGGCCGCCCTTCGTTTTGGAGAAGTCGCCTGATTTTTTGTGCTTTGTTATAAAGTCGGCTTTTTCGTCCACGAAGTTGAGAGAGATAATTGAGATTCGCGCATTTTCGACAAAGATAAAGCCCGAGGTAGCTGGAAAACAGCTTCGCGACACGCTTTTCACAATGGCAAATGAACCAGGGACGTGTACCGCCAAAATTACAACGTGCCCAAATAACTCGAATGATTTGCGAGCGGCGACCAATCGGCCAATTCGATCCTCGATATTCGATTTTAAATCGGGTTGTAAATAAACCAAGGATTGGGAAACGCATTGGGGTTCCCGAGAACGCGGCATCGCGATTCAACTCGCCTACATCGATTGAACGCGTACGCTCCGTCAGGAGATGTCGCATTTTCGTCGCTCAATGCTTCGGCCATTTCCGATACGAGCATGACCGCCGCTTAGCGTTTCGATGCGATCGCCGGTCAATTGCCAAATGAGGCCCCCGGGCTGGCCCTCGCGCGGTACGTTGAATAAATCGCTTGCCGTCCAGCCCAATGCCGCCGCTTCGTTTCCCCATTGGTCCAGAAATCGCCCGCCATCATCAATCGCGCGATACCAATGCAATTCCGCAATATGCTTCGGCCTTTGATGACAGTGCCGCGCCCATGAATCGAGATAGATTGACGGAACGCAGTTGGCACATATTGCCGCGCGTTCCTCAATTGCGTGTAGGACGGCCTCGGAAATAGCATCTTCGACCGGCTCATTCCGACAAAATCCGTCACCTTGGGAACTGACAAAACTGACAGAAGCCCCTTTTGTCAGTTTTGTCAGTTCGGCCCGTTGGGGCTTTTCCTCAATTCGGGCTTTCAAGCGCGAAAGGTAGCTCATGGTCGCGCGCCCTTCGGATTGATGGCATAGGCTGCACGCGTCCGGCCATTGGTCGGCGTCAATCGCAATTCCAGCCAATCGAAATCCGCCAGCAAATCGAGACCGGCTTGCACCTGCTCGCGGTCGGACAGATGCGCCCATGCGCGCCGGTAAATGTCACGCGCCGTGAAGCCGTCCGCCAATTCTCCGCGCTGGATTCGGGAAAGGATGGCTATCGCGCTGGCGGTCTCCGCTTCATTGGCGGCGCCATAGGCCCGCCGCGCATGAGTTTCGAGATATTCCGCGAACGCCAGCGCACGCAGAAGCGCTGTTTCGCCAATCGCGCCGCCGCCCTCCGCAATATGGCTGATCAACGCCAGACCAGGAACAAGCTTGCGATATTTGGACAGATGGCTTTCGAGCGCGGGCGAAAGATCGTTGGATCGCAAGCGGCTTTCAAGACCGGCCCGCCATTCCTCGAATAACCCTTGCGCCGCATTGTCGAAGCGCAGAAACGGCAAGGGCTCGAAAGGGTCTCGCTCGCACGCGATGGTATCCGGGTCCAATGTGTCCAACCGCTTGAACGTCTCAAAGGCTACCGTTCGGGCGTTGCTGTCGGGGAACCTATCGACGTTGCGCCATTCCGGGCTTTGGTCCGGCCAAACCAGCAAGCCGAATCGCTGAATTAAACCATCGTCGCTGGCGCCGCCGCTCGCCCTCCTGATATATTCGGCAATGCGCCCCGGTTGCGTTGAACCGAGCAAGCTCAGGCAAGCCGCTTCGATATGGGTCCGACCTCGAATAATCCGGTCAAAGGTGTAACCGCCGGTTCCATTCCAAGCCGTCAGAAAAAACCCACGCGCCGCCGCGTTGTCTTCCCGGTCCAATGTTTTCAACAGCGAAACCAGTTCATCGCGAAAAGCGAGAACGCCGTTCGGATTGTCTGCCATGATCGCGCCTAGGGCTTCATAGGAGCAATCATTGACGAGAAAGCGCCGCGCCTTCGGTTCTTCCGGTTCTTCCAACGTCAGCAAGGCGCACGCGCCCTTAACACCATCTTTCAAGGCCGCCCGGACTTTCTTCGCGGCGTCTTCCTTCACCAGCTTGTGAACTTCGGCCTCAACCGCAAAAGCCCTGGCCGCCGCCTCGTTTTCTTCACGGGCTTGCGCGTCCAGGCGGTTCAATGGTTTCAGCGCCTCGCTCATCGCGGGAGATTTCATCGCGCCGGGCCTCCCGATAATGCAGGCCCAAAGGTTCGGAACCTCAAACCAATCCGTCTTGCGTTGCGGTCGCACGGCGATCTTGCGTCCAATGACGGAGCCAAGCGCGACCATCGCCGCCACGCCGACGAAATCGGGCGGGCATTGCATTCGCTCGGAAATGTCCCGCGCCCAATTCGAGATAGCGACCGGCAGGAACGCATAATCGAACGGCGCTACCGGCAAGAGGCCTTTCGGCAAAGGTTTAGGCTCTGGCCATTTGGTGGCGGCCTCTTTTATCGTTGAAGGCGCAGGCGCCGGAACGAACGCCTTGGCGCAATCGAACGCCGCTTTTCGTAAGGCGCGACAGTCGGACCATTCCTCCGCCGCGTCTGCCGAATCCCAATTTTCGGCAGGTTCGCGTGCGCCGCCGCCCGGATTGATCGCCGCCAGCGCCTCGGCGTTGATAATCGAAACCGTGCAATCCAGCGCGGCCAGAATTTTCGCGACCTGTTCGGCATATTTCGCGCCTGGCGCATCAAAATCCGGCCAGACCAAAACACGCCGCCCGGCCAGGGGCACCCAATCGGTTTTAGCCGCCGCGCCAGCTCCGCCGCTGGACGTTGTGGCGATGCTTTGCGGAAAAATTGCCGCCGCCGCGTCCGCCGCCTTTTCGCCCTCGCAAACGACGACCGGGGCTTTCGGGTTTTCCGCAAGATCGGGCAGGCGATAAAGGGGGCGATGGTCCGGCCATGCGCAAAACCGCCAGCCCTGGCCTTCAATCCACGAAACCGGCCTGAATTGCTTTTTGCCCTCTGTTTCATTCCAGCGCGCGGCAAAGAACGCGGTTTCGTCTTGCGCCGTGGCATAACGCCAGCTCGCATCCGGCTCGCGCCCATAGAGGCGCGCCGCTGCATCGGTGCCGTATTGAGCATCAGGAGGCGGACAGGTCGGAGGCGCCTCGCGCACACGTGGGGCGTACGGACCTGTCTGCGAACCGGCAGTAAATTCGTCCTCGGACAAAGCAGCAAATTTATCGGAGGCGTCATCCATTGCGACGTCCTCCAAATTCTAGGCCGAGCATTTGCGCCAGCAAGCGCGCCGCCTCGCCTTGTGAAACGCCCGCAAGATATGCGACCAGCGAAACCGGATCGCCGCCCTTGTCGCCGGTTGCGAAGTCCATCCATTTGCCGTTGTGACGGTTCACTTTGAACGAGCCGAAATTGCGATCCGCGCGGCGCGGGTTGAGCGCGACAATCTCGCGCCCGATGGCTTTGCCGCCCGGCAAAAGCCGTTTCAGCACGGCAGGAAAAGCCCCCAGCGCGGCTTGATTGATACGGTCGAAATCCAGGGCGTCTTTCAAAGCATCGCCCTCCCCAAATACGCCAGCGCGGCAATCGTTTGCGCGATGGGCATGGAGAGGCCAAAGCGCCGCGCTAGATAAATCGATGCAAAATCAACTTCCCCTTCTGGGCTGCCGATGGTAAGAACGAAGTCGCTGCGAATTAAACATTCCGCCCGGTTTTCCGCGTTGGCGCGCGGGACCGGGCTTCGCATTTTGAGGGCGCTCATTTGCCGTCCCCCGCAAGCAACCGTAAAATTTCAGTGTCGGGAATTAGGGTGCGGCCGGCGACTTTCACGAGTCGCAATTTGCCTTCGGTCGCGAGTTTATAAATTGTCGAGCGCGAAATCCCTATCCGGAGCGCACCATCCCTGATCGACCACGCCAACCGAGACGACTGCGATTGCGTTTGGTGCCGCGTTTGCTCGCGCTCAGCGCATGATTTAACAATTGCTTTCATAAGAACCATCCCAACTTGGTTGCGATGGACCGTCACAGTATGCATTGATTCATCGGTGTCAAAAACCGAAATAGTAATTTCGGTCTATTCAGTCACTGGGCCGTTTAGGATCATCAGGAAGACTTGCGATTGGGCGCGGAAAATCTGGAGACCGGAACTCTCGATAATTGCCCCAATGTGTACGCAGCGTGTCCTCGGCCAAACCGAACCCATCCACTCCCGATTCAGACGCGCTCGCAAACGCTTCGTCCAGAGACATGCCTAAGCCACCATCTTCGTGCGACCGGATCGCGCTGGCTATCCACCCCAAGGCAAAGCGGATCTTGTCCCTCTTGGCTGTCTGCTTCGGTGTCTTACGTTCGCCCCGTTTCGCCTTAACGGACAAAACGACATTTGCGTCTTCGCCCTGCCCAATGCGCTTGAGCGCAGCGACCAGAAAACGAAGTTCGTTCGCCTCCAAGGCGCCACCGTTTTCTAAGTCGATTGCGATTTTCCGCAACTTGTACTGCGCCAGTTCAAGAGGCGAGTAACGCCCGGTAGACGCGCCTTTTCTTTTCGTCATCGGCTAGGTCTCACGGTCGCGCGAACGCCACACATTCGCCGACTTCGGTTCGCACCATTTCGCCCATGCTTCCATAAGCGCCCGGCGCTTTTCCAGCGCATCACCCCGTCGGTATGCTTGTTCCGCCCGGTCACCGATGACGTGGGCGAGCGCGGCCTCAGCAAGCTCGCGCGGAAAATGCGTCTCGTTTCCTGCCCAGTCGCGGAAACTCGAACGAAAACCGTGAACAGTCGCGTCTTCGACCTCTAAACGGCGCATAACTTTTGCCATCGCCACATGAGACAATGGCCCCTGACCGCGCGGACTCGGAAATACAAAATCGCCGGTTTGCGCTGCAAACAGCTTTTCAAGGATGGCGGCAGCGCGATCGGATAAGGGAACTCGATGTTCGCGCCCGGCTTTCATCCTGGCCGCTGGAACAGTCCAGACCTTAGCCGAAATGTCGATTTCGGACCATCGTGCGCCATAGACTTCGCCCGAGCGTGTCGCCGTCAGAATACAAAACTCCAGCGCCATCGCGGCGATGTTTTCTTGCGTCCGTAGGAGCGCGAGGAAAGCAGGTACATCGCCGTAGGCCATCGCCGCATGGTGGCCGCGTGTGAGCTTGCCACGCTTGGGCAGAAGGTGAGCGAGATGGCCGCGCCATGCCGCCGGGTTTTCGCCCGAGCGATGGCCCTGCGCCTTGGCCGCGTCGAGAACTGCTTCAATTCGCCCCCGCAAGCGCGAAGCGGTTTCAGGCTTTGCCAGCCAAAAGGGGGTTAAAACGTCGAGAACTGCCGCCGTGTCGATTTGATCGACGGGACGGGGACGCAGCGGTGCGGCAAATTCCGTAAGAGACGCGCGCCATTGCGCTCGATGCTTTTCGTTGCGCCATTCGCTTTCCTTAGCGGCAATTAGTGCGTCCGCAATGGCACCAAACGTCGGCTTTCCCGTCTCGAATTTTGCCGCTTTGCGCTTGGCTTCTATGGGGTTTTCCCCAGCATCAAGCATTTTGCGAGCTTCGTGCGCCTTGTTTCGCGCTCCGGCGAGCGAAACCACGTCTGCCGATCCAAGCCCCGCTTCCGTGACTTTGCCAGCATAGGAGAAACGGTAGACCCATTTTCGGGCGCCACTCGGGGAGACCACAAGATACAGCCCCGCGCCATCACCATAGCGCCCAGGCTTCGTGGTCGCCGCCGCCCGCGCCGTGAGTTTCTGCTTTCCGCCCGCCATCGTCGCAATCCGGTCTTATAATTAGTCTTACATTTAGACGTGGATTGTAGCGGACACCTGCAAACAAGGGAAGACGCATTCGTCCAAAAACACCTATGAAACAACGCATATAGTAGACAACCTCAAATCAGGCCGAACAATAGGTTATCGGACTCTCACTCCGACCAATCATTTCTCGCATCGCGTGATCCAGGCATACTGCGCGAGCGGCTTGCGGCGTCAAGCGGCGAAAGCCCCGGACGCGAAAGCGGAACCACCGGATCGAATGCGACGCCCGGCCAAACCGCCAGCATGACTACCACCGGCTTGGCCGCGCTGCACGAAGCGGCTCAGGTCCGGACGATTCACCTGCCTTTTCCGGGGCTTGCCGGACATCTCAAGAGCCCTCCCAACGCCGCGGCCGGGTGTTTTTGCACGTCGCGCCCAATCCACGCTCCCCTCTAGGCGATTGCCTTCTTCGGCCTGGAACATTTCCCGCAAAAGTCCGCGACCTTCGCAATCGCCTCAATCCATTGGCGGAAAGAAGACTGGCCCAGGCCTTGCTGTACCGGATCTGGCTCGTCCCGTCAGCCGGGACTCCGTACTGCACGCGCTCTGGAGGCAGAAGATTGCGAAAGCTTCGGGTCGACGCTTGTCTCTCCCTTGATCATGCCACCGCATCACCCGGTGCCGCATCCGCGCATGACGCGCCCGAGACCAGCCGGACCATGCCCCGGTCCCCCGGTATAATTTGCCTGCGCAAGGCGCTGCCCCAGCAAATATCGTCCCATGTTTCACAATCCTGACTGGCTGGAAGCAAAGGGATTGCGCCGGGTGACCATGAGCCGCGCGGCGCCCGTTTTCGACGCCAGCGAGGTCAAGATCCTTATTATCGGCAACGAGCCCTCGGTTCGTAAGCTCCTGCGCTTGCGCTTGCGCGCGCAAGGTTACAGCGTCGCGGGCGTGGCTGCCGGCCATGAAGGTCTCGCCGCCATGGAAAACGCGCCGGATCTGATGATCCTATGTCTCGAACTGCCCGATATTCATGGGCTAGAGGTCCTGCGCACGGTGCGCGAGCGCGGCAATAATCCCGCGATCATCGTTCTCTCGAACCATCGTGACGAGACAAGCATCGTCACGGCACTCGATCTGGGGGCTGACGATTACGTCACCAAGCCCTTCGGCGTGGAGGAACTCCTTGCGCGGATCCGCGCGGCGCTCCGTCACCGCCTGCGCGTGCCGGACGAAAAGCCCTTGTTCCGGACCGGTGGCCTGAGCGTCGACGTCGCGCACCGGATCGTTCTTCGGGATAGCGTCCCCGTGAGCCTCAGCCCGAAAGAATACGAGTTGCTCTGCCTGCTCGTGCAATATGCCGGAAAGGTCGTGACCTCCGCCTTCATCATGAAACGGCTCTGGACCGAGGCAACGGAGCCGCAATATCTCCGCGTCCTGGTCCGCCAACTCCGCAAAAAGATCGAACCCGCCCCCGAACGGCCGTCCTACATCTTGACCGAGACCGGTGTGGGCTACCGCCTACGGGCACCGGATCCGGTCCCGGCCGGAGAGGACGGCGCTGGCTCTTAAAGACGCACGCCCAATACGCCTACGAAATAGGAAGTTTGCTTTAAAACAAATCAGATAAGCATCCTATTAAAGCCGGATGATCATTACGGCCGGGGAATGGCGGCATTATGCGCCTCCTGGCAGGCGGCGCGCCGTGACCTAGGAGATTCGCCCCGGCGGAAAGTGCTCTCAAGCGCAAAATCGCCCCACGACAAGGTCCGCCATCCGCTCGTCTCACCTAACTGCCGTCCGCAAGGATGGCATCAAAATTTGTAATTCGTGAGGATATTATAATATAGATCGAATCAGGTCATAATGCTTAATCAATAAACCGTTTCGACTAAAAATCATGCAATACCAGCCTAATCAGCGGCGGATTTCGTCCCTTACAAAATCGAAACACCAATAACAAGCGCGATTTTTCTTGATCCAACATGCAACGGGCCGACGGCCCGTTGCATGTTGCGTACCAGTTAGTTTTCCAAGTGTAACATTTATGTCTGCAAGCCGACGAATGCAGTCGAACCACGGCTGTATAGCGGAATTTATATGGAATTTTTATGCGGTTTCGCGGTCTCTGTAGATCCAACAAAAGTGGTCGTTGGCTGCGATTTTCATCTTTTTGAAATTCGGAGCCCGCTCGAAAGTTCCGGCTTTTCCGGAGATATGCACAACAGCAGGGCGGGTGCCGCCAAAAAGCAGCCGCAGTGCATATCGTCACAGAGCGCCAGGTCTTTTGTTTCGAAGAACGAGGGGGACCAAGAATATGAAAATGAGTGGTTTATTCAGAGGTGTGGCTGTCGCCGCGCTTCTCGCCGGCGGGGGCTCCGCCTTCGCGGCGGATCTACCTTCCATGGCGGCTGCGCCCAGCCCGCTATTGTCGAGTGATAATTTCTTCGGCCGCCTCTACCACGCCTATGCCGACGAATGGGGTAAGGACGCGCCTGTCCCCGATCCGAATGCACTGCCGGGCCGTCGCGGCACCGACCAGATCGCCCCGCAGCCGGAAACCGTGCCACCCTATCCCTTCACCGAATGGCCCTTCGGCGGCGCCAGCCCGATCGGCGCCAGCATCCCGAATGCGGCCGACACGCCGTTCCAAAGCGCGATCGCCCCGACCTCGTCGGCTCCCGGTAAGTGGTTGTACGACAATCACATCCAGATCTATGGCTGGGTCACCGCCGGCGGCAACGTCGCGACGTCGAACGTCTATGGCGGCAACGCGCCTGCGGCTTACTCCTATGTTCCGAATATCCTGCAGCTCGATCAGGCCGTGGCCTATATCGAACGCGTTCCGGATACGGTTCAGCAGAACCATTGGGACTGGGGTTTCCGCGTTTCCGGCATCTATGGCGAAACCTATCATTATACGACGGCTTATGGTCTCTTCAGCGAACAATATGACGTTCGTAACCATTTCGTCGGCTACGACATGCCGATGGTCTACGGCGAACTCTACCTGCCGCAATTCGCGGAAGGCCTGTTGATTCGTCTCGGCCGGTACATCTCGATCCCGGACACCGAGGCGCAGCTCGCCCCGAACAACTATATGTACTCGCACTCGATGACCTATGCGTTGGACAACTATACCAACGACGGTCTGCTCTTCACCTTGAAATACACCAAGAACTGGCAGTTCCAGGCCGGCGTCACCGTCGGGACGGAAACCGAGCCGTGGAACAGCCGGATCATCAGCGTGCCCGGTTACACCGGCAAATTCGACCCGGGTGAGCAAGCTTCGGGAACCGCTTCGATCCAATATATGACCGACTCGGGGAACGACACGTTCTACGGCATCATCAATGGTTATAACAAAGGCAATTGGGGTTATAACAACCTGCAATGGCAAGGTGGCACCTGGTATCACAAGTTCAACGACCAGTGGCACATCACCTACGAAGTCTATTACGAATATCAACGGGACGTCCCGAACTATGCCGCCACGGGCGGCAGCTATTACGGCACCGCCTTCGCGGGGATGTCCCAAGTTCCCGGCAGCAACCCGCCTTTCCAGGCTCAATGTAGCAGTAACCCGAACGTGACCAAGTGTACGGCGGGGGCTTTGGGCATGGTGTCCTACCTGAACTACAAGATTTCACCGATGGACAACCTGTCCGTGCGCATGGAATACTATGACGATTACCAAGGACAACGGACAGGTTACAAGACCCGTTACTTCAACCAGGGTATCGGTTGGCAGCATTGGTTCTCGCCTTCCATCGAACTGCGTCCGGAAATCGCCTGGTACCATTCGCTCGATACCGCCGCGTTCAACAACAATCCGTGGCAATACAATATGGGCATACCGGAAGCGTCCGCCAAGCATGAAGACGTCATTGTCTCGACCGACTTGACCTTTCACTGGTAAGCCTCACGAAAACCCCGCGGTCACCTTGTGACCGCGGGATCCTCCCGGATAAATCCGGCGCAGGACACCAGGGATAAATTCCCTCTAACTATCGCAGTCCAAGCCTCGGCCTTACCGCACCGCCTGTGGCTCCCGTGTAACAACACACGGATAAAGAGCTCCCGCCGCATTCCGAAAAGGTTCGCGGAGGCTTTTCCGGTTCGGAATTTGCTCGACATCAGATAAATCAAGCCGGTCATTCGAAAGAGGATCTGGATTGGAGTCGCCTGTCCCGAAGGGGGCGCGTCGCGCGCCAGCCAAAGGTGTGCCGTGTTTGCAAGGGGTCTGAGATAACGCCGGACAACCACAGGATTTTAATATATCCGCGGAAGCGAAGCATGGTAGGCGTCACAGCGAGTGCGTAACGTATTGACAATATTTATGTATCGAAAGCGGGGCAACAAACCTTGCATGAACGCGGACTTTGCCGGCCCGCCTTACATCAGCGGCGGCCATGACACCGGGCCAACGGGGTTCACGACACTGTTTTGCGTGCCCGTTTTATGATTCGTCCGCATCCGGCGGATCGGATCACAGCGGCCCCGATGCCAAGATCATGCATCGAGCTGGTTAATAGTGGGTTAACAGAAGTGGGTCTGAAATGATGGCTATAAATTCAAAAACGACCCTGGTGGCAGTTGTCTGCGCTGCCGCGCTAATCGCGGCAGGCCGCTACTCCTCCTTTTTGAATATTACGATCTCTATTTCGGGACAGGGCGGCAATGCCGTCGCGGCTGAACCGGCAAAACCGGCCCAAGAGAAAGACGAGGCCGCCAAGCCGACAGCTGCGCCCGGAGACCCGGCCACGGTCGAGTTGAACGAAAAGCAGCTTGGGCAGATCAAGGTCGAGCCGGCTGGCCGTCAGACGTTCCTTCTTCATAAGACGATGGTCGGCAACATCGATTTCAACGAAGATCTTCTGGTCCAGGTGTTCACGCCCTATCAGGGCCGTCTCGTCACGCTTGATGGCAATATCGGCGATACCGTAAAGACCGGCCAGGTTCTCTTCACCATCGACAGCTACGATCTTCTCCAGGCGGAATCGACGCTCGTGCAAGCCGCCGGCCTCTATGAATTGACCTCCAAGACCTTGGCCCGCGCGCAAAAACTGTTGCCCGCCGGCGGCGGCGCCCAGAAGGATCTAGACCAGGCGATTTCGGATCAGCAGACGGCCGACGGCAATCTCAAGGCCGCGCGCAACGCGCTTTATATTTTCGGCAAGACCGACGCCGAGATCGCCAAGATCGAAAGCGACCGGAAGGTCGATTCGATTCTGGTGGTGAAAAGCCCTGTCGACGGCGTGATCACGGCGCGCACGGCGAGCCCCGGCCTGTTCGTGCAGCCGGGCGTTGTTCCGGCGCC
>JBEKFQ010000071.1:0-13796 GCA_050013235.1 Beijerinckiaceae bacterium
CCGATATCGTCGATAAATGCTGCGAGGCTTGGAACAAGCTGGTTGAGATGCCGTGGAAAATCATGTCCATCGGACTGCGAGATTGGGCACACCAATGTTGATCACTGCAGGTTGGTATAAGTTGAATGCAAGCGTCCCGCGATCTGTGTTTCGTACAAAGGCAAATGCCGGAAGCGGAGAATGGCCGATGCCAGTGGATATTCAAAACGCCCATCGTCTCCGCGGAGACGCCGTGGCTGATGCGCTGACGCTTCTTCTCGTCTCGATGGCGGTTCCGTTTTTTATTCTCTGCGTGGTCGCGGACGCCACCCATGGCGGGCAACTGACGCGATCGGGACTTCTCACGACCATCGAGACATTCGTTCCCGATGAAACGCCTTGACGAGGCCGGCACGGGAAAGACTGCCGCGCAATTTTTTGTGCCTTAGGTCAAGTTACCTGAAACCTCACTGAATTTATTTTGTAGATTTGTCCCGACGGTCGTAATCGCCGTTATGATGGCAACGGCAATCAAGCCCGCGATCAAACCATATTCAATCGCGGTTGCGCCCGACTGGTCCGAGACAAAACGTTTTAAAAGACCCTTCATATGTCCCTCCCGCTAGAGTTGATGCTCCGGTCATAGATGCAAAAACACGTCGACGAATTTTGTTACGCCAGGATGTTGCGGAATCATTACGGAATCAGGCATCTCCGCGGGGACAAATAGACAAACAATTTTGCACTCATTTTGAATGAGAAAGAAATTAGAAGTAAAAACAATAACTTAGTTTTAACGAAGCACGCGGAAAGGAATAAGGACTTGTCCCACGCGGCATATTCAAGTTTCCGTGATCAGCCGATCTTTAGTCGTCGATTATTTATTGAGTTTTCCTTATCGCCAAGCTCAAGGCGGCAACGCCTCTGACGTTACCTAACTCCGTGCGGCCAAAGGAATGGATGAGCGAGCGGGACCGTTTCAGCCAACGTTCGCAAAAGCGAATGTCTGGATCGCGCCGCTAGGACAGACGCTAATTCCGCCTCTTCAGCCGCTCGTCCAAATAGACCGAGGCAATCTGACGGTCGTCGTCGCTCGCCGCGCTCATGGCCTTGCTATAGAGGTCGAGAATCCATTGATCCCTGACCTTATCGGTTACGCCGTCATGGGCGAGCGAGAGCCACATCAGCCCCCGCGCCCGTTGCTTTTGAACACCATCGTGACCGGTGAAGAGCATTTGTCCGAGGAGCGCTTGAGACTCGATATGCCCCTTGTCGGCGGCCAGGAACAACCAGCGCGCCGCCTGACGTCCGTCTTTCTCGGTCCCGGTCCCGTCGAGATACATGCGGGCGAGATTATATTGTGCGTTCGCATCGCCAAAATTCACGGCGGCATAGTGAAACATTTCGAGCGCGCGCGCGCTGTTTGGGGCAATGCCGGAATTCGCAATGCCATTGAGATTGTAGACACCCAGCGCCACGAACGCGCTCGACACGAAAGGCGCCTGCCGCGGATCGGCATCGTCCTCGTCGTAATTCTCGACGATTTGCGAAAAATATTCGAACGCCTTGGCATCGTCATGCGGGACGCCGTCACCATCCGCATACATCTTCCCAAGCTTCCACTGCGCCAGCGATTCCCCGCCTTCCGCCGCATATTCGAGCGCCGCAAGCGCCGAGCGGGAATGGCCACTGCGCACCCCCTCGAGCCCAGCCCGCAAAGCCGCCTTCGGATTTTTGAAGATTTGCAGCGGCGCTTTTTCGCCAGCGCTGGCACTGTTGCCGTCAAACGCCCAAGCGCTCCGGCTGCCCGGAGCGAGAGCAGTGGCGGACACGGCCACCGAGATGCAAAGAGCGCTGACATAACGCGTTACGAACGGCATAAAAACGCCCCACCGGCTTGCCCAGACACGCCCGTCGACGGCGCCTTGCTCGATTTGCGGGCAGCGCGCATACGCCTCCGCCCCGGCCCGAAGGCAGGCTGAAACACTTGAGGTCTCGAGATTGCGCACATTCATTTTGACCTCAACGGCCCCCACCGTACAAAACCACTCGACGATACCAGACCGGATTTTAAAATTTCGCGGCCCCAGACATTCGCAGCCTAAGACAGCGGCAAAACCCATTCTCACTCCTGGCGGCCGACCCTAAAACCGGCGTTCGGGCCTCGACGGACTTGCATGACCGCACCATCTATCGCTCGAGAACGGGTTAGTTTAGCGGAGGGTTTATGGCTGAAAAGCGGCTTTAATCTTAGACTCTTCCATTAGCACCAAGATCAACGGCAGCTGTGTCTGCAGCGCAACAATATCAGCGCCTTAATAGAGATTTACCAGCTTGCAAAATATAGGTTCCGCGTGATGTTCTTGCCGCAGAACCCAGGGAATACCGGGATCGAGAAGAAACGTCTCCATCCCGGCAAAGACCTCACGCCGCGGCCTGTAGCTCACCGCGAACTTGTCCGCTCACGGTCCGCGCCCAAGCAGGCTGCGCCGCAATGTGGGCGCATAGGGCCCGGACGCGAAGCGGAATCTTGGCCGCGATCGACGCGCTGGCTGTCTTGAAGAGAGCGGGGCCATGCGCCAAGGCCGGCCGCTCGAACCAAATGTTGAACAACCGCCCCACGAAGATCGCCACGCCCGCCGCGGCGAACATCGCGATAACGGGAGGAAAGCCATCGAGTTCCATCCGGTGGATCAAGGCAAAGCCTGTGACGTAGTGCACGACGTAAATCGGGAAAGCGAGATTGCCGAGGCGCACCAGCCAGGTGACCTTGCCGAGAAACTGAAGATTCCCGGTCACGATCGCAGTCAAGACACCCAGCGCCGCCAAGATACAAAACCCATGCTCCGGCGTGTTGGACAGGAAGACCAGCACGACAGAAGCAGCCGCGATAATTTGCCAGGCGAGGGATGACCGGTCCAGGACGAGGTGATGCAAGGCAACCCCAAAAGCCAGGAGCGGAATATAACCATCGGCGGTCAGCACCCCATGCAAGGACAGGACATCCTGCCGGGCCGGTTCGCCCTGGAGGTAAAAAATGTTCACGGCCAAGCAAAAGAGCAAGATCCCGGAAAGATAACGGCGCATCGGGCTAAACCAGGTGATCCCGATCGAAGCCGACAAGATCAGCTCGATTTTCAGCCGCCAATGCGAACTATCGATTTCGGAAACACCGAGCATGTCGGCCATCATCAACAAATTCGCGGGCAGGATGGAAAGCTTCGCCTGCATGCCGGGGATGCCCGCAAACCGCGACAACACAAAGGCTAGGATCACCGCCGGAAACACCGCCGGCAGATAGCGCAACAGACAGCGCCCGGCATAAGCGCCAAGGGTCGCGATCTGACGCACGTCGTGAAACAGGCGATAGGCGGCGCGGGCCAGGAAAAGCTGGAGCGCCAGAAAGCCAACCGCGGGAAAGGAAAGAGGCCCATGGATATGGCCGATCGCCAGATCATATTTGACGGTATAGCTGCCAACCAGAACGCCCAAGATGATCAAGCCACCCAGAGCCGACAAGGCCGGGGTCGTGGCGGTTTTTTCGTGCTCCCCCTCGACCTTAGGGGCCGGCCAAAGCGCCAAGGGATCACGCGGAGCGGCTCGCCGCTCCTGGATCAGGAACGTGCCTTCGGGTGTCCTGAGTTCGGCAAGGCCGGGCGGGAGGGGATGATCTTGCGTGCTCATGCCCGCACCGCCGGCGCTTGGCTGGAGGCGGCGAAGCCCATCATTTCGGCTTCGAGCTTCGGCATGTAGGCGGCGAGCGCTTCGCGCACGATATCGCTGACGCTGACCCGTACGGCCGTCCCCATCATGGCCCGGACCAAGGCGGCCCGGCGAACGAGTTCGAGTTGTTTCGTGGAAAGGACGATGGCGGTCGTCGTCCTCGAGTTTCCCTTGGCGATTGGCATTCCGGTGTCCCTGGTGGTGACTTATTGCGTCATCACCCCAACACCGCCGCTTTGACCCCGCCTTTCCCCGATACTTACAATTTTATCGATCGCCGCTTTGTTTGCTTTTTATGTATTTGTTCTGCTGGAAAGAGTTAAAATTGGACAGGAAAAGAAAGTTAAGCGGCTTTAAGAGGCAGATAGGTTCGGGAACCCGGTTTAGCTTTGTATAGATTGCTCATGACCAACCGGAATTAAGGGCGGCCGGCCTTTGTCCCGTCACCCTACCCCGCTCCGATTCTCGAAAGCGCCACCTCGAGCTTCGCGATGCGTCCCCGCGCATCCTCGAGCCGCTCGCGCTGTTCCTCGATGATCTCCTCCCGCGCCTTGCGGATGAAATCGGCATTGCCGAGCTTGGCCTCGATTTTTTCGGCCTCGCCTTGAAGCTTCCCGATTTCCTTGGCGAGACGCGCCTTTTCGGTGGCAAAGTCGATGACGCCCTGCAACGGCAAGGCTACCGTCGTTCCCCGGACCAGCACTTGGACCGATTGAGGCGGTGCCTCGGCGGCGCTTGTAATCCCCGAGAGACGCGCCATCCGTTTCAGCGTATCGCCCCAGTTTTCCGCCCGCGCCACCACATCCGCTGGAGCGCCGACCAGCACCAGCGCGATTTGCGCGGCGGCGGGCACGTTCATTTCGGACCGGATGGAGCGCACCTCCGACACGATGTCGAGAATCCAGCCAATCTCGGCCTCGGCCTCGGCGCTTTCGAGGCCGGCGAGATCGCTCCAAGGCGCCAGCGCCAAGAGCGTCTCCCGCGCCGGGCCAGCTTCGCCCTTGATCGCCCAAAGTTCCTCCGTGATGAAGGGCATAAAAGGATGCAAAAGCTTGACGATCTCGTCGAGAACGAAAGCCGTGGTGGCCTGGGTCTCGGCCTTGGCGGCGGCCGGCGCCTCGCCTTGCAGCAAAGGCTTCGACAGCTCCACATACCAATCGCAGAAAATATTCCAGACAAAGCGATAGGCCGCATTGGCGGCATCGTTGAAGCGGTAGGTCTCGATCGCAGCCGTCACCTCGGCCTGGGCCTTCGCCGTCTCCCCAAGGATCCAGGTATTGAGAGCGACGCTCACGCCGCGCGGATCGAACCCGGCGACGCGCACGCAGCCGTTCATTTCGGCGAAACGGGAGGCGTTCCAGAGCTTGGTCGCGAAATTGCGGTAGCCTTCGACACGCTGGGTCGAAAGCTTGATGTCGCGCCCCTGCGCCGCCATCGCCGCCAAGGTGAACCGCAAGGCATCGGCGCCGAACTCGTCGATCAGCGCCAGGGGATCGATGACGTTCCCCTTGGATTTCGACATTTTCGCACCCTTCGCGTCGCGCACGAGGGCATGCATATAGACGTCGCGGAACGGCACTTCGCCGAGGAAATGCAGCCCCATCATCATCATCCGGGCAACCCAGAAGAAGATAATGTCGAAGCCGGTGACGAGGACGTCCGTCGGGTAATAGCGCGCGACATCCGCCGTGTTGTCCGGCCAGCCCAGCGTCGAGAACGGCCAAAGCGCCGAGGAAAACCAGGTATCGAGCACGTCTTCGTCGCGCTTCAGGGGAGCCTGCTTGCCGTAATGGCTCAGCGCCGCGGCCTGGGCTTCCGCCTCGCTCGCCTCGACGAAGACATGCCCATCCGGCCCATACCATGCGGGGATCTGATGCCCCCACCAGAGCTGACGCGAGATGCACCAGGGCTGGATGTTTTCCAGCCATTCGAAATAGGTCTTTTCCCAATTCTTTGGGACGAAGCGGGTGCGGCCCTCGCGGACGGCGGTAAGCGCCGGCCCTGCCAGCGTCTTGGCATCGGCATACCATTGATCGGTCAGCCAGGGCTCGATCACGACGCCCGAGCGGTCGCCATGCGGCACCGTATGCAGATGCGGCTCGATTCGCTCTAGCAGACCCTGTTCGTCCAGAAGCTCGACGATGCGCTTGCGGGCCTCCTCGCGCGAGAGGCCGTGGAAATGCAAGACCGTTTTCGCCGCCTCGCTGGAATCCGCCAAGCCCGCCGTGAAGGCTTCGTTGCCCTGCAACAACAGCCGCGCCTCGGCATCGAGAATATTGATCAGCGCGAGACCGTGCCGGCGGCCGACCTCGAAATCGTTGAAATCATGCGCGGGTGTGATCTTGACCGCGCCCGTGCCCTTTTCCGGATCGGAATACGTGTCCAAGACAATCGGAATGAGACGCCCGACCAGCGGCAACCGCACGAATTTGCCGTGCAGATGGGCATAGCGCTCATCCTCGGGATGAACCGCGACGCCCGAATCCCCCAGCATGGTTTCCGGCCGGGTGGTTGCGACGATGATCGTTTCGCCCGTCGGCTTCCCCTGCGCATCCGCCACGGGATAGCGGAAATGCCAAAGGCTGCTCTTGATCTCGACGGGAGCGACCTCGATGTCGGAGACGGCGGTCAGCAGTTTCGGGTCCCAATTGACGAGCCGCTTGTCCTTGTAGATCAGGCCTTGTTTATAGAGCTCCACGAAGACCTTGACGACGGCGCGCGACAGGCCCTCGTCCATGGTGAAACGCTCGCGCGACCAATCACAGGAGGCCCCGAGACGGCGCAGCTGCGCGACGATGGCGCCGCCCGATTCCACCTTCCAGGCCCAAACGCGCTCCAGAAATTTGGCCCGTCCGAGGGTGCGGCGGTTCGGCTCCCCGCGCTCGGCGAGTTGGCGCTCGACCACCATCTGCGTCGCGATGCCGGCATGGTCGGTGCCGGGTTGCCACAGAACGTCACGCCCGCGCATGCGCTCGAAGCGGCACAGAATGTCTTGCAGCGTATTGTTGAGCGCATGGCCCATGTGCAAGACGCCGGTGACGTTCGGCGGCGGGATCACGATCGTGAAGGGTTTGGCCCCTGCCCGCTCGGGACGCCCGGCCTTGAAAGCCTCGGCCTCATCCCACGCCTGCGAGATCCGGCGCTCGACGGAAGCGGGATCGAATGTCTTGTCCATGGCTCAATTCTTTAGCGAGAGGATAGGCCTGACCCTGCCAATACGGGCGTCATCGCCGCTAAAAAACGGAGACGCCCCGCGAAGTCAACGCGGGACGTCCCGGAAACAGGCCTGAAGTCCTTAGGAAACCTATTTAGCGGACGCCGCGGGCGACCCGCTCGATTTCGGCCCGGACCAACCGGTCGACCATGCTGGGCAAATTGTCGTCGAGCCAACTCTTCAACATGGGGCGCAGCATGTCGCGGACGATGTCCTTGACGGCCTCGTCGTTTTCGATCAAGCGGCTGGCGGCAAGCTGGTTGAACGACTCCGCCACGGCCTTGCTCGTCATTTCCGAGAATAGGTTTGAAAGGTTTTCGGCGGCCGGCGCTTTTTGAGCCGCGGCAAGCGGCGCCTCCGGCTGTGGGCTCGGCGCCCGCGCGGTCTCGAGAACATTGGAAACGGGCTGGGCAGCAGGTGCCTCCGTTCGCGGCTCGGCGGCACGCGGCGCCGGCGTATCGGGCATGGCGAACTGCGGCGCCGCTATCCGGCCTTGCACCGCAACCGCTGGAACAGTCCGAGATGCAAGCATGGCGAGTTCCGCCTTCGCCTCGGCGGCTTGCTGCAGGGCTTGCGCGGCGGGGTGGCGATAAAGAACGGCCGCGCTATCGCTGGTGCCGCGAAGAAAAACCGGCCTTTCCTGAGACAAAGCGCCGTTTGCAGGACCATCGGTGGCGGCGTCCTGCTTTGGTTGAGCCCCATCCAAAGCGGCCCGGAGATTGGCTTCCCCCTCGCGTTGCAATGCGCGGCCCGGCAAGGACTGATCGTCGGCGATGATACGCCGGATCGAGGCCAATATTTCCTCCATGGACGGCTCGTAAACTCGGGGCTCCGTGCTCCCGGAACCGGTCTTGAATGTGTCGATTGCGCTCATGGCCTCTCATGCTTTCCTCTAAAGCGTGTTCCACGGCGGCCGCTCCGGCTTTCGTTGCTGAACAAGCTCAACTTCTTAAAAAGAGAGCGCTTTCTCACCACCGGGGTGATGCCACCCAGGTAGAAGGCGCTCTAAGGGACGGTTCGCACGGCTGGCACGCGTTAAACAGCGGCAAAGGAACCCGCCAAAGCACACTTGCAGCTGTTTTAGTTGAGTTTCGAACCCGCCGCTAAACGTTCTCGCAGACTCCCGCCATCATCCCGCGGCCGGCACGGCCTCCTCCAAAAAATGGAGGCGCCTAATACCGGCCACCGTATGGTTTCCACATTCTTAACTTAGATGGACGGACCCATGATCCGCAAGCTCCGGCGGGCATCCTATTCACCGGGAATTGACCGAATCCGGCCCTGTCTTGAAATAGGGTTAACGGCCGTCCGGGGTCCGCAGGCCAATCCACTTGTCCCGGACCTGGGTATAATGGATCGTAGGGTTATATTGTACGACATCCAACGAGAGATTGGCGGCGGACAGCTGCCCCACGGCCGCCATGACAGTATAGCTCGCGACAACCCGGTCCCGCTGGGCTGAGACGAGATTGACGCGCGCACTCAAAAGCGTTTGTTGCGCTATGAGAACGTCGAGCGTCGTGCGTTGCCCGACTTTCGCTTCCTCGCGCACGCCATCGAGAGCGATCTCGGCGGATTTGACCGCGGCCTGCGACGAGCGGATCACCGCCTTGGCGGTCTCCAACTGGCCCCACGACGAAACGACGGCGGCACGGACCGTATCGCGCTGAATGTCGGCTTGAAGCTGGGCTTGCGCCAGCAGCTCCTTGGACTGCCGGACCAGGGCGAACGTGGCGCCGCCGGTATAAATCGGCACCGACAACTGGCCGAGAATGCTCCCATTCCAAAAACGAGCCGACGGAACCCCGGCATATGCGGTGTTGTTCTCAAAGGTTCCGACCACGTTCACGGTCGGGTAAAGCTGCCCCTCGTTCACCTTCACCTGTGCCGCGGCCGCATCGACGTTGTGAAGAGCCGCTTGAATCGCGGGATGCTCGGACAAGGCGAGGGAAACGGCCTCGGGCAAGGCGTGGGGCAACAAAGCATCGATGGGCCGGGCGGCCTCGAGCCGCGAGGGCTCCACGCCGATGACCTGACGATACACGGCGACGCTCGTCTGCAAATTCGATTCAGCGGTAAAATAGTTAGAGCGCGCCGTCGCAAGGCTGGATTCCGCTTGGGCGACGTCCGTCCGCGTGACTTCGCCGACCTTGAACCGGTCACGGGTCTGCCGGAGTTGCTCTTCAAGGACCGTGATGTTGTTCTTGTTGAGGTCGAGAATCGCCGTATCGCGCAACACATTCATGTAAGCGGTGGCGCCGTTCTGAAGCGTGTTTTGCTCGGTGTTGCGGGTCGTCTCGCGCGATTGCAGGACGCCCGATTCGGCTTGCCGGACGCCATTCAGCGTCTGAAAGCCGTTGAAAACGTTTTGAGTCACCGTCACGGCGGCTGTCGTTGGATAAGATGGACCCCGAACGTTCACGCCGCTAAGCTGCCCGTTGATCTGATTGTAGCCGTAACTGCCTGTCGCCGCGACCTGCGGGCGATAGCCCGCCACCGCGCGCGAGACCCCCTCGTCCGAGGCGCGGCCTGCCGCGCGCTGCTGGTTGAGATCTGGATTGCCCACATAGGCCCGCGATAAGGCACTCGAAATCGTCTCGGCGCGGACAGGAGCGGAAAGATCCGCAACTCCTGAAACGATGAAAATCGCGATAGCCGCAAATGTAGGATTCAAATCCGCTATCCACCGTCTCAAACCGGTGCGCCAGCTTGGAAACCCACTCATCAACATGCCTCTGCGCCTATAAACCAGCGTTTGATTACCGGCAGCCATTAAAGGCGATTCCTGCCAGGCTCCAGCATAAAGGATTACGAGCGCCAGAAACCGGAGACCCGAGAAAAAGCGTCCCGTGGAACAAAAATGCGACAATCGTTAATCGTTTTTAAAACATATCGTGCCTGGAGAATCAGAACCCGGCCATGCAAACCTATGATTTAAAGGCGGCTCTGAATCCAAGCTGGGTACGAGCGCCCCGCAGGCCAGTCCGCGGCGGGAAGGCCCTGTTGCCGCGCAAGCCGCGCGCATTCAAAGACTCGGCGGCTTAATGCCGCACAAGTCCCGCCGCGAACCGGGCGTCAAAAGACGAAGGCAGGCGCTCTCTTGAAGGCGGCCAGGACGGGCGCGGACGCATCGAAAAGAACCCGCCCGCTCACCTCACCGCTCGTCTTCTCATACAAGACGGCCTTCGCCGCGCGCCCGGTGGGGTCGTTTTCAAAACGCGAAATGGTCAGCAAGCGTCCGCCCTCGGTCAATTGCGCAAAAAGCGCGTCGAGTCCGGTCTCAACCGCGCCGTTCACGAGGATGACGTCGAAAGGGCCCTCCCCGGCGGCACCGCGTTCGAGCGGGCCTTCGAGCGTCCGCACATTTCTCAATCGCGCCGCCGTGACCCGGCTCTCGAGATCTTGGCGTAAGGCCGCATTGGCTTCGAGCGCCACGACTTCGGACGCGAGCCCCGCCAGAATGGCGGCGGAATAGCCGCTGCCTCCGGCAATATCGAGAACCTTGTCGCTCGCCGCCACGCGGCCCCCTTGCAGCAACCGGGCGAGAACCAGCGGCGTCAGCAGGTAGCGCTCCTCGCCACCCGCCGCCGAGGCCGGAATGGTGAAGCCAATGTCGGAATAAGCGAGATCGCGGAACGCATCCGGCAAGAACTGCTCGCGCGGGACTTTCTCAAACTGCGCAAGAACAAGCTGATCGGTCACGTCGAAGGTGCGGATTTGGCAATCCACCATCGTTTGGCGCCGTGACTTGGAGTCCTTCAAATCGGGAAGGAGAGTGGGAGCCTGCATGGAGGAGTCCGGTTGCTGATGGCCAAACCAAAACCGGCCAGGGGCCGGAGCGCGGCCACTTTATAGGGGCATGGGCATGGCCTGTCCATGCGGTTTGCCCGTTGGTCCGGATCGGGCCACGCCCTTTTTTCAATCGGCCACCGCATTGCGGGAGCGCAGCTGGAATGCCACAAAGTCAAGCTCTTACCGAGGGGGAACAAACATGAGCGAATCGCCGACTGAACATTTCGAACATGCCGAGCACGCCGAACACGTGGCAAACAGCGGCGATGCTTTCCTCATGAAAGTGTCTGTCACGATCGCGATCCTAGCGGTGGCCGCGGCCACGGCCGGGTCGCTCGAGACGCTCGAGACCGCCGCCTCGATCGGCGACAAGAACGATTCCGTCCTGTTTCAAAACAAGGCGACGGACAATTGGAGTTTCTTCCAGGCCAAGAGCCTCAAGAAAAACATGTATGAGATCGCCGCCGCCTCCGTTCAGCCCGGTCCCGGCGCCGATGCCTTCAAAGCAGCCGCGAAGAAGAACGAAGCCGACGAAAACGAGCTCCACGAAAAAGGCGAGGCGCTGGAACACGAGGTCGATGTCAAGCTCCGCGCCGCCGAGATCCACGAACGGCACCATCACATCCTCACCGTCGCCACGACGGCGCTTCATATTTCCATCGCCGTCGCGACCATTGCGATCATCGTGCGCAAACATCGTTGGCCCTATTATTCGGCCATTGTCCTCGGCCTCGCCGGAGTTGCCGGCGCGGCTTACGCATATGTCTCATAACCCGGTGAAACAGGGATAAACCCCTCGCCGGCCCCTAAACAAGCGTGTCCCCAAGCCGGACTAGCCGGCTTGGGCGCTGTGAATTTTCGATGACGGGAAGCCTTGGGCGCGAAGCCTTATTGCTTCAGCGCCTTGTTACACTCGCTGTAATAGCCGCCGCCCTTCTCGATCCACTTCAAACCGGCATTGCCGCCGGTCAGCTTATTGGCTTTGTACTGATCGTCGCATGTCTTCCGGCGTGCCACCCCTGGCGACTCGTTCGCGTAAGTTGGTGAGATTGCCTTTGGAAAGACCGGGGTTCCGGCGGCGGCCGGTGCGGCGGGCGCGGGCGCAACGGCTGGCTTCGCTGGCGCGGCTGCGGGCGGCGGCGGGGGCGCGGCGGCAGGGGTTGCCGATGGCGCGCCAGGCGGAGTTGCGGCCGCCGGGGCGGTCTTCTCCTCGGCCGCGCATTGCTTATAGAATTGATTATATGTTTGGCCGTTTAGCGTATTGGCGGCCTTGGCCGCTTGATATTTCGCACTACATTCTTGTTGAATGGCCGACTTGGCCATGACGGCCCCAGAGGTCAATGGAAGCGCCAAAGCAAACGCCATGGCGAAAGCAGCCGCCGGACAATGTGATTTCGTGATACGGATGGGCATGGAAGCTCCTCGCGACAAGCAGACCGGCGTCACCGCGCGGCGGGCGCAGACTCACGCAAAAGCCTATTCGCGTCAAACCCTAACTCCCCTCCCCTTTAGCCGGTGCATAAAAACGCCCGGCCGGAAGATCAGGGGAACCAAGCCCTGGCTTGACGCCTTCAACGGGAAGCGCCTTTCCGCAGGAGGAATTTCATGAGCGTTCGCCCAAATCTTCCCGCCGCCACGGCCGGCCTGGTCCCAGGAAATGGCTCCGCCTGGCATCCCGCGGACTTGCGTGCCTTGGCGGCGGCCGTGCATGCGCTCGAACACACCAATTTCGCCACACGCCTCACGACATCGGTGGGACGCCGGCTCGGCTCCCTCGACGGGCTGTTGCCTCCAGCTCTCTCCAGCGCCGTCAATCGTGCCGCGGAAAAAGCGATCGCGGGCGCGCTGGCCGCCGCCTTGCGCAGTTTGGGCACGCGGGAGCGGCCGCGGCGGCATTCGCGGTTCGCGCACAAAGCCGCTGTCACCATGACGGGAGCCGCGGGCGGCTTTTTCGGCCTCGCCAGCCTGCCCCTGGAGCTGCCCATTTCGACCATCGTCATTCTGCGGGCCATCGCCGGTATCGCGCGGTCCGAAGGGGAGGATCTATCCGATCCCGAAACCGCGATCGCCTGCCTCCAGGTTTTCGCGCTGGGCGCGCATGTAGAGGACGGCGAATTCATCGGCAGCGGCTATTTCGCCGTGCGCGGCTTGCTCGCCAAGGCGGTGTCCGAGGCCAGCCGCTTTGCCCTGGAACGCGGCGTCGCGGATCAGGCGGCGCCCGTGCTTCTCAAGCTCGTGTCCCTGATCGGGGCGCGATTTGGAATCGTCGTCTCGCAAAAGCTCGCGGTCCAAGCGGTCCCGGTTCTCGGCGCCGCCGGAGGCGCCGCGATCAATTACGCCTTTGCCGCCCATTTCCAATCTATCGCATCGGGCCATTTCACCATCCGCCGGCTGGAGCGGATCTACGGGGCCGCCATCGTCCGGGCCGAATACGAGCGCCTACGGCCGGCGGCACACGCCGCCGCCTGACGCCTTCAGCGGACATATTTAAAGGCGCTTGATCATGGCGGTGTAAACGCCGGCCCCGGCTTCGGTAAATCCGAGCCGCTCGTAGAGCCGCCGGGCCTTCGTGTTGGTGGAGAGAACCGAGAGGCTGAGCCCCGCCGCGCCATCCGAGCGGGCCGCGCGCGCGAGCGCCTCGATCACATCGCTCCCGATGCCTTGGCCTTGCCGGGTGGGCAAAATGGCGATGTCGACGATATGCAGCGCCCAACCCTCGCCCGAAGGCCGGCCCGCGAGCAGCACCCGGCCCACGCTGACGCCCTCGCGCAGAATCACCAGGCTCGAGGCTTGCGGAAAGGCTGCGGCATAGCCCGCCTGTTGCGCGCGATATTGCTGGCCGAGCAGCTGCGCCACCATCGCCCCGGGCAGACCGGCCGCGGCAAATTCCGGTCCGCGGACAGCGGCAAACAGGCCGCGCAGAAACAGCTCGTCTTCCGGCGCCGCTTGGCGCAGCGCGACGGCGATTTCCGCCGTGCTCGGCACCCGCGTCGCCTATACGATTCCGGAACGCTGGGGATTGCTCATCCCCACGGCACGGTTCGAATATAGCCACGCGCTGACCGGCGCCTACAACCAGACCATGAGC
>JBEKFQ010000072.1:0-13438 GCA_050013235.1 Beijerinckiaceae bacterium
GCGCCTATATTCGACGTCAGAACGCCGATCCCACGCCCTTCATCTGGACGAAACCCGCCGAAACCATCCTCGCAAAGCTCAGGCGACTGCCTGAACCATCCGACTGACTCCGTGCACTAGCAGGGCTGCCGTATCTGATCCGAAAAGGTGGATGTTAGCGGCAACATCACATATGGCGTCCGTCTCGGCGAAGTTACGCTCGATCCACGCGATAACCTGGTTCTCGCCTTGAATCACTTTCATTTGCCAAAGATCAGGAAGCCAGGCCATCGACGGATTGATCGTCACAAGCGTGTTAGCAAGGTCGTCTCCCGACAAGAAAAAACGTAATTGCTCTCGCTCGAAGTCGGAAACATCGCTTGGTGTTTTTTTACGTACGGCTTGTCTATGAATTTCGTCAGTCATGCCTCGACGCCACTAGATGTTAGAATGGCATAGATACGTTCACGGCGGTAAGCAATTGGATTTATGGCATACCGCGCCCATTCAGAAAGGGTGCTATATACTGCATCGTAGTCTGAGAACTCGATTGGCTTGATTCCCTTGGCCTTCCAAAGGGCCGCCGAATCCGGTGTTCCTTTCTCAATTGCGTAAATATCATTCAAGTCGCGGAAGCGGTCGCGATCCGCGTCAAGCGTCTCCAAGAGTAAGCGCATGGCGGCATCCTCGGCTGCGTAGCCGACCAGCACAAGTGTGTCCAACCGCATGCGGTCCTCGACGTATTGTGATGCCCAGCCGTCACGAAGATAGGCGTCTCCAAAATCCGCGCTCGTTAATACCAAATCGGTGGGCGGCAATCCGAACACTTTATCGGCAATTCTTCCGTGAAGATGTAAAACGCCATAGTCATGTTCGCCGCCGGGCTTTGGAATGGATTTGCCTGCATGACTCGGAATTCGGCCGAGGTCGGCAACCGCCGCCGAGTGCTCGAACAGGGTGTCGAAGTTGGTTGTGAGTAACCTTGGGCGGCCGTCAACATCTCGGGAAAGCCGGAGAAGCGTTAGATGATCGGGCAGCACGTCGGATGGCGCTGCGAGTAGAACTGAGACGGCTTTGCGCACACGTGACAGCGTGCCGGGCCGGTGCGTTCGCTTTTCGAGAGAGCGAAGGGCCCGGTCAAACTCCGCGTTAGCCATCGCTTTGCGCTCCGCAGGTTCGTCATCAGGTGCTTCGCCGAGGTCGCGATAGACCAATTTCGTGAGGTCTTCAAAAGAAGGCAGGCCGGCGCGACGCGAGACACCTGCGCCACACAGAAAAGTGGCGCGGCCGTCGATGACAGCGCGGATAAGATCCTCCGGGATATCTGGGCCTTGTTCGAGAAACCTCACCGACTCTCCCCAGGGATTTTTTTATGTTCAACGGTGCTTGGCAGCCAGTATCGCGAGGCTATTCCCAAGTTGTAATCATTTCAAAATGCAGCTTTTGGGGATTGACGCAAGTCGCTGCGCGACACGTGCACATAAAAAGATTTTTGCCGCTTTTTGCCTTGTGACTGTGATCGCTCAGGTAACGTATTTCTGAGAGCCGTAAACTCCTTAAATAGAAATATCTTCTTCCTTTCCGACGCGACCTCCGGACCGCAATGCATGTCCGCTCCGGCCCAAAACCCCCTCCCCCCACCAACCCCTACCGCGCAGGCTTGTAGCCGCGGGCCTGATCCAGGTTCTTCGCGCTGTCGAGGCCCTTCGCGCCTTCGAGATTGGTGCCGCCGAGTTCGGCTCCCGTCAGGTCCGCGCCTGCGAAGTTAGCGCCACGGGCATCGGCGCCGGTCAGATCGGCGCGCGATAGGTCGGCGCCTTCGAAGTTCACGCCCTTCAGGTTGGCGAAGCTCAGGTCCGCGTGACCCATGTTGGCATGCGAAAAGTCCGCGCCTTCGAGGTTGGCATTTCCCATCTCCGTGTGCATCAGGCCCATGGACTGGTTTTGGAGGTGCGCCGACACGTCCGCGCCGGTAAACTTCGCACCGCGCAAGTCGCCGCCCGTGAAGCGGGCTTGGACGCGGGCGCCGGTCATGTTGGCGCCCTTGAAAATAGGGATTTCCGAGGCTTTCGCGGTCATCCCCTCGGCGACGATGGGAGCGACGAGGCTGGCATCCGTCAGATTCGCATCCGTGAAGTTGGCGTGAATGAGCGACGTCAGGTTGAGGTTTGCCCCGGTCAGATCGGCTCGTGTCATGTTCGAGCCCTCGAGCCTGGCGTTGAACAGATTTGTGCCTTTCAAGTTCGCGCCGGTGAAGTCCAGGTTCGAAAGATCGAGCTTCCGGAGGGATTTTCCCGATAAATCCGCGGGGTGACCGGCCGTCGCGGCCGCGAGCGCGGTTTTGACTTGGTCCACCGTCATGTCGGCGGCCATTTCCGGGTCGGCGGGACTTAAGGCCATGGCGGGAGCCGCGATGGAGAACAAGACAAGCATAGCGGCTACAATTTTCAACATCGGTGTTCTCCCAGATTTATAATTGTTTTCGCTTCGAGACCCACGAAGGTTACGAGCCGGAGATGCCCGGCTCGTCTGTTTGGTCGGCAATGGGCCGCGTACGGTCTTTAATCTTTCCCTGCCGGGAGGGCGCGGAGGCCGCTTGGGCGCGCCGTCTCTCCAGACTCGGCTATGAGCCCATTCAGAGCTAGTGGGCCAAAAAGACCAGCGCAATCTGTCGCACGGCTTATTGCTCGCGCCCCCGTCCCGTCGTATCCCCAAAACATGGAAAAACGCGCCTTCAATCCTCTCTGGTTCCTGCTGCTGCTGCCCTATATCGGGCTGCTGTGGGTGCCGTTCTATAATTTCGCGCAGCCGGAGTTCCTCGGCTTTCCCTTCTTCTACTGGTATCAGCTCGCTTGGGTTCCCGTGACCTCCGTACTGACTTACATCGTGTTGCGGAGCCTCGGCGATGACGAATAAGCTCGACGTCGTTGCCATTAGCGTCTTTGTTTTCTTCTTCGCTCTTGTCACCGTGATGGGTTTCGTGGCCGCGAAATGGCGCCGGCCGGAAACGCTCGCCCATATCGACGAATGGGGGCTTGGCGGCCGCCAATTCGGCACTTGGATCACCTGGTTCTTGATCGGGGGCGATTTTTACACCGCCTATACCGTCATCGCCGTGCCCGCTTTGGTCTATGCCGTGGGCGCCTATGGCTTTTTCGCGCTCCCCTACACGATCATCGTCTATCCCTTCGTCTTCGCGGTCATGCCGGTTTTGTGGAAGGTCGCGAAGAAGAATAATTACGTGACCGCGGGCGATGTCGTTTATGGTCGTTATGGCTCGCGCACGCTCGAAGCCGCCGTCGCGGCGACCGGCGTGCTCGCCACCATGCCCTATATCGCGCTGCAATTGGTCGGCATGGCGGCGGTGTTCAAGGCGCTCGGTCTCACCGGCGAGGTTCCGCTCGTCATCGCCTTCGTCATCCTGGCGACCTACACCTATTCCTCCGGATTGCGGGCGCCGGCGCTGATCGCGTTCGTGAAGGATATCATGATCTATATCGCGGTCATCGCGGCGGTCGTGGTCTTGCCGATGAAGTTTGGCGGCTACGGCCCGATCTTCGCGGCGGCGGGCGAGGAACTCGCCAAGAAGGCGGCGGCCTCCGGCGGCAAGATCGCGGCCGGCCTGACGCTCGCGCCAAGTCAAGTCTTTCCCTATGCCTCGCTGGCGATTGGATCGGCGCTCGCGGCTTTCATGTATCCGCACACTTTGACCGGTGTTTTCGCCAGCTCCGGCGCCGCCACGATCCGCAAGAACGCGGTTCTTCTGCCAGCCTATACACTGCTGCTCGGGCTGCTCGCGCTTCTCGGTTACATGGGCCTTGCCGCGCATCTCAAATTGTCATCGAACAACGATGTCGTCCCGGTTCTATTTCAGACCTTCTTTCCCTCGTGGTTCGTGGGCTTCGCCTTCGCGGCGGTGGCGATCGGCGCCTTGGTGCCCGCGGCGGTGATGTCGATCGGCGCCGCCAATCTGTTTTCCCGGAATTTCTGGAAACATTACGTCCATCCAGAGATCACGCCAGCGGGCGAGGCCCAGGTTGCCAAGATCGCCTCGCTCGCGGTGAAGGCCGGCGCGCTGCTCTTCATCATCTTTCTGCCGACGCAATTCGCGTTGGATCTGCAGCTTCTCGGCGGTCTCTGGATTTTGCAGACCTTCCCGGCAGTGGTTTTCGGGCTTTATACCGGCTGGTTCCGAGCGCCGGCGCTTCTCGCGGGCTGGGCTACCGGCTTCGTGATGGGTTCCGCCATTGCGATCTCGGACGGGATCAAGCCTCTCCATGCCCTGTCGTTCGGGGACACTCACGTGACGCTCTACGTCGGGATTATCGCGCTCGCCGTGAACGTCGCCGTGGCTGTGATCGTCAATCTGGTTCTGATCGCCTTCGCGCCTCAGGGCCGCATGAAAGCGGCGGAATAGGGCTGCCCCGAAAAGGCATCTTGGATTCGAGGCCGTCCAGAGCTTTGATCTTGCCCGCGCGGCGCGAGCCGGCGCCTGGAAAAATGCGCCACCGCCGGTCCGCCGCCTTGTGATTTCCAAAAGCTGCGGGAATCCGCTAATCATGCCGGGTCCGGCGCGGCACGGGGTCCGCCGCCGGACGTGACAGGGAAGCCGTTCGCAATGGTCCAAGATGTCTCGCAAGCCCTCGCCGACCTGCAATTTCATCATGCGGCCAGCCGGGGGCTGACGACGCAAGTCTTGTTCGAAGAGGACCCCAAGCGGTTCGAGCACTTTCATGCCGTGCTCGATGGTCTCATCTACGATTATTCGAAGCAACGGGTGACGGACGAGACCCTCGACCTTCTCTTCGCCCTGGCGCGCGTGGCAAAGCTCGACGAGCGCCGCGCGGCATTGTTTGGCGGCGAAGCGATCAACACCACCGAACATCGTGCTGTCATGCACATGGCCTTACGCTTGATGACGCCGGGCAAATCGATGCTTGCGCAGGGCGCGAATGTCATGCCGGAGGTCGTCGCCGGGCGCGATAAAATGTGCGTTTTTGCCCAGGCGATTCGCGACGGGGCGATCACCGCCGCCAATGGCGAGCGGTTTACCGATATCGTCAATATTGGCATCGGCGGCTCGGATCTCGGCCCCGCCATGGCCGCGCGAGCCCTTGCGCCGTTTATCGCGGATCATCTCACCCTGCATTTCGTCGCGAATGTCGATGGCGCCGATCTCGGCGACACGTTGCGCAAGCTGCCGTTGGCCACCACTCTGTTTATCGTTTGCTCCAAGACTTTCACGACGTTGGAGACGATGACCAATGCGCAAAGCGCCCGCAAGGCGGTGGCCTTGGCTTTGGGGGATGAAGCGGTCGGCGATCATTTTTGCGCGGTCTCGACGCAACTCGACAAGGTCGCGGCCTTCGGTATCAAGCGCGACCGCGTGTTCGGTTTTTGGGACTGGGTCGGAGGCCGCTATTCCATCTGGTCGGCGATTGGCCTGTCGCTCGCCATCGGCATCGGGCGCGACGCGTTCGAGCAATTTCTCCATGGCGGCCAGGATATCGACGAGCATTTCCTGAACGCGCCGCCGGAGCGGAATATTCCCGTGCTGATGGCCTTGATCGGGATTTGGAATCATCATTTTCTCGGGTTTTCGACCCAGGCCGTCATCCCCTATGACGAGCGGCTCGGGCGTTTCCCCGCCTATCTCCAGCAGCTCGAAATGGAGTCGAACGGCAAATCGGTCACGCTCGAGGGGCAGCCGGTCACGCTTTCGACCTCGCCGGTGGTGTTTGGCGAGCCCGGCACCAATGGCCAGCACGCGTTCTTTCAGATGCTGCACCAGGGCACGCAGCCCGTGCCCATCGATTTCCTGCTCGCCGCGACGCCCGTGCGGGCGGATCCGCATCACCATCATCTCCTCGCCGCCAATTGCTTCGCGCAGAGCGAGGCTTTGATGCGCGGGCGCTCGCTCGAGGAGGTCGAGGTGCAATTGCACGCCCAAGGCCTCAATTCAGAGGCCATCGAAAAGCTCGCGCCGCATAAGGTTTTCAGCGGCAACCGCCCGAGTTCCACGTTTCTCTACAAGAGCCTGACCCCGCGCACGCTCGGCCGCCTAATCGCGCTCTACGAGCACAAAGTCTTCGTGCAGGGCGTGATCCAAAACATCGATTCCTTCGATCAATGGGGCGTCGAACTCGGCAAGGAACTCGCCAACCGTCTCGTGCCGATTGTCGCCGACGCCACCGCCTCGACAGACGCGCTCGATTCCTCGACCGCCGGGCTGATCGCCGGGTTCCGTGCGTTCGAGCGGGGGTGAGTGATCGCGTTGTGGCTATAAAAGGATATGGCGCGAGGTAAGATCTCCCTTATTTATTAACGTGTTTCGAATGATGAAGGCGGTAAGGCCAATCTTGCCGCCACACGTCCCTGCCAGAAACAAATCGCCGGGGTCACCACGAGCTCCATCCCGAGACCGAAGAACATCGCGGGGCCGGGCGCGGCGTGGGTCCAAATTCCGGCCAGCCGCATCAGGCCGCCGAGGAATACGATTGCGGTGAGCAGTCGGACGCGAGCGGTTTTCTGTTCGATGGTGGGAATAGCCTGCCAAAAGGCTAGGCCGATCCCGAGCAGCAGCCCCGAGAGATAGCGGACATGGCTGTCGAGCGAAACATCGGCGCCGGTTTGGTCGATCATCGACGCGCCTAACAGGCCGCCCATCAAACCCGCGCTCACGGGAACCAAGCCCGCAACGGCAATCGTGACTTGCAGAAGCCGTCGTTCGAGACTCGGCGCCAGCCCGTTCAAAACCGCAAAACCCTAGCTTTGCGGACATCGGGCAGGGTGGACAGCCGCGTCATCACGGCGTCCGGCACGAGGCCGTCGACCTCGGCTAGCGCTACCGACCGGCCGCCGGCGGTTTCGCGCCCCAAGGCGAAGGTCGCGATATTGATCCCGGCCTCGCCCAGCAGGCTCGCGAAACGGCCGACGAAGCCCGGCCGGTCCTCGTTGCAGACATAGATCATTTGCGCGCCGAACGGCGCATCGACCTTGATCCCCTCCAGGCTGACGAGCCGGGGGCGGCCGTCTTGAAACACCGTCCCCGCGATCACGCGCACGCGTCCGCCGTCGCTCACGCTTACCGTCATCAGCGATTCGTAATCGGCATCGGCTTCGCGCAGTGTCTCGTCGATGGCGATGCCGCGTTCGCGCGCGACGCCGGGCGCCGAGACGACATTGACGCCCGCCAGCATCGGCCGCAACAGACCGGCGATCGCCGCCGCCGTCAGCGCCTTGGTGTTCAGCCCGGCGAGTTCGCCTTGATAGGTGATGGCGATACGTTCGACGCTGCTTTCCACCAATTGCCCCGCGAAGGAGCCGAGCCGGTCGGCGAGCGCGATATAAGGCCGCAGCTTTGGCGCTTCCTCCGCCGTAATCGAGGGAACGTTCACGGCATTAGAAATCGCGCCGCGCAGCAGATAGCCGGACATTTGCTCGGCGATCTGCAAGGCCACATTCTCTTGCGCTTCCAGCGTCGAGGCGCCGAGATGCGGCGTGCAGACGACATGGGGATGACGCGTCAGCGGGTTGCCCTCCGGCGGCTCGGTCACGAAGACATCGAGCGCGGCTCCCGCGACATGCCCCGTATCGAGCGCCGCGAGCAGCGCCGCCTCGTCGATCAGCCCGCCGCGCGCGCAATTGACGATGCGCACACCCGGCTTGGTCTTGGCGAGATTTCCGGCGCCGAGAATATCCCGTGTCTGCGCGGTCAGAGGTGTGTGCAAGGTGATGATATCGGCTTGCGCCAGCAAGGGGTCGAGATCCACTTTCTCGACGCCAAGCGCCATGGCGCGTTCCGGCGACAGAAACGGGTCGAAGGCCAGCACCCGCATGCGCAGGCCAATGGCGCGTTCGGCGACAATCGCGCCGATCGTCCCGCAGCCGATAATGCCCAAGGTTTTGCCGGTGAGTTCGATCCCGACGAAACGGTTTTTCTCCCAACGGCCCGCGCGGACCGAGGCATCGGCGGCGGGAATTTGCCGTGCCAAGGCAAACATCAAGGCGACGGCATGTTCCGCCGTGGTGATCGAATTGCCGGAGGGCGTGTTCATCACGATAATGCCGCGCGCCGTCGCCTCGGCGACGTCGATATTGTCGACGCTGATTCCCGCGCGCCCCACGACTTTGAGGCGCGAGGCCTGGGCGAGGAGCTTAGCCGTCACCTTGGTGCCCGAGCGAACAACGAGGCCATCGTAATCCGCGATGACGGAAGCCAGCGCCTCGCGATCCCGGCCGAGCTCGGGCCGGAAGTCGGCCGCGATCCCGCGCTCCCCAAACAAAGCGATGGCCGCAGGGGAGAGAGCCTCGGAAATGAGCACGCATGGCGCCATGGCGGGTCTCACGTTTTCGCAGGTTCGACGTTTTCGTGGTCCGGCCTATCCTGTTTCTCCCGGAAGCGATCCGGGAGATGGAGGCTGCCGCGTCACGCCGCTTCCGCGAACTGACCCTTCACGGAATGGAACGCCCAATCCAGCCAATGGGTCAGAGCCTCGACATCGGAGGTTTCGATCGTGGCGCCGCACCAGACTCGCAAGCCGGGAGGCGCGTCGCGGTAAGCGCCGAAGTCGAACGCCACGCCTTCGTTTTCCAGCAAAGCAATCAGGGACTTGACGAAAGCCGCTTGGCTTTGGAGCGAACTCGAGGCGATTTGCGGATCGACGATGCTCATGCAGATGCCGGTGGTCGAGCGCGTCGCATCGTCCTTGGCGAGGAAATCGATCCAAGGCGTCCGCGCGACCCAATTGTCGAGGACCCGCGCATTGTTATTGACGCGGGCATGGAGCGCTGGAAGGCCGCCGATGCTTTTCGCCCAGCGCAGCGTGTCGAGATAATCCTCGACGCAGAGCATCGAGGGCGTATTGATCGTTTCGCCCTCGAACAGGCTTTCGATGAGCTTGCCGTTCTCGGTCAGCCGGAAGATCTTTGGCAGCGGACGATCGGGCCGGAAGGTTTCCAGCCGTTCGACGGCGCGCGGTCCCAGGATCAGCATGCCATGCGCGGCCTCGCCGCCCATGACCTTCTGCCAGGAAAAGGTCACGACATCGAGTTTGTCCCAGGCGAGCGGCTGGGCGAAAGCGGCGGAGGTGGCATCGCAAATCGTCAGGCCGGCGCGGTTGGCCGGAATGAAATCGCCATTGGGCACTTTTACGCCGGCGGCGGTGCCGTTCCAGGTGAAGACGAGGTCATTGTCGAAATTGATGGAGGCGAGATCGGGCAATTCGCCATATTTGGCGACGACGGTGCGCGCGCCCGGCAGCTTCAACTGCTCCAGCGTATCCACGACCCATTCCTTGCCGAAGGCTTCCCAGGCGAGGACTTCGACGCCGCGCGCGCCGAGCAGGCTCCACATCGCCATTTCCACGGCGCCGGTGTCGGAGGCAGGCACGATCGCGATGCGATAATCGGCGGGAACCTCGAGTATCTCACGGGTGAGATCGATGGCTTGCTTGAGCTTGGCCTTGCCCGCGGCGGAGCGGTGCGACCGGCCGAGCAAAGCGCCCTCGAGAGCTTGGAAGGACCAGCCGGGGCGCTTGGCGCAAGGGCCGGACGAAAAACGCGGATTGACCGGCCGCGAGCCGGGTCGTGCATAAACCATCGATAGTCCATCCTCTCAGATGGGTGCCTCCCGTTGGGGGGAGGTGTCCCGCTGGGGAAGATGGACTAGCAGGGCTGGCCCGTCAATATGCCGAGTTTAATTATCGATCATGTAGCGGAGGCCTACGCGGACTTCGTTCGAATAAAGTGTACCGCTGATCCCGCTGATCTTCCCGAGATTAAGGTAGCGATATCCGATGTCAAGTTTGGTATGACTATAGACATCTATACCTACGCCACTCATAAGCGCCCATGCAAAATTATAGTAAGTCCCGCTCCCTGTCCGGTCGAAGTCTTCCGTCGTTGTTGATCCGCCTTGGGATGTATATGACACGTTATACGAAGAGCCATTGCCCTGGATATAGGTCGAGCTTGTGCTGTAATGACCAAAACTAAGGCCCACCCCGGCGCCGACGTATGGCGTTACACTGCTCCAAGTCCCTAAATCGACGTAGACATTGGCGAGCACGTCATAACTACTCAGGTTGGCTTTGTAGTTTCCGGTGCAATCGCCCGTCGTCGGCTCCGCGATGCCGCCAGAATTGAGAACTTGCGGGGTCACGATGCCCGTTTGACAAAATAACGTTGAATTCCCGGAACTAGCGGTGCCGGCAATCGGCTTATGAAAGTCTGCGATTAAATCGGAGCGAAGCCAAGAGTTGAATTGGTAGCCCGCGCCCAAGGAGGCTGTGTAACCCAGGTTGGATCCTCCTGATACAATTGGGGCTGCGCTGCCATCAGCGGCGAGGTTGGCCTGCTGCGGATCGCCACCATTATTGAAATAGGTTTGGGCGTGGCTGTTGTTCAAAAGATTGGAGGCGGTAGGCGTGATTGATGGTGTGCGCGTCGCCCCGAGATCGCCGCGAATATACCAGCCGCTGCCGAATTCGACCTTGTCCTCTGGAGCGCCGTAATAAGGTGTTCCGAGATCGGCGCCGTGCGCCGCGCCCGTGGCGAGGACGGTGAAGGCGAGACCCGCCGCGAACGCGCCGGAAAACAGAATGCGGTTTGACATGGAACCTTCCCGGAAAAGGCACGCCGGGTTTTCAAGCCGGCCACCGATAAGGAAGTGTCAACGATAAAGTTTAAGCACGGATTAACCATGTGCATATTTTTTGTGTTTTAGCCTGGGACGGCAAACGAAAAACGCGGCCTTGGCGGCCGCGCTCTTTAAGTTTATGCCGAGAGACAAGCTATATGTTTTGCTCAATACTTCTCGACGATTGGGAACGCGCGCTGTGGCACCGGTTCCGCGAAGACATAACGCAAGCCAAGCCGGATATCGTTGGCGGAGAGATGATAATGCTGTGATTCGAGCGGGCACGGCAAGCTGTTGCAAACGATCGAATTCGAGGCGATCCGCCCCATATCGAGGTATCGGTACCCAAAGTCTAGTTTGATATTGGGCGTCAGCGAGTAGGAAAAGCCAGTCATGAGCGCATAGGCGAGCTCGGTGGATGTCTTATTGGGCGCGTAACCGGAACTTTCTCCATAATAGGAAAGATTGTAATCGATTATGCCGCCGAAGTTGTTGATCGACGTTCCGACGCCCGCGCCGATGTAGGGTGTCACGTTATACCAAGTGCCCAAATCTACGTAACCGTTGAGCAGCAACACGGTGCTATGGAATGCGGCGCCATATTGGTCGGCGCAGCCTGCGGGAAGTCCGTTACAGCCCCCAGCGGATTCGGTGGCGTGATAACCGCCCGAGCGGTATTCGCCCGTGACGTCAGCCCGGAAGTAATTGTTGAATTGATAGCCTGCACCCAGGCCAAAGATCACTTGGGCGTCGGTATAAGCGCCGTCCTGTATGAGACTTGGGACGCCATTGGGAAAATTTACAGTGTTTCCGATAACCTGTTCCGCATTGCGAAGCTGTGGATTCCCTTCGCCGATGTCTCCGCGCAGATAAAATCCGCTGGAGAATTCCACCGGGACGTATCCCGGTTCGACAGGCGGCGGTGGCGGCAATAAGAGATCGGCGGCGGCCGCCGGCGCGATGGCGGCGAGGCTTGTGAAGCCCGCGATGACGAGAGCCTTGAGGCACCCCATGGAAATATCCTCTTTCTAGACGCCCGGCATGAACACAAACGCGCCCGGCCCTTAATTGCGAGGAGATTGGCAGCAAACTTTTAAAATGGTCTTAACCCTAGGATTTAACCTTAAAATTTCACTTCCGCTGGTAGTAAATGCAGCGCCCAGCGGAATATGTTTCGTTTTGATACAAAGATCCTCTCGATTTTACACGTGCTGACGGGGCCGGCGGGAGTATGCGTCAAGCCGCCGTGCTCATCGGAAAAGCAATATTTTCGTCACCCCGTGGATTCCGCCGGGGTGACGATTGCTTTAGCTTGCGCTTGCGCTTGGCGCGAGAAACGATGTCTTGCCGGTGATCACGCCGCCTGCCGCCATCGTATAGATGAGCACCTCGCTGGTCGCGATATGCACGCTGGGCACGTCGTCGTCGGACAAGCGGTCGAGGTGCTTGACGATCGAGCGAAGCGAATTGCCATGCGCGACGACGAGGATATTCTGGCCCGCTTCGATGCGGGGGACAATTTCCTGCGCGCAGAAGGGCACGGTGCGTATGGCTGTCATCGCGAGGCTTTCGCCGCCCGGCGGCACGGCCCGGTAGGATTTGCGCCAGAGATGGACTTGCTCGCGTCCCCAGATCGCCACGGCGCCTTCTTTATTCAGGCCGGAGAGTTCGCCATAATCGCGCTCGTTCAAGGCTTCCGCTTCGAAAACCGGGAGGCTTGTTTCGCCCATTTCGTCCAGCATGTGTTTGAGCGAGTGGCGGGCGCGGTTCAATTTGCTGGTAAAGGCGGCATCGAAGCGAAAGCCTTGCTCCTTCAGTTTGAGCCCGGCCGCGCGCGCCTCGGCAATGCCGCGCGCGGTCAGTTCCGGATCGCGCCAGCCCGAAAACAGGTTCAATTCATTATCCAGGCTCTGCCCATGCCGCACGAGCACAAGCCGGCCTTCTCTTTTCGTCATTCCATGTCCTCGAAGTGTCCCGTCCGTGAGAGGGGCTCAGCTTAGACCAGACCAGAGGCCGGCCGCAATTATAAGAGCGATTTGCATGATTCTAAAATGAGTTGCGCGATAGAAATCGAGCCGTCCTCATGAAATTAGCCGTTCTCGTAAAAGAGGATGAATTTACGCGCCTATAAAGTGGCGTGCTTTGCTATCTTGCGCAAGGCACGGGCCAATCACAGCTGAACAGAGTCCGGAAAAGCGGTCCCGGTTTTCCGGTCGAAGTCTGATCCGGCACGGCGAAAGGGGTCTATTTTCCGAGTTGGTTTTTCCGGCGGATTTCCCCATAATGAACGAGGCGATTTGCTATCGAGAAGAAGCGATTTCCGGTCGAACAGGTCGTTGCGGTTTTGAATCCGGCGGCCACGCTGGATCATGGGCCGTGGCGCATTGTGGTTCCCGCCGGGTATCAGGGGATCCGCCGTCATGATCATAGGAATGCACGCAGAGCGCGAGACTTATTATAAGTAATTTCCGAGCCTGTCGCAGCGAAGGCTGGTGATATAGATTTGAACATATGGAGCCTTAGTCCTCGAAAGAGGGGCATGTTCGTCAAAGCCGTGTCCGTCGACGCAATAATAGGAGACACAAATGAAGGCGTTTCTCATGTCAGGCGTTGCGCTTGCGTTTCTAACGGGCGTGGCTCATGCGCAAGCCGTTGAACCGGTTCCACATGGCGGGCCGCCTCCGGCAGCGGCAAAAGTTCCGCCTTCTCCGTCCAAGGGCGCGCATATTATTCTCCAGGATGGCGACGCGGCGGTGAACGTCAAATGCGCGGACGACGAGCCGATGAAAGTTTGCGCGGAAATCACCCTCCAGATCCTCG
>JBEKFQ010000073.1:0-13252 GCA_050013235.1 Beijerinckiaceae bacterium
GGAACGCCCGGCTTACATCCTCACGGAAACCGGCGTGGGCTATCGCCTTCTGGCATCCGACTAAACCCGATTTCTCCCGAACAGAATCCTCATGGACCTTTCGAGCCTGCTGCAACCGTCTTATTGCATGGTCGATCAACGCTTCGGCGGCAAAGCGCAGTGCTTGGCCGAACTCGCCCGGCGGGCTGCTACCGCTCTGGGGAAGGAACCAGGCCAAGTCGCCGAGGCCCTGAACCGCCGCGAATCCCTGGGGTCGACGGGGCTCGGCAGCGGGATTGCGCTGCCCCATGCGCGGCTTTCCTCGATCAGCAAGCCCTTCTGCCTGCTGGCCCGGCTCCGCGAGCCGCTAGCGTTCGATGCCGTCGACGAAAAACCAGTCGACCTGATCTGCCTCGTGCTCCTGCCGGAACGGCAATCCAGCGAGCAGCTCAACGTCCTCGCCGCCATCGCGCGGCGCCTGCGCGACCATGCGGCGCTTGGGGCCATGCGCAAGGCGCGGGACCCAAAGGAACTCTATGCCGCGGCGACGGGTGAATTGAGGTAGAGGATGCCGATCGTTTAACAATCACCCCGCGGCTCCTCTAAGGCGACGCCCCGAAATAACTGAATCAAGTTGGGCGCAGGTTCGGCGGGGGCGGATTCCTTAATCGGTATTCTCCGGTTAACACCGGCGCATGATTGATGAAAAGACGATTCGGGCGCGGTATGAAGCGCTTTGTTGTGGTTTTGACGAACGGTTGCGGCGTCTTTTCGCGGCGGCCGAGGCTCGAGCCGCGGGGTTTGGTGGCGTCAGCGCTGTAGAGCGGGCAACGGGAATCGCGCGCAGCACGATTGACCGGGGCTTGCTTGACCTGGACGCGTCCCGGGATCAGGGCCAGTCCGATGTCGCGCCGCGCAAGGTTCGCCGCGCCGGTGGCGGACGCCTCGCGCTGATTAAAACCAATCCGGCGCTTTTGGACACTCCGATTAGTTCTACTGAGTCACGAACCCGCCTTGGATGAGCTCCGCTCCAATTTGATAAAATAGTGATTCGCTTTTTGAAAGCCGGGTCACGACGAATGGATCAAAATCTGGATGGAAGTGAAGCGCGGTTCGTGGCTTATGTGAAGGCATTGAGTGAAGCGCCGGTCATGCGAATCGGGTTGGGCCGCTGAAGGATTATTGCACGGGATTGCTGCTGCCGGGCGAACGCAAAAACGTTGAACCAATGGCGGCAATCGTAGCCCCGGCGCGCGCCGCCGCGGAGCATCAATCGCTGCTTCACTTGGTTGGGCAAGGCGCTTGGTCCGATGAGGCGATTTTGCGCAAGGTGCGCGAACTCGTCTTGCCAGCCCTGGAACGCCAAGCGCCGGTCGAAGTCTGGATCGTCGGCGACACCGGCTTTCCAAAGAAGAGCGTGCATTCGGTGGGTGTGGCGCGCCAGTATTGCGGACGTCTCGGCAAACAAGACAATTGCCAGGTCGCGGTGTGTCTCTCGGTGGCCCATCATCGCGCGAGCCTGCCTATCGCCTACCGGCTCTATCTCCCGGAAGATTGGGCTGGCGATCCCGCCCGGCGCGCCAAGGCCAAGGTCCCCAGCGATGCGGTGTTTTAAACCAAGCCCGAGATCGCCTTGGGTCAGATCGCGGCGGCGCGCGCCGCTGGCATCACGCCCGGCGTCGTTCTGGCCGGCGCGGCCTATGGCTGCAACGGTGCGTTCCGGGCTGGCGTCACCGCCTTGGGCTTGACCTATGCCATGGGCATTCAGTCCAACGCGACGGTCTGGGTGCCTGGACAAGAACCGTTGCTACCCAAACCATGAAGCGGGCGCGGGCGTCCAACGTCGAGACTGCGCCGCGACGCCGGTCACGCGCCGGTCACCGTCAAGGAACTGGCCCTGAGCCTGCCGCTGGAAAGTTTTATCACGTGCACCTGGCGCGAGGGCACGATCACGCCGCTCACGTCGCGCTTTTGCGCCTTGCGCGTTCGTCCGGCCTCTCGCGATTGGAAGCGCCCGGCGCCGCACCCCGTCGAATGGCTCTTGATCGAATGGCCAGAGGGCGAGACCGGGCCCAGCAAATACTTTTTCTCTGCCTTGCCGCCCGAAATCAGCCTGGCGACGCTCGTCGATATCGTCAATCTCCGCTGGCGCATCGAGCGCGATTATGAGGAGCTCAAATCCGAACTCAGCCTCGCCCATTACGAGGGGCGAGGCTGGCGGGGATTCCAGCATCATGCCACGCTCTGCATCGCCGCCTACGGCTTCCTGATCCGCGAACGAGCGGCTTTTTCCCCCTCTGCCCGCTTGTTTGGCCAAGCGTCTTACTTTCCAGATCGTCCAAGACCCCGAGGCGCCCCCGGTCAGGCCGGAGCGCCATGTGGCATCATCAATCGCGACGCTCAGAAAAAACATCGCCGTCGCTCTCGCCAGAACTCTCAAGCGATGTCCATGCTGTCAAATCACGGCAATCCCACGATATGAGGCTTCCGCGGCGCAGCAGAATTAAGAGGTGTCTTGGGTCAATGATTCTCGAGGAGCGCAGAACGCCTGCCTCTCGCTTTGTCAAAAATCTTCGACCGAGAAAACCATCCTCACCCGCCGCAACCGGATTGCGTCTTTCCTCTTGGGTTCGCTATGACCATTTAATCGGCAAACCGTAAAAAATGCGCCATTTTTTCGGTCAAACCGCCGCTTACTTGGCTTTAACGTGCCATCTTTGCAACGATAGAAGTTAAGTGATTTCTATGGCTTGATCCTAAGCGCCATTTGTTGCTCTGCTATCAGCATAAACCCTGGGGGAGCAATTCCGTGAACATCCGGCGTCAATCCAAAACCATCTTCTTATCGTGTTCCGCGGCGCTGGCGATTGCAGCCGCGATCCAAGGCGCTTATGCCGCCGACCTTCCATCTAACGCTGTCGCTCCTGCTGCGCCGGTCCCGTCCTTCGCTCTGTTCGACGGTGTCGAATATCACGCTCAATTCGAAGGTGGGATCATGGGTAATTCCGCAAACCCTGGTGATTCCGAGAATATCGGCCACCTCTACACCGACAGGGCCAACGAGCCGCAGATCAATCAGGCTTTGCTGACCATCACCAAGGCTGTCGATCCTAAGGCAACGGGTTATGCGTTTGGCTTCACCGGGCAGGCCTTGTTTGGTTCGGACGAGCGCTTCAATCATTTCATTGGCTTCGCCGACAGCAACATTACGGGCCGCGAACAATTCGGCGTCGTGCAGGCGTTCCTCGCCGCGCATCTTCCCTGGATGTTCGCTGGCGGTGTCGACGTCAAGGCTGGTCTCTTCACGTCGCCCCAAGGTGTCGAGACGCTCGACCCGAGCACCTCGCCCTTCTACTCGCATTCCTACATCTATAACTATGGCGTGACCTTCAATCACACCGGCATCATCACCACGACCCATGTCAACTCGACCCTCGACATCTGGCTCGGCGTGGACACCGGGAATCAGACAACGTTCGGGGCGGGGGACCCGAACGGCGAGCCTGCTGGCTTTGTCGGCTTTGGTCTCAATGGTCTCCTCGACGGCAAGCTCACCGTTCTCGCCCTCTCGCACATTGGGCCGGAACAAAGCCCATTGGTCGATCCACTTGGCTACAAATCGGACCTCCGCTTCTACAACGATGCTGATTTTACGTATAAAATCAACGATGATTGGACGTGGACGACGGAACTCGATTATATCCACGATGACTTTGGCTTGGCCGGTGGCGGCGCTTCCGGTTATGGCGCTACCGAATATCTCGGTTATGCCGTGACCAAGACCCTGACGTTGAATCTGCGCGGCGAAGTGTTTCGTGATGCGCAAGGGGCCTTCGTATTCAACTATCCGGGGAACCTCGATGCCGTCAATGCCGTGAAAGGCTTGCCGAACACCTCCTTCAACGCCGGTCCTACGACCTACAGCGAATTCACCTTGGGCCTGACCTACAAGCCCGATGTTCCGAAGCCCCTCGCGCTGCTGTCGATTCGTCCGGAAGTTCGCTATGATCGCGCGTTGAGCGGTAACACGCCTTACGATGCGACCGCAGGGAATATCGGCCGGACGAAGGATCAGTTCACCTTCGGTGCCGACGTTATTCTTGGGTTCTGATCTTTCGTTTCGATAAATCCAAAAAAGGCCGGTGCGTAAGCGACCGGCCTTTTTTCATATGGAATGGTCCAAGCAATGATGCCGTATTTCTCCATATGTCCGCGTATTGCGTTTGATAGTACGGGTTCGCTAGCGGACAAATCCGGCATGACTGAGTGCTATTTACCGCCATGCTCCCACGCCCAGGGGCTTTGCGTCCGAGCTGAACTCGGTTTGCTGTCCGGGACCATCATCGCGGGCTAGCCGCGCCTTTCGATGAGGTCCCTCTCATTCCGCGTATTCGCTTGCCCGGAATTGGGTTGTCTCCAATCGCCGCGAAACATTCGTGCGCCACATCAACGACGATGTTGAAAATCGAGCCGCCCGGCAATCCGCCCGCACGATGCGCCGCCTTGCGTTTCCAGAGCGCCATGATATCGACCGGCCCTTGAAGGCTCGCCCGAAGCGGACGCAACAAAAATCACGTCTTTAACCGTAACGCAAACGTGCGACTATTATGCGGGGATACCCCGACTTCTCCGTATGGAAGGGGCCACGAGGCTGAAAATAGCACCTCTCGCGCTATCGGAACCTAAATCTCATATCGCAATGCTGAGCGTAACTGTAGACTGAAGGCTGCAAAACAAAGCGTCGATCTACTTCCATGGCACGAAAAAGTCTTAGCAGAGTAAAGATGACAATCAATGCTAGCCGCCGCTGTGTGATGACTTTTGCAAGCTCCTAGAGCATTCCCCAAAAGAGCCACTGGCTTCTTTTGACCGAGAATATACTCTAACTTATCAGAACGAACAAAAGTATAATCACCTGGGCGCTCCCACCCAGGTGATAAACGCTTTAGTAGCTCGTTGGGACGGTCGCGACTGTTTTAAGAATTTGAGAAGCGATCTGATAGGGGTCGCCTTGAGAGTTAGGACGGCGGTCTTCGAGATAGCCTTTGTAGCCGCTGTTGACGAAGCTATGCGGCACACGGATCGAGGCCCCACGATCGGCGACACCGTAGCTGAACGTGTGGATCGATTGCGTCTCGTGGAGGCCCGTCAAGCGCAGGTGATTGTCAGGACCGTAGACAGCAATATGCTCGTCCTTCGCTTCTTCGAAAGCGGCCATGAGCTTTTCGAAATAGTCCTTGCCGCCAACTTCCCGCATAAAAGTGGTGGAGAAATTGGAGTGCATGCCGGATCCGTTCCAGTCGGTATCGCCGAGCGGCTTGCAGTGATACTCGATGTCGATGCCGTATTTTTCCGTGACGCGCTGCAAGAAATAGCGGGCCACCCACATTTCGTCAGCGGCCTTTTTGGAGCCCTTCCCGAAGATCTGGAATTCCCATTGGCCCTTTGCCACTTCGGCATTGATGCCTTCGTGGTTGATGCCGGCGTAAAGGCAGATATCGAGATGCTCCTCGACGATTTTGCGTGCGACATCGCCGACATTGCTGTAGCCGACCCCAGTATAATAAGGGCCTTGCGGGGCGGGATAGCCAGTTTCCGGGAAGCCGAGTGGCCGGCCGTTCTTGTAAAAGAAATACTCTTGTTCGAACCCAAACCAGGCGCCCGGATCGTCAAGAATTGTTGCGCGGCCGTTCGAAGGATGAGGAGCCACACCGTCCGGCATCATGACTTCGCACATGACGACCGCGCCATTGACCCGCTCGCGGTCCGGATAAACGGCGACAGGCTTTAGAACGCAGTCTGAACTTTTTCCTTCGGCTTGCCGGGTCGAACTCCCGTCGAAGCCCCAGAGAGGAAGCTCCTCCAGCTTGGGAAAGCTGCCATATTCCTTGATCTGCGTCTTTCCACGGAGATTTGGTACCGGAGTGTACCCATCAAGCCATATATACTCAAGCTTATACTTCGTCATTTTGCGTCTCTCGTTAGTTCACGATCCTCAACTCAAAGAGCAGCCAGAGTGGTTAGTGCTCTTTTGAAAGCTCGGTCAATTCAGCATTATATATGCCAACTCCAGCGGCGTAGGCACGGCCCGCGCAACGACAGGGCGCCTGTGCAATGATAATTTGGCAGGACAAATCAACGCCTAAAAATGAAGCAACTCAGCGCGTAATTGACGAGACAACTAGAGTTGCGCACGCGGTTTGACCGATCTGAAATAAGCGATGATCGAAAAACTCCTGCTGCCGCTTTCGCCTCAAGTCATCCGCGCGAAACCGAGCTGCAAGCGGCAGTGAATGCGTTTTGCGCTTCGACGGGCTGTCAATGGCGGCAACGGCCCAAGCAGTTTGCTCCTCATTCGACAGCTATTTCTTGGATTGATCACGAGTGGAGCACCAACATCAAAGTCGCTCTAGCACTGCCGGTCCCCGCGTGGATTGCACTCTCGTTGACGCGGCTGCATTTGGGCAGCTTGCCCTGGCGTCAAGACGTGCCCGATTGCATATCGCCGGCGTGTAGTAGGTCCCCAAGTTAGTTGAAAACAAATGAAATTTCACCGTCCTCGACGGCCGCAGAGCGGCCAATATCTATGTAATACGCAGCGCCAAATATTTTGCAATCGCAGGAAGACTTGCCTATTTGCGCGCCATAAATGTGGTGAATTAGCGAAGCATTGCCTGAGCAAGTCGCATATCCGCTGCCGGACGGAAAGTGGCTCGTCTCTTGCAAACCTGGCCGCTCAGCCCGCGGTTGGTGTTGTTGTCCGTGTGGGGCGGTACCGGCGGTTGGTTGATAAAGGGGACAATACAATGAAGCTGGTAATGGCGATTATAAAGCCGTTCAAGTTAGATGAAGTTCGTGACGCCCTGACGGCTGTCGGCGTTCACGGAATGACGGTGACCGAAGTCAAGGGTTACGGACGTCAGAAAGGGCACACGGAAATCTACCGTGGCGCCGAATATGCCGTGAGCTTTTTGCCGAAGTTGAAAATCGAGGTCGGTGTGGCTCCAGAGCTTCTCCCGGCCGTCATCGATGCCATTACGGCCTCTGCCCGCACAGGTCAGATCGGCGATGGCAAAATATTCGTGATGGATATGGAGCAGGCAATCCGTATCCGCACCGGAGAGCGCGGTCTCGACGCGCTGTAAAATCCGTATTCCTCTAACGAAATGATATGTGGGAGTTATCTGATGAATGTAGCACCGTCGAAGGGCGCCGCTAAAGCCTTGGGGCTTGGCCTCATAGGAACAATATTGAGTTCAGGATGGGCCTTGGCACAAACCGTGGCGACGGCGGCGGCTCCGGCCGCTGCAGCGGCGGCGGCAGCGCCGGTGCCGAACAAGGGCGATACCGCGTGGATGCTGATTTCCACGGCCCTCGTTCTCATGATGTCCGTCCCAGGTCTCGCGCTCTTCTATGGCGGCCTCGTCCGCGCGAAGAACATGCTGTCGGTCCTGTCCCAAGTCTTCATGATCGTCGCCCTCGTGTCGATTATCTGGGTCGTTTACGGCTATTCTCTCGCCTTCACCTCTGGTCCCGACAGTATCAATTGGATTGTCGGCGGTTTCGACCGGCTCTTCCTGAAGGGTCTGACGCCGGATTCGACCGCGGCGACCTTCTCGAATGGCGTCGTCATTCCCGAATATGTCTACATGGCCTTCCAGATGACCTTCGCCTGCATCACGCCGGCCTTGATCGTCGGGGCTTTCGCCGAGCGCATGAAGTTCTCCTCGCTGATCGTCTTCATCATTCTATGGGTGACGTTCATCTATTTCCCCATCGCCCATGCGGTGTGGTTCTGGCAGGGGCCTGATGCGATCGGCGATGCCGCCAAGGCGCTCGCCGCCGCTCAGGGCGATGCCGCCAAGGCGGCCGCTCAGGCCGCTCTCGACAAGGTCATGAACAACGCCGGTTACTTCCAGGCTCTCGGCGCGCTCGACTTCGCCGGCGGCACGGTCGTGCACATCAACGCGGGGATCGCCGGCTTCGTCGGCGCCCTCATGCTCGGCAAACGCATTGGCTATCCGCGGGAGCCGATGCCGCCGCATTCGCTGGTCATGACCATGATCGGGGCTTCGCTGCTCTGGGTTGGCTGGTTTGGCTTCAACGCCGGCTCCAACCTCGAGGCGAATGGCGTGACGGCCCTGACATTCGTGAATACCTTTGTCGCGACTTCCGCCGCCACCTTGGCCTGGTTGTTCGCGGAATGGCTGATCAAGGGTGAGCCGTCGCTTCTCGGCATGTGCTCCGGCGCTGTCGCCGGCCTGGTCGCCATCACGCCGGCGTCAGGCTTCGTTGATCCCATGGGAGCCATCGTGCTCGGTCTCGTCGTCGGTGTCGTCTGCTTCTTCTTCGTGTCCGTCGTGAAGAACAAGATCGGCTATGACGACTCGCTCGATGTGTTTGGCGTTCATTGCATCGGCGGGATCATCGGCGCCATTGGCACCGGTATTCTCGTTTCGCCGGCTCTCGGCGGCGTTGGTCTCACCGACTATACGTTGAAGCCGGGGGCGGGGGCGGCGGGTGCCTATGACATGCTGACCCAGGTCATCATCCAGGCGAAGGCCGTCGGCTTCACCCTGCTATGGTCGGGCGTTGGTTCGGCGATCCTGTACAAGCTCGTCGACTGGACGCTTGGTCTGCGTGTCTCGACCGATGCCGAGCGCCAAGGCCTCGATATCGCCGAGCATGGCGAGCGCGCTTACAATACCTGATCCCCTAATGGCTTAAGCAGCGCCGTCCCAGGAATTCTTGGGACGGTGGGACAAATAGAAGGCCGCTGTTCTCCACTGCGGCCTTTTTCATGATGAAATCATGATGTCCGACGCTTTAGATGCCGTAATGGCCCGTGCTCTCCGGAGCGATCAGGGTGGTTGTGCCCCGTATGATGTTGAAACGGGGCCAGTTCACACTGGCCGAAAACCATGACCGAAGCGATGCTCTCGGTTAAAATACCACGAAACCCGAGCCACTAATGCGGAGTCCTTCGGTCATGGAAATGCTTATCTTGCTTGCTTTCTTTTCTGGTGGTGTCCTCGTTATCCTCCATGGCACCCTTAAGAAAACCAAATGGGGCATCAATTTTCACCCATCAAAGATATGCCCTATCTGTGGCACCCCGTTCCCTAAATTCTTACGGCGACCGCAAAATTCGGCTCAAGCTCTATGGGGCGGAAATACCTGTAGTAACTGTGAGGCGCATTTCGACAAATGGGGTCATTATATCGGCGGAGATGACTCACATCTTTATGACTGACAAAAAATTATCATTGTCACTCGGTCAAAGTGACGGATCTTGAGTGGGGTAGATGCTACGCGGAATTTAAGAATCCATGCCGCTATCATGCTGATTTGGAGCCCGCAGTCGATAGCCCGCTCCAGTCTCGGTCAAGACGTAGAAGGGTTGTTCCGGGACGTCTTCTATCTTTTTACGAACCGCGCGGACCAAGACACGAAGATAGGATTTTGTCCCTTTATCCTTCCAAAGACGCTTCATGATGAAGGCCCATCTCACCACCTTGCCGCTACGCTGCACAAGGAGGTTGAGAAGCTCGTATTCTAGCCGAGTCAGCTTTACCTTTTTACCGTGCACCTTAACAATCCGGTGCACGACATCTACGCTCAGGCCGCCGACTTGGAAAAGTGGTTTTTCAGGTTGGACCTGGAGGCGATGGCGAAGGGCGGCGTGAACCCGCGCGATAAATTCCCGCATGCCGATGAAGGGCTTGCAGACGTAGTCATCCGCTCCGAGATCGAGAGCTTCGACGATGCTCCTCTCATCGTAGTATCGTGACAGCATGATAACCGCCGCGTTACTGCCGGTCTCGCGCACTGCGCGAAGAATGTCGTAGCTGTTTACATCCGGGATCTCGGTACCGAGTATAATCAAATCTGGCTGGTTGCTCATTTTATCGAGCGCTTCCTTGCCACTTCCGACATCAACAACGTCGAACCCATGCTTGCGGAGGTGTGTTCGCAGAAGCTTCCGCGTGGAGGACTCATTATCGACAATAAGTACGCGTTCCGCGTAAGTGTCAGCGTCATCCTTCGTGAGTTTCTTTTTCCCTGCGCTGTATACGGTATTTCCTGACGGCTTATGATTGATACGCATAACGAACCTTTCGTTCGTGTGTTTAGCCGCTCGTATTCATTGAGTATGATTATGAGGCTGGCGGATGTAGCGTAAGGTATTGATACGGAAGCGAATTTTGGTGTCTAAATCAATGCTTCATAGCTATTGGCACAAACCACACCCACCATGACCGACACTACAATCTCGCTGTTCTCATTTCCAGCCATGGCGCGCAAGAAGGTCACAGCCGCTTTCAATGGCGGGTGTGGCTCGCGCCGAGCGGCGTCTTGGGCTGGCCGATCAACTCGCGCACATCTTTCGCGACCATCGCGATCTGGCGCGCGTCACTCATACGCTGGCCGACAAGATCCGCAGCGCGCCCCATGCGCAGTAGTGTGCGCGGGCCGGGCAGGTTTTCCAGCCGGGAGATCGTCGGCTGCGAACAGAGTTCGCGATCGGACGGTGCAAGATCGAGCGCCATCTTGAACATGGGATCGCTGCGCAGGCTGAAGGCGTCGTTGCCATCCACGTAACCCGCCGCGATCATCAGAAGCCGGAAGCGGATGATGTCCGCGAGGCTGTGCGTGATCTGGTCTGGCGCGCGTGGATCCTTGATACAGGCGGCGAGACGATCGGCCACCCGCAAGCGCAGTTCGGAGAGCTGGCTCGGGGAATCTGAACAGAACGATAAGTGGATTTTCTGCCTGACAATGGCGATTGTAGCCGCCCATCAGGAGAGATCATGACCAAACGACCCCGCCGGAACCACACACCGGCTTTCAAGGCCAAAGTGGCTTTGGCCGCCCTGAAGGGCGAAAAGACGCTAACCGAGCTGGCGCAAGCCTTTGATGTCCACCCCAACCAGATCACGGCCTGGAAGGCGCAATTGCTCGACGGAGCGGCCGGGGTTTTCGGCGTCTCCGCCGTGAACGCCCAAGCCGCGCCGGTGGATTTGAAAGCGCTTCACGCCAAGATCGGAGAGTTGGCGCTTGAGAACGATTTATGGAATGGCCCGCCACTCCTTCCGGCGTTATAGGCTCGCCGGAAGGTCAAACGGAGGGATGAATCATGATGAATATTCGCGTGCTCGGCATTGATCTTGGAAAGAATGTTTGCAGCCTGGTCGGTCTTGATGGGGCTGGCGCGGTTGTCTTGCGCCGCGGGGCCAAACGGGAGACCCTGATAGCCTTGGCTGCCAAACTTCCTCCCTGCATTATCGGCATGGAGGCCTGCTGCGGCGCGCATCATCTGGGTCGTCTATTCACAAACCAGGGGCACGAGGTTCGTCTCATGTCGCCAGAATATGTGCGACCCTACATCAAAGCCCAAAAGAATGATGATCGCGACGCCGAGGGGATCGCGGAAGCGGCGACGCGTCCGACCATGCGGTTCGTCGATGTGAAAAGCCAGGAACAGCTCGACATGCAGATGCTACATCGATCTCGCGACCGACTGGTCGCCGAACGGACCGCCTTGATCAATCAGATGCGCGGGATTCTGCTGGAGCGCGGAATCATTGTGCCTCAGGACAAGCGCGCACTCGAACAGCATCTGGCCGCCTTGGTGGAGGAGAGCGACGATGCGAGCGGCCTGAGTCCGCGCATGCGCGTGTTGATCATCGACGCTCGCGCGCAATGGCTGGAGCTTGATCGACGGATCGCCGCTTTCGACTCTGAATTCTCCGCCTTCGTGAAAGAAAGCGAGGAGGCAAAACGGTTAGTGACGATCCCCGGCGTCGGCGTGACGATCGCTTCGGCTTTGATCGCGGCAATCGGAAATGCCGAGGCTTTCGAGCATGGCCGCGATCTGGCGGCCTGGCTGGGCCTGGTTCCACGCCAATCAACGACGGGAGGCAAGCCAAAGCTTCTCGGCATTAGCAAACGTGGCAACAAATATCTACGCAAGTTGCTGATCCACGGCGCACGAGCGGCGCTGCCCCATGTCGCCGGGCGCGATACGCCTTTGGGCCGCTGGGCCAAGGGCCTGCTTGCTCGCGCTCATCACAACGTCGTCGTGGTTGCGCTCGCCAACAAACTGGCGCGGATCGCTTGGGCAGTCTTGCGAAGCGGGGACAAATTCGACGTCGTGGGTTCGCCCGTGGCGGCATAAGAGTTGGTTGGTCGGCGCATGATGCGCTGATCGGCCAAAGATGTTTGCGGGTGGTGATAACGAGATGGCCTGACAGTCGAACGGCGTTCTGGAAACCCGGTTCCAAAAACGGCGCTCGACGCCGAACGATTTATGGGGACCGGAACGCGCGTATCTCCATCTTGGCTGGGAGGATCCTCCGAAGCCGGATACGTTGAAGCAGACTGATCATTCGGCGCTCTCGATAAAATCACTTGCAGACGGGGCGGGCCATACGTTTGGAAGGCGCGCTCATCAAGGCCGGCATGCTGAGCGCAAAGCGATGATCGACCGCAATCACGGTCTTTCCATCGCCCGTCAGGCCAAGCTTCTCGATATCAGTCGCGGCAGCGTCTATTACAAATCTCGCCCGGTATCGGCTGAGGACCTCGCGATGATGCGCCGGATCGACGAACTGCATCTGGACTACCCGTTTGCGGGCAGCCGGATGTTGCGCGACCTTCTGAACCGTGAGGGCGTCTCGACCGGCCGCCGCCATGTCGCCACGCTGATGAAGCGCATGGGAATCGAGGCGATCTATCGCCGGCCGAATACGTCGAAGCCCGCGCCCGGGAATAAAATTTACCCGTATCTCCTGCGCGGATTGAAGGTCGAGAGCCCAAACCAAGTGTGGGCGATGGATATCAGCTATATCCCGATGGCGCGAGGCTTCGTCTATCTCACCGCGGTTGTCGACTGGTTCAGCCGCCGCGTTCTTAGCCATCGCGTGTCGATCACGATGGAAGCCGGCTTCTGCGTCGAGGCGCTGGAGGAGGCCCTGGCGAAACACGGCAGGCCTGGGATTTTTAATACCGATCAGGGCAGCCAGTTCACCAGCGAGGCGTTCACCAGCGTGCTAATCGCCAACAAGGTCGCGATCAGCATGGATGGCAAGGGTGCGTGGCGGGACAATGTCTTTGTCGAGCGCATCTGGAAATCGGTCAAATACGAAGAAGTTGTGTGCTGTGAACGCAACCGTTCGCGTTCTGAACGGGGGCGATGCTTTACCAAAGATGAGGGTAGGCCCCTCGGAGTCGGCTTGCAGGAGCAGGCTTCAAACCGCCACGAGCTGCATTG
>JBEKFQ010000074.1:0-13195 GCA_050013235.1 Beijerinckiaceae bacterium
ACGCCGAATGGCAACAGCGCCGGAATGGCGCTGTGCCCGCGCCGCTTGGCTTGCGGCTCGATCCCGGCTTCGCGGTGGAACAGCTTGCAGGCGACATCGAACATTTCGATCTGATCAGCATCAGTTTTCCGAAATTCACCGATGGCCGCGGCTATTCCATGGCTTGGCTGCTGCGCTCGCGCCTCGGCTACACCAAGGAATTGCGCGCCACCGGCGATGTTTTGTTCGACGAAATGCAGTTCATGGTGCGCTGCGGCTTCGACGCTTTTGAAATTTCCGACGCAAATACATTGCGTCTGTTGCAAGAAGGCCGGCGCGCGGCGGCCTTCGACCGCTTTTACCAGCCAGGACTCGAGCCGGAAGTGCCCGCGGGCACGCGCCCCTGGGCACGCCGTTCCGCTTAATCAAACGTAGCGACCAAACGGAACCTTGCATCGGCGGACCGGATGGGTCCATCACCTCTTTGAATCCGGCGCAGCCGTGGAGGCTTGGCATGCCCCGTATCAAACAAGCGAACATTTTGATCCTGGCGACAGACTGATTTGATCACGTGGAATTGCACGTACCTCTGACAAAATTGCGGGAAGCCGGTGCCGGACGTGTGACGGCCTCACAGATCGCTTCCGCATCGGCGGCATCGGTCTTGTTGCGCTTGACGTAGGCCGGCGGCATCATGCGCACGGTATTGCCCATCGACAGAATCGCCTGCCCCCAATAGTGCGCGCTGCCGCAGGTTTCCAGTCCCACGAGACAAGGTTCCGGCTTTCGAAAGAAGTCCAGAACTTGCGAACGCCGCAGCGCGCGGCGCAAAACAACGGTCCCCCAACCAGCGATGGCGTGAACCAGAAAAACCGACTTGGCCAAATCGAGCCCGACTATGGCAATTCTTTCCATGGAACTGATCCTTCTTGTTCGCGGCGCGCTCGTAGCCGCATCGTAAGCGTCCATCCGCTACCGTTGCTCGGCCCGAAAGTTCCAAGGCATGAGGGCATCGATGTCCTTGTTGGGCCAGCCGTTGGCGATGCGCTCAAGGGTCAGTGTTAGCCAGGCCTGAGGATCGACGTTGTTGAGGCGAGCAGTCGCAAGGAGAGTCGCAATTGTCGCCCATGTACGGCCACCACCGTCCGACCCAGCGAATAGAGCGTTCTTCCTCGTGATAGTTTGGGGACGGACCGCTCTCTCGACGGTGTTGTTGTCGATGTCGAGGCGCCCGTCGTGCAGGTAGCGATCGAGAGCTTCCCGGCGGTTTATTGCATATCGAATAATCTCGGCAAGTTTGGATTTCCCCGAGATGCGCGCCAGCTCTGTTTCCCAGAGCGTCCAAAGGGCCTGGATTATGGGCGCGGATTGAGTTTGCCGCGCCAGGTGACGCGCGCCGGGATCACGGCCGCGAATGGCACCCTCGATGGCCCAAAGCGCGCTCATGCGCTCAACCGTCTCCGCAGCAACATGTGAGGTCCCGGCGACATGGAGCTCATAGAATTTGCGGCGCAGGTGGCCCCAGCATGCAGCGAGAATCAGCGGTCCGCCAGGCCTGTCAGGAGCCGCCAGCCTATTGTAGGCATGGGCTCTGCGTGCCAGACCGTCAAGGCGTTCCGCAACGAAGGCCTTCTTTTCCCATCTCGTCTCCGCAATAGCGAGACAACAATGTTCTGGCCCTTGACGACGTCGACTGCGCTACGCACGCTGAACAATCCGCGCTATGCGGGCGCCTACGTCTACGGACGGCGACGCTATCGGCGCGCCCTGGATGGCAAGAAGAAGATACAGCAAAAGCGCGACCACGATGACTGGCTCGCTTATATCCCGAACGCCCATCCCGGTTACATCACTTGGAAACGATTTTAGGAGAACCTCGAAGTCCTCAAGGCCAACGGGCGAGGATATGACGCAGCGCGCGCGTCGCCTCCGCGAGAGGGCGCCGCTCTCCTGCAGGGACGGGCGGTGTGCGAGCGATGCGGTAAACATTTCCGCGTCCGCTACGCCGACCGGCGCGGACGATCGGAAGCTTGGTACGTCTGCGACCGTGCGCATGGCTATGGCGGCGAGCCGCACTGCCAATCGATCGCCGGCCTACCCATTGACCACGCGATCGGCACGCTGGTCGCCGAGCAAATGACCCCGGCCGCCGTCGAGTTGGCGCTCGAAGTCCGCAGAGAGATCGAAGCCCGCCATGAAGAGGCCGATCGTCTCCGGCGCCGCGCAATCGAGCGGGCTCAAATCGAAGCAGAGCTCGCACAGCGCCGCTTTATGCTGATCGATCCCGGCAATCGCCTCGTCGCGGATACCCTTGAGGCCGAATGGAACGAGAAGCTCCGCACGTTGGCCAAAGCGCGAGACGACAGAGATCGCGGGCGAGACGAAGATCAGCTTTTCCTCGACCAATCCGCCCGCGAACGACCCATTGCGATGACCACCGATTTTAACAAGCTCTGGACCGATCCGCTAACGCCAAACCGCGAACGCAAACGACTGATCGCCTACATTATTGACGATGTCACGCTCATCAAGCTCCCCGCCGAAGGAACCACCAATGTACATGTCCGCTTCAAGAGCGGCAAAACCCACACCTTGACAACAGTGAACCCCAAGTCCTCCGCGCAGCAGGTCAAGACGCAACCAAAACTCCTTGAGTTGGTGGACAAGCTTCTCGACGATCACATCTACCCCGAGATCGCCGATCTTCTCAATCAGCAAGGCCTCCAACCCGGCGGATCGGCCCGAACTGGACGCGGAAACACTCGTTTTAATGCATTGCGCGTCGCTTACCTCGTCCACCATTACGGGCTTCGCTCGCGCTACGATCGACTTCGAAGTCGTGGAATGTTAACGAAGCAGGAAGCGGCTGCGCACCTCAAGATCCACGAAAGCACGCTCACCAGATGGGCGGAACATGGGATCGTCACCAAGCATGCCTACAACGCCATGGCGTGCCTATATGAGATGCCCGGGACCAATCCGCCCAGTAAACATTCCAGTCGATGGGATCGCTTGGTAGACCGGACCGCCGCTGCCGGAGCAACAAAGTATGACAATGACATTCAAAACCTTCAAGCCGATTTGAAAGAGGTGTAGTATGAAGACCGTTAGTTTGCGAACAGAACGAGCCCGGTCCCATCCCACCAGATTATCTTCAAACGATCGGCTCTTTTGGATTCGAGATATTCGTAAACCTCGGGATTGGCGAAGCCGGCGTCGGCGCGGAAATAAATACGCGAGAGCTTGCAACGATAGCGCGTCACGACCGGCTTCAAAACGCTCTCCCAGCCATCGGCGCTATGCACGTTGCCGGGGCGAAGGGCGTAGCGTTCCAGATCGCCGAACTGATTGAACACGAACAGCGGATGATAACAGGTGCAGTCATAGTGGCCGTTCCGGCCGCTCATCTCCTGCTCGCCATGCGCCGGGCTGACGCTGGAATCCATGTCGAGCAAAATGCCTCGCGGCGGACGGCGGCCATGAACGCGGTCGATTCATTGACCGGAAAGATCGGCGAGCGCGGAAAGGTTCTTTTCGGCACTGAGCCAGCGCGTTTCGAAACGCCCCATCTGACTTGCCGACGCCGCACATCCCGAGGCTGCCTTGCCGCCGACAATCCAATGCATCGCCGGATCATGGCGCAGCCGTTCGGCGTCATTCACATCCTCGTATTTCGCAAGTCGCCCGAAGACCGATTGTCGCAACATACCGACAAGCGCGTGCCGGCCATTCTTGCCAGCGCGGAAATCCGCGAGCCTCTCCCCAGCCATCTCCGAAAGGCCGAGTGCATCGTCGAGTTCACGATAGGCAACCAGCCCAGCATCCGAGATAACCACCGAACCCGAAACTAGAGCGTCAATCTGCAGTCGAAATCAAGCCTGAGAACGCCCTCGCTCAATTCACCCGCCGGGTTCGCCATGATAGCCGCCCTCAAATCAGTCTAACATGATGATTATCATAGGTGAATCGCGGCTCTGATGCCGGAAATCAATGCGCTATCTGGCGAATGCGGGCTGATGTTGTTGCACTACAAGGACGGCGACGCCAACGCGCGCTCGGTTCGGCTGTGCTCGCGTAACGACGCGATCGGCAATGTCGTCGTGATGTTCGCCGTGCTCGCCGTATGGGGCACGAAGACGGCATGGTCCGACCTTTCGGTGGCGGCGCTGATCGCCGAAATATTCCTCACCTTGTCGGCGCAAATCCTTCGGCAAGCTTGGGCGGAATACCGGAAGGGCGCCGACAAGCTTGATTTGGCCCTGGAGGAGTGACAACCAGCGGCAGGCTGCCGCCCCCGTCGCCGTAGCTGCGTCTTATTCGTTTGCGCGCATTCCGAGAACCTCGATTCACGAGACACGCCCCAATGCTGAACTGGAACCTTTGGGTGGCCCCCGATGGCGTCAGGTGATCGTGGCGGCGGCTGTCGACCAGCGCGAAGCCTGAACCGAGGAGTGCCTGAACGCTAGCCGCGTCATGACGTGCAACAGGCAGTCCGCTGCATTTCTCGGGACCATCGGGTGCGAATGTACCGATGATGGCGTGGCCGCCGTGGCGCAAGGCGCGTCGAAGGTGCTCGACATAGGCAGTCTGGTCGGCGGGCTCTGTGAGAAAGTGAAAAGCGGCCCGGTCTTGCCAAACATCGTAGGTACGCGACGGCTCCCAAACCGTTATGTCGGCGGCGAACCATGCGACCTGATCGGATTTGGGGCCGAGGCGATTCCTGGCCGCGGCGAGCGCTGCCGCCGACAAGTCGAGCACCGTCAAATCCGAAAAACCGCGCTCGATAAGGGCGTCCACGAGGCGGGAGGCGCCGCCGCCGATGTCGATGATCGCGGAGCCGCGCGCCGCGCCGACGAGCTCCATCAGCTCCAGCGACGGGGTGGGCGTTTCCTGAAACCAGCTCACCGCCGCGTCGCCTTTGGAGGTGTAAACGTTTTCCCAATGAGACTGACGGTTCGTGTTGGTTATAGCTCATCCTTGGGTTGGAGCGCGCCGAACGCCAGATCATGAAAAAATCTAGCCATGCACATGGCGATGGTGCAGGTCGGGATAGTGCGCGTGAAGACGACGCAAGGGCTCGTGCCGGTGCCAGTGCGAATGCGGTTCAATCACGGGGTCATCATGGGAATGCTGGTGATGTTCGTCGTGATCATGGCTGTGTTCGTGCTCCAACGCAACGTGCTCGTGTTCATGGGCGTGGCGTTCGGCGAGATTCAGCCGCAATCCGACGCCCATCAGGGTCCCGGCCAGATGGTGCGATCAGACCCCGTGATACTGGATGAACTCGGATACCTGCCGTTCAGCGCCTCCGGCGGCGCTTTGCTCTTCCACCTGCTGAGCAAGCTTTATGAGCGCACCAGTGTAGCCATCACTACGACGGCGGCGATGCGCGCGCCGCGATCCTCATGACCGTTATGCTTTCCGTAATTCCCCCCGAACGCCAATTGCAAGGAACCCGCGAGCTACGACTTCAAACGGTATAAGGATCGCTACCGTGTCGAACGGATGTTCAATATGTTGCAACAAGACCGGCGCATTGCAACACGTTACGACAAAACACTTTTGTCGTTCATAGGCGTCCTCTGCCTCGCCGTCTCAAAGCTTTGGATGCCGGTCTTTGTCAACAGAGCCTAATACCGTGCATCTTCCGGCCTGTCGCCTTTCGGCCAGTCGTTGATCTTCTCCGGAAAATCTGGACGCGGCTTGTGTGTGAAGAATTCCGCTATATCTACGGCGTCCTGATCGGAAAGTCCGCCTTGACCCTGCGGGAAATTCTGACCGTGACCGACGGGCATATTGCTTTTGATGAAGGCGGCCGCCTTGAAGGTTCTGGCTATGCCCGCGCCGATGTTGAAAGAGGATTCTCCCCATAGCGGCGGGAAGATCCAGACGTTGCCGGCCTGTTTCCGGCCTTCGCCGCTCTCGCCGTGACAGACGGCGCAGTCCGACTTATAGAGATTTTCGCCTCGTGCCGGATCGGGGATGAGCTTGCTGTTTATCTTGCCAATCCCGCGGCCCTCGATTTTAGCGTCGGGCTTGGTGTTCCCCTTCATCCAGTCCATGAAAGCCACCATCGCCCGCATTTCCTTGGAGTCTTTCCCAAGCGGTGCGCCGTTCATCGAGCGTTTGAAGCAACCGTTGAGGCGCTCTTCGATCGATATGACGCGCCCAGCCCTTGCTCCATAAGCGGGAAATGTGGCCGTGAGGCCAACAAAGGGCGCGGCATTCGCGACAGTGCCGCCGTTCAGATGGCACGAGGAGCAATTAAGAACGTCGGCGACATTCTTGGGCAGAAGGTTCTTGGTGTCGGTCATTAAACGCATGCCAAGAATCAGCTGATCTGCATTGCTATTCGATAGCAGGTCGGAGAAACGAGGTTCCAGGAAGCGCGTCGGCGCCGTCGATACAGGCTCAAGTTCCTTTCGCATCGCCTGGACTTGCGCCGCTTCCACCGGGCTGGCGCGGTTACCCCAGCTGTTCCGCACAAAACTCAAAATGGCGGCGAGCTCTTCGTCGGATAACGAACTATATTCCGGCATGCTGAAGGCATGGTTAGTGTGCTTGGTCGCCGCAGCGGTCCAGCCCGTCAATGCAACGTGGATTACCGAAGTCGGATCGTCGGAAAGCACGGAGGCGTTTCGCGCCAGGGGCGGAAAAACGCCAGCGGCGCCCTCTCCGTCGCCGCGATGGCAGGAGGCGCAGAACTGCGTATAACCTAGCCCGCCGCGCGTCGTGTACAAGCCGTCGGTTGGCTCGTGCGCCGTCGTTACGGATTCCGGCGCCCGCGCCGGAACGCCGGTGCCCGGCGACAAGGATTTCAGAAAATGCGCGACGGCTTGGAGGTCGTCGTCCGAAAAGTATTGGGTGCTGTAGTGAACAACCTCGGTCATATTGCCATACGCCATGGCGTGGCTGTTGCCGCCGGTTTTCAGGAATTGAACAATTTCCGGCTCAGCCCACAAATCGCGCAGGGTAACGGCGTGCCATGGCGGCAAGGTCGAGCCGGCGAGAAAACTCTTGCCGTCCTCGGCCATCGCTTTTTCCTGCATTCCGAAACCACGCGGCGTGTGGCAGGTGCCGCAATGGCCAAGTCCTTCAACGATATAAGCGCCGCGGTTCCAGCTGGCGTCCTTTGCAGGGTCGGGGGCGAAGGGCTTTTTGTCGAGAAAGGATAGATTCCATAGGGCCATCCCCCAGCGCATGTTGAAGGGAAAGCGCATCTCGCTCTCTTTGTTGACCTGCTCCACCGGCGATATGCCTTTCATGAAAAAGGCGTAGAGCGATTGCACGTCCTCGTCGGCGATCTTGCTAAAGGAGGGATAGGGCATTGCCGGATAAAGATGGTGACCGTCAGCCGCAACGCCCTTTCTAACTGCCGCTTCAAACTGCGTGAAGCTGTAGCCGCCAATTCCCGTCTTGGCGTCTGGTGTAATGTTGGTCGAATATAGTGTTCCCATCGGCGTCTTGAATTCGCGCCCGCCCGCCATGGATTTGCCGCCCTCGGCCGTATGGCAAGCGCCACAGTCGCCAACTTTAGCTAAATATGCGCCGCGCTGAACCAGCTCATCTTCCGTGCTCGCCTGACCAGCGAGGACGGGCGTCCCAAGTAGCTGAACGGAAAAGACCAGCGCCGACGCGAGCGGTCCGATGATTTTACGACTTGCCATTCTGCTCTCCCCAGGCGCTTCGCATAAATTGTGCTACCGATATATTTTACGGCTCGTTGACCGGGCGAACGATCACGATTTTTCAGGTCCGCTCCGGCGCACTTCCCTTGGCCGCCATCAAGCGGTACATTCCGTTAAGACACGCGCGCCCTTTGTTCGATCGAGTACAATTAGACGGCGCCAACCCTCGCCAGACCGAGGAACCAGACGGCGTCAGGAACCTTGGTAACATCGAGCAAACGAACATTGCCCAACGCCCATACGTTGATGATGTGAGATTTGACCCAATCGTAAGTGAGCGCATAGACAATTGCCCCCGGCGATCATTCCAAAAGAATCAACGAGCGCATGTATGCTGCCGGTGGCGATTGCGGCGAGTTCGGTGCCCGAACAATCGCCATAAAACACTAGAGCCACGCCAAAAAACGCGGCGCCAAGCAGATTGGCGTCCTTGATATGATGGCGTGTTCCTCGGTTTTGCGGTCTCGACGTCGTGCAATACAGGCATGTTCTTCATCCCGCGAAATATGCCTGGCAAAGCCTATCTAAGGAAATATATTTTATGATTAGGATGATAGACGGAAGCTATCCTTTTAGGTCTTAGAGTCTGACTGAAAATTAAGTTGGGTGATTTCAATCGGTTGTGATTCCGTTGGGTTGCGAAGCTCAATGGAGATTACGATGGCTTAGAGTGAAACCACCCGAGCGCACTATCGGCGCGACGCCTTGCGTTACGCAAGCGATCTTACCGAGGCCGAATGGACGTTGATCGCGCCCTTTCTGCCGACGGCCTCGAAGTTAGGGCGGCCGAGAAAGCCGAACCTGCGATCAGTGGTCGAGGCGATCCTGTATATGGCCTCGACTGGCTGCCAATGGCGCGCGATGTTTCCCGCGGACAGGATCTTCTGCAATTGTTTATTGCTCGCGGTCTCCGCGCGGCGGCGGCAGGTCGCCCATTCGCCAACGACGCGGTAAGAACCGCCCCATATCCTTGCCCCCGCAAGCGGCGCCAGAGTTCCGCGCCTTTGCGGCATCCAGCGTCCCATTGCTCTTCAAGGAATGGACGGTGTTTTTCGACTGAGCTTTGCCGCGGCGGGAAGACGTCGCCCCTCTAGCCACGGATGACTGCCCAGGGCAAGGCCAAGATGATGGACAATATGGTCCAACCGCGCCGTCTTGCGCGCCCGCGTTGGCCGTGCCGGCTTGCCGAACCGCTCGGAAAATATTTGTCTGTGGCATTCTCTCGCATCGCAGAAAAGCCGCCGAGTTACCTGCCGAAGCCAAACACGCTGGCCCGAACACGGCAGACCGGAAACGCGGCGAATATAGCGGTTGTGGACGCGACGCGGGTGCAAGCCGCAGACAGGGCAACCCGCCCCATTGTTTGCGGCACGGGCAGTAAAAAGCATCGTTTGAGCGTCGGTGGACACGTTCTTGACCGCCAAACCGTTCGGAACAAGGGAAGCTATTTGGAAATTCGGCCGCATGCTAATTCTCCGCGAAATATTCCGCGAGATCGCCAGCCAATTTCATCAAATCTGAGACAGAGCCACGGCATCGCGCCGATCCACCCTCCGGCACCGGCGCCACTGGGTCCCGCCGCAGTAAGGGCAATGTCCGGCATAACGTTCTACCCGGGTTACGATAGGCCGCGCCGGCGGCAGATCGATCTGTCGTAGCGTCCGTGCAGAACACGATCACCCTCGCCAAGAGCCGCGCGGCAATGCTGGCAGAACGCCACTTGTCACTCACGGGAAACTGTTCAGACAATTCGCCTTAAATGTTCCGCCAATATGCGGACAGGCTTTCGCGTAGCGACATTGCCGGTGGTCTTTCTCGTGATATGGATGTTGTCTTTGGCGGCTCAACGTACCAAAATCCGCGCCTTGGTGTGTCACGGCCTTTTGAAAATACACCGAAATTTTCGAGATTCACAACGGCCGTGCTTTTTGACAAGTGACGCTGACGTCCGAGACCCCCGCACTATATCGTCGTAACAGACAGTCTCGACTTGCGCAGGGACGAAAGAACGGCGAAGGAGTTGACGAATCTCGAACCCTGTTGAGCAGAGTGTCGCTTTAACGAAAGTCCGGTCCTTTGGATAACATCGATCAAATTACCTATTGGAACGAGGTCGCGGGCGCCAAATGGGTGGCGAGCCAGGCGCAGCTCGACCGGCTCTTTGCGCCTTTGACGGAACGCCTGATCGCGGCGGCGGCGCCACGGCCGGGCGAGCATGTGTTGGATATTGGCTGCGGCTGCGGGGATATCAGCCTGGCCGTTGCCGGGCGCACCGGCCCTTCGGGCCATGTGTTGGGTGCCGATATTTCCCGGCCGATGCTCGATCAGGCGCGCGCGCGCCATGCCGCTGGCGGACAGGGTGCGGCCGTAGAGTGGATCGAGGCCGACGCCATGATTCATGCCTTCGAGCCCACGGCCGATCTCCTGATCTCACGCTTCGGCGCGATGTTCTTTGCCGATCCGCTGGCGGCTTTCGTCAATCTGCGGCGAGGCTTGAAACCTGGCGGGCGGCTTGCCTTTCTGTGCTGGCAGCCGCGCGAGGCGGTGGAATGGATGCAATGGCCGCTCGATCAAGTCGCGAGCCTTCTTCCAGTCCCACCAGCCACGACGGGAACGCCTGGTCCGTTCGGCCTCGCCGATCGTGTTTCAACGATCCTGCTGCTGTCGGAAGCCGGTTTTTCTGATGTGAGCGCCGCTCCTGCCGAAGCCGTGTTGACTCTCGGCGACGGCCACGCCGCCGTGAGCGATGCCATGACGGTGTTTTCCGGCGCCGGCCCGATGGCGAGGCTGTTCCGCGAGGCGGACCCGGCTATGCGGGCGCAGGCCGCGGCGCTGTTGCGCCGTGCGCTTGAGACCAAGATTCAAAACGGCGCGATACGTCTGGGCGGTGCTTGCTGGCTTTACCGCGGGGCAGCGCGATAAGTTCGCGTCTCACGCAGGACTGCGTTAGCCTTGATTTTTCAAACGGGTCTCGTTTTCAGCCGTGCGACGAAGGATGACGAATGGGTGCGCATGATGCCGGCGCGAAAGCCGGCTAAAGTGGTTGCGGTTGTGCTCGCAAACCGGACCGCCGCATTGTTTGGGTGATGATGGCGCGCGGAGACGGCTATCGAGCAAAGGAGATCATCGGGCAAGCGGCTTAACGCGGCCGCCAGTCCCGCAAAGTTGCGAGGGTGAAGAGGAAGTGATGGCAAAACGGTCGAGCCGTGGATTGGGAAGACCCAAAAATATCAACGCGTATCTCAGCGCGCAATCTTGATAGGGACGCGATCCGCGAACTCCATTAGGACTAGGGGCTATATGCGCCGCACGAACGGGCCGGATATATGACTGCACCCGGCTAGATCACCAAAATGATACCTAAAAATTCTTGAAAGCGATGGCCGTTCTCTAATCGCTTCTCCGTTGTCAATAGTCTTTCTATTGCCGCCCCGGGGGCACGGTTCTCTCCGCGGTCGAAATAATACACCGCAACATCTGGTTCGAAGCACGAGCGCTGCAAGGTCCACAACGGGCCGGCGGCGGGGAATTGCATAGCGTGTTGGTAGTAGGGCCTGCCGCCGTGATTCGACAGGCTCAACGGTTGGAAGCGCCTCGCCTGGCTTGCCGCACTTCTCAAACGTAAGCCGGCGAAGTTTGCCGCCGTCGCACTGGCCAACAAGATCGCCCGCGTCGTCTGGAAGCTGGTGAAAACAGGCGAGAGCTGCAAGTCGAAATCCGTACGCGCCGGACTGGCGAGCGCGGCATAGAAATCAGGCAGACACGGGGAGCACCTCAACTGCAACCGCGCTGTGCCGATGCCAGAACTTGCATGAAGACACGCAGATGGTGCGATCAATCGATCCACGACGCGAGATACTCTGGATGATCCGACGGCAATCTATCCGCGCCGCCCTACTGTTTGGAACTCGATTTGCTGAAACCATTTTGGCCAGCGGTCGAGTGCGAGCGCAATCAAAGGCCGGACATATGAAAGCAAGCGATCTGATCAACCACTACGCAAACCCAACGCAAGGGCCGGGCTGTCCATATACGGATCATGAGGGGGCTGCGTGTATCCATGCCGAGGCGCTCGATGTGGCGCGCCGCGCAATTCGGTACGCTACGCTTGCGTCCGATCAAGATCGCCGCCCGTATCGTCGAGATAAAGACGATGATGGAAGTTCACCGGCTTACATCGTGCCCCGCGCAAACGATCATGCAGGCAGCGCTCGCACGTATTCCACGCCTCGTCACCTGAACGGCGGGGCCTGTGCTGTAGAGCGACAATTATGATGGCTGGTCATCGACAATTAAACTGGCCAATTTGGCCGACGTCGAGTAGCGAAAATATGGATACTGGTGTAGTTGTCGTTTGGCAAGTAATTACCCGCCCCCAGGTTTTCGAGCGCCAATTTCTCGTTTTACGTGGGGGTCAAGCCAGGATGGCGACGATGACGTCGAAGGGGTTGCCTCCGGTGAGCCTCGCGGTGTCGATTGTTGTTCGCACATCCGCTTCGGCTTCGGCGGCCCACATGGCGCGGTAGCCGTTCGTGATTTTTCGCTGGATCACGCACGGGCGGAGTTTGCGCTCCGACGTGTTATTGGTGACGTCCACCTCCCCGGGATAATCGCAGAAGGTGAGAAGCTGGTCTCCCGCCCGGCCGATTTTTGCCTGTAACTGCCGGGCGAGATCGCACGTCACCGGCGCGCAGAGAAGGACGGTGAGCTGCCTTTCCAGCTCTCGCTTTTTCCGCGCTAGCGTCGATGCGGCGATACCGGTGATGGTCCGGGCCAGGTCGAACGCTTTTCCAAACCAGAGCTTGAACCGGAAGGGCAGATCATCCGAGCCGTGCTCGAACGCGAAAGCGGTGTCGCGGGCCAGATGCGCGAGACATGTCTGATGCCGTTCGCCATGGGTTTGCTGGGCCGAATAACGGTCTGAGATCCAGACCTCTGGCACATACCCGGCCATCATCTCGTCCACGACGCGGGCGGCGCGGGAATAATCGGGTTGATGCACCACCGCGTCCTTGCAGTGAAACACCCAATGATACGAGTTCGTCCCTTCAATTCGAACGCCCGTTTCGTCGCTGGCGACAACGCGGGCCGCGCGGAGGATGGCCTTCGCTTTCCCCGCCTCGATCTCGAACCTGGCATGAGAGCGGATGAACATGTTCATCAACGCGCCCTCGCAAACACCCGGCATGTGATCCCGGAATTCGTCGGGATTGTCCGGGAGCCGGCGGTTGTGGGGCTCGTGCCCGGGCTTCGCCCCGCCCGGACGAGAATTCTCGCGCTTTTCCTTCTTATCCGTCGAAGGGGGCTTGGAAGAGGTGCGCGAATTCTTACCGGGCCGCTGGAGCCGGAGCACCAACTCGATCAATTGCTCTTTGCTGAGCTGCTGCAAATCACCGCGATCCATACCCCCATGTTGGTGTGGACGGCCTCCGACGGCATCAATTGTGCCAGAATGAGGTTGTTAAGATCTCAGACAAAGGAGACCGTCCGTGGAACAGATTAGCCGAATTGGCATGGATACGTCGAAA
>JBEKFQ010000075.1:0-13070 GCA_050013235.1 Beijerinckiaceae bacterium
TATACCGATATCGTCGATAAATGCTGCGAGGCTTGGAACAAGCTGGTTGAGATGCCGTGGAAAATCATGTCCATCGGACTGCGAGATTGGGCACACCAATGTTGATCACTGCAGGTTGGTATGATATTCAGAAGCGAAGATAAGGCCGGAGTAAAAAAGCACGAAAGACCGAAGGGTTCAATACGAATCTAAATATTTTTGCCGATTATTGATCATTATTAAAGTCTTATGTGAGTCTTGCCGCAGTATGGCGCCTCACTATATTGCACATAGTTCCCGGTTTAACTGGGAAAAATTCCCGGTTCATCCCCGGCTGGGGCAAGGGGCTGGGCGTCGGGCTCCGGCCCGAACATAAATCTCATTGCGTGAGCCGCGGCAGACGGTGGAGATTCCGGTCCGGCTCTGTCTCGTGTTGTCCGATGGCTGGAAATTTCGCCGTTGCGGCTATTGGTCCGGAGCGCTCAGACGTCCCTGCCGGGATCTTATTCCCCCGACGGTTCGTGCTTCGACGTTAAAGCGCTTGTCCCTTGGGCGGACTCACAAAATGCTCGAGCGGCGAAGGATCGAAATATCAAACGGCCCCGGCCTTTTCGTCCTCGCGGGACGAAGGCATCGGGATTGCTTTCACGTTAAATCGGAGCATGTCCGTAAACCCGCGGCGCGCGGAGCCGGAGCCGTCGATGAATTCAAGGCCGCCCGCTGTATTCAAGGTGTGGAGGCGCCTTCCGGGCCAGCCGGGGCCCGCGTGCAGGGTCGCTTCCACCACTTGCTCGAAGTTCTCGTCGTCGAGACGGATGATGCGGGCGAGGCCGAGCGCGTTTCCGTAGCCCAGCCGGCAATCTTGGACAGGCCGGATGAGCGAGCCGCCGCGCTCGACGATCCGGCCGGCCGGCCGCGCCGATGCGATATCGATCAACACGGGATTGCGGGAGTGGGGTGTCCAAGGTCCGCGGAAATCGGGTGCCGACCAAAGATACAAGGCGTCGGAATAAGCGCCGCCGTTATCTTGCACCGTGGCGAACATCCACCAGCGGCCGCCATGCTGGACGATTGTCGCGTCGCTGGCGACCACGCCATCGACAAGCCGGGCCGCATGGACCCATCCGCGCGGATAATCCGTGGCGCGGTAGAGATCGATGGACCTTGCGGCGCAGGACTCTGGAATCATCCAGACTTGGCCCTCTTGTTCGAAGACAAACGGATAGGACAAATGATAGGGGAGATCGAGCACGGGCTCCGCAGGCCCAATCGGTCCGTCGGGACCGAAAGGGATCGCGGATATGATCCCTTTTTGCAGCCGGTGATCGAATTCCTCAACGAAAAGGGTCACGGCACCCTTATATTCAAATGGAAAGGGATCGGCGAAGAAACGCTTCTGGTCGTCGGCTAGGGTGGTCCAGCCGCTGGCGGGATGTTGGCGCAGGCCGATTGTATCTTCGCCATCCACCCGGCGCCATCCGACCCGCCAATGCGGCGCGTGATAAAACAGGGTATAAAATCGCCGCGCCAGCGTTCGCGCTAGATCTTTCGCCACTTTTTTTCCGGTGGCCCAAAGGCCAAAGCGGCGCGCGGCTGGGCTCGTTGGCGCCTCCGCCAGATCTTGGGAGGGTAAGCCGCGCGATGCCGCGCCATCGAGCGCCGCGGCGATCAGGGTGATGGCCCGTGCCAAACAATCCTCGAACGTGGCGAGGGTGATGCCGTCGTGTTCAGTCCCCAGCCGTCCGATCGCGACGATATCCACGCCGTTATCGAGGGCGGCGACCGGTGCGCGTCCGGCCACGATCGAGGCAAGAAGGCTCCGTTCGCCGGGGGCGCCATCGAAGGTCAGACGCCAAACATTGCCTTGATTTTGGGGAATGGTGCCCGCGAGATCGAGCGTGAGGTCCGGCGGGCCGGCGTTGGCGCCATGGAAATGCGCGAGGCTGCCGGGCGCGGCGAGCGTTGCGAGGCCTGGCCGCGCGAGGCCATGAAGGAGCGTTTCGAAGCGAAACAAAATCTCCATGCCTCGAGGCAAGCCTCCGGACCCCGGCGCGTCCGTCACATTCAGCTTCAGCCCTGGCCGCCGTGATAGGCGTTCGAGCAAGCGAACGTGCCAGAGCCGGGCCGTGGTTTGGCCGATATGGATCGTTACGTTCATGATCACGCTAACTTGTTTCGCCAGGCATCATAGGGTGAATAAATTAACCGTTCTACTCTTATCCTCGGGGCCGTTATGCTTTTTATAGCTTATATATTATTAATAAACGCGGCCAGGCGGCGTTAAACACCTGTTAAGCCTAACTCGCGATAATATTTGAGCAGTTTGCCCGTGCCGCGCGCGCGGGGGCTGAATTCTTTGTCCCTGTGAGGCGTTCGCCGGTGAGAGCTCGATTGCCTTATGGTCCGGCCGAGGATAGCGGCGAAGGCGTCGCGCATCCCGGGGATATGGCCGATATTGGTGACATCTGGCGGGTCTTTTTTTGCCGGCGCCGGGTGATTCTTGCCGTCGTGGCCGGCTGCTTCCTTGCGGCTCTCGCCTATGCGATGACCGCGCCGCCGCAATATGCTTCGACAGCTGAGATCTTTATCGATCCGCGCGACCGCCAGATTCTCACGAAAGACGTCAATCCCGACACGCTGGCGGCGGATGGCGGCCTTTTGCAAGTGGAAACCCAGGCCAGGGTCATCGGGTCCGATGCGGTTCTTCTGCGGGCGGTCGAAAGTGCCGGGCTGGACAGAGACCCGGATTTTGGTGGCCGGAGCACGTCGCCGATCGGCACGCTTCTCGGTCTTGTTCTCGGCGAAGATGGAACTGGCGAGGCTGCTCAAAAAAATAAAGCCCTGCGCGTCCTGCGAAAGAACCTCTCGGTGAAGCGCGCGGATAAGGTCTTCGTCATCGACGTGACCGTGACGGCGAAGACCGCGGAGAAGGCCGCGCGCATTTCCGGCGCGGTCGCCGAAGCCTATATTGCGGATCAAATCGCCGCGCGTGGCCAGTCGGCGCGGCGGGCGTCGGATGCTTTGGCCGCGCGCCTCGCCGATCTGCGCGATGGCGTACGTGACGCCGAAACGCGTGTCGAAAAATACAAAGCCGCGCATGATATCGTGGGAACGAACAAAGAGCTCGTGACCGATCAACAGCTCGACGACAGCGGGGCCAAACTGGAGAATGCCCGCACGAAATCGCAAGAATTTCGCGCGCGCTTGGATCAGATCGAAGCTTTACGGCGCAGCGGCGGCGATGCAGGGTCCATTCCGGAGGCCTTGCAATCGAGTGTCATCACGCAACTGCGCGCGTCGGCGCAGGATCTTCTGCGCCGCGAAAGCGACCTGCGGACACGGGTTGGCGAGCGCCATCCCGATTTGATCGCCTTGGTCGAACAGGTCCAAGAGGTCAAGCGCCAAATCAACGCGGAGCTGGATCGTTTGGCGCGCGGGGCGCGAAGCGATTACGAGCGGGCGTTAGCCTATGAACATTCGCTGAGCGCGAATTTCGACAAATCGAAGCTCAAGACGCAGACCGTGGAACAGGATTCGGTCGAGCTTCACGAGCTCAACCGCGAACTCGATGCCCGCCGGTCGCTCTATCAAGTCTTTCTCGCGCGAGCGGCCGAGACGAGGGCGCAAGCCGATATCGACACGACGAACGACCGCATCATTTCCAAGGCGATTCCACCGGGAAAACCGAGCTGGCCGCCGCGCGTCTTCATCATTCTTGGTGCGATCGGCGGCGGCCTGGGGCTCGGCGCGGGCCTCGCCTTGCTGCTCGAATATTGTTCGCCGACAATCCTTTCGCCAAGCCAGTTGGAGCGTCTTGCCGAGGCACCGGTCATTGGGGTTCTTCACGCGCGCCGCCAGACGTCGTTGCAAACGCGCCGCCAGCGAAAAGCACCCTGGCCGAGCGCGGCTCCGCGTCCCGACAACGAGATCGCCTTGGCGTTGAGCCGTCTTTGCGGGCCGATCGGAGCGCTTCGCGGCATTCCCGACCCGTATTCCCTTCTCTTGGTCTCGGCGCAGGGCGATACCGTCGCGCGCTTGCAGGCAATCGACCGCATCGTCACCGCCGCCGAAGAGCGGGGCCTATCGATCCTCTTGATCGAAGCATCCGAGGACATTTCAAACGGCTCGGCAAGGGGCTTCTTGAATGTCGTGAACGGAGAATGTGCGCTCCGCGCGGCTGTCCAAGCTTATGGTGGGCGGGGTACGAAACGTCTTGGGATCGGGTTCGCACGGAATGCCGCTTCGCGGGATTTGCAGGAGGCCCAAATCGACCGCTTTCTCGAGGACGCCGGACGCTATTTCGATCTGATTCTTTTCGATGCGGGCGCTTTCGAGCAGAATCCCGGCCTTGCGTCCTTGGCCGGGCGTGCCGACGATGTCTTGCTCGTCGCCGTTCAGGGCGTGACATCTCAGCAGGCGGCGCGAGACATGAGCAGCGCGATCATCGCCTCCACGGGCCAGCCGGTTTCCGCTTCCCTTTTGATGCAAGCGGCAGCATAGGGGGTGATATGACAAGGCCGCGAGTTGCAGGCGCCAACGGCATCGGATGGAGTGCGGCGCGCTCCGGCGGGATCGCGCGGCCTCGTCCGCCATTCGTGATCTTTCTTGCAGCCGGAGCAGCCATGTTTTTGTTGGAAGGCGGACTTTTATGGCTGCTGGGGTATAATTACGCGGGTTTGACCGGTAGTCCTCTCACAAAGATTCATCCCGCGACCTATCTCGTCGTTCTCGCCTTTCTTTACCTCTGCTTCGAACATGCCAACCCCATTGGAGCCTGCGTGGACATGGGCCGCAGGCGTCCAGCCTGTCTGCTGTTGCTTGTCGCGGCCCTCATTCAATTCGCGAGCATTGTGTCTCACAACGGTCCCGGCGCCGCGGGTGTCGTCGATAGTTTCGTGTTGGCGCCGCTCGCCGTCATGATGTTCAGCAAAACCGATCAATGGACGCGCGAAAAGCTCGAGCGGATCATTCATGTCATCATGGTCGCCAATGCTGCAATGGGCCTCGTGGAATTGGGACTCACACATCCCATTTTCCCGTACCGTTTCGACGGTGAGTTTTCGATCTACGATATGCGGCCCAATGCTTTACAAGGGCACCCGCTCGTCAATGCCGTTGTAACGGCCATGTATACGCTCGCGTTACTCAGCGGCGGCGGCACCCTTGCGACATGGCCGCGCCTCGGGGTCATTCTTCTGCAACTCGCCGCCCTCGTGGCGTTTGGCGGGCGCAGTGCGCTTGTCGTGACAATCTTGCTTGGCGGACTCTATTCAATCAGGGGACTCTTCCGGGTTCTTTACGCCGGACGTATCCCGCTCCGTGCCGCCGGCGTGGCGGTGCTGGCAGCGACGCTCGTTCCGATTGCACTTTTTGCACTTGTTAATCAGGGCTTCTTCGATGCGATTTTGTTGCGTTTCGCGGATGACGGCGGCAGCGCCGTGGCGCGTGTGAAGATCATGAATCTCTTTAACGCGATTCCGTTGAGCGATCTCCTCATGGGGCCCGACCCGGCCCTGGTCGAGGACTTACGCCGGATCAATGGGCTCGAGCTCGGCATCGAAAACCCCATTGCGCGGCTGATCTTGTATCAAGGCGCGATCGTGACAGCCTTCTCGGTCCTGGCGGTCGGCTTGTTCCTCCGTGAATTGGTGCGCTATTCGCGGCCGGGCATGCTGTTGCCGATGATGGGCTTTTTGATCATCATCAATACGTACGAGAGTCTTGGCAGCAAGTCGACGCTCTTGACCAAGTTCGCTTTGGTGATGTTGGTTTTGTTTCGTCCCATTGCCTTGAAATCCGCGCTCGCGGGGCGAGCCGCCGCCGGGCTCATGGCCGCGAGGGCGATGCCGGTGGGACGCGCGATAGCAGGTTATTCCGCGCGCCGGGAAAGCTTCCAGTCCGGCCAGCTTCGCCGGCCGCCAGCGCGGCTATCGCCGCATTACGAGGCTTAGCGCTTTACTGTCGAAAGATGCCGGAATGCCCAGCAGACCCGTATTAACGGAAATTCTGGAAAGTCTCTAAACGTCTCCTCAATGCGTTGCTCAGCCTCTGTTATTTGGTTTAGGCTCGTTTATGCGAAGCTTAGTTCGTGTAAGCGCGGGGAGCTTGAGGCGGCAATGAGCAACTGGACAAGTTTCGTGCATTTTGTGCAGGGTTATTTTCGCCGCCGGCGGAGCCAGCTCTATCGCATTCAGTGCCCTGACCTCGCGGGGAAACGAGTTTGTGATATCGGGGGATCGCGTCATTTCTGGGAGATGATGCCCGAGGATCTTGTCCCGAGCGACCTCCTCTTGTTAAATATTGCGGATGATGGGCAATCCTTAAGCCATACGGGGCGCTTTGCTAATGTCGAAGTCCGCTTATATGACGGAAAGCATATTCCATTTCCCGATGGCTATTTTGATGTTGTGATGTGCAATTCCGTTATCGAGCATGTGCCCATCGATCTGCGGGAACAGCTTTGCAATGAAATTCGAAGGGTGTCGAAGTATTACTTCGTACAAACGCCGGCCTACGCGTTCCCGATCGAACCCCATTTTGTTTTTCCCTTTATTCATTGGCTTCCGCGTTAAATCGGACGCAAGCTGGTTCCGTTTGGAATTTGGGCTGTTTTCGAAAAGCCCAGCAGCAAAAAGATGGACGATTATTTCAGCGAAGTGAATTTGTTGAAAAAGCGGGAGGTCACAAGGTTGCTTCCAAACTGTAAAGTGCAAATCGAGCGGGCTTTTGGTTTGGTCAAATCATATACAGCGCATGGATACGGAATTATCCAATAGCTAGGCCGGCCTTTCACTGAAAAGCCTAATCTCCTGAAGCCGGAGTGGGTCGCAGCCCCCGGTCTTATGTTCGTTCCGTGGTCGATAGCGGACCTTTTTTGAAGGCGGAGATCCCGCGATCATCGCGGCATTTCGAGGCCGAGCGCCGCAATGACCTCGGCATCCATGGCGCGGCTCGTATCGTCCATCAGCCCCATGCTGTCGAAGAGATTCCAGAAGGCCCAGGCAAATCCATGCGCTTCGGCGGATTCGCGGACATCCCTGATATAGCGGACCCGGTCGGCATCGCGAGCGGCGGTAAACCGCCAAGTCGTTTTGACCGCGCCAAACTCGCCCATGAGAATATGGTCCTTCGCAATCGAATGCCGTTGGCTCCATGCGCTCACGGTGTCGAGATATCCGTCGATAAAGGGCCGTCCGGGGTTGGCCTCGAAATATTGCGCCATCAGCCGCTCGGTGACGGCATAGGCTTCTCTTTTGGCCTCCGATGAAATTCCAGTGTCGGCTTCCATATGCGCGCGAACGGCCGCGAGCGTGGCATCGAGCGTGCCTGCGGAGCCTGGCCAAGGCAGGCCGTTCAAAGCGCGGTAGACCGGCTCGTGCAGCCATGGCGCGCCTTGATGGCTGAAGAGATAGGGCTCGTAAAAATGAAAGGTGAAGAGCAGGGGCTGGAACCGCTGGAGTGGGGCTGGGTCGAGCGCGTCGAGGCCCCTGACCATGCTGCCGCAGGCGCCTGTCGCCACCAAGGTAAAATGTGGAGCCGCGGCCCGGGCGGCATCCAATAAAGCGATCTGCACCGCGCTCCAAGAGCTCGACACACATTCTTGCGGGGGCTCGTTGACCGGCTCAAGCGCTAGGCGTGGAAGCCCGAGCCCAGCCAATGACTTCGCGAAGGCCGCGACGAGCGAACGGTAGGACGCGAACTTTGGCGCCGCCGTGCCGGAAACAAGCGTCCGAGAATTCCAGAAATGCGTGGCTTCGTTCGTTTGGACGTTAACGATAACGCCAAGACCCGCCGCATGGGCTTGCTTCACGGCATCGAGCAAGGCATCGAGCAATATCGCCCGGTGTTCTGGACTGGCGTCGAGGAAGGGGCCGGGATCGACGGGAAGTCGGATGAAATCAAAGCCCGCCGCCGCGAGACGGGCGAGATCGCGTGCCGACGGCACCGCACGATGTTCTTGATATGGAGGCCAGGCATAGTCCGTTCGCGGCGCGGGATATTCACGTGTGAGAGAAAACCATGGCCAGGTGTTTATTCCCCGCTTGAAGGCAGGGACGGTTCCAGTGGCATGGGTCGGTCCCGGAATGGGGCTGCCGGAGGTGAGGCTGGGACACATGGAGTAAGTCAGGCCGGCGCAAAAAGCGAGGGTCTCGCGGCGGGATAGGGACATGGTCATGGTTTCCAATCTCCGTCCGCCGTTGCCTGTCCGGGGGCTCCGGATTTTCGTGTTGCCGCTCTGACATGAGCATTCGGAGCGATGTCGTATCACCTCGCCGGTGTCACCAGGGTTGAGGCGCTGGGGAGAATGCCCGGCCTTTACTGTCGTGAAATATTAAGGTTAAAAAAATGTTTAACTTGAAGAAATTTACGCAGTTCGAAAAATACGAGGTACTTTAGCCTAATTTATGTAATTGAATTTAGAGCTTGATAAGACCTAGCGTAGGTAACTGACAAGGATCCGGTATCCGCTGACGTGGGATCCGGGCATATGACTGGGGCGGAGCGGGTTTCGGCAATGATCATCACCTGCGTTCATCAGGGGTTCGAACTCTATGGTTCGGACCGCAGCTTCGTGGAAACCGTGAGCGCGCTGCGCGTGGCCTTTCCCGCTGCCATGATCGAAGTGGTTCTCGCCCGGCACGGGCCCATTGTTCCCGCGCTCGAACCGTTTGCCTCGCGGATCACGATTGAGCCTTTATGGATTTTACGGCGCAAGGATTTGCCCCGCCTTGCGACGTTTGGTCTCCTGCGTCTGCCCGCCGCGATTCTTCGCGCCCGTGCCCGCCTGCGCCGCAGCGATATGGTTTACGTCAATACCTCTGTCGTCGCCGACTATATGCTCGCGAGCGGGTTCAGCTCGAAACGCGCGATCATCCATGTTCACGAGATCGCAACCGGTCTGACGCGTTCCGTCCTTCGCGCGCTCGTCCGCTTCAGCGGCGCCCGGATCATCTTCAACTCCTGCGCGACGCGCGATGCTTTTGCTCTGCCAGCGAGCCAGAATTCCCGCGTGATCTATAATGGCCTCAAAGGGCCTGCCGCGATCGAGCCGAAGACATTCGACGGAACTCGTCCGCTCCGTTTGCTCATGATTGGCCGCTTTAGCCGGATCAAGGGTCAAGAGGTCCTCATCAAAGCCCTTTCCTTATTGCCGGCGCACCTGCGGCCGGATGTCCGTATTGCCGGCGGGGCGTTCGAGGACGACGAGCGGGAGCAGCGTCTCGCGGATCTCGTCACCGAATCGGGGCTGGCGTCGAATGTCAGCTTGTTGCCGTTTGTCGACGATCCCGCGCCGCTTTATCGCTGGGCCGATATTGTGACTGTTCCCTCGCGCTTGCCGGAATCGCTGGGACGTGTCGCGATCGAGGCGATGGCCTATGGCAGGCCGCCGTTGGTCTCCAATATTGGCGGTCTGCCAGAGGTTGTCGAAGACGGCCGGACGGGTTGGCTCGTGCAGCCTGATCAGCCCGCTGCTTTGGCGCAAGCGCTTCGAGCGATCATAGAGAACCCCGCGGCCTGGAACGATATGCCGTCCGCGGGACGCGAGCGCTACGAGAAACTGTTCAGCGAATCCGCGTTTCAAGCGGCGCTGACATCGCTGATTTCCGAGGTCTTGGATAGGGCAGCCGCTCCTTCGCCGGGCGGCGTGCCAGTCCAATTAGCTCGAGGCAACACGGCATGATCGCGAGGATCCATGCTTTCAGCCGCCGCTTTCTGATGATGCTGAGCGGAGAGATGCTGCAAAGCGCGTTTGGTTTTGCGTTGAATATTTTCCTTTTGCGTTCGCTTTCGGCTGAGCGCTACGGCGTTTTCGCGATTGTCGTTCTGATTGGCGCGTTTGGAATATTATATATGCGTGCCCTAGTCGGCGTGCCGGCCTGCACTTTTATTCCACAGAGCCGGCGCCCTTCGATTGCTGTCTTTTATAACGTGATGTTTGGGTCCGCGGCTCTTGTGGCCGCGTTGATTTGGGCCTGTGTCGCAGGCATGTCGCTCGCTGTTTGGCAGCCGGCCGGCGCCATTGCCGGGGGCGCCTTCGCCGGAGCTTGGGCTCTACGTTCCTACGTCCGTATGGCTTTGTTTGCTCAAGGCCGGGCTGCGCTCGCCACCGCGAGCGATTTCGCTTTTACGATCTCGGCGGCGGCTCTTTGTTTTCCCTTGATCATGGTGGTCCCGAGCGATCATCTTCTTGAAGTTGTATTGTTGGCATTGATGGCGGCGCATCTCATCGGCGCCGGGTTAAGTTTTGTTGTCTTGCGCAAACCCATCCGGTTTTCGCTCAGCCGGGCTGTCCGGACAAGGTTGTTGAAGCTGTTGCCGTCCATGACATGGTCCATTGTCAGCGTGACGGCCGCGAACATCCAGGGGCAGGGGGCGGTCCTTCTTCTCGCGGTCATCGCGGGGCCGGCGGCTTACGCGCCAATCGCCGCCACCATTACGTTTTTTTCCCCCTTACGCCTTGCCGGCGTCGCTCTTTCCAATATGACGCAGCCGGACTTCGCGGGCACGATGGCCTACAAAGGACCTCGCGCCGTCATTGGGACTCTCTTGATCTCGACCGGGATGATATCGGTGGTATGCGGCCTTTATGGCCTCATGATGCTGTGGGCGTTCCCGGCTCTGGCGCTCCATGCCTTCGCGGGTCGATTTGATGCGTCGCCGCTTAATCTCATTGCTTTTCTCGTTTGGTGCATCGCGACGGTCGCGGTCCTCTATTCCGTTCCCCGCACTCTTCTCGAGACAGTGCAAAAATATCGCGAGAACGCCGTACTTGCGGCGGTTGGCGGGGCGGTTGGCTTGCCCATCGTCGTGCTCTTGTTGATTTTCGCTTCGCCCGCATGGTCGCTGGCCGGTATTCTCGTTTCGGAAATCGTCATTTTGGCGGGTTCGTGGATCGCGGCTTTACCCGTCATCTATCACATTCCGGGCAAGGCGCGGGACCAGCGCCATTCTGGCTGGTTCGCGCGATGTTTCGCGAGCCCTGGAACCATGCCGGCCGGTATTGCCGCCCGGGAGTTTGGAACCGAAGCATGACGGCCCCTGACGAGACCGGCGCGTGCCTTTAACGCGCGGCTGTAGGCCGGGCAGGATGGCGGCCCATATGCGGCCAAAGGCGAGCCCGGCTTGAATGGAAACTTAACCGGCCTTGGCTAGTGTTTTGCCATGCAGCAAGACGAATCCAATCGGGCCGGTGGAGACAAGGGCGGCGCCTTGCCGCCGAAATTGGTGTGCCGCCAGATTGCCGGAGCCGATCTTCCCGCCGTTGTCGGTCTTCTTACGCGGGGGTTTCCATCAAGGCCGCGATCTTATTGGGAACATGCGCTTGATGCGATGGCTCAGCGTTCCGTTCCCACGGATTGTCCCCGGTTCGGCTTCGTTCTCGTATCCGGGGATCGCTTGGCCGGTGTCGTTCTTCTGATCTTTACGGAGCCTCGCGAATCGGGTGCGGATCCGCGCTGCTTTGTGTCGAGCTGGTATGTCGAAGATGAATTCCGGGCCTATGCGTCTTGGCTGATTAGCCGCGCGCTCAAGCAGAAGCAGGCTGTCTATCTCAATATGTCGTCCGCCTCTCACACCCGCGGCACGATCGCGGCGCAAGGCTTTTCTTGTTATGCTCAAGGGGTCTTTTTTGCCGTGGCGGCGCTCGCGCCGGGCCGCGAGGCCGCCAAAATCGCTCCAGCCGATGCTGCCGATCCCGGCGATGGGCCCGTTTCCGCTTTGTTGGCGGATCATGCGCGATACGGATGCCTCAGTCTGATTTGCACGGCGGGCGGCCGGACTTATCCGTTTGTATTCCTACGGCGCCGGATTCCGAAGACCGTCTTGCCTTGCGCGCAATTGATCTATTGCGGGGATATCGCGGATTTCATCCGCTTTGCCCGGCCGCTTGGCCGCTATCTCTTGCGGCATGGGCTTCCCATCGTCATGGTCGATTCGAATGGCCCGCTGGAAGGCCTGCCCGGCCGTTATTTGCCCGGACGTTTGCCGAAATATTTCCGCGGCCCGGCGGCGCCGAGGCTTGGCGACCTCGCTTATTCCGAGGCCGTCCTGTTCGGGCCCTAGATCGCTATCATCTTGAAAATTATTATATTTTTGGCTTCCGGTCAGAGTCCTCCGCGGCGAAATATGCGCTCACGCAGCGAGACCTGGATGTTAGTCCACACGTTGAATTGATGTTTTTCGAGCGAAATCCCCACGAGAAAGATATGTCGTCGCGCTGGAGAAACGCCTAATTTCTCAACGCCATCTCGTCCCCACCATCGTGATGGCCTGGGCCGCTGTCACGCCTGCCTGTTGGCGGCGGCCCCTTTTCTTCCTGAGCCTGGCGCCGTTGGCGATCGAAGCAAAAGCGGCTCCGGCGTTTGCGTCAGAGCGTGCTCAACTCTTTGAAAGAGAATGATTTATAATCGCCTGGAGCGGGTCCACTCCAGTGGAAAGCGCTCAGTGCGTTGCGATCACGCGAGCCAAAAGCTCTTGAAGCGACGGTTCTTTTCTCGTGCCGGCGGGAATTAGGTTTTCACCAGCCCCATGCGACGTTTCGTCCGGGGCGACGGCTCCCAACAAAGTCCAGAATTCGGCCGCCTTGGCGGTTGGCGAAAACGGGGCGTTGGATTGTGCGGCGGAGCGCATCAGGGACGGGCGCGTTTCGGTTGCGTAATCCTTCGGATCCCGCGCGCGGGCATTGTCCGGCCGGGGCCTTCGCGAGAAATTGCCCTGCCTGCGCCCCTCGCCGGGATTTTCAAAAATCCGCGGGATTTCGCGGCCGTCGCCGTCGTCTCCCAACCGTCTGCGGGCTTGGATGCGTGTGTTCGTCTCGGCGATGTATCGCGTCTGCAGGGAAACGTGCATTCGGCATCTCCTTCTAGAGACTTGCACGTTACGCCCGATATCTTGCCTGAAGCTGGAAACGATTTCTAAACTTTTAATCAGATGCGAATCGCACCTGCCCCTCCGCTGCGCCATGACAAGCCTAAGGGCCCGTCAGGAAATAGCTGAATCGGTTCTTTAAGGGAACGGATATGGGATTCCCGGCGAGTGCGCGGCGTCGTAGCGTTGCGGGATGATCGACGAAGATTCGCTCCAGGAGCGCA
>JBEKFQ010000076.1:0-12549 GCA_050013235.1 Beijerinckiaceae bacterium
TCTGGGATTATGTCGGCGCGAGGCTCGGCGCGCCGAACCACGCCGGCATCGCGATGCTGCCCGAAATAATCAAAACCCGCGCCGCGACAGCTTAATCGCCCGGGGTTTTGCCCCTCTTACGTGACGCTGTGATAGACTGAGCGGTCGCAGTTGGTCGGCAGGCGACGGCCTTCTGCCGTCCGTGCATTTCAATCACGGCGGCTTGCTGCGACGGCTCATTTCAGAGCTAGATGGTAGGCGTAAAACAAAATGCGCATGGTCGCGTCAAGGATGCAGAAGCGCAGAAATGTGCCGTCCTTTTCATAGGAAGCAATCAGGGCCACCTCGTCGTAGGTTTTGATATCACTGATATTTTTGATGATATGCGACTTGTCGGGCCGCTGCTTTATCAGCTCGATCAGGGCGAGGTCTGCAAGCTTGATGTTGTGGGCGTAAGCGTTTCTCACCTGACGAACAGCCTTAACGAAGCCCAAATCCTCGTCGGGACAGCCCGAAGCTTTCAGCAAACGCAAAAGAGATATCTTGCCGTCCATCGACAAGTCGTCCACGAAGTCCCCCAAGGCCTCTGCCCCGACGAAGCGGTTGAGGACTTTCAGTTTCAATCCGCTCTTGATGATCTCTTTTGTCGCGGTTTCCAGCAGCGCGTCGATCTTGAGAAGGAATGTCCAGTCATTCTCGGCGTCGTAAATTTCGCGTATCAGGTCCTTATGCAGACCAACTGCCGCGCAGAATTTCGCGGCCTCTTCAAAGAGCGCGTCAACGCGAATGGAGGCCTCTTCATCAGGCGTGGGCTTTTGCGGCTTCTTCGCTTTGCGCTTTGCTGCGTCATTCACTTTGAAAATCCCTCTGTCCCAAGCTCGGCACCGGTAGCGGCTGTATCCGACGCCATTGCCGCCGTGGCTTCCGCCACAGCCTAATTACGAGTAAAGGTGTTGAGCAGATATGCAATCAAGCGGAGGAATAAATGTGCTCTACGGTTGGCTCATCAGGGGTTGTCCCATCAGGAACTGAACCGGACATATCTGAGATAATCCGAATTCATCGACTTACAGGAACACCAGTACTTGTACCAGTTTCCCCATGTCAGAATTACCAAAGAGAGCAATGCCATATATCGGCAAAACACGCAGAGCTAACAAATCGAGGCCGCAGGGTTCATGGGTGGGCTTTTTGGACGTTTAATCAAGGAACAGAAGATGAAATAACACTCGCTTATTATCACAGTGTCTTAGAGGATAATGACGGAGTCATGATCGATGTCACGCCAACTACGTGGCCAGCAAACCACGTTCTATTTATCAATGATAGCAACGCGACAATAAAGCACGTCGGAAACGATCTGGTTTTTCCAGCAACAATAACACCGTTACCGGGTGCCCCGTTTTTAGATATAAAAGGGACCTTTTGCAACTATTCCACGTGGACAAAAAGCATCAACAGTAATGATATTACGTCATACTGCTTAACACTAGCGATAGACCCGCGCCAAATTGCAACGTAACCGCTTGAAGTTATTCAACCCGGCATTTTCTATAATTCCGCATAAGCGCCATTCCGTCAAATCAAGACCCTCATGACCTCACCAAAGGTCAGGCGCGCCTCAGCCAAAAAGGGAAGGGGGCGGCTTATGCCCCCTGTAACGTGGCGAGAAACGCTGCGGCTTCGGACGCCTTGGAAGCGGCGGTGAAAATCGCCTTCTTGTCTGCCTTCAGGACCGAAAGCCAAGATGCTAGATATTGCGCGTGATCCGCGCGCGGCTCGTCGGAAATGCGAAGGTCGGCGCAGAGGAAAGCGGCTCCCAATTCGGCGACAAGCTCCTCGATGGCATAGGCCTGGTCGCCAAAGCGCTTGCCCAGCAGGCGATTGCAGCGGCTCTCGGTGCTGGTCCAGTGCGTCAGCTCATGCAGTAGGGTGGAGTAATAAGCTTCGGCCGGGGTGCTCGTCGGGGTGCCGATGAATGTTTCGCGCGGGGGAAGCTGGATGCTGTCGGTCGAGGGGCGATAGAAGGCCCGGCTGCCGCCGTGGCTGATGGATGCGCCTGTTGCGGCGACGAAGGCCTCTGCCTGCTCGATCGGTGTGACGACCGTCGCGGGCGGTGCATCGATCGCCGGAGCCTGATAGCCGTCAACCTGCTCTGCGGCGAATACCGGCGTGGCGCGTGCGAAGAGGCGGGTGGTTGTCTCGGGATTGCCAGCCTCGATCTCGGCGGCGAATTCAAGCTCCTTGTAGAAGACAACAAAAGCGGCTTTCTCGCCCTTGCGCACCTGAGCGCCGGCCTCGGACCATTGCTTGTAAGTGCCCCAGATGCCGGCGCTGTAACCGGATTCCTCGGCATAGGCCCAAAGCGCTACTACATTGACGCCGCGATAGGCCTTCTTCGACGCGATGTTGACGGGCCGCATAATGCTCCCGGCGGAACGGTGCCACGGAAGCCGGAAGTCTCCTGCGCCGCGCTCGATCGCGCTGACGATCTTGTCGGTGATGTGCTGGTGAATATCGAAGCGTTCTTTGCTCATGGCGGTTCCCCGTTGCTTGCGGGCCGCGCGATTGCGGCCTCGTGGGGCAAAAGGGACCGGGACCATTGAGCTGACGGATCAAACGCCGCGCCCTATGGCGCGCCGCAAAGCGGGGCGGAGCTGCACAACTCCGGACTTGATCCGGGGGCGGAAGCGAGCCACGTTGATCCGACGGCGGGACCGGTCATCTTGACCCACATGAGGGCCGCGTGCGGACTGCCTCTGTCGGGGAAGTGCTCAAGAGGGGAAGGCGGAGATGGTCACGCGCATGCTGTGCTGATCGAGGGGAGACGGTTGGGCGAAACCGATCGGTTTGGAAGGCAAACGCCGCTTCGGTGGAACTGGGCATAGTGAGGATTGTCGGTCCGGCGGCGGGTCTTGAAAGGGCGTAGCGAGGGACGGAATGCTCTTTTGCCGGCCACAGCACTAGGTCTGGTCAGGAGGAGCGTATCGGAGACCGACTTCGGGTCGCGGCTCGCTGAACGTGAGAGTAAATGGCGAAACCGGAGGATTTGCCGCTGGTCTTGAAGCTGGAAGGCCGAATCGGTGTGAGGACTCGGTTCCACATTTCCCGCGACCGTCCCTTTGCTTAAGCGGGGGATACCCTGAAACAAGTCTGGTCATGTAAAATAAACTTTCGTAAAGTCAACGCGACTTGCTCGCGCTTTACAACCGGAAATAGTTTTAGGAAGCCGTAAAATGAACGTTGAAGAAAATTTGAGTTCAGCTTCTTCTAACGCTTTTTTCGAGCACCCTATCCTGAATTCCCCCTATGAGCGCCCGCCGAGGCATTGGGAGCTGGATGACTCCGGGCAACCCACACAAAAGATCATAGAGCAGCGGCGCAGCGCGAAATTCATCACCCCAATTCCAAAGCCAAAAAAACGAAAAACGGCTTCACAAGCGGGTTTTGTGTTCGATGAGGGCGCGGGACTTTCGACGACCAAGCAGGCATACGACGCCACGTCGATCATCAATGAAGTTCGCGGGTACGTCGACGTATGGAGAGGCTTAAAAAACGCCAATCAATGGCAGGTAACGCCGGAAACGGCGCGGCTTCTCGAACATTGGCGGCATCATCAATTCAGCGGTGTCCGGCCATTCTTCTGTCAAGTGGAGGCCGTGGAAACGGCGATTTGGCTCACTGAAGTCGCGCCTTTATCGAAGAATGGGCAACGCGTGCTGCAACATCTTGCGGCGGCGAACCGTGATGCAAACCCGGAACTGATGCGTCTCGCGCTAAAATTGGCCACGGGTGCAGGCAAGACGACCGTTATGGCGATGATCATCGCCTGGCAGACCGTGAACGCCGTGCGGCACCCGACGAGCAAAAATTTCACACGGGGCTTTCTGGTGTGCGCTCCGGGCTTAACGATCAAAGACCGGTTGCGCGTTCTCCAGCCAAACGACCCTGACAGCTACTACGCCAGTCGCGAACTCGTCCCCAGTGACCTGTTCGAAGAGGTGCGACGCGCCAAAATCGTCATCACGAATTACCACGCTTTCAAACCGCGCGAGCGGATTGAGTTGTCGAAAGGCGGGCGGCAACTCCTTCAAGGTCGTGGCGGCGAGGAGCTAAACACGCAAGAGACCGAAGGCCAGATGATCCAGCGTGTGATGCCCGATCTGATGGGTATGAAAAATATCCTCGTCATCAACGACGAGGCGCATCACTGCTATCGTGAGAAGCCGGACGACGGGGACAATGGGGACGCCGGGGACGAAGAGGAGCTGAAGGGCGACGAGAAGAAAGAGGCAGAAAAGAACAAAGAAGCGGCCCGCCTCTGGATTACTGGCATCGAAGCCGTGAACCGCAAACTTAACGTCAGCCGCGTTATAGACTTGTCGGCGACGCCCTTCTTTCTCAGCGGCTCTGGCTATGTTGAAGGCACGCTGTTTCCGTGGACCATGAGCGACTTTTCGCTGATGGATGCGATCGAATGCGGGATCGTCAAATTGCCGCGTGTCCCCGTAGCGGAAAACATTCCAGGCAACGAAATGCCGATGTTTCGGGACCTCTGGGAGAATATCCGCAAGGACATGCCCAAGAAAGGGCGTGGCAAAGGGGCAGAACTCGACCCGCTCAAACTCCCAGTTCGCTTGCAGACGGCGTTGGAAGCCCTTTACGGCCACTATGAGAAGACCTTCAAGCTGTGGGAGGAAAAGGGCATCAAGGTGCCGCCGTGCTTCATTATCGTTTGCCAGAACACAGCGATTTCGAAGCTCGTTTATGACTTCATCTCCGGCTTTCACCGCAAAAACTCTGATGGCACCACGACGCTGGAGAACGGACGCCTCGGACTGTTCCGCAATTTTGACGACACGACCGGCAACCCGCTGTCACGCCCCAACACGCTGCTGATCGACAGTGAACAGCTCGAAGCTGGCGATGCGCTCGACGATAACTTCCGTGGCATGGCGGCCGACGAAATTGAGCGGTTTCGTCGTGAAATTGTTGAGCGTACGGGCGATTTCCACGCGGGCGAAAACATCACCGACCAAGAATTGCTCCGCGAGGTCATGAACACTGTCGGCAAGGCCGGTCAGCTCGGCGGTTCCGTTCGCTGCGTTGTGTCGGTCTCGATGCTCACCGAAGGCTGGGACGCCAACACAGTCACCCATGTTCTCGGCATTCGCGCCTTCGGCACGCAGCTTCTTTGCGAGCAAGTGATCGGACGCGCGTTGCGTCGCCAGTCTTATGATCTGAACGAGGAAGGGCTTTTTAACGTCGAATACGCCGATATCTTCGGCATACCCTTCGACTTCACGGCGAAGCCGGTCATTGCGCCCCCGCAGCCGCCGCGTGAGACGGTTCAAGTCAAGGCGATGCCAGAGCGCGCCGGCCTCGAAATTAGCTTCCCCCGCGTTGAGGGCTATCGCGTGGAGTTGCCCGAGGAGCGGCTGACCGCCAGCTTTAACGACGATTCCATCCTCGTGCTGAGTCCTGACATTGTTGGCCCGTCGATCACGCGCAACTCCGGTATTATTGGTAAGGGCGAAGACATGAGCCTAAAGCACTTGGGCGACATGCGGCCGTCTTCGCTCGTCTTCAACGTGACCCAGCGGCTGCTTTATACAAAATGGCGCGACCCCGGCGAGGAGCCGAAGCTCCATCTTTTCGGTCAACTCAAGCGCATTACCAAGCAATGGCTCGACACATGCCTCGTGTGCAAAGGCGAGACCTATCCGGCGCTGCTGATGTATCAGGAACTGGCAGACATGGCATGCAACCGGATCACTGCGGCTATCACTCGACAATTTCTCGGCGAGCGGCCAATCAAGGCGCTGCTAGATCCCTACAATCCCACTGGCTCCACCAGCAATGTGAAATTCAACACTTCGCGGACTGACCGTTGGGAAACGAACGGTCCGCCGCCGAAGAACCATGTGAACTGGGTCGTGCTAGACAGTGATTGGGAAGGAGAATTCTGCCGTGTCGCCGAATCTCATCCGAGGGTAATAGCCTACACGAAGAATCATAGCCTCGGCTTCGAAGTGCCGTATCGTTACGGCTCAGAGACGCGCAACTATCGGCCCGACTTCATTGTGCTGGTGGATGATGGTCATGGCCCCGATGACCCGCTGCATCTCGTGGTTGAGATCAAGGGTTACCGCCGCGAGGATGCGAAGGAAAAGAAAGCGACGATGGACACCTACTGGGTGCCGGGCGTGAACCATCTCGGCATCTATGGACGCTGGGCGTTCGTCGAGTTCACTGAGGTTTATCAGATCGAGTCTGATTTCGCGGCAAAGGTTCAGAGCGAGTTTAACAACATGATTGAGTCCGCGACAGCGCAGCTCGCGACCGAAAAGAAATAGACATGGCCAAAAAACCCACTGCCCCAAAATCTGTCGAAGCCCTTATGCACGACGAAGCCAAGCGGAGGAACATTCCGACGGCGGAGTTTCAGTCCGTACTGGAAAGGGAGCAACAGGACCCCAAAAAGATCCGCTATCCCCGCAACACAGATCTCGATCCGCAACTCGTGTGGCGCGGGAAGGATGAGCAGGACTGGAGCGACCTCGTCGTCCATGCGCCGCCTCTTTATATCCAAGAAAAAGTACACCCCAAGGCGCTGATAGACGACCTCTTGCGCGCGACGAAAGAGCACGAGCATGCCGGCGGCCAGCTAACGCCGGACCTGTTCGCCGACTTCAACGGCATTCCCAAGGGCGTGGACAAGACGGAATTCTATCAACACGAGCAAAACTGGTCGAACCGGATGATCCTCGGTGACTCGCTTCAAGTGATGGCCAGCTTAGCGGAGCGGGAAGGCCTGCGCGGCAAGGTGCAATGCATCTACTTTGATCCGCCCTACGGCATCAAGTTTAATTCAAATTTCCAATGGTCGACCACAGATCGTAACCCTAAGGATGGGAAAGCAGACCAGATCACCCGCGAGCCGGAGCAGGTCAAAGCCTTCCGTGACACCTGGCGCGACGGTATTCATAGCTACCTTACCTATTTGCGTGACCGGCTGACCGTCGCCCGCGACCTACTAAATGAAAGAGGCTCAATCTTCGTGCAGATTGGCGATGAAAATGTACATCGTGTGCGGGCGGTAATGGATGAGGTCTTTGGCGAAGATAATTTTTGTGGACTGATTGGCTATAAGAAAACCACTGGAGCAGGCAGTCCGGCTATCGGGACGGACGTGATCGCCTCTGTCAAAGACTACATCATCTGGTTCGCGAGGAAGAAAGAGTCCGTCAAATATCGGCAATTGTACTTTGAAAAGGAAGCCGGCGCGGTAGGAGCGGCTTCATATAATCGCGTGCAAAGCCCCGACGGCATTGAAGTGCGGGCTTTGCGTGCAACCGAGGATTTTGATCGCGATTTTAAGCCAAATGACTGGCAACTGGTAGCCTCAGACAATTTGACGTCTCAAACCGGAGTCGAGAGCACTCAAGTCGGCGTAGATTTTCAAGGCAGAACGTTTCGACCGGCGAAAGGGGGATGGAAGACCAACGCTGTTGGGTTGAAGCGCCTCAAAGAAGCGTCCAGACTCGCCATTGGTGGGACGGCGCTTCGTTATGTGAGGCGATTGCTCGATTTCTCTGTTGCACCAATAAATAATGATTGGGGCGACACGAGCACAGGCAGTTTTACCGAAGACAAAGTCTATGTTGTTCAAAGCGGGGTCAAGGCAGTTCAACGGTGCGTCCTGATGGCAACAGACCCTGGTGATCTTGTGCTCGACCCGACCTGTGGTTCCGGCACGACTGCCACAGTCGCCGAGCAATGGGGCCGTCGCTGGATAACGATTGACACCTCACGCGTCGCGTTGGCGCTAGCCCGTGCCCGCATCATGGGCGCGCGTTATCCGTTTTACTTACTCGCCGATTCACGGGAAGGCCAACTCAAGGAAGCCGAGGTCACCCGCACCGCCCCGAGTTCTCAGCAGATACAGAATAATATTCGCCACGGCTTCGTCTGCGAGCGCGTACCACACGTCACTCTCAAATCTATAGCCAACAACGCGGAGATTGATGTCATCTGGGAGAAGTGGCAGGCAGTGTTGGAAGAACCGCTGCGGAAGAAGCTGAACGCTGAGCTTAAGAAGCAGTGGGAGGAATGGGAAATTCCGCGTGAAGCCGACAAGACGTGGTCGGAGCTAGCGAAGCAACTGCATGCCGACTGGTGGCAGGGGCGCACCGCCCAACAAAAAGAAATCGACGCTTCGATCGCTGCCAAGGCAGACTTCGCATATCTCTGCGACAAGCCTTACGACGACAAAAAGAAAGTCCGCGTCGCTGGTCCCTTCACAGTGGAAAGCCTTAGCCCCCATCGTATGCTGGGCGTGGATGAGAACGATGAACTGATCGACACCTCCACAAAAAACGGTGCTGAATACGGAGCGAAGCAATCCTTCCCGCAAATGATCTTGGAGAACCTCAAGACCGCCGGCGTGCAACAGGCGCACAAGGAAGACCGGATCACCTTCACCGCCCTCACCCCCTGGCCCGGCGAATTGGTTTGCGCGGAAGGCCGCTACCTCGAAGGCGACACAGAAAAGCGCGCCGCCATTTTCATAGGCCCCGAGTTTGGCACCGTTCAGCGGGCGGACCTCGTCGCCGCCGCGCGCGAAGCTGGCGATGCCGGGTTCGATGTGCTCATCGCTTGCGCCTTCAACTACGAGGCGCACACGACGGAGTTCAGCAAGCTGGGCCGCATCCCCGTGCTTAAGGCTCGCATGAACGCCGACCTACACATGGCTGAGGACCTCAAAAACACGGGCAAGGGCAATCTCTTCGTGATCTTCGGCGAACCGGACATCACCCTCCTGTGGGAACCGGATGGGAAACTGTGCGTGAAAGTGAATGGTGTGGATGTCTTCAAACCCCAAACGGGCGAAGTCGTCAGCGACGGTGCGGATGGAATCGCCTGTTGGTTTATTGACACCGACTACAACGAAGAGAGCTTCTTCGTCCGGCACGCCTATTTTCTCGGAGCTAATGATCCCTACAGCGCCCTGAAAACGACGCTGAAAGCCGAAATCGATCCCGAAGCATGGGCAACGCTGAACAGCGACACATCGCGTCCTTTCGAGAAGCCGAAAAACGGGCGGATCGCCGTCAAGGTGATCAACCATTTGGGGGACGAAGTGATGAAGGTTTTCAGGGTTTGATGTCATGGAATTTCGCATCGCCGACACTTTCACTGACAGCCTGGCCCGATTGACTGGGGACGAGCAGAAGGCCGTCAAGACGACGGCCTTCGACCTCCAACTCAACCCAGCCAATCCCAGCATGAGCTTCCACAAGCTCGATAAGGCAAAGGATAAGAACTTCTGGTCTGTTCGAGCGAGCAGTGACATCCGGTTGATCGTGCATAAGAGCGATGCGAGCCTTTTGCTCTGCTATGTCGGCCACCATGACGACGCTTATGACTGGGCAGAACGGCGTAAACTTGAGACGCATCCCAAAACGGGTGCCGCACAGCTGGTCGAGATACGCGAGACGGTCAAGGAGATCGTGGTTCCGGTCTACGTGCAGGCGGAGATTGTGGCCGCACCCCAGCCGTCCGTCGAGGAAGAGTGCCTTTTTGCGGAAATGTCCGACGATGAACTTCTCGGGTACGGCGTGCCCGTTGAGTGGCTCAACGACATCAAGCAAGCAACCGCGGACACGCTGCTTGCTTTGACAGACCACTTGCCAGCCGAGGCTGCGGAGGCGTTGCTGGAGCTGGCGACTGGCGGGAAGCCCCGCGCGCCACAGCCTGCGGTGGCAACGGCAAATCCGTTTGATCACCCCGATGCACAGCGTCGGTTCCGCGTTATGGCGAATGTCGAGGAATTGGAGCGTGCGCTCGACTTCCCCTGGGAAAAGTGGACCGTCTTCCTCCACCCTGAGCAGCGCCAATTGGTGGAACGAGATTATGCGGGGCCTGCGCGCGTTTCCGGATCAGCAGGGACCGGCAAGACCATTGTGGCGCTGCACCGGGCCGCGCATTTGGCGCGGGCGAATCCTGACGCGCGAGTCTTGCTAACAACCTTCTCCGACACGCTGGCCCATGCCCTGCAAACCAAGTTGAGGCGATTGCTGGGTAATGAGCCGCGTCTCACGGAAAGGATCGATGTTCATTCGCTCAACGCGATCGGTCTTCGGCTTTACAAGGCCCATGTGGGACTGGCGACGATCGCCAGCCGTGATGTGGTCCGTGAACTGCTGCAAGAAGCCGCCAGTGCCGTGGAAGGACACAGATTCGCGCTGCATTTTCTCGTAACCGAATGGGAACAGGTGGTCGACGCATGGCAGTTGGAGGACTGGGAATCGTATCGCGATGTCGCACGACTCGGCAGAAAGACGCGCATTCCGGAGCCGCAGCGCAAGGTTTTGTGGTCGATCTTCGAGCGGGCCCGCATTGGGCTGAAAGCGCGCCAGCTGATTACATTCGCGCAGCTGTTTAGTTCATTGGCCACCGTCATCTCCAAGACCAAAAAGCCGGTCTTCGACATCGCGGTCGTGGACGAAGCGCAGGACATCACCATTGCTCATGTCCGGTTCTTTGCCGCCTTGGGAAGAAGTCGTCGCAATGCTCTCTTTTTCGCCGGTGATCTCGGGCAGCGCATTTTTCAACAGCCGTTCTCGTGGAAGGCTCTGGGCGTCGATATAAGGGGACGTTCGCGGACGTTGCGCGTCAATTACCGCACCTCCCACCAAATCCGTACGCAGGCAGACCGCCTTCTCGGCCCTGTGGTGACTGATGTGGATGGAAACGGTGAGGATCGGAGTGATACGGTTTCCGTGTTCAACGGCCCGCCGCCCGTCGTTCGCTCGCTAAAGAGCGAGAGCGAGGAAGCCGCGTTTGTTGGCAATTGGATTGCGGAATGTGCCAAGGTTGGTTTGGTACCTCACGAGTTTGGCGTCTTTGTTCGGTCGTCGGCGCAACTGGATCGTGCGGTAGCGGCTGTAAAAGCGGCAGGCCTTGCTTTCAAGATTCTGGATGAGCACGTTGAAACCGCCAACGGGCATGTCTCAATCAGCACCATGCATCTGGCGAAAGGTCTGGAGTTTCGGGCCGTGGTCGTGATGGCCTGCGACGATGAAGTCATTCCCTTGCAGGACCGCATCGAAACGGTCGGCGATGACGCGGATTTGCAAGAAGTCTATGAGACAGAGCGGCACCTGCTTTACGTTGCGTGTACCCGCGCTCGGGATCATCTGCTGGTCTCCGGCGTCGATCCGGTTTCCGAGTTCTTGGACGATTTCGTGAAGCGCGATCATGTTTAAGCTTCTTATCGACACCTGCGTTTGGATCGACCTTGCGAAGGATTACCAGCAGCAGCCGCTGTTAGCAGCTCTAGAAGAGCTGATTCAGCAAGGGCAGGCGTCGTTAATTCTGCCGCGAACGGTTGTGGATGAGTTTGCGCGCAACAAGGCGCGAACGGTTGAAGAAAGTCGGCATAGCCTCTCGGCAACGCTGAAGCGCGTTAAGGACGTGGTGCATAAACTTGGCGATGCCAAGCAAAGAACACGCGTGATCGAGGAGCTGAATAACATCGACCATAGGCTGCCGACATTGGGCGAAAACGTAGTGGAATCGGTAGGGCGCATTGAAAGACTGTTCAAAACCACAACGGTAATCGACACGTCGGATGCGATTAAGCTGCGAGCATCGGAGCGAGCTATTGATGAAAGGGCTCCATTTCATCGGCGGAAGAATAGCATCGGCGATGCGATACTGATCGAAACTTATGCTGAAGTGGTGGCTGACAAGAATGCCAAGAACGTGCGATTTGCATTCGTGACACACAATATCAAGGATTTCAGTGCGACAACCAAAGACAACACGCTCCCGCACCCGGATATCGCTGCGTGTTTTTCGAAGGTTAAATCGCTGTATTTCACTACGCTTGGCGAGGCTCTGAGGCGGGTCGAGCCAGAACTGCTGGCGGATATTGTGATCGAACAAGAGTGTGCAGACGCGCCGCGCCGTCTGAGAGAAATTCTCGACGCTATGGACCTGCTGTTTCATCAGGTCTGGTACAATCGACACCAGAACACGCGCTACAATATTGAGCGCGGAAAGACGAAGATCGTCGAAAGGAAACCTTTCCCGTTAAAAACCATCACAAGCGACCAATTCAACGCGACGTGTGGGAGGGTGCTCTCAAGGCGGCGGCCCGGGTGGAAAAAGAGTACGGATTGGAAAACCTTGGGCCTTGGAATGACTTCGAATGGGGAATGATCAACGGGAAGCTGTCGGCGCTAAGGTGGGTTCTCGGTGATGAATGGGACATGCTGGACACGTAGGTTACGGAATTTGAGTGTAACATAAAGGACGTTATGTTGGACCGACCAACTCAGCGCAGCCGAGGGCCTCGCTCCGTGCCGGCGTCATGGGTCGTTTGGCGGATGCTCCGAGCCGATCGACAGATGTAAATGGGTTCAGGAGACGTGCCATTATTCAAAAATGACAAAAATATCCGACGGCCTCCGCCATGCGATAGAAGAAGCAGGCGAATCCCTGCGCAAACTAGCGAACAAGCATGCCGAGTCGCGGGACAAGATGATGGTTGAGCTGGAGCGT
>JBEKFQ010000077.1:0-12314 GCA_050013235.1 Beijerinckiaceae bacterium
TGCCGCGACGCCTTTCTCGGGCTGGCCAAAACCTGCGCCAAGCTCGGCGTCACCTTCTGGGATTATGTCGGCGCGAGGCTCGGCGCGCCGAACCACGCCGGCATCGCGATGCTGCCCGAAATGATCAAAACCCGCGCCGCGACAGCTTAATCGCCCGGGGTTTTGCCCCTCTTACTAAACTTCCCTGCCTAAGGAAAATTGGCTTCCAAACAGATTTTTAGGGAAGGGCGCCGCCCCTAGGAGGTCACCATATGGTCACCAGAGCGCTAAGCTAAGATTCCAGCATTTGACGCTAGGCCAAAAACATTAACGATATCAGGACCTTAGGTGGTGCCGCAAGAGAGATTCGAACTCCCGACCCCCTCATTACGAATGAGGTGCTCTACCAGCTGAGCTATTGCGGCATTACGATTCGATGATGCAATCGTCAGAACTCCATACCGGCCCCGATGGCTTTTGGCAATCGGGGCGCGGCTATCAAAGCGACGGCGTGATATCTTCGCCCTGGAACACGGTCCGCGAAGGACTGGCTTCGACGCCGGGATCATCGGGGGCCACGGTGGACTTGAGCTTAAAGGGCGTATCCCGCCGCCCCGTTCCGGCCGAAGGCGCAACACTCGATTTTGGAGCCGCAACCTTTTTATCCAGACCTTCGCCTGCGTCCGGGCCGGAAGAATTCGATTCGGAGCCGCCCCCTTTGCCGCCTTGCCCCGCGTCCACGGGCTTAATCGAGGCCTCGAGGCCAGGACTTGTCCCATCGTAATGCGCGAGCATGGATTGCGCGGTTTCGGCAACAAGGGCTTGACGGCCGGCCTGAGGGAGCGCTTCCGGCGGAACGGACGCAGGCATGGCCTCCATCGCTTGGCCCGGACGGTCGGCCGGCGCTTGCCACACAAAAGCGTCGAGACGGCCCGTCGTCGGAGAGACCGGCTCCCATTGCTCGTAAACAATCCCATCCGCGATCCAGGCGGGATCGAGCGGGGCCCGCGAAGCGCGCGCCAGCCATTCGCGCCAATGTCCCTTATCGCCGAATTCGGCGTCTTCGAGATCGGCCATGACGATACAGGCCCGGACGCTTGGCCGTTTGCCCTCCGCGATCAAGGGCGCCATCGCCTCCCGCGCGCGCGCAAAGTCTCTAGCGGCCAAGGCGGCGCGGGCGACCGTGATCCGGCTGACGGGATCGTAAGGCGAGATTCGCATCAAGGCCTGAGCGCGGGCGAGACGATCCGATGTGGAATCCCCTGGCCGGACATCCAGGTAGATGCGCGCCAATTCCGGATGGGGACAGCGCGGCCAGACGGTTTCGATCAGCCGCGTTGCCTTACGGATCTCGCCCCGGCGTGTGTAGAGACGCGCCGCGAGGGCAATGGCCGGCACGAGATCGGGGGCCCGCTTGATCGCCGCGCGGGCAAGAGCCAAAGCCTCGTCGGGAGCAATATCCTGCTTCTCGAGCCCAATGGCGGTTTGCAAAACCGCCCGCTGGCGATCGCCCGTTGCGCGATCGACCAATTTCGCCTTGATGCTGGTGTCGACGGTTTCCAGCGCCTCTTCCCAGCGGCTTTCCGCCGCTTTATGCGCGAGAAGAGTCTGCGCCGACCACGGCAACGGCACCACCTGATGCGCCTCGGCGGCAAAATGGCCGGCGGCTTCGCCATCGCCACGCCGGAAGGCTTCGTCATGAAGACCCCGCAAGCCAAGAAGGTGCGTGTCGGCGCGTTGCGCAAGTTCGGCAAAGAACGCTTCCGCCCGCGCGCCATCGCCCGAGAGCCTGGCCGCCGTCGCCTGAAGAACAATCGCCAAAGGATCGTCCTTCAGATGTTTTCTGGCCAAAATGGAAGCCTGGCTCGCACCGCGCGCATCCCCAGCGCCCGCCGCGATCAAACCGCGCGACAGCGCCGCATAGCCTTTCTCGCGGCGGCGCTGTCGTCGGGCAAGCGCCACAAAGGATGGCAGGCCAAAGACGAATCGCACCAAGCCCCAGATCGCCGACAAGGCGATGGCCGCCAACACGATCATGCCGAAGCCCACGGCAGCCGTCATGGAGACTTGATAGCCATCCCAAACGATTTCGACATGACCCGGTTGCTGAAGGAGCCAATCGACCCCAAAGGCTACGACGGCAAGAATGAGAAGATAGATGAGAATGCGGATCATTGGTTTCCCCGCTGAAAACGCGGCTGGGCGAGGACTTGCCTCATGACTTCTTCACGCCAAGCGACGCGATAGCTTCGTTCTCGATCGCATGAGCGACGGCACTGGCCTCGGCATGCGCTTTTGCAAGCGCCTCCCAGGCAGCTGCCTCGGGCTTCCCTTTGGCGTCCGCCGGGAGAAGGTTCCAAACAGCGGCGGCAGCTATCACATCGCCATGCGCGAGATCAGCCTTGATCTCCGCAATCCGCGAGGCAAGATCATCCCCGCCCGCTTCGCCGGGCCGGTGAATCGTAAAGAGGCCGCGGGCCCCCTCCTTCAAGCGATCCCAATAACCCGCCTTGGCCGGGAGCTTGTGCGCGGCGGCGATCAGCCCATCGGCTATATCAGCGAATTTATCCGCTAAAATCTTGACCGAAGCCACGCCTTGACCGGCAAAGGGCCGCAGGGCCGCAATCTTAGCTGGATCGGTACCTTGCGATTCCAAGGCATTGACCTCGGCCGCAAAAGGCTGCCCGCGATTGATCCGCTCCACCAGACTATTGGCGAGAACGGCGAGGGCCGGCGCACTGGAAATTTTGCCCTCTAACCTTTTCTGTCCCGCGCGCAGCCCTTCTACATCGCCCCGCGCGGCAGACGCCTCGGTCCGCAAATTGGAAACCTCCTTTTGGAGGTCCGGAACACGCGATTCGATCGCGGCGAGCCGGTCTTGCACGGCCTTCAAATCAGCCAATCCGACGGCCTGCCGGCCTTGGCTTTGAAGGGTACCAATCGCGGCTTGAAGCGAAGCGATCTTGTCATTGAGGGCCGCGACGTCAGGACCGTTGGCGGCGTTGGCGGCGACTTTCGCCGTGAGATCGGCAAGAGAGGCCTTGAGCGGCGCCAAAGCGAGCTGCCCCTCCGGACTTTTCTCCAGCCGGTCGAGGCGGGTCTTTAAGGCGGCAAGGTCTTGTTTCACCGCCGAATCGCCGGACGATACCGTGTTCACGTAATAGGCACTGCCCCCACCAGCGGCGGCACCGATCGCCGCGCCGAGGACAATGCCCGCGGCGACCGGCCACCGGCTTGGCTTTCGTGGTGATTTAACTTCATTTTCCAGACCAGGCCGCGGCTCCCCGGCAGGAGCATTATGTCCAGACCCCTCTTCGGCGGATGAAGCGACGCTGGGTTCGCGATCAAACCCCGTCGCGTCGTAATCTTGGGGCGGCGGCACATCGGAGAGCGGAGGCGATCCGGTCAAAGGACCGCGGGCATCGCTTGCTGTCCATTCAGACACGCCAGCGTCCGGGTGCGCGGCGAAAGCATCTGCCTCGACGGGATTGCCTAAAGCGGCAGGCGTATCCAAGCCGGCGGATTTGGGACCGGACGGCACATCTCCATGCTCCGAAGCACCATTTTTTGCCTCGCTCTCATCGCCAGTCATGACCCAACCCTCAAAGATTCTTTGCCGTCATAAAGCCTGGCAATCATATCGGCAATGCGCACGAAGTTAATGCCGGCATGTGGACGCCAGGATAAGTTCACCGCATCTTAAATAGAATTTCAATTTTAGCGATATGGCTCGAGTTCAAGGCCGCAATGGCTTCGGCGAGGTCCACCGGACAGCGCGCCAACTCCTCATCCCTTCGCGCTGCCATTCGATCCCGCCGGGAACAAAGCGCTGCGGCGTGAGCCAATTGTCATCTTTTCTCCATAACCGCTTTAACGCGCCGCTACATATGCCCGGTATCAATCTTTTGCTACACGTTGGCATAGACTCGCTGGGCTTAAGGACCGAAGTCATTTATAAAGCGATTAAAGGTTAAGGACGGGCCCAATAAAATGACGCGCATGCTACCCGGAGTTAAACCCGTCGACGAGCAAAAGAGCATTCCGCTCCCCGCAAAGCTCGTGGAAGGCTACGCACATTTCTGCAGCAAACGCCTGAAAGAAGAACAGGGCCGCTTCCGTCATCTTGCCGAGGAAGGCCAGAATCCACCGGTTCTTCTCATTGGTTGCTGCGACTCGCGCGTGTCGCCCGAAGTCATTTTCGACGCGGGACCGGGCGAGATTTTCGTCGTTCGGAATATCGCGGCACTTGTTCCACCGTTCACTGCGGATCCGCAACGCCAAGAGACCGCCGCCGCGATCGAATATGCCGTGATGGCTCTGCGCGTGGCGCATATCGTTGTCATGGGGCATGCCCAATGCGGCGGGATCCGCGCCTATGCCCAGGGCCAGGACCAGGAATTCAAGCCCTTATCCCAAGCCAATTTTGTTGGAAAATGGAAGACGCTGATCCAACCGGCCGCGGACCGGATCGGGCCGCCCTCTGGCGATTTCGACCATTATTGCGAAAGCCTCTCCTACGCCTCAATCATTCAGGGAATCGCGAATCTGCGCACCTATCCCTGGCTGAAAGAACTCGAGGACGAGGGCAAACTCACCCTTCACGGGGCCTATTTCGGTGTGGCGAACGGCAAGATGACGGCGCTTGACGAAGCAACAGGCCGCTTCCTCCCCATCGCGCCCCCTGTTCGTTAGGGATCACGAGATCGAGGGATCCGGCCAGAACGCCCGGCGACAAGCCATTTTTCGGAGAAAGCTGGGTATCCCTTGACCATGGAATTGCCCGCCGCGCCGGCTCGTTCATATAGCCCGTGCGCGCCACGTCTCCGGCGCAAGAGCGCGTTCCGCTTTGGTGGACTCACCAAAGCGATAAGAACTCGCTCTGTTTTAAGAGGTTAGAGTATCCGTGTTGATCAAGCGGACTTTGGAGTCCAAGTCGCGTCTTTTTTGAGGAGAGCGTTGGCGAGGACGACGAGCTTTCGCATGATGGCCGTGATGGCGACCTTGGCGGCTTTCCCGCAAGACACGTGTCTATGTTAAACAGGGTCTCTGGATGCCGCCAGGATTAAAGGCTCGACGCGCAGCGCTTCCGCAAAAGCCAGGAACAAATGATAAAGCGAGGACGCCGGGATCTTGTCGACGGTTGGCTTTCCCTGTTGGTCTAAATTATCGAACCACCGGCCATTGAGCGCTGGTGCAAGATAGGCATCGAGAAGCAGCCGGCCGCTTTGTTCGAGGTCGCCGAGCGGCGGACGCCCCGTCAATTCAAAAAGGGCGACAGCTGCTTTCATCCGCTCGGTATTCGGCCAGATCCGGGACCCCGCGTTCAGCACGGTGCCATCGTCACGAACGCTATTATAGGTGGCATGCGTCCGCGGATCGACGCCATGACGTTCGGCGGTTTCATGTAAACCCACGATCGTCTCGCGTGCGTCTCGTCCGGTGAGGCTCTGATAATTGTTCAATATCCAGGCCCATTCGAACTGGTGACCGGGTTCCGTCAAACGCCCCTCGGGCGCATCCAAGGGGCTGAAATCTTCCGCGAAAAACTCCGCCAGGGTTCGCGATTGCCGGTTGAAGAAACGCGCCTCGAAGAGGCCCACGATATTCTTCGCGGCCTCGAGAAACCGGGATTCCCTCGAAAATTCGGCGAGCGCAAGAAGACCCTCCACAAGATGCATATGTGGATTTTGTTGGCGTGGCCCGGCGGCGGGATATTCGTGAAGAAAGCCGAGCCCAGAGACATGGCGCATGCGCTTTTCGATGAAATCCAACGTCTGATGCGCGCGGACGAGAACCTGCGGATCGCTTGTCAGCCGGTAGATCCAAGCTAAGGCGAAAAGCGCGAAAGAGAGAACATAAAGGTCCGGCGTTTCATCGACCGGACGTCCCCGCGCATCGAGGCGGCGGGCCCATCCCCCGTCTTGCGGCAGCCAGGCTTTTTCCAAGAAGCGGTAGCCGTGAGCGGCAAGCGCTGCTCCCTCGGAAAAGCCGAGCGTCGAGGCATGGGCGAAAACATAAATTTGGCGGCAAACCACAAAAACCCGCTTCGTTTCCGTGTAAGGCTCGCCGTCGAGCGTGAAATGCTCGACATAGCCGCCATGAACGCGATCGACGCCCTCGCTGCTCCAAAACGGCAGCGCCTCCTCGAACATCCAGTTCCGCAGACCGGTGAAGATAGAAGGCATGCGCATGACTTTCCCAGATAACGAATCGTGAAACTTCAGTCCGCCGGCGTGGCGAGATATTCGAGCTCGTAGAGCCTCCGGATACCGCCAAGGAGATCGTATTTCGGACACCATCCCGTCGCGTTTAGAAATCGTGACGAGTCCAAAACCTTATAACCGGCCCCGCTAAAACTTTCCGGCGGCGAATAAATTTCGGCATCCCACCCAATCGCCCGGGTTATCGCGCGCGCAGCCTCGCCAACCGTTACCGGCGTGGCGGCGGCGCAGTTCAGCAGATCGTTTTCAAATGCCCCGTCGGCAGCGAGGATTGCGTCGATCTGGTCATCCACATAGAGCAATTCACGCACCGTATTGGGATCGCCCCAAACGGTAAAGCGAGTTTGACCCGCGCGCATTTCCTGGACCGCGCGGTCCAGCATTGCCCCGAGGAAATGGCTCCGGTCCGGCGCCTTATGATCTCCCGGCCCAAAGACGGTCGCCAGAATACAGTGGAGCTGACGTAACCCGTATTGTTCGGCATAGACCTGCGCGCCGATGCCGAGCACTTGCTTCGCAAGCCCGTAGCCCTTGACCGAGGGATGCAGGGGTCCCGTCTGGTAGGCATTCTCGCCAAGCGGCGTATCCCGCTCGGGATAGACGCAGGAACTGCCGGTGGAAATCAACTTCGCTTGCGGCTGGTACAGCCGCCAAGCCTCCAGCACATTCAGATGGATCCGCGCATTGATCGCGAGCATCTCGCCTTGAATGCCGTATTGGACCGCCCCGGTCCGCTGCCGCGTGACGACATGAAAGATACGCTCGACCTTCGGCGCCGCTTTGAAAGCCTGCTCGCAAATGGCCCAGTCCGAGAGATCGCCCGCCGCGCGGCCTATCCCGGCGGCGATCCGCCCGCGCTCCCCGAGAACGCGGATGAAATTCTTCCCGAGAAATCCATCGGCGCCGACGACAAGATCATGCGCGAGTAAGCTCATGGCGATACCATTCCAAGGTCTGCCGCAAGCCATCTTCAAGACTTACGAACGTATTTTTCCCAAAAGTTTCGCGCAGGCGCCGGTTGGGACTCCGCCGCGCCGCCACGCCTTGAACCGCGGCGGCCGACGTGACGAGCGGTCTGACCTCGCCCGTGAGGCGCAAGATCGTCAGAGCGAGGTCTCGCAAGCTCGTGGTTTGGCCGGTGCAGAGATTCAAGGCACCGGTTTCGCCGCGCCGCGCGAAGGAACTCTCGAAAATCTCGCAGACGTCGGAAACGTAGATGAAGTCCCTCTCGACATCCGGATTGCCCTTAATCTCGAAATCCGGCGCGGGTTGCAACGCGCGCATCACGAAGGCGGGCAGCACATGAGCGTTGCCTATATCGGTGCTATCGTGAGGACCATAAACGTTGCTAATCCGGAACGAGAGAGTCGCGATCCCGTATTTCTCCGCGTAGAGCTGTCCGAGCAATTCAGCCCAGCGTTTAGACCAGCCGTAGAAGGTCTCGTTGGGGTTCGGAAGACGGTTGAGGTCCACAGCAACCTCATCGTCCAGAAGATCGAGGCCCGCGGGATAGACCGCCACGCTCGAGGCCGCGCGAACCTCGGTGATGCCCCGGTCGAGACAGAAGGCATAGAGCGTCTCGGCGAGTTGCGCATTGGCGAGAAGAATCTCGGACTGCGCGCGATCAAACCGTTTCGCGTCGTAGCGATGCGCTGCCATATTCACGGCAATGGTTTCAGCCGGCAGCGCCTCGATACCGGCGAGCCGGCCAATCGCATGGGATTCCGTCGCGCCGGGAACAGCCGCGCCCGTCAGACTGACGGAAATAATTCGCGGCACGCGCCCCGCGAGACGAGCAATCAGGTTACGGCCAACAAAGCCGCTCCCGCCAAAAACGACGACAGCCTCAACCATGGGCCAGAGCGCCCGGCCGCTCCGGAAGATCGGCTGCGGTCAAAACCCGGAGCTCCGGCACGGGAAGAATGAATTGGCCGCCGGATTCGAGATAGGCGCGCTCCTTCTCCAAAAATTCGCCCAAGAAATTCCAGGCGAGGAGAAGGTAAGCGGCGGGCGGCGGAACCGTGGATTCATCCACGATCGGAATACGCGCGCCTGGGATCAAAAATCCGAATTTGAGCGGGCTTTTTTCCACCGCGATCTGAACCAGACGCGGGCCGATCCCAAACGAATTCAGCAAGGTCGCGCCTTTGGCCGGTGCGCCATAGGCATAGACGGATTTGCCCTTCGCCGCATAATCCTCGAGCAACGCCAAAAGGGCGGCTTGCAGCTCGCGAACCTTGGCCGCGAAAGCCTGATATGTTTCGAATTTATCGAGCTTTTGCGCCGCTTCTTCCGCGCGGAACGCGGGAATGCTGGGTTGAATTGCGTGAGCACCGGGATGCCCGGCATGAACTTCGAGCGAGCCGCCATGAATCGGCACGACGCGCACATCGAAACATTCCAGGCCATGCCTGGATAACAATTCTTCAAGCGATTTCAGCGTGTAATAGCACAAATGCTCGTGATAGATTTGGTCGAAGGCGGTATTGGCCACCATGCCCCCGAGATAAATCGCTTGAACGACAAAAACGCCGTCCGGCGCGAGAAGCGCCTTGATGCCGCGCACGACGCTATGCAGTTCCTCCAGGTGAAAGAAGACCCCAGCCGCGGTGATCAAGGCGGCGGGTCCCTTCTCGCTCAGGACAAGCTCAGCTGTTTCTTCATTGAAAAACCGGTTTCGCGTGTCGATCCCGGCGGCGACGGCCAAGGCTGCGACATTGGACGCCGGCTCGACGCCGACCGTATCCAAGCCAAATGGCGCATATTGCTTCAGCCAGGTTCCATCGTTCGATCCGATATCGACAACGAGCTGACCGGGCTTCAATCCATAGGTTTCCACGAGGCGTTCGGCGGTGAGCCGGAAATGCTCGACCAAGGTCTTGGTGGTGCCGGAGACATAGGGATATTCGGAGAACATGCTCTCCTTAGGGATCGTATGATCGATCTGAACGAGCGAGCAAGTCCGGCAAAAGCCAGCACGCAATGGAAAGACCGGCTCGGCTTTGGCGGCAAGAGCAGGTGGAATCAATCTGTTGCAGTGGGGCTGGTCACCCAAGTCGAGAAACAGCTCGACAGCATGATCTCCACAGACACGGCACGCCATGTCGAGATAAGGACTGGACATATTCACTCTGCTCTTCATGCGTTCCGGCATAGTTCGACGGACTATGCACGATTTAGGGGCGCCAGCCCCCTTTGACTCGTGTGGGATAGACGAGGGTCGATCCCTCCGTGTCAATGCCTATGGGGATGACGACATGCGGTTCCACCGCTTCACGCAGCGCGGCGATCCGGTCCGGCTCGATCAATGCCAGAAAATAGCCGCCGCCACCCGCGCCACAGAGCTTGGCACCATAAGCACCAGCCCGGATGATCGCCTCGAAAAGATCGTCTATCGCCGCATTCGAGATGCTTTTGGTGAGGCTGCGCTTGATCGCCCAGGATTCCGATAGCATCTTTCCGAGAGCCGGGAGAAGCGAAGCCGGCGGCCCTTCGAGCAAGGACGCGCATTCCTCGACAAGCCCGAAAAGCGCACTCAGATCTTTGTCGATGCTCGTCGTTTTCGTCGCGTCGACTTGATCCTTGACGATCGCCGTCGCCCGCCGCGCGATACCCGTATGCACCAGCACCATGCTTTGCGACAGAAGGTGCATTGTCTCGCCCGGCACCTGCACGGGCGTGATGCTGATCTGCTTTCCGCGAAAATCGAAGCGGTTCAGGCCGCCGAATGTTGCATGCAACTGGTCTTGCACGCCGACATTTTCGTGCAATAGCTCGCGCTCGACATGAATGGCCTTCCGGGCCAAATCGATCTTGGTGCAGGCCCGGCCGGTCAAGGAATAGGCGAGGCTGAGAAACCCGACCGTGAAGGCGGAAGACGACCCGAGCCCGCTCCCCGTCGCCGGCAGATCCGACATGATGGAAATATCGAGCCGGTCCTTGATATCGAAAGCCCGCAAAACCTCCCGGACAACCGGATGCTGAATCGCATCGATCGAATCGGTCAACTCCACCGTCGAATAGCTGACCCGGTAATTATAAGTCTGATGCCCGCTGAGGGGCAAAGCCGCAATATAGATATATTTATCAATCGCCAAACCAATCACGGCGCCGGGATGACGCTCGTAATATTCGGGATAATCGGTTCCGCCGCCAAAAAGGCTGACACGAAGAGGAGTTTGCGTGATGAGAACCAATCGACCTCAGGAGATATGAGCGCACTCGTCTAGCGAAACAGGAGAAAGCCGCGCCGCGACGGCCTGCCTCGAATCAGATTTGCGATCTGTGATATTTTATCCGGCCGAACCTAGGCAAAAGGAGACCGCGACGCAAGCCTTCGATACGGCCGGGAGGGGCCGGCCCAAGACCGCGCGGCGGGAGCGGAAAAAGCCACATGTTTTCAAATCGATGGCAATAGCAGCGGCATCTCGAACTATCCCGACGCTCTCAACCCTAGTCCACGCGCGACATGTTCGGCAATGGCCAAGCTTGCGGTCAAGCCGGGGCTTTCGATGCCACTCAAATGAACATAGCCGGGGATGCCCGTTTGAGACGGTGCCGCGATGAGAAAGTCTTTCGCCCCTTCGCCTGGGCCGCTGATTTTCGGCCGGATTCCGGAATAGGCCGGAACGAGGGCGCCATCGGGAAGCGCGGGCCAATATTCCCGGATCGCCGTGTAGAACGAAGCTGCGCGGGCGGGATTGACCCGGTAATCCAGCTGATCGATCCACTCGACATCGGGCCCGAACCGGACGGCACCTTGCAAATCCAAAGTCGCATGGGTTCCAAGCCCGCCAGGAACAGGCACCGGATAGATCAAATGCCGGAAGGGAGAAGCCACACCAGAGAGGCTGAAATAATTACCTTTGGCATAGGAAATTTTTGGGAATTTCGACGCGACCCCGCGGCCCAGCATGGCGCCAACTGCGGCTGAATGAAGCCCCGCCGCGTTGACCACGATCTTGGCCCCGATCGTCATCGGCTCTTGGCCGCCAACCGACACCTGAAATCCGTTCTCCGTAACGGCTATCGCTTCGACGGGGCTCGCTAGAGCGATCCATCCGCCCATGGATTCGAGATCGCCCACCAGCGAGACCATGAAGGCATGGCTATCGATAATGCCCGTATCGGGTGAAAAAAGCGCGGAGCTGCAACAAATTTCCGGCTCGGCTTCGGCGACTTGCTCCGCGGACCAAAGCTCGAGACGCTTGACGCCGTTATCGAATGCGCGCTGGCGGATTGCCCCGAGTTCGCTGTCTTGAGCGGCACTCGCCGCAACGATAAATTTTCCAACTGCCTTCGCCGGGATATCCCGGTCGTTACAATAATTGTAGATCAGATCCCGGCCCTCGACACAAAGAAGAGCCTTTAAACTATCTTTTGGATAGTAGATTCCAGCGTGGATGACCTCGGAATTACGGGAGCTAATCCCCGTGCCCACCGCATTCTCCGCCTCGGCCACGATGACTTCGAGGCCAGCCTGAGCAAGACGCCGGGCGGTTGCTAGCCCGACAACGCCGCCCCCGATCACAACACAATCTACGCTTTCCAGTGGCTTGCTCCCGAAATTCATCCATATGCAATCAGAATCGAGGTCTTTGTTACCCCTAGGGGCACGAATCTGGCAACCGGTGATACAATTCCGAATGAGACATAGGGAATCCACAAATCTAACAAAAACAGACTCTTGCCTCACCTGAAGCCTGTGTCCCGCCAACTTGGGCGGATAAACACTAGCGCGGAAAAACCATAGATCGCTGGAATTTAATCATGTTAGACCCTTGGCTCGCAATCCGTGCCGCAAAGGCTAAGGACGCGCCAAGTTTCTTCTGTTTTTAGATCTGGACGGGCGCGTATCGAGGGATATGAAGGACTTCCTGGCCCCCCGGCCAGCCAGCGGTCTGGCCTGACGCTCTCACCCGTGAAAGTCAGGGTCATGCTGCCCGCACGTTTTACCACTCGCGTCTAAGCGAACGCTCGAGATCATCGTTTGAGGACGCCACTGATGTTTCCTAAGCCGGTTCCACTCTTGAAACCAAACACTTACGCCTATGAATCCGCTCCCATGGTCAAGGCGGAGGGGTTCCGGGAATATGACGCGCGGTGGCTGTTCGA
>JBEKFQ010000078.1:0-11868 GCA_050013235.1 Beijerinckiaceae bacterium
CGTCCAAGGGCGCGCATATTATTCTCCAGGATGGCGACGCGGCGGTGAACGTCAAATGCGCGGACGACGAGCCGATGAAAGTTTGCGCGGAAATCACCCTCCAGATCCTCGAAAAACTGGTGTCTCTGCCCAAGCCCTGACCTTGCATGGAGACCTAGAACGTCTGGGCCTCCATGAGCGATCGCCGCGTGGCCGTGCCCGGCCCGCAAGCCGCCTCCGAGGCGGATTCGCGCGCGGCAATGCCTTAGAGCCCGACGCGAGGACGCTTGCGCAGCCAAAGTCTCGCACGCCGCACCAGGAAAGGAATTCAGCCATGTCGCGTCATTCCGCTTTTGCACTCGCGATCGCAGCGGGCGCCGGATTTCTGGTCGCGGGTCCGGCGGAAGCGGCGATTGGCGGCTTCGCCTTTGTCTCGCGCGTTGCGCCATTAGGGGGCGCCCCTATCGAGAAAGTGCAATACGTTTTCGACGACCAAAATTACTGTTGGTACGATGACGGCTGGCAAGGCCCCGGCTGGTATTGGTGCGGGTACGAATGGAACGACGGCGAAGGCTGGGGCGGCGGCTACGGCTGGAACGGCTGGCGCGGCGGCGCCTCGCGCAAAGGACGTGAGGGCCAAAAGGGCGGCGCGCTCGGCGGTCATCTGACCGGCCATCTCGGCGGCGTGCTGGGCGGCCGTCTGAGCGGCGGTCTGGGTGGCGCTTCGACGGGAGGCGCTCCGATGGGACGTCCTCCTGTGGGCGGCGCTCCTGCGGGAGCCGCGCCAATGGGACGCTCTCCAATGGGCGGCGCTCCTGCGGGCGGCGGCATGGGGGGCGGTCGCGGGGGTCCCGGTGGCGGTCCCGGTCCCGGTGGCGGTGGTCCCGGTCCCGGTCACGGCGGCCGGTGACGGAGCGGGCTCCGGCACAAAGCTTCATGCACCGCTGGCAAGCGGGCCGCCCGTTCGCCGGGTGGCTGAATTAACCTCCGGCTTGACCGGACACAGCGCCCTCTCCTTCGTCATCCGGCTCCTGGCGTGGCCACCCCGCCGGCGGATTTATTCGCTTTTCAGCGACGGACAGCACGATGCGACCGGTGTTGCGGATGGCGCCCAAACGGCAGGTGACAGCGCCACATACGGCACGGCGGCGACGAACCCGTTCCCGGCATCCCGGCGCCGGCGATTCGCACCATGCCCTTTACGCCCGCTTGGGTGAGCTTCCGGGGAGGCCGGCCGGTCGTGGTTTTGCGACCCGGGCAATTTAGCTGCCCGCGTTTGTTCGCCTCAATCCCTGTTCAGCCGTGACGAAACCAGCCGGCGCCTTTATGAATTCTTCGTAAATTCAAAGACATCGGCGATAAAATTGGCGGAGAGGGAGTCCGTCTTTGCTATATGATTTCATTGACTTTTTTGTCTAATAGTTAGATTTGCCCAAGCATTTGTCCATGCACTGAAATTGACCTCTTGCGATCTTTCGGACGGCGAAAGTGGCGGCCGCGGCGCGGCGATGGCGTTGGCCGCCGCCGGTTTGGTCTCGGCCACCCTTGTGCTCTTCGTCATTTCGGCGGGCGCGCTCGGATTCTGTCTCGCGGGGACCACGGGCCTTCTGTATACGGTCGCGGCGGACGGCTTCCGGCGGGAAGACGGCCGGCGGGCGTTGGGCTCGTTCAAGATGTCCCCGCGAGCGCGACGGCAAACGCGGAATCGCCTCGAGAACGGATCAGGGATACCAATCAGACTTCGAGGCGCGCCGACACGGATTCGGACGTGACGTTTATCGGATTCGCGGCCGATGGAAAGAATGTGATAGTGGGTCTCTCGGGCCCCGAACGGTTCGAGACGCGTCTGCAGGGTCGTTGACGCGTGGCGATCTTGTCAGCGATGATCGGCACGTGGTCGTTAGTTTTGATGGTCGATCAGGAAGGATGCGAACCGCCGGTGCCTAAACGTCTCCTTAGAAATTGTGTTGGCATCGCGGAACGTTACACGGCGCCATGCTCGCCTGGAAAGGATCAGGGTCGCCATGCGGCCTGCGGCTCGGCGAATGGGAGGGCCCGGAATGGCGTCATCCGGTGATCTAGCGCGGGCCATCGCCGCGACGACCGGACTGGATGTCGAGGTGATGAGGGGCTACGTCAAGGCTCTGCGCGCCTATGAAATGATCTCTTCGGCGGGTCGTGGTCCCGGCGCTGCGACCATGGAACTCGGCGACGCGGCGACGATCCTGATCGCCCTCCTCGCGACCGGATCGCCGACCAAAGCGCCCGCCTACGTCAAAAAGCTGGGCGCGTTGACGCCGATACCGTTCAAGAACGACGAGTCCGCGTTTCTTCGGCGTGCCGGCTTTCACCTGCGCCCAGAATTGACGTTTCGCGCCTGCTTGGAGGATTTGCTGTTCTGGATCGCCTCGACGCTGAAGACCGGGCTTGCCGACGAGAAGTTCTCGACCGCTTCGGTGTCGTTCCAAACGCCGCCTGACCATTTATGGATCGACATCGGGTTTGAGCCGAAAGGCCCAGTCGACTTCGCGACGAAGCCGCAAAGCTCGCATAGGAGCGGCGTCACCATTTCATTTGCGAGCGGGCGCCACAAATTGAACCCAAGCGCGTTGCGGAGTTACGGCCTGATCGAGTTCAATGGCCTGATCGTCAAGCGTTCGATCACGAACCGGACGCTTGCCGCCGTCGCCGCTGAGATTGCAGAGTCTTCGAGCGTCAAGCAACGACTGCAAGCGGCATCACGGTCCCGGCGATCAAGCTATGAGTGGTGAGGTTCACAGGAATTCGACGACGACTAAGGCGGGCTTGCCCCCGGCGCTGATGGGCCCGTTGCCGGTCGGGTAGCATCGCCCGTTTTCCCATGAGGCGAAGCAGAGATTGATGAGCCGGTCGAGGTATATGTGCATCCGCTTGCGCAACCGTCCGCATTTTACAGTCGCGTGTCTGAGCTGCTCGGCGTCGAGCCCGCGGTCGCCTGCGGCTTTCAGGGCGTGTAGAAGAGCGGATTGCGGTACCCCGAGGGTTGTGAAATGTACCGATGCCTTTGCCTTGAAGGAGCCGACGACAGTTTCGACCGTGAATTCGAAGTGGGTGTCGGCCGTCCTCCCTGTCACCCGCGTGTAGAGAGCTCGAAGCGCCTGGTAGGCTTTGGCCTGGTCTTCATCGGCGACGTCGTCTATGCGGCGGGGCAAGGCGGTGAGAAACGCCTCGATCGCCGTGTTCACGCCATCCTGGTCCGGAGGCTGAGGCCTCCGGTGACGCCAGGTGTTCACCTGAAGGTCCCGTTCGCGACGATCGTCGAGCGCTTGCAGGTGAGCGTCGACACGGTGGCTCCGGCCCAGGATCTCCGGGTCTTAAGCCACGATGGCCAGGTCATCGAACTCGGGGGTGTCACTGACGCGGCGCATCCCTCCTGATGCTGTCTACAACCTGCTCTACAACACGGGCGCGGTCGGTAATGTCGATATTGATCGCAACATCTTCGCGATCGTCGCCGACCGAACATTGACGATTTTCGGACGAGAGGACATCCTCAACATCGCCTCGGAACGCGAACGGATTATCGGCCTCATGAAGACGTCAATTGCGAGCGAGTTGCACCGCCTGTTTGGCATCGAACTCATCGATCTCCAGATCACTGGCTTCCGCTTCAGTCCCGAATATGAACGTGCGGTCAATGAAAATAGCCTCGCTAAGACGAACGCATTCCGTGCTGAACAAATTCTGAAGCAGAAAGAGGTCGAAGCGCGTCAACAGGTGGCAGAGGCCACGGGCCGGGCAGACTCTGCGATCCAATCGGCGCACGGCGAAAGCGAAAGCACCCTCCTAAAAGCGCAGGCAGAGGGCAAGGCGACAGAGATCCAAGCGGGCGCGGATGCAGCCGCGATCAAGCTACGCGTGGACGCGGCAGGAGGCATCGACGGCTACAGCAAGGTCATGGCCGGCGGAGACCATGAAACGTTGGAACGGGCAGCCGCCCCAGACCGTCTTGGGCGGCACCGGATCACCAGTGCCGTTCTTCCAACTTCACTGACGAGACCGGCGGGACCGAAGAAGCATTTCTTCGGTCCCACAACGGAAGTTGCATCCAAAAGTTTGCAGCGAGATCCACCGTCCCTGGTCTCGCCCGAATATCAGGAAAGTACCAGTCATCAATCAGAAAAGCTTCAGGAATAAGCGGCCGGCTCGCGCTGAGGAGCTCTCCCTCGTTGGCCGTTCTCGTTCCATAAGAGCCGCCTCTAAGACCTTGTATCGTGTAGCAAAGACAGGGCTGCCCGTCATGATCGTCGGGGCTCCTGGTACGGGTAAGGACGTGGCTGCCCGGATGCTTCATCGTCTTTCTACTGGCGACGATAAAGGGTTCGTCGCTATTCCGGCATTTTCCTTCCATAAGGTTGCCGTCCCCTCATCGCCGAGCGGATACATGATGCGAGGCGGGAAGGGGTGGTTCGAAGATACAGATCGTGGCTCGCTGTTCCTCGACGGGCTCGATGCGATGCCGCTCGAGGCGCAAACCCTTCTGCTTGGCCGCCTCTCTGCGGATGGGCGCGGCCGCCCAAGCTTTGGTCAGGGCGCGAATCGCGTTCGGTTGATCTCGGCGGCGAGCAGCGACCTAGGGCCATTGATTCAGCTGGGGCTGTTTCGCCTGGATCTATTCTACCGGTTGAACGTCGTCACGATCCATCTACCGTGCTTACGAGATCGCCTGGATGACATCGAAGATCTCGTAGACCATTTCTTTTCGCTCGCGGCGTTTGAGGGCTTGCCCCGGAAAAAGCTTGCTGCGGGCGCTCTCGAACGACTCCGAAGCTACACCTGGCCGGGCAATGTCAGGGAACTGGAAACAATCATCCGCCGTCTTGTGGCGCTTTACCCGGAGACATTGATCTCGCCGGAGCTTGTCGAAGCCGAATTGCTGCAGCAGAAGACGCAGGCGGCGCGCGTAGCGCGTAAATCTCAAAAATAAAGTCGCTCCCCTCGACGCCGCCGTCGCGATGATGCTTGCGACGACGTAAAGAAATCGAGCCTGTGAATCGGCGCCGGGAATTGACCCCTTTAACTCGCACGTCAAGACTCTGAAAGGATGACGTAATTTGCTCTGATGAAGAGGTCACGATCGGCGCCGAACGTGACCCCTGTGGAATTGGATTTCTTTTTCAATAACAACGCCTTAGATTTGCCGATGGTAGGGTCACGCCTTCGACGCCGTTTCACATGCCGGTCCAGCGCCGCCTTGCTCAGGCCGGATTGACGCTACCGTCCGTCTCAATTTACTGGCCACGAACTGGGCGCCCTTTTCAAATTGTCTAAATTTGGTCCTCTCCGGATATGCCAGTTTCGAGCAACGAAAATCGCTGCCGTAGTCTTCCGAGATCGTCTTCTTGAAGCCGTCCTGTGCAGCCGGCGATTAATCGTTTGCCACGATCAAGCAAACGGCGCCGGATCGCCGGCTCATCGGCCGTGCTCGCGATATCGCCGAGCGCGCGCATCAGCCGGAGACTGACGGCTGCGTCGGCAACCGAATAATGCCGGATCTGCTCGAACGCCAAATCTAGCAGGCCGTTGAAATCAATCCAGGGAATGACCACACGCAGGATATGGGGTGGATCGTAAAAATCGCTGCGCGGCGGCATGCGGGCCACCCAACGGATCAAGATGCAGCTGAGCTGATCGACGCAGCTGATTGCGGTCGTCGGGTCGTTGACGGCCGGGGAAATCGCCCTCAAGCCAATATCGACGATCTGCACAATGCCGAATTCGACATCTTGCTGCATCGTGCGGGTCGGGCCAATTTCAATTGCCATGAGAAGCTGGATCGAGCGCTCCCCGGAGATACGGTCGCCGCGAGAAACCCTCATCAATGCGACGCCTTCTGGAACAAAATGTCCGACACGCCGCTCTAGGCGAAGGCTGATTCCATAGGTTCTGGCAAGCGACCGGAGGCGCGCGATGTCAATAAATCTAATGTAACCCGATTGCCGGCTCACGATGAGGAATTCCAGCTTTTCGGGAAAATCTACGGCCTCCTCGCCGGGTTCCAATGACCGCCGCTGATACGGCATCAACGTATCGATGACGAACTCGGTTTCGCGCCTGATGCGATCGACGATATTGTTGACGCTGATCGCATTGGAAATGTGGTAAATGAAATAGATCAGCCATCCAACGCAAACCGGTGCAAGCAGCATTCCTCCCGTTACGGTCGCAACCGGCACGAACGAAGAAGGCAACGACCGGGTCGCTGGAAGCGCGGCAATGCAATAGCAAAACGTGCCAAGAAACATGCCAAGCGTCCATTGTGTAACGCGATCTCTAACAAAGCTAATAAGGATTCGTGGAGAAAACTGCGTCGAGGCAAGGGTCAGAGTCATCAAAAGGATCGCGAAGACGATCGATACGACCGTCATGATCGATGTGGCTATTGAGCTGAGAATGGCCTGAGCGACCTGAGGATCCGCATGCGATGGAAACAGCACCTCCGGCACAAAGGAGCTGATTGCCGGATTTTGCTCTTCCAATGAGGAAAGAATCGCGCCGGCTACGCCGAGCGTGAGCGCGATGGCGAAGGGACGAATGAGAAATCCGCCCCTGAAGGCATACACTGCCGAACGAAACAGCACAGGCAGGCTTCTGGGCATTTGCGACGGCTTTCCCCGGATCAATCGATGCAGCCGTGCAGGTGCGGGTTTGCTTTCCCGTAGCCAGCGCGGTTGGGTTTACCAAAAGCGGAAGCGGCGATGATTGATCTATGTCAGGCCGCTTCTGCAATTTGTATTTTTACTTTTAATGGGAATGCTGCCTAATGCAACGAAAGTGCTCGCGGCAACTTCCCGTTTTCTCTCATCGCCGTCATCGCTCAGACACGGCACTCGCTTGAGCATTTTCCATAAAAGTTGCAGATTTTTATGATCGAGAAAATGCTCTAACTTTTTAAAATGAGAGCGATTTCTTATCACCTCGGTGGAATCACCGATGCGATAAACGCACTAAAGCATTTTTAAGTTGCGCTGACGCGCTATTTTTGACTTCAGGTTCATGGGGCGCAGCAAAATGCGAGATCGGATTCGGCACCGATTCCGTCGCTGCGGTTGGAAAGCTGCCGGACCGTGTGCTGCGCGAGTATCCCGGCTCGATTTGCTTCGCCACGAAACTCATAGTCCCGGGCGTGAATATGTTGACGAGATGGACACCAGATGGTGCTTCCGCCGATGAAGATCGGCTGAAAAAGACATCGCGCCGCCACGAGCCAACGTTCGCGGAAACTTCACCGGGGGCCTTCAGGACACGGATTCCCATTATGGGATTCCTATATCGCGGGCCGTTTTCACCACTCGATTCAATTCCCCATAAGCGCTTCCATGGCCGCTTGGTGATTTGATACCGCGGTAAACGCTTCAGGAGCATATTGTGAACGAACAGGCACCGCTTTCGCCGTGGGGCGGCGGCCCGGATACGAAATTGACCCGGACCTTTGCTTTTTATGACAAGATGGCACTCGCCGCAATCGCCACGCTTCTTTTCGCCGGCACCCTCGCATACGATAGCTACTATATCGTGAACCCGACGGAACTCGCCTTCACGCGAACCTTTGGACGCGTCGACCAGGCGCCGGATCAACCGGTTTCGCCGGGCGTGCACCTGCGGTTGCCTTTTGTAACCATCGTCGATCGCATCCAAGTCAGCGTCGACACGGTAGCCTTGCCGCAACCGCTTCGCGTCCTGAGCCATGATGGGCAGGTCATCGAACTCGGCGTATCGCTGACCCGGAGCATTCCGCGCCAAGCGGTTTACAAACTTCTTTATGACACGGGCAGCGTTGGCAATGTCGATATCGATCGCAACATCTTCGCCATCGTCGCCGACCGGACCCTGACGATATTTGGGCGTGAGGACGTTTTGAACATCGCCTCCGAGAGGGAGCGGATTATTGGCCTGATGAAAGTCTCGATCGCGGCCGATCTTCGAAAATTGTTCGGGATTGAGCTGGTCGATCTGCAAATCACCGGCTTCCGCTTCAGCCCGGAATACGAGCGCGCCGTGAACGAAAACTCGCTGGCGAAAACCAACGCCTTCCGCGCCGAGCAAATACTGAAACAGAAACAGGTTGAGGCGCTCCAAGCCGTGGCGGAAGCCCAGGGCCGGGCCGATTCAGCAATTCAGACCGCGCGCGGAGAAAGCGAAAGCATCCTCTTAAAAGCACAGGCCACCGGCAAGGCCACCGAAATTCAGGCTGCTGCCGATTCCAATGCGATCAAACTACGCGTGGAGGCCGCAGGCGGGCTCGATGGCTATGGCAAGGTCATGGCCGCCGAAACCATGAAACGTTGGAACGGCCAGCCGCCCCAAACAGTGCTTGGCGGAACGGGTTCGCCCGTGCCATTCTTCCAAATTCATTAAAGCGCCTTCCCGTAAAGAGGAATCACCCGAAAGCCGAACCGGAGTTGATGGAATACGCTCTAGAATCTAATCTAGATCAATAAAGTGAGCATCTTCCTATAGCAAAGACCGAACTGGTTTTCGCGGAAGATGCTTTAGGATTGGCGCCTCACAATGACCATGGATCCGCAACAAATCGAAACCGCCGGCCGCGCTCTAGCTTATGCGCGCAAAAACGGATTGGTGATCGATCTTGCACTTCGAGACATCACCTCGGACGAAGACGCGGAGGCGGTTCAACTCGAAGCCGCCGAAGCCATGGACGATCAGCCAAGAGGCTATTCGACCCTGACGTTTCGCGAACAGATCGGAGATTTGAAACAAGCTAACAGCTTCGTCCATGGCCTTCTGATGGCCAACGCCATTTTTGACACGGGCTCGACTTTCCGCGCGCCGCAGGGATTGATGGGCGCCCGCTCCGCGCTGCTCTTCACCTTCGGGCGGCCGTATCCAGACAAGGAGGCAATAACGCGGAAAACCGTTACCAGCGCCATCCTGCAATGCGAGCTCGCGATCGAACTTTTGGGGCGCCGGGTTCCCGGTTCAGTGCCCTTGACCGCCCGGATTGCCATGGCGGACTTTGCGCTGCATGTCGCGACATTTCGCGGCTCTCCGGTGGTTCAATGGTCCGATGCCTTCTGGAATGAGAGGTCCATCGTCTTCAACATCGATGGCCATCCCGTTCAGAAAATAATGTCGGCTACGTTTTTAGCCCATTGCTTAGATTGCCTGAACCTATTGGCGGATACGCTTGCTCAGAATGGCCGCCAGATCAATGCGGGAGATCTCGTTTCGGCGGGCTGGCGTTTGCCGGCCCTGCAAGTCTGCGCCGGACAAAGCTTGCGCATCGATTTCGCTGGCTTGGGTTCCGTGGAAGTTCGCGTGGATTAGCCCGCACACTTCGCACTGGTTGGCGGATATATGACAAACTGTGAACCGGCTCGGGCGACTGACCCCCACGTCAACCGGCGTCCAAACTCGTTGCTGAAAAACATCCATGTGCAACTGCTGATAACAATGGAACAATTCCGGCGAGTGGGCGTATGATTTTGGTCATGGCGCTATCCTTCGGATCGAGAATTTGAATTGCGCGGGCAAACCACCTCGCATTCTTCGATCTTTATCGCCGCACTCCGCCGAAAGGTTCAATCAATTGGCAGAAATTCTCACCACAGGATGGAGCGCATGAAGCTGAAGACGGACGGCGTTGGCGGCGAACGAACGGTATGACAGCCACGTCCATTTGATCGCGCCCTTTTCCTCTTTGATCCATTGCTCGCAGGTCCCGCGCTTGTTGTAGAAAGCGACGACGTTCTCGGCGGGGCGAGCCATGTTGGTGACGATTGTAAAATCGCCCTTTAATTGCAGGAGGCTGTCAACTGTTTTTCAGCTCCTCGAAAGACTGCCGTTTTCTTCGGCATGGACGAGTTGATCCGGTCCGCCGCGAGCGCCGCGCGGAGCTGGAAAGGGTTGCGCAGCGCGGCGCGCTCTTGGAAACGAGCGCTGACCATTTACGTTGCCGGCCGAAGCCGGCGGCAGTTCGTTCTCAAACGGCGCGCCACAAGGCACGCGATATGATGTGTCCTGACGCCGGGGTCACGGTCCTTTCCGAGGTCGCCGAGCGCCTCATGATGATGTTCGGGTCAGATGCCTCAACGTGTGCAGCGAAGTGCGGTCTTACCACCTTCAGCGATTTTACCGAGGTCATCCCACCACCGTCCCGGCGGGGACATCGCCGGCGCCGCGAGCGGGCCGGTGATTCTTTAAGCGTCTGTGTGGATTAGGCGGAGTTCTTCGCGCGGCCCCACTCGAATGTGGTGCCGTCCACCCAGATGCAATGCAAAACGATCGCTATCTTGCGCGCGATCGCGACTTTCGCCTTTTTCATGCCGATGCGTTTGACCAGGCGCATGCCCCACGCTTTCAAGACCGACCAGCATTTGGTTCGATGAAGAAGGACGCCCGCGGCCTCGTAAAGATATGTCCGCAACAACCGGTCTCCCCATCGTGAGATTTTGCCGTTGGTATCCGTCTCGCCCGATTGCTTGCGGCGTGGGGTCAGCCCAAGATAGGCCCCAACCTGCGCCGCTGAACTGAAGCGGGATGGATCGTCAATCGTATGGCGGAACGTCAAAGCCGTGACCACGCCAATGCCTGGAACGCTCATCAGGCGTACCGTCGTCTCGTCCGCCCTCGCCAATCGCCGCACCTCGTTGTCGAGCCTGGTCTGCTGCAGGCAAACCTGATCATGGATGGCCAGAAGCGGATCGAGGACGGGCCGTAGCTGATGATCATCGGCGGCAAGTTCATGAACTTTTTGCCGGAACTGCGATCCAATCGCACGCGAGAACAGCAACCCGTACTCCTTGAGTAAGCTACGGATCTGGTTTTCGAGATCGCGCCTGATGCTCACGAGGCGGGAACGAGCGATAAGAATGGAGCGGACCTGCTGGCTTTCTTCGCTCTTCACTTTGATTTCACGGAACCAGCCGATCCGGACAAGATCGGCCAGGCCACGGGCATCATTCTTATCGCTCTTGTTCATCCGAACCGACAAAGCTGCATGGGCATGTCTGGCGTCGATACAGACGACGGGCAGATCAACCCGGCGCAACTCGTGCCATAACCAACTCGCCATGGCGCCTGTCTCTAATCCAATCCGCTCGGCGTTTGGAGCACGCGCTTGGATAAGCTTTGTCAACGCTCCAGGGGGTGACTGCGCCTTGCCTTCGAAGACCACACGGCCATCCTCGTTGAGGACGCAAACTGACGTCTCTTTCTGCGATACATCCAAACCGACATAATGTTTCATGGCTCGCTCCGACATTGATGCTGAAGGAAGCGAAGTCTAGCCGGTCCTGAGCCGGATACGCTCCAAAGCAATTACGTCATCGTGTCCAACAATGACCCCGCTCTCTTTTGGCATTAAGTCATTGATGCATCAAAGGAATCACACGTCTGTCCGGGATCATGGTTGGAAGCGAAACGCGACCCCAGAGAAATCCGCTATTCACGAACGAAGCCAATACGTTGCCCGGCGCGGGCAGTGGGGTCATTGTTGAAAGCGTTTTTACACCTATTCGAAAAACGACCAGGCAATCGGCGTCGCCGCGAGTCGACGCCACCAAGACGAAAACGCTCGACAGCCGCACACGCTGTGTGCTACAAATGTTGCACATTCACGCATGGAGAGACCCGTGACCGTAACGTCAAAAATCCGCAAGCAGGGCGGTGCAGCCGTGATGACAATCCCGCCTGCGCTGCTCAGACTGATGGATGTCGACATCGGCACCCAGGTGACGCTTACGGTCGAGGACCGTAAGCTGGTCGCGAGGCCGGCGGCATCAGCGCGCAAGCGTTATTCTCTCGCGGATCTGCTAAAGGGCGCCGAGGCCGTGAAACAGCTCAACGCTGACGTCGCATGGGCGCGCAATGGCGATCCGGTCGGACATG
>JBEKFQ010000079.1:0-11737 GCA_050013235.1 Beijerinckiaceae bacterium
CGAGGACATTCTCGACCATTGCTGCTTCGCTTGGAACAAACTCATCGATCAGCCCTGGCGCATCATGTCCATCGGCCTGCGAGACTGGGCTCACGGGTTTTGATCAGTGAGGGTTGGTATAAGACTGCATTCGACAAGCCAAGGCGTCCGCCTTCCGGCCGCCAGGAGTACGCGTGCATCTGGACTGGACGTCTCGCTCATAAAACGCCGAAAGGAACGAAGACATGACCGCGCGGCGGCGCCTCAGGCCGCGGGATAGTCCGCGCCCAGGCTCGTCGGCTTCCAATGATCGACCTCCCGAAGCATCGACTTCAACTGGCTTTCAACATTGTCGAAGCCGGCTCGGCCCAGGACCAGATGTAGCGGAGGGGTAGACGATTGCACCGCTGCGATAACGGCCTCGGCAGCGCGCGCGGGATCGCCCGCTTGTTGGCCGCTATATCCCGCCGTTTCGCGTCGGCGTGTTCCGGCGGTCTGCTCGTAATCGCCGATAAACTTGGCCGATTGTTTCAGGGATCGTCCGGCCCAATCGGTCCGGAACGGACCTGGCTCGACGACCAGCACACGGATCCCCAGCGGTTCCACTTCCTTGGCGAGGGACTGCGACAAGCCTTCAACCGCAAATTTCGTGGCCGCGTAGTAGCCCGAGCCCGCAAAGCCGACGATCCCGCCGACGGAAGCGACATTGACGATATATCCATGCCGCCGAGCGCGCATTCCCGGCAGAACCGCCCGGACCATGGCGGCGAGACCGAAGAAGTTCGCCTCGAACATGGCACGAATGTCCTTCTCCTCGCCTTCCTCCACGGCAGCCAAATAGCCGTAGCCGGCGTTGTTGACGAGGACGTCGATCCGGCCGAATACGCGTTCGGCTTCGCTGACGGCGTGCTTGATCTGGTCGGAATTTGTCACATCGAGCGCAAGCGCGATCGCGTTGCCTTCATGCCCGGCGATAAGATCGTCGAGCGTATTCGGATCGCGCGCGGTTGCCACGACGCGAAATCCATGTGCGAGGGCCGCACGGGCAAACTCCCGGCCGAAGCCCGTCGAACAGCCGGTTATGAACCAAACGGGGGAATCCATAGTGCTCTTTGCCATACGTTACTCTCCTTTGATCAAATCCAGCGGAGCCGCCAAATGGTGTCCGGCCGTTACGGCTCTTGATCCCGCCGGAAAATGCCGTCTTGCGCAGGCGCGAACCCGTGCCATGTGCTCTCCGGCAATGGTCTCGGACAGGTTTGGTTCAACCTCATCGAAGTGCAGATGCTCGACAAGATCGAAACCGGCCGACAGAAAGATATGCTTATCCTGCAGTATCTCGACCGCGTTCCATTTGCCACTCTTGATGAGCAGCGGCAGCGGCGCGCCTGAGGCGGTGATAATGACGCATTGCTTTCCAGACAAAAGCCCGTGCACGACGCCGTCTTGCGATTCATAAGCAAAGCCGCGTGCGAAGACGCGGTCGATGTACCCTTTCAGGATCGCCGGCATCGACATCCACCAAAGCGGATAGATGACGGTCAGAACCTCGGCGCCGCGAATATCATCCTGCGCCTGTCGGACATCGGCGTGCGGCGGATGATCCGTGCCCGCGGGCAAAAGTTCGTCATGTCCCAGAACAGGGTTAAACCCTATTCTATAAAGATCATAAGTCCTTTGGTCATGCCCGAGCTCCTCCAATTCATCAGCATAGACACGTGCCAAACCCATCGTGAAACTGTCCTCAACTGGATGGGCAACGACAATGAGATGCTTCATGTGGATTTCTCGTCTTTCTTCCCTATGAAACGCAGCTTCGTTGATTGCGGATTATTGACATTGATGTGCCTCAAATCACGTGGCTCCGGGCGCAGCTTCCCTACGCGCTCGGCGTCGTGGACCCAAGCACTCATCAGGAGATCATCCACGTCGGCGCACGTAAAGCGACCGCGATCTGGTGACTGCCGCACGCGATATCGACCGGCCAGGACATGATGTGCTGCGCGCGCCGCCAATGGCTGATATATAAATTTCACATAGTCCATCTCGCACCGTCCATTTGTTTCACCTGCTGCACAGGCTGGCGCCGCGGCACTGTCCACGTCTCACCAATTTCGAACGACCCCGCTTCAAGAGCCTGCTAGAGCTTCAGCGCACGCAAGCGTAGTGCGTTCATGATCACCGACACGGAGCTGAGCGACATCGCGAGCGCGGCAACGATCGGACTGAGAAGGAGGCCGAAGGCGGGGTAGAAGACGCCGGCGGCAATCGGAATGCCGATCGCGTTGTAGGCGAATGCAAATACCAGATTTTCGCGGATGTTACGCATCGTCGCCCGGCTCAGAACAATGGCCCGCGCAATGCCTGCAAGATCGCCTTTCACCAAGGTAATACCGGCGCTCTGGATCGCGACTTCGGTGCCTGTTCCCATGGCAATGCCGACAGCGGCCTCGGCCAAAGCCGGGGCGTCGTTCACCCCGTCACCAGCCATGGCGACAATGCGTCCCTCGGACGTGAGTTTTTTGACAATGCGATTCTTGTCCTGCGGTAGGATGCCGGCTTCGACTTCCTTGATGCCGAGCTTGCGGGCGACAGCCTCGGCCGTCGTTTTGTTGTCGCCGGTGAGCATCACGATGCGTATGCCGTAGCTCCGCAGGGTATCGAGGGCCGCTCGCGTCGTTGCCTTAATCGGGTCGGCGATGGCGATGACGCCACCCGGCTTACGGTCGATCGCAAGAAACAGGGCTGTCGCCCCGTCGCCGCGAAGCTCGTCGGCCTTGTGTTCAAGATCCCCGAGCGTGACGCCAAGATCGGTCATCAACTTCGCATTGCCGAGCGCCACGACCCTGCCGCCGATTTTGCCGGTAACGCCTTTGCCGGTGACCGAGACAAAGTCTGTCGGCTCTTGGATCGAAGCACCGCGATCCTGTGCGGTCCTGACGATGGCTGCGGCGAGTGGGTGTTCGCTGGACCGCTCGAGACTTGCCGCCAACGGTAGAATCTCGGACTCCGAAAAGCCCGCTGCCGGGATGATGGCTGTGACCTTGGGCTTGCCTTCCGTGAGGGTGCCGGTTTTGTCCACGACCAGGGTGTCAACCTTCTCCATGCGCTCAAGAGCCTCAGCTGACTTGATCAAGACGCCAGCGCCAGCGCCTTTGCCGACGCCCACGCCGATCGACATCGGGGTGGCTAGGCCAAGCGCGCAGGGACAAGCGATGATAAGGACAGAGACCGCCGCAATCAAAGCGTAGGAAAGTGCGGGCGCGGGGCCCCATAAGGCCCACGCGACGAACGCCATGACAGCCACGCCAAGGACCGCCGGGACGAAATAGCCAGACACGGTGTCCGCCATTCGCTGAATGGGCGCACGGCTCCGCTGCGCCTCCGCGACCATCGTCACGATACGCGCGAGCATCGTGTCCGCGCCCACTTTGTCGGCGCTCATGACCAGAGAGCCGGTTCCGTTCACAGTCCCTCCGATGAGCTTGTCGCCGGGTTCCTTGGCAGCGGGCATCGACTCGCCCGTAACCATGGACTCATCCACGGCACTCTTGCCTTCAAGCACTTCGCCATCGACCGGCACGCCGTCGCCGGGCCGGACGCGGAGACGATCGCCGACCTGAACCAGTTCAAGCGCCACTTCCTCGTCGTCGCCTCCGGGCTTCAGGCGGCGCGCTGTTTTGGGAGCCAGCTTAAGCAAGGCGCGGATCGCGCCGCCGGTCTGCTCGCGTGCGCGCAATTCCAGCACCTGGCCCAACAATACAAGAACGGTGATGACGGCGGCGGCTTCGAAATAAACGGCAACAGTGCCGCCCATCTCCCGAAACCCGGCGGGAAACATGCCCGGTGCAAATGTCGCAAAGAGGCTATAGAGGTAGGCGGCACCGGTCCCGAGGGCGATCAGGCTGAACATGTTCAGGCTGCGATGCACGACCGACGCCCAAGCACGTTCGAAGAAGGGCCATCCCGCCCACAACACGACCGGCGTGGACAGCGCGAATTGAATCCAGGTTGAGATGCGCGGCGGGATGAAATCATTCAGGCCAAGAGCGGGGATGTGGCCCCCCATTTCCAGGATGAAGACCGGCGACGTGAGAGCCAACCCGACCCAGAACCGCCGGGTCATGTCCGCGAGTTCGCGGTTCTCGCCGATATCTGCCGTCGCCTTGACCGGTTCCAGCGTCATTCCGCAGATAGGGCAATTGCCCGGCCTCTCTTGGCGGATCTGCGGGTGCATCGGACAGGTGTAAACTGCACCTGCGTTGATCGGGGCCGACGGTGCCACTGATATCTCCTCTTGGGTGCGAAGATAAGCCATGTGGCTGATCGCTCCTTCTGTTTAGGAGTATTCTAGAAAGGGCCCGCCGGCTTCGCCCTCGGCGGCCGACATGGCGCGATAGCCATTGATGCCTCTCAAACGTTCGGATATCCGACCGTCTGCGCAAAGGTCACAAATTGCTGATCCGGTAGCTTCAAGGTCAGCGCGAGCTTCGGATAGTCGACCGCTCCCCGAAATACGGTGCCGAGGCCCTCCGACGCGCAGAACAGATAGACATTCTGGCCGATGAAGACGGCGTCGACCGAGGCATAGAGGCGACGATCTTCCGGCGAAATATCGGTCATGCGTTCGCCATGAGCGACATAAATGAGATTGAGCGGCGCGGTGCCAACAAAGTCCTGAAGACCGGTCGCCGCGCGGATGTCGCCCGGCATATAGGGAAGCAACGTGTGGGCCTTGGGCGCGTAGAGCCAGACGCCGTCGGGCATGGCGACGTAGATGTCCATGACCATGACATGGCGCCAATAAGGCGCGGTACGATCGCCATTCGGACGATTGATACCGAAGGCGGCCCATAGCAAATCCGACAGCACCTGCGTCGGCAGTGCCCGGCTCGAATACTCGCGCGTCGAACGCCGCGACTTAAGCGCCGCGATCAATGGCACGCCGCCGTCGCTGCGCGGCGGCGGCAATGCCAGCGGCTTGAGGTCTTGCGCCGCAGCAACGGGCGACGTAGCGGCGAGGGCAGCACCGGCGAGCATCCCGGCACTCATTTCACGTCGCGTCATCATCATCACTCCTTCGTGGTTGCCGGTCGATTGGTCATGGCCATAAGAATGGAACGCCGGACGAGGGTTTCGAACAGGGGCAACTTGTAGGCGTTTTTGGTGAGCGGTCTGGCTCCGTCCAGGGCGGCATGGCCGGCTTGCCTCGCAACATCTTCGTCGATGCGGCGGCCGATGAGGACGCGCTCCGCCGCCCTTGCTCGATGGGGGACCGGCGCCGCCGCGCCGAGGATGACCGCAGCACTCTTGCAAGTCCCTTCCGGCGCGAAATCAAGGACGACCGCGACATCCGCGAGCGGCCAGTCGAAGGAGTCCTTTTCGCCCTGTTTCAGATGCGCCATGCCTATGCCCACCGGCAGCGCCGGCAAATGGACAGCGATCAGGATCTCGTGCGGCTTCAAATCATTCTCGCACGGAAGATTCTCGTCCGGAGGCCCGAAAAAGTCTGCAAGCAAGGGGCGGCGCACTGCGCCGGCAGCATCGGCCAGCTCCACTGTCGCGCCAAGGGCCACCAGCACTGTCGCGGCTGTTGAGGGATGGACGATCGCGCAGGGGAAATTGTCGAAAATCGCATGGTACTGGTTTTCGCCCGCGAGCGCGAAGCAATGTGTCCCGCCCTTTCTCAAGCAGTGATATGCCTCCGCGCGAAAGTACCAGCAGCGCGGCCGTTGCAGGAGGTTGCCTCCCAAGGTGGCAACGTTACGGATTTGCGGACTTGCGGAACGGCCGATCGCATCGGCTAGGGCGGGGTAACGCTGCCGCACCAGGGGATGGCTGGCGACCTTTGCCAGGGTAGCCATTGACCCGATGCGCAAGCCGCCGTCTTCTTCGGCAATGGCGTCAAGTCCCGGGATCGTTTGCAGACTCACGATCCTTTCGGGCGCGAGCAGATTCGCCTTCAGGAGGTCGAGCAAATCGATGCCGCCCGCCTTCACGATTGTTGTCGTGCTGCCCGCGGCATCCTCAGACGCCATCGCATCGGCGACGACGATTGAAGCCGATGCCGTAGCCTCGGAAATGGTTCTGGCACTCGCATAGGCAAAGCGGTTCATGGTTCGCTCCTTGACGGAATCCGCCCGAGCGCGGCGAGGATCGCCATTGGTGTCATCGGCAATGTGCGGACGCGGACGCCGATCGCGTTGTAGACGGCGTTGGCTATCGCGGGCGCGGTGGCGATGTTGGCGGGCTCGGCGATACCATAGGCGTCGGTCGCGCTGTTTCCCTGATAATTCTCCAGCACGACGACGTCGATGGCCGGCGTCTCACGCGGGCCGGCAAGCTTGTACTGCTCGAGATTCGGGTTCACCATCCGGCCGGTGTGCTGATCGATGATGCGGTTTTCGAAGAGGGCATAGGAAACGCCCATCAAGACGCCACCTTGCACCTGACTCTCGATGAGCCGCGGGTTCATCGGACGGCCACAATCTTGGATCGCGACGATACGTTCGACCCGAACGACCCCGGTGCCGGTATCGACCGTCACTTCCGCGAACTGGACGCCGCCCAGATCCTGCCGCGCCAAGGCCGCGTCACCCATACGCCGGCGAAACCCGCCGTAATCGTCGCTACGGGAGGCGACGGCGCTGATACAGTCGGTGCGCAGCCGACTCGCGGCCTCGCGGAACTCCATGCTGCGGCTGACATCGTCGCGGACCAGGATGCGCCCATTACGCGCGATCAGATCGTTGACGCCGGCATTCAAGGCGAGCGCCGCCTCGCGAAATAGTACTTGTAACACGCGCCAGGCGGCGGTGCGGGCTGGCGGTGTCATCGACGCGGTCGTCCTGCTGCCGTGTGAGGGCGGCCCGGCCGGAAACTCAGTGTCGCCGATGCGTAGGACGATCTCCTCAGGGCGAAGCCCGAGAACTTCGGCGACCACCTGCGCCAGGATCGTACCGATCCCTGTTCCGATATCCTGCACGCTCGATAGCACCTCGACGGAGCCGTCGCGCATCACGCGCACTTCGCAGGATGAATTGATCTGCACGTTGGCACCCCAGAGCGACTGGGCCATGCCGAGGCCACGCTTCACCGGGCCGGGATCGGTGCCAGGCTCGCGCCGCCGCTGCCAGCCGATCCGTTCGGCGCCGATCCGTCGCTCTTCGCGCCGCGTCGGACTTTCGTCGATACGGTCGCGCAGGACGATTGGATCGACTGACAGCCGCTCCGCAAGCTCATCAATCGCCTGCTCGACCCCGAACGCGCCCGGCGTATTGCCGGGACCACGCATCGCGGACCCTGGCCCCGTATCGATAAAAACATCATATTGAGCGGCTTCGAAGTTGGGACAAGTGTAAAGTGCCTCGGCGACATTGCCGACACCGGCGCCGAGAGCAACACCGGCCGTACCGTAGCTCACGAGCGAGATCGCCGTCAGAGACCCGTCACGCTTTGCGCCGATGCGCAAGTGCTGCCAAGTCGCCGGCCGGTTACCGGTATCCATTTGCTCTTCTTGCCGATCAAGAACGAGGCGCACCGGCGCCTTCGCCAGACGCGACAGACCGACCGCGATCCGCCCATAATTGCCAAGCATCGTCTTGGAACCGAAGCCACCGCCCATGCCGTCGACGATAACGCGTACGCGACTAAGCGGCAGACTGAACGCTTCCGCCAATTCGTGCCGCACACCCGCGGTGAATTGGGTGGAGATATGGACGGTCAGCCCGTCCGGCCGCCAATCGGCAACCAGCCCGTGGGGCTCCATGCAGCAATGGGTTTGAACCTGGGTGCGATACTCTCCCTCGACGATGACGTCCGCTTGCACGAAACCCTGCGTCAGGTCGCCTCGACGGCTGGTGGCGGGTCCGCGCACGTTGCCGTCGAGCGGCAAATTGGGCGGCGCGGGGAAGCCCGAGGGATGCCCGCCTGGCGCCGAGGCGATATCATAGATGAGTGGTGCCGCCGGTTTGCGGGCCTCGTCCATGTCGACGACAAAGGGGAGTGGCTTATAGTCCACGTGGATGAGACGCAGCGCCTCATCCGCCGCGACCGCCGAGACGGCGGCGACAGCCGCTACAGGCGCCCCGATGTAACGGAGGATCGATTGATTGGGGTCGCCCGGCCGGGCGATGAGCAGGACTGCGCGGACACCGGGATGACGCTCAGCCGCGGAGATGTCGATCGCCTGGATCTCCGCATGAGGCAGCGGCGAGCGCAAAATCCTGCTGTGCAGCATACCGGGCAGATCGACATCGACAGTGTAGCGGGTCGCCCCTGTGACCTTGGCGCGGCCGTTCTGCCGCGGCACCGATTTTCCGATCACCGCGAGCTCAGCATTGGGCGGCAAAGCTGGCGGCTCGTCCGCGGGGACTTGCCGCGTCACTTCGGTGAGGCCGACGCTGACGATACCGTACGGGAGCGTCTCGGTGCGCAGCGCTTCTTCCGTGGCCATCGTCATGCCTTCCGCGATTTTGAAGCCGCGATCGTCGCGGCAACGACATGCGGGTAGGTGCCACAACGGCAGATATGCCCGCTGATTGCCGCACGGACGTCTTCGTCCGTCGGCTCGGGAACGCGCTCCAGGAGCGCTGCGCAGCTCATGACCATTCCCGGCGTACAGAACCCACATTGCAGGGCGTCGTGCTCGATGAAGGCAGCCTGCACCGGATGCAGCGTCTCACCCAGCGCCAAACCCTCGATCGTCGTGATGCTTCGCGTGCCGACGTCAATGGCGAGCAACATGCACGAGCAAACGGTCATACCGTCGAGCCAGACCGTGCAGGCGGAGCATGCACCACGATCACAAGCGATCTTGGTGCCGGTCAGGCCAAGCGGACCGCGCAAGGCCTCCGCCAGCGTCATTCGCGGCTCGACGGAAAGTGTTTGTGCCACGCCGTTGATTGTCAGGACGATCGGGGCCGGTCCAGGCCCGGCGGCCGGCGGACCGTTGCTTTGCGCCACTTCCGCATGTCCGGCGACAGAGAACGCCGCATCCATGATCGATACGCCTGCCGTCGTCACCGCCGAGCCGCGAAGAAACGAACGACGCGATACTTCGGCGCGCGTATGCCCATCATGATCGAAAACCGGCATGTCGATCCCTCTCTCGGCCGCATCCCGGCCTACCGAGGCGGCAAGGTACTTTTGCGCTCTCAGATCCGAAGCAACTGAACAGCGCCGGAGAGGCAACGGCCTTGATTTGAGTCAAGACGGCGGCATTTCACGGCCCAATAAGGGGGCCGCGAAACACAAATTCGTTATCGTCCGCTCTGCACTTGAAGATAGGTCGTCAGCAATGTCGTTTGATCGGGATCGAGCCCGGCATTCGCAGCTTGCGTTTTCATGATGCCCGGCCATTGATTGGCGGAGTAGGAGTTTGGCTTCGGGAGCGGATGACACGAAGCGCAACTCGGAGCGTAGAGATCACGAGCGCTTTTCCAAACCGTTTGGACATCGTCGACCAGAGCCTTATTGGTGACAAAACCTTCTATGGTGACCGCATGGTAGACCGTGCCGCCGGAGGTTAGCGTATTGCCTTCGGCCGTATGACCTGTGAGGCCGCTTAGCGTCACTATATGCCGATCCGGTGCGACGAACACGACCGCATTGGCTCCCTGCGCAGACCAGCCGTGCACTGCGACCTGCGTCGCCCCACCGGACTGGCCACGGACTTCCAACGCCGCTCCGGGGCCCAGCGATCCGATCGGCTTGCCGCCGGCCGCATCAAGGAGAGGTGTCACGGCACTGGTGTAACGTAGCATCCCGGCGGCGAGCACCGGTGCATGCGTGACAGCGATGCCGAGGCCGAAAATAAATAATATCGTGCAGGCGATCTCCCGTTTCGTCTTGAACATCTTAGATCCTCTCCGCGACGGCGTGCGTGCCCGCGATGTACCCTTGGCAGGTGGCGCGCGCCAAGCCATGCTGGCTGAAGCCGCCTGCGGACTCGCCGCCGCAGTACAAGCCGGCGATGACCTCGCCATTTAGGTCCAAGACCTGGCAATTCGCGTTGATCCGCAGCCCGGCCCGTGTGTCGTGAACGACAAGCGTCGCCCATGCCGCATAAAAGGGAGGCTTGGCAATCTTGTGCAGCGGCTTTGGCTTGCCGAAATCGGCATCGACGCCTGCGTCAACGAAACCATTGTATCGTGCCGCCGTCTCCTCCAAGTTGCCGGGCGGCATGACCACCCGCTGAAACTTCATCTTAATATTCGTCGCAAGGTCTGCCAGCCGGTCGGCCTGGAAGAAAAACCCGTTCTTGGCGTCGACATCGGGGGACGCAGGATGCCATCGCTCACGCGCGACAGCGTCGGCATCGAAGATCGCCCAGATCGGACCGCCGCCATTATGAGCATCGCCAATTCCTGCAAGGCTTGCGTTGATCCAGTTGTTTGGATCGTACTTGACCTGCTTGGTGTTGTGATAGCTGTTTGGAGTGTATGGATTGATCGAGTCGTAATCATTCGCGGTGAATTGCCCGCCGGTCTCGTCGTAGAAACGCTTGCCGAGCATATTCACGAGGATAACGTCCTGCCAATTCCTAACCTGTAGGCCGGATGCTCGCGCCTTGTTGAACACGGCACTCCCCGGCTGCCATTGCAGATTGCGGTATCCGTACTGGCATCCAATGAAGCCGGGCTTCGTCAGGCTCGACCCGAACTCACCAGTCTGGTTGTAAAGGCCCCACAGCGATGCGCCGATCGCCATGGCTGCAAGCTCGCCGCTCGCATCCTGGTTCGACCAAGGCATGCCGGCGAGACCGCAATACTCCTCGGTAAGGCGCGGATCGAACATGCGCCGGAAGTTGACGTTTCCGGTCGAGCCACCGGTGCCGATGATGACGGCCTTGCCGGCACGGATGTTGACCGTCTTGCCGCTGTTGTTCGCGACGACGCCGATGACACGTCCCCGCCGGTTCTGCCGATAGATCCCTGTCATTTTGTGATCGAGAAGAAACGCCACGCCTGCTTTCTTGGCTGCGGCTTCGAGCGGCCGCATGAGGCCGTTTCCCGAAGATGTGACCGACTGAATGTCGGGATCGGCGCGATTCCCGGTCTGCACCATCGGCCAGTTCATGACGGCCGCGTGCATTTCGCGTGGCACGGAGTTGCCGACGGATGCTCCGCCAAACTCATCGGGTGCCTTGTCGACGAACGTCACCCCGTGCGCGATGAGCCATTCATAGGTGGGAGCCGCGTTATCGGCAAAGGCGCGAATGATCTCGCGGTCATTGTAGCGATAGTCAGGAAACCCATTTGGTTCCACCACCGACCAATCCGTCAGATCCTGGAACAAGAGGTCCGGAGAGTCGACGATCCCGTATCTTTTCTGTGCGCTTGTGCCGCCCCCGAGCGGAACGTTGCCATAGCTGGTGATCGCGTGACCTCCAATGTCCGCCTCGGCTTCAACGAGGATCACCGAAGCACCCGCTTCGCGCGCAGCGATTGCGGCGGGAAGTCCCGTCGCTCCCGCGCCGATTACGATGACATCTGCCTCATGGTCCCAGATGACCGGTGCGTCCGAACTCTCCGCCGCAGCGGGCCGCGAAACGAGATTAGTTCCGGCAACGGCAAGCGCAGCAGCTGCGCCACTGCTGACGAGAAACAACTCACGTCTATTCAAGCCCATCCCTAAGCTCGACTTTGCCCATTTCAAGCGGCGTAACAGAGCGTTTCCGTGAGTCTTTCCCATAGCGCAGCGGGAATTTCCACGCGATCCGGGTCGTGCCGGGACATTGATAAATTCGGCGCGCTCC
>JBEKFQ010000080.1:0-14793 GCA_050013235.1 Beijerinckiaceae bacterium
ACTTCGGTCGGGCTTCGCCCTCCCTACGTCACGCCCAACGCGCGAAAACACGCAAAGAGAAACCCGGCAGATTCCACTTATCCTTCGCGGGAAACTGTTCAGGCAACCGGGACCAGCTCTCTCCGCACATGACAAGAACGGCAAAGATCGGCTAAAGCAATCGCCGCGAGAACCTTGTCCAAGACTCTGGTCCAAAAACCTTGTCTATGCCGCGCGGGGAGCCTGACGATCATGGAATGGGAAAATTTCCGCCGCTCGGACAATATCGAGGACCGGCGCGGGGACGACAGCGGCGGCGGCGACACGGGCGGCGGTTTCGGCGGGGCGACCGGCGGGCTCGGCATCGGCGCGATCATCATCCTCGGCCTGATCAGTTGGGCGCTCGGCATCGACCCCCGCGTGCTGATCGGCGGCGCGGAAATGGCCAATAATGCCCGCCATTCCAACCAATACAGCCAGACCGTGCAGCCGCAGAGGCAAGCGCAGCACGCAAGCGGCACGCCGAAGGACGCGATGGGACAATTCGTGGCCGCCGTCCTCGCGGAGACCGAGGATGTCTGGACGGACATTCTACCGGCGCAGAAAAACATTCAATATATCAAGCCCAAGCTGGTTCTGTTTTCGGGCCAGACGCGCTCGGGCTGCGGCGCGGCGCAGTCGGCGATGGGGCCATTCTATTGCCCCGCCGACAAGAAGATCTATCTCGACCTCTCTTTTTTCAACGACATGAAGCGTAAGCTCGGCGGTGGCGGCGATTTCGCCTATGCCTATGTGATCGCGCACGAAGTCGGGCATCACATCCAAGATCAGCTCGGCATTCTCGGCAAAGCGGAAGCGGCGGAACAACGCGCCTCCAAGGCCCAGGCCAATGCGATCTCGGTCCGGATCGAACTGATGGCCGATTGCCTCGCCGGCGTCTGGGCCGCCAACGCGGACGAAAAATACCACGTGCTGCAGCCGGGCGACGTCGAGAAAGCCATCAATACCGCCAAAGCCATCGGCGACGACCGGCTGGAACAAGCCGCGGGCCAGCGCGTCGTGCCGGATTCCTTCACCCACGGCACCTCGGCGCAGCGCGTCCAATGGCTGAACACCGGCCTGCATTCCGGCCAGATCGACAGCTGCAGTACGTTTGCGCGCTAGAGCGCGTTCCGCTTTGGTGGACTCACCAAAGCGACAGGAACTCGCTCTCTTACTAAGGAGTTAGAGCATGTCCTCGATCGAAAAAGTCTGCAACTTTTTCGGGACATACTCTAAAAAATCGGATTCGCCCGCGTTACGAACCGCACATGCGGCTTGAGACCGGCCTTCAACCGGAGAAAGTCGCGCCCGGCCAGGCCGCGGCAGCGGCTTGTGGCGGCCAACAATCCAACGGTTCGCGACCGGCTTGGAAACAACCGCTGCCACGCCGTCGCGGGCGTCGCGAGAAGATGCGCCGATTCGTCCGGCCCCATGACCCGCGTAAGGCTGTCCAATTCGCCGATCATGCTCTCGGCCGGTTGAAACGCGAATTCCAGAATCAACAGGCGGGGTTGTCTGCTCGAAGCCACGGCCTTGGTCAGCCGTTCCGCCTCGCTATCGTCCTCGACGACGGCGCAGCCGGATTGTTCCGCGATCTCGGCGAGGCCCCAGCCTTCAGGCCCCGCGAGCGTGACGTCGCGCACGATTCCCGCCACCACGGCGGAAACCAGCCAGACGAGGGACCGCACCAAAAGTTCGCCATCGCGCGCCGCGCCGCGCCATGCCCCGCCGGGCACCAAGACAATCGCTGAAATCATAAGAGAATCACTAGAAAGTTCCTCGAGAGTTCCGGGCATTATCCCCAAACCGCAGGTTTTCGAGCTTAAGAAATTGCTCGAATATTTTAAACGAAAAACCGTTTTCCGGTCACCAGCCGGCGCCGCCACGGAGTTGCCCCAGCAGGGAGAATCGTTGGTTCCCCGCCGTTTGCCCCATCTCAGAGAGAAAACAAGCGCCTTGCAAAGTTTTCCACAGGCTAGGCTAGACAATTCTATTTTTGTTCCTTAATTGTTCTTACATGTTCTCAGGAGGTTCCGATGGCATCGCGCGCTTCGCCGGTAAAAATGTCATTCGTTCCACAAAAATTCGACATGAATGACCGGGGGTTAGCGCCCGGTGGCGCGGCCGACATGCCCAGCGTGCCCGTCAACCAACGCCTGGCCAAGGGCCTGGGCGCCATCTCGAACGTGTCCGGCCGCCACGAGCCGCGTCATCGTGTCCTAGAGGATGACGGCTGGGGCGTGCTGGAAATGGTGCCCGCGCTCAAGACGCATGTGACGCGCGAACGCGCGCGCACCATCATTACCCGCAATGAATCGCCCGATATTTCGTTCGACGTGTCCATCAATCCCTATCGCGGCTGCGAACATGGGTGCTCCTATTGTTTCGCGCGGCCCACCCACGCCAATATGGGGCTCTCGCCGGGGCTCGATTTCGAGACGCGGCTTTTCGTCAAGTCAGGGGCCGCGGCATTATTGGAGCGGGAGCTGGCCGCGCCGCGCTACCAGCCGAAAACCATCGCGATTGGCACCAATACCGATCCCTATCAGCCGATCGAGCGCAGCGAGAGGGTCACCCGGCAAATTCTGGAGGTTCTGTCGCGCGCCAATCACCCCGTCGGCATCGTCACCAAATCCGCGCTTGTCTTGCGCGATCTCGATCTTCTCGCGCCCATGGCGGAAAAAGGCCTCGTCAAAGTGGCTCTATCCATCACGACGCTCGATCCCGGCCTCGCCCGGCGGCTGGAACCGCGCGCCAGCACGCCGGAACGGCGTCTTCACGCCATCGAACAATTGGCCAAGGCCGGCATTCCCGCGACCGTCATGGTCGCCCCCATCATCCCCGCCATCAACGACGCCGAAATCGAGACGATCCTGACGCGAGCCGCCGCGCGCGGCGCAAGCGAGGCGGGCTATGTGATGCTCCGCTTGCCGCTCGAGGTGCGGAATATTTTTGAGGAATGGCTGCAAGTCCATTTCCCGGACAAACTGGACCATGTGATGTCCTTGGTCCGGCAGGTGCGCGAGGGCAAAGTCTACGACGCCACCTGGGGCAAGCGCATGACGGGCACCGGCCCCTATGCCTGGATGATCGGCCGGCGCTTCGAGGCCGCCATGGCCCGGAACGGCTTCTCCCAGACCCGTTCCAAACTGCGGACGGACCTGTTCACGCCGCCAGGCCGGGCCGGCGAGCAACTCAGCTTGTTGTAATGGACGCAGGGAGCGCGCGAGCGCTACCGGGACATCCAACACACGGGGGCCTCCCCGCCAAAGGTCAGCGCGCCGTCAGCGTGTAATGCGCCGCAAGCCACAAACCCACGACGGCCAGGATCGCGGCGGTGCCGAGGACAGCCAGAAGAGTGCCGCTCATCCCGCCCTTGCCGGGCTTTTTATCCCACCGGGGCGCCATGCCGGACCCATCGATCTCGGGTCCATTTCCCGCCAGTGTGGCCTCGGCGAGGTGCCGGTATGTCGCGAGCCGGCGCGCGGTACTTTCGCCGATAATATAGGCCGACACTTCCGCTTCGTCCGGCGCGCGGGATTTGGCGGCCTCGAACGCCTGCAACCAATCCAACTTGTTCTGTTTGTAGATGGAATAGGCGACCAGCCCGGTAATGTCTCCATCGCCGCGCACGAGACTGGAAAAAACGAGGTTCTTCTCGACATCGGGCGCGGCCGCCGTGCCTGCCTTCGGCACGAGAGCGACGAATCCCGCGGACCCCTTCGAGCCAGCCTCGCCGGACTGGGCCAGGACTTGGACATCGGCTGGTGCCGTGGTTCCATTAGAGTCGAGCGCTTCGTTTTCCATGAATATCCTGCCTTTACGCGAGTAGGGCCGAACTTTGCGTTTCCGCGTTGTGGAACCAAACATAACGCATTAACCAGTTTATGGAGCAATAGCCGAATAGGGAAGATGCCGATGTCATGATGCCGTGGCCTAACATGCGCCCATGACAAAACCTGCATTTCGTTTCGAGCGCGCGCTCCTCGCGAAGGGCTTAGGCCCTGTCGCCGGCGTCGACGAGGCCGGGCGCGGCCCCTTGGCGGGACCAGTGGCGGCGGCGGCGGTCATTCTCGATATCAAGAACATCCCAAAAGGCCTCAATGATTCCAAGCTGTTGAGGCCTGAGGTCCGGGAGGCTCTATTCGACGAGATCGTCCATCGCGCCCACGCGGTCAGCGTCGCCATGGTCAGCGCAGCGGACATCGATCGCCTCGACATTCGCCAAGCGACGCTCGTGGCCATGCGCCGCGCGGTGGCAGGCCTCGCGGTATCTCCGGCCTATGTCCTCGTCGACGGCAATGATCTGCCGCCGCATTTGCCCTGTCCCGGCGAAACAATCGTCAAAGGCGATGTGAAATGTCTCTCCATCGCGGCGGCCTCGATCATCGCCAAAGTGACCCGGGACCGCCTGATGCGCGCGCTTTGCTCCGCCTATCCCGCCTATGGCTTCAGCCGCCATGCCGGCTACGGCACGAAAGCCCATTTCGAGGCCATCGCCACCCACGGCCCCTGCCCTTTTCACCGATTGAGTTTTTCTCCGTTCAAACGGCCCTGAATTATTTTCGCGGCTTGGTCCGCCCCGCTCCGGCGCCGCCATCCAGAAATCCATGCATCCCGCTGAAAACATGACGCTTTTATCGAATACTAGCGAACTCGCCGGGCCGGCTGGTGCCTTGGCGGAGGCCAACCTGTTCAAAAAGGGCACAGCGGTATTTTCACGCCCCTAACGCACCCTTTACCTCGCGAATGCAAAGTCCCTGCGTTGGTTTGTTGCGTACCGGTGTTTGTTCATGCGTCTCGCGCTAGCCGGAAAGCCCGGTTCGAAGTCTCAGATTCAGGTCTCGCGTACTGAGACTTCGAGAGCGCGGCGTCCGCCTGGACCGGTGGCGGCTCCCACATTCGAGCTCGACACGATCCTGGTCGGCGATTGCATCGAGACGATCAACCGGCTTCCCGCCGCGAGCGTCGATCTCGTCTTCGCCGACCCCCCCTATAATCTCCAGCTCGAGGGCACCTTGTCTCGGCCCGACCAAAGCGTGGTCGATGCGGTCGACGACGATTGGGATAAATTCTCGAGCTTTGGCGCCTACGATCAGTTCACCCGCGATTGGCTGACCGCCGTGCGCCGCGTCATGAAGCCCCATGCGACCTTGTTCGTCATCGGCTCCTATCACAATATTTTCCGTGTCGGCACGGCGCTGCAAGATCAGGGTTTTTGGATTCTCAACGACATCGTCTGGCGCAAGGCCAATCCGATGCCGAATTTCCGCGGCCGCCGCTTTACCAATGCGCACGAGACCCTGATTTGGGCCGCCAAAAGCGCCGATGCCAAGGCCTATACGTTCAATTACGAGGCGCTGAAGGCCGGCAACGAGGATTGCCAGGTCCGCTCCGATTGGTTCTTTCCGCTCTGCACCGGCGGCGAGCGGCTGAAGGACGAAAACGGGCGCAAGACGCATCCGACGCAAAAGCCCGAGGCGCTGCTCGGCCGCGTGCTGATGAGCACGACCAAGCCCGGCGATGTCGTGCTGGACCCGTTTTTCGGTTCGGGCACCACGGGCGCGGTGGCCAAGCGCCTGCGCCGCTCCTTCATCGGGATCGAACGCGACGAAACCTATGCGAGCGCCGCCCGCGCGCGCATCGATGCCGTCGAACCGCTGCCCGAGGCGGTGCTGCTGGGAAGTCCGAGCAAGCGGGGCGAGGCGCGCATTGCCTTTCTGTCGCTGGTGGAAGCCGGCCTCATCAAGCCGGGCGAGGTTTTGTTCGACGAGAAGCGCCGCCACAGTGCCGTGGTCCAGGCCGACGGCACGCTGGCGCTCGGCGCCATCACCGGCTCCATCCACAAGATCGGCGCCTTGGTGCAAGGCCTGCCCGCCTGTAATGGCTGGACCTTCTGGCATCGCGCCGAGGGCACAGCCGCAGGCCCCATCGACACCGTCCGCACCGCCTTCCGCGCCCGCTCGGAAGTCGCAGGGGGCGTGGGCGGCATATAACCGCCGGCTTGCGCCCCTCGCAATCCGCGCGCGACCCGAGGTGCGCGAACGATCGCGAAAAAAGACGCGCCGAAGCTCTGGACAAGCCGGAAAGCCCTCCCCTATAAGGGCGCTCCCGCCGCCGCAACCCGGCGCGGCGCCCAGGTAGCTCAGTTGGTAGAGCATGCGACTGAAAATCGCAGTGTCGGTGGTTCGATTCCGCCCCTGGGCACCATTTCCTCATCCAGCAACGTCCGATAAGGTCCAGAAATCAAGGTATTAGCCCGATTTTGCAGCCTTTTATCGTCCAGTGCGGTCCGGGGGTATCCAGTTGCATCCAGGCCTTTTGGGGGTACTGTTGGGGGTATCGAGCTTATACCCCCACAAGCGATACCCCCACCATGGCCCTTACCGACACCGCGATCCGCGCTGCGAAGCCCAAAGCTGCCCCTTATAAGGTTTCCGATAGCGGGGGCTTACACCTCGTCGTCAATCCCTCCGGCTCCCGCCTGTGGCGACTGAAGTACCGGATCGACGGGCGCGAAAAGCTCTTGTCCATCGGATCTTACCCCGCCGTCTCCCTGGCGATGGCACGAGCGAAACGCGACGCGGCCAAAACACTCCTGGCGCAAGGCGGCGACCCATCCGAGGCCAAACAGGACGCCAAACGCGAATCGATAGAGACAAGCACCAATACATTCCGGCACCTCGCCGAAGAATACCTCGAAAAAATGCGCCGGGAGGTTCGCGCTCCGGCCACGCTTAAGAAGACGGAATGGTTGCTCAGCCTGGTTTATGGCGACATCGGGAACAGACCGATTCGTGAAATCACAGCCTCCCACGTCCTTGAGGCGCTTCGGCCGATCGAACGCCGGGGCCGTCACGAAACGGCACGCCGAGCACGTTCGACGATCGGGACTGTGTTTCGCTATGCCGTTGCGACAACGCGAGCCGATAACGATCCAACCACCGCGCTTCATGGTGCCTTGACCGCCCCCAAGGTTACCCATCGCGCCGCGATTATCGATCCGAGTGGCCTAGGTGCCCTGCTCCGAGCCATAGAGAATTGCGACGGGCAACCAACCACGAAGGCAGCCCTGAAACTGATGGCGATCCTGTTTCCGCGCCCTGGCGAATTACGGCTAGCGGAATGGACCGAGTTTGAATTTGAGAAGGCGATTTGGACCATTCCAGCAACGCGCGCCAAAATGCGCCGCCCCCATCATGTGCCGATCCCAAAGCAGGCTTTAGCGGTCCTGCAAGGCCTCCGTGAGTTTACTGGGAGCGGCACCCTCTTATTTCCGTGCCTTCGCTCAATCTCACGGCCAATTTCCGAAAATACGTTGAACGCTGCCCTTCGACGCCTGGGATATTCGAAAGAGGAAGCAACCGCTCACGGCTTTCGTGCGTCCGCATCCACCCTTTTAAACGAATGTGGCCTTTGGACAGAGGAACCAGCTTTGTCACCGGATCAGCGTCCACCATGCCCTTGCTGCGGTGGCCGCATGGTCGTGATCGAGGTCTTCCGTGGTGTCGCTCAACCCCGCGCGCCACCGGCAACGCGCACCTGTTCCGGGATGAGGGCGTCGTGACCCGGCACGACCTGACACGATCACTTGCCGGAGCCATGCCGCTTCCGCCATTGGCTCGTCGCACGCCAGAAGCGGCCACAAGCTCTGTATCCAAACGAATAGTGTCTGTATCGATGCGACTTCCATCGCGACTTGGCGTTACGAACGTTCCAGTTCTTTATCCTCGCCCTTCAATATGCGTCGTAACCAGCACGTCATCGCCGTCGTGCCTCATGCGGCTGCTACCCGGACTTCTCAAAACCCCATAGACCCGGCGCGCAGACACACGGATTCGTGCATGGGCGGCTTTCCGACGCCGGCCCTCACAAAGCCGAAAGATCGCGGTCGGCCGGCATCCGAAAACCTTCACCATCTCCGCCGCTCAGGCAATGTTGGTCGCTTCTCGGAAGCGGACATTAGGTCGGCACATGCGTTCGACCGGCATGCGCCAGAAGAGGACATCTGCTCGAGCGCCCCCTTTTTTGCCGTGGCCGCATGTTGGCGGACCCGGACGCAAGAGCTGTCGATCATGACAATATCGCCGTCGAAGGCCTTGAATCATTATTTCGCTAGTTCAGGGATCCCGTTTATGAGTTTACGGCCTAATTCGCTTGAGAGCAGTCTAGCCCGCGAGCACACGCATGGTTTGTTGAAATACGGAATTCGCCCCAAGCCCGACGCGGTCACGCGGCGTCTATCGTCGTGCGAACGCCGCCACCACAGCGCCCCGTGCGGCATGCACAGGGTTTCCGCGTGCCTCGCCATTGATGCGGAATCGAGCGACCATGTCCGCGAGCCCTTGCGACTCGCCCTTCAGGGCGTGTGTGGCGGCCGTCGATTCCTCGACCATGGCGGCGTTCCGCTGTACGACTTGGTCCATCTGACTGACCGCGACATTCACTTCGGCCAACCCCGTCGCCTGTTCCTGCGACGAGGCCGCTATATCGCGGACCAGCGCATCCATGTCCGACACTTTCTCGATGATGCCGCGTAGCGCCTCGCCGGTCTTGCCGACCAGGACGACGCCACTTTCGACATGCGTCGTCGACGCCGAAATCAAGGCCTTGATTTCCTTTGCGGCTTCCGCGGAACGCTGGGCGAGCCCGCGAACCTCGGACGCCACCACCGCGAAGCCACGTCCCGCTTCGCCCGCCCGCGCGGCCTCGACACCCGCATTCAAGGCGAGCAGATTGGTTTGGAACGCGATCTCGTCGATAACCCCGATGATGTTGCTGATCTGCGTAGACGATTCTTTGATCTTGCCCATGGCTTCGATCGCTTCTTGAACGATCAAGCCCGAGCTTTGAGCGGCGCCGCGTGTCGTGGCGACCACGCTCGCCGCGGCATCCGTGCCCGACGCCATTTTCTGCACGGTCGCCGTGATCACATTCAGCGCGGCGGCGGTCTCCTCGAGGCTCGCCGCCTGCTGCTCGGTTCGGCGGGAGAGATCGTCCGAGGCCTGGGAAATCTCGTCGGAGCCCACGCCGATCGCTTCGCTCGCCTTGACGATTCCGCGCAAGGCCTCCTCGAGACTCGCCGCCGTGGCATTGAAATCGGCGCGTAGTTTCTCGTATTCGGCATCGAAGGCTTGATCGAGCCGTCCTGTCAGGTCGCCCTTCGACATGCGGTCCAGACCGAGCGCGAGAGCGGTGACGACGGCCTGCTGCCGGCTCTGGAGCTCGGCGCGGGTGATTTCCGCACGCGAACGCTCCTCGTCCCGGGACCGTCGCGTCACCAGGGCGTCCTCCTCGATCCGCTGCTTGTCGATCGCGGCGTCTTTGAACACTTGTGCGGCTTTCGCCATCTCGCCGATCTCGTCGTGCCGGCCCGTTTCCGGGATCGCCACGTCCCGGTCGCCGGCGGCGAGCATCTTCAGCGCCTCCGTCATCCGCTTGAGGGGACGCGTGATCGAGTTGGCCATGAAAAGGCTCAGCCCAACGCCCATCAGCAAGATGATCGCGCTCAGAACATACTGAGCCAAGGCGCTGTGAGAGATCGTGGAGTCGACCTCCGCTTGTCCTGCCGCCGCGGCGGACTCGCCTTCGGACCTCAGGGCGCTGGCGCCAGTGGCCATGGCCTCGCCCTCCTTGTTGGTCCAGGAGGTCAGCCGGGCGAACTTGGTCTGCCCGAGTTTCACGACGTCGTCGAAGGCGTCCCGCCAGGCGCCAATCGCGACCGCGGCCTGCTTGATCAACGCGTCATCCGGCCCGATGTCCGGCATGGCGCTGGTGTGCTCGAGGGCGGAAAGCGACGAGGACAGGGCGGCTGTCACCTGATCGGCGTCCTCCTGCTTCATCGACACACGGAAGCGTAACGCCGATGCCTCGGCGCTCATGAATCCGTCCCGCGCGTCGCTGATCAGGCGGCTGGTGCGCGGCTCGATCGTGTCGTGGTCGCGAACCTTCGCGAGTTCGGCGCGGATCCCGGCGCTCGGCGCCATCAGCCGTTCGGAATAGATCTTCGCTTCCTCCGCATAGATGCCCTGGATCACCCGCCAACTTTCGATATAGGCGGTTAACGCTTGGTCGATGTCGGCCAGGACCTGTTTCTGCTTGTCGGACCGCACGTTCGACGCTGTCTTGGCGATCAAGGCCGCGTCCGTGGCGAGGAGTTCATCGGCCTGGTGAGCGAAGGTCGGATTCATGCTGCGGAGCCACTGGTTCACGCGGACCCGCACCTTCTGCATGGTGAGGTCGATATCGACAGCCTGGGACTTGCCGTCCAGCGTGGAGCGGAACGCGGCCACGTCGCTGCCGACGCCCGAAAGAAGGGTGACGTTGATTAGAGTGGAGACGATCAACATCGCCATGATGGCGCCGAAGGCCAGCAAAATTCGACTTTTCAGGGAAAAAAACATGAATCAACGCCCCACAGAAAACGGTTGCCGATGGCTTTTCCGACATCGCCGTGGCCAGCAAAGTGGGGCAGGTTTCGTAAATTTAGATTTAAGTTAATATTTTATTCCGTGATCACCTTATTTGCGAGACGTGGGGAGTTGAGCGGTCATCCCGTGTCGCGGGACGCTTGCCGGACCGGGCCGCGGGGCCGATCCGCCTATGACTTGGTTTAGAATTAACTCTACCCTGGGATTTCGAGGGAACTGAAGTCAAAAACGCCATAGAGACTTAACAGGCTGATGAAGAACGCCTGATCGTGACCTGCGATCGGACGCCGGGCCGATTTCCATAGGGCGCGTCGCCCGGTCGGCGCAGGTCCTGCCTTGCAGGATGGGTTGCGGTTGACCGCTGTGTCGATATCGCCTCGATCAGGCCACTTCCTGCAGCAATTTCGGAAGACAGACGAGGTTGTAGGCGGCGGCGGCGAAGGTGAAGGCCCAGCCGACGCGATCGGTCCCGCGTAGCATCGGCCGCCGCATGCCGCCAATGGTCTTCATCCAGCCGAAGGCTTTCTCGATCCGCTTGCGGACGCGCTGGCTCGCCGCGTAGCCGGGGTGGCGTGTGGTTCGCGCGTCCACCGCGGAGCGCCGCGTGGTGTTTTGGGCGACGTGCGGCCGCACGTTCATGGCCCTCAACTTGTTCACGAAGTCGGCCGCGTCATACCCCTTGTCGGCGGCGAGCGTCACGGCGACGGGACGATCGGCGCGGGGCTCGATCATCGCCAGGGCGGCGACGCGCTCGGCGTGGCCGCTCGCCGGCGTCAGGCAGGCGTCGACGATGAGCCCGCACCGGTTTTCCATCAGCGCATGGCCGAGAAAGGCCAGCTTCGCCTCCATCCCCGCGCCCTTGCGATAGAGCTTGGCGTCGGGATCGGTGGTGCTCGCATGCGTCGCGTTGGAGCGCGTCTCGCCGAACTGCTGGCTGCACCGGAGTTCAAGTATGAAGGCCGTTGGAACGCAAGCAAAAGCTGATTCACTCAACATCTACATCGACGAAAGGCCCGGCCTTACCGCTGGGCTTTTTTATACAAAAGAGTGATTGGTCCACGGCGTCGCGCTGCTTCCTGCTCAGGCCTTTGCGGCGAGCTCGTGGACGCTGAACAAATGTGTCCATCCCGCGCCGCGCGCGAGATCCTGGAATTCACGAACCGAATATTTATGAGAATTCTCGGTGTGGATCGTTTCGCCAGGCCGGAAATCGAAGCGCCTTCCGAGCAGCGATACGCTCTGGCGCCTTGTGCTGACGAGATGCATCTCGATCCGGCTCATCCGCGTATTAAAGATCGCCTCATGTTCGAAGGCCGCGAGGTTAAAATCGGCGCCGAGCTCGCGGTTCGCTCGCGTAAGAAGGTTCAGATTGAAAGCCGCCGTGACACCCGCTGCGTCGTTATAGGCCGCAACCAAACGCGAAACGTCCTTGCGAAGATCGACGCCGATGATCAACCGGCCCCTGGGACCAAGATTGAGGGCAAAAGCACGGAGTAGGCGAGCGGCCTCGAGAGGCGTGAAATTGCCAATCGTCGAGCCGGGAAAAAACCCAAGCCGGGTCTTGTTTTCGATATTTGCAGGCAGCACGAGCTCCGCGCGAAAATCGCCCATGACACAATAGACAAAAAGTCCGGGAAACCGGTGGACGAGGCGCGCGCGGGCGCTCTCCAAGGCGCTGGGCGAAACGTCGATGGGCACATAGGCCGCGAGATCGCGCAGCGCGAGGAGCAGGATCTCGGTTTTGACGCTGGAGCCCGATCCGAATTCGACGAGAACGCTGCCGTGGGCGGTATCCCTTGCGATTTCGTTGGCGCTCCCTGCGAGAATCGCGGCTTCCGTCCGCGTCGGATAATATTCAGGCTCCCTGGTGATGGCCTCGAATAACGAGCTGCCGCGTGCGTCGTAGAAGAACTCGCAGGGCAGGATCTTTTGAACCTTCGACAGGCCATGCAAGGCAGCGGCGGCGAACGAACCCGCCTTCTCGCTCTCGCGATCGCAAAAGCCCAATTGATCGAGGGTCATGCATCGCTCGCAAGGCGCAGGCCAGTGAATTGCCAACGCTGATGGGGATAGAAGAAGTTGCGGTAGGTGGCCCGGGCGTGGCCGTGTGGGGTCGCGAACGACGATCCGCGCAGGACATGCTGGCCGCACATGAACTTGCCGTTATATTCGCCGATCGCGCCGGGAGCCGGCCGGTATCCGGGATAGGGCAGATAGGCGCTTTGCGTCCACTGCCAGACGGCGCCAAACATTTGAATCTCCACCGCCGGGGCAATAACAAGCGGGTTCGACTGTTGCGCGGGTGGAGCCTCGCCCCTTTCCCTCGCCGCGGCTTCCCATTCGAATTCGGTGGGAAGACGCTTGTCGGCCCAGCGCGCGAAAGCATCGGCTTCGTAATAACTGACGTGAGAAACGGGGGCGGCCGGGTTCATCGGCGCAAGGCCGCCGAGCGTCATCCCATGCCAATTCGCGCCGCTCTTTTCCCAATATTGCGGCGCCACCCAACCGTGGCTCTTGACGGTTCCCCAACCATCGGCGAGCCACAGGCTGGCATTTTGGTAGCCGCCGTCTTCGATGAAGCGCAGCCATTCGCCATTTGTCACGAGCCGGTCGGCGAGCGCGAAAGGCCGCAGAAGCGCCTCGTGGCGCGGTCCCTCGTTGTCGAAACCGAACCCGTCGCCATTGTGACCGATCCAGCGAATGCCGCCATCGAAGACGGTGAAGGTCATCGGCGCGGCCTCTCCCGCATTCGCACGGAAAACATCGTGCTTGTAAGCCGGCCGTAGCGGGCTTGCCGCGAAGAGGCTCAAAATATCGGTGAGCAGAAGCTCCTGATGCTGCTGCTCGTGATTGATGCCGGTCTCGATCAGGCCACGAACGTCGCGATTGCCCGCCGCGCCGCTTTCGATGAGCCGGTGGAGACCCTCGTCGACATGGGCTCGGTAAGCCAAGATCTCCTCGCACGACGGCCGTGTCAAAATGCCCCGGCGTCCGCGCGGTTGACGCTCGCCCTCGGCCTCGTAATAGGAATTGAAGCAGAACGGGAAACGCGCGTCGAAGAGCTGGTATGACGGCAGAAATGGTTTGAGAAGAAAGGTCTCGAAGAACCACGTGACATGGGCGAGATGCCATTTCGTGGGACTGGCCTCGTCATTTGCCTGCACGGTCTGATCTTCGGGCGAAAGCGGTTCCGCCAGACGGACGGAATAAGACCGCGTCTCGAAAAGTCTCCCGGCGAGGGTCGAATCCGGCGTATGCCGCGATGAACTGCCAGTCAATGAAATATCAAGGCACATGGTCCCTCCCGCGCATGCCGCTTTTCCGGATGAAGAAACAAAGTTTCCCGGCTTTGGTTCCTGCGGCGGATGCGCCGTCCCTGCCATTACATAAAGGCTTCTTGGCGACAACCCGCGGCGGCAGGGTTCCGCGTGCCGGACATGCGCTGTTCCTCGATCCGCCGCCGGGGGCCGTCCAGCTTATCGGCCGCGGCAAGGCCGGGAGCGCCATTCGCCCTGCGAACCCTAGCTCCCCAAACTGGTCCCGCCCGGATAGCCATCGTTCCACGCAAGTCCGGCAAAGCGTCATTTTATTACTTCGGATCAAAATCTTAGGCCAAATTCCCGGAGGAGCAGGCCGAGACGGCGAACCACGGCCTTCTCGAAAACAAAAACGGCCGGTATCGCCCGCGACGTCATTCAGCGCCGCGACCCTTCAGCAATTTGTCAGTTTAAAACGTGGTTTGCTTGTAACTTAAACGGTGGCGCGAACGAAGGTGTTCATATTCGTCGAAAACCGAAGCGCCGGCGGTTCCACCCGATCCCATCGCTCGCGCGAGATTCCGGACCGGTTCGTTTGGAGGAATACCGTCCGCTAATGCGTTTGGCCCCCCGCCGCGCAAGTTGAATTTCAGAGCGGCTCGCAAGGACGTCCACGGATCGTCCTTGTTCCAAAGCCAGGAAGCATGAAACGAGGAAGGCCGCCGGTCCATGACTTATTTTTCATCTTATGTAATGAAATCTCTCGATATTCTATCGACGATATTTGTGTTCGCGCTTTTCTGCGGCGTCCTGGTTGCGATTTCGGTTTTCTTGCTGGACCGGCTGCAAAGCAGGGACGCCATTTTGCGAAATTATCCCTTGACCGGGCATATGCGCTACATTTTCAGCGATCTGGGAGAGTTCTTCCGGCAATATTTTTTCGCCATGGACCGTGAGGAGCTTCCCTTTAATCGCGCCGAGCGGGGTTGGATCGAAAGTGCCTCCAAGAACATCGACTCCACCGTTGCCTTCGGGTCGACGAAATATATCAGGGAGCCTGGAACGCCTATTTTCGTGAACTGCCC
>JBEKFQ010000081.1:0-11337 GCA_050013235.1 Beijerinckiaceae bacterium
GCGCCGATGTCGAGATCATTAAACGATCAGACGCGGCAAAGGGGTTCGTTCTTCTGCCACGCCGCTGGGTCGTCGAGCGGACATTCGCATGGCTCGGCAGGTGCCGCCGCTTGGCCAAGGATTTTGAAACCAAGACCAGAAAGGCGCTCGCGTTCCTCAAACTGGCGTCCATACGACTCATGATGCGAAAGCTATGCAATCCTTGCTAAACTTTTCGAATGGACGCTAAGATATTAAATATCATAGCTCAATCGCCGAGGAAGCGCTTCAAATTGTTGCGCCATCTGGCGAATGCCGGCTACAAAGCATTAAGTGAGCGTGAGCTCAATTGAACCGTTTGGAACTGTCGGGTCCTGCCATGCCTCCTAAACCCCTGTTCACGTTTTGTCACATTGAGAAATGTGGAGGCACGACGCTCATCGCACTACTAAGAAGGAACCTTTCGTGGCGCCATATCGATATTATTCCGTCTGATAAAAATTCAAATCTTGCGCATGAAGCAGATATCGCTACTGCTATGCGTTTAAATCCATTTGTTTGCAGTATTACAGGACATGGGCTGCGCCCCTACGGCGAATATGGCGCGTATACGGAACGAATGGTCTGGTACACCATTCTACGCGAACCGATCGCGCGCATGTGTTCGGATTACAAAAATGACTGTCGGGCCCGTGGTTTCGTTGGCAGCCTTACTGACTGGGCGCAATTTCCGAGCACCCACAACTTCATGACACGGAGCCTCTCAGCTTCCGGGGAACTCGAAGAAGCAAAAGATGTTTTACAGAATCGTTTTGCGTATTTTGGGTTATTGGATGAATTCGACGAGTGTCTCGGTGGAATCCGGGAATTGTTTTTGTCTCACCCGTTCGCACTCAATTATAGCGTTCAAAACCGAGCAGAAGAATCCTCGCTTGAAAGCCGCCGAGGCACCAATTTCGGGCGGGCGATCACGCCCGGCGACCTCTTGGCCGCCCGAGACGCGAACAATCTCGACCTCGAATTATGGAAATTCGCCAGGGAATTGAAACATTCTAAGTCCCCCGCCCGTGTGCGGGAGGGACGTGAAGTTCCCGTAGTGCGGAAGAATACCCCGATGCAAAATGCGCGGCTCCTAATTCATGGCGCGATTCGCAATTTTATATACAAACCGATGGTCGGCGTTATGCCCGGCGAGATTGCCGCCCTTCCGCGCAGTCATGTCAATGTCAAAGAATATGCCGCAAAGACAGCAGGCCAGGCGCCGATGTCGGGCAGGAAGCGAGAATGAAGGTCGATCATCAATCAAAAAGACCGCGAGTGACGGTGCCAACATTGCCCGATCGATCAATGGCGGTTCGGACGCCCGCGAAAAGCCGCGCCCTCTCCGATTGTCGTCATCGACGGTTGTCGGTCAGCAAGCGTCACAAGAGGAGTAAATGATGGCTGGGATGTCGAGATTTCTTTATCGCTGCCAAACTGGCGATGAGCAACGCTTTCGTATACCGACAGCCCCTCGCTCGAACGGCAACTTTAAACCGATGCTACACTAAAAACTTGCGCGCCCGAACACATGGTGTTCGGGCGCGCGAATCGCATAACACTCCATCACTTCGAGTCAAAGCCGCCAGCGTCCGCCTTCGGCCTGGAAGCGCGAATCAGGGGCTGGCGGGGTTGTTATGATGCGAAGAGGCCAGGGCGATGGCGACTCCGCCACCGACAACCACGGCAGCGCCAGCGCCAACAGCCAAGAGCGCCGGATCAACGCCGGTATCGACAGCGGCTACCGGAACTCCGCAAGGAATGGTGTATCCGTTCGCATCAAGCACGGGGTGGCCATTCGAAACCTGAACGCCATTACGGCAGCCCGAGTTATCGTCAGCCCGAGCCCCGAAGGACAGCGCCAAAGTAATTGCTGAGCTCAGTATTAACAACTTCCTAAACATATCGCCTCCTGATGAGGAACCGGTCCCTCTGGCTAAACAACTGCAAGCGATATAGCAAAACGCGCTGGGCAGGTCAAACGCTTCACCCGCTAAAAAAAGGCTCCTCCTCAAGAGGTTTTTGGAGCCTGACCTGCGTCAATCCAATGCGGGGTTGCGACCGAAAACTCGAATAGCCCCGCCCCGTCTTTTCCGCTTTTGAAGGAAATTCTTGTTTATATTCAGGCGTTGCGCCGCTCGGATCCAAGACGATTCAGCAAGGATTTTTTCTCCCCGCGGCAATGGGGAGCCAATTTGGCGATGAGAGCCGAGACATCAGCAGCTTCAACATTTCTCGCAGGTGTAGCAAATTCACTACTAGGGCTTGTTGACATTCAGTGAGTGAGGGGGATTGATCGGGATAGGGGGGAGCCTTGCAGCCCCTCCCCTCCCACACCACCGGGCATACGGGTCCGTACCACGGCGGTTCGAATGAGTTGTGCTTAGGCAGAAACATAGAGTCGTGGAAGGCCGATTTGATCGAAGAAGCTGTTGCGTAGGGCTTTCTGGACCGCCGGATGTCCTGCCATCCGCCAGAATCCTGTCGGTGAACCGGCGGTCTTGGTGTTGGCGTAAAGCGCCGCCTCCAGATCGCCGTCGCTCATGCCCTCCGGCAACGGCCAAACCAGCCCGGCGCCATTCAGGCGCTTCAACGTCTCCCGAACTGTCGAAGGCGCCAGGCCAAGACGCCGCGCGATCTCCCGCGTCGGGACGCTGGCCGAAAACTTCAATCGTATGATCTCGCGCGCCTGGCGCATCGCAACTCTTTCCGCTGGCATCGTCGCTCCTTGGGGTCGCTAAAGGAGCAAACTTAACTGGCCAGCGGAGGCGCTCATCGCCGTTCAGACCCCGGGCGGGATTATCCCGTTCCGGTGGGCGGCATCATCTCGTAATGGGTGGGCGGCATCATTCCGTTACGACGGGCGGCTTCGCCAGAAATCAGCAGACGAAGCCGCTGGCGGCGTGATAGAAAGGAATCCGGAGCGGCGGCGTTCCAACTAAGAAACCGGTTCAAGCGGTCCCGCTACGTCAGTCCATTTCACTCCGGCCGCCGGCCAATCTTGGAAAATTTCCACCACGTCAGTGGACGCTACCTTTTCCCGCATAGCTCGTAATTACTTCGGATGGAGCCATCCAATGTCCGTCTCGTCGCCGCCAGTCCTACAGAAACATGCCGACGTGCCGGTCATGCGACCGCTGATGCCGCCGGCCGAGACTCTATTGCCCTATCTGCGCCGGATCGACGCTAGTCGTGTCTATACCAATCACGGTCCCTTGGTCCGTGAGTTCGAAGAACGCATCGCGCGGATGTTAGCCTTGCCGGCCAGCGGCGTCGCCACGGCGAGTTCGGGTACGGCAGCCCTGGCCGCTGCCATCCTGACCGTCGCCGGGCGCGCCACGCCGGCCCGCTCTTACGCGCTCATCCCAGCCTACACCTATGTCGCGACGGCGATGGCTGTCGAGCAGGTCGGCTATCAGCCCTACCTTGCGGATATCGACTCCACGAGCTGGATGCTCGATCCCATGCGGCTGGCCGACCATCCGTCGCTTGCGCAACTGGGCGTGGTCATACCGGTAGCACCGTTCGGCCGTCCGGTGCCGCAAGCGCCATGGCTCGAGTTCCAGGCGCGCACGGGGGTTCCCGTGGTGATCGACGGCGCCGCCTGCCTCGGCGAAATCGTCGAGCGACCAGCGCTTTATGTCGGCACGATTCCGCTCGCCATCAGCTTTCACGCGACCAAGGGCCTGAGCACGGGTGAGGGCGGCGGAGTCGTCTCTACCGACACCGACCGTGTCCTGCGCGCGATGCAATCGCTGAATTTTGGCTGCTATGGATCGCGCGAAGCGCAGTCGATGGGCATGAACGGCAAGATGAGCGAGTATCATGCCGCAGTAGGTCTTGCCGAACTCGACGGGTGGGCGCGCAAGCGGTTGGCCTTTCAGTCCGTCGCCGAAGGCTATCGCCGCGCGGCGGCGGAGCACCGCTTGGTCGGTCGCTTCTTCGTCACACCCGAGATCGGCATGCCATACGCCTTGTACCGCTGCCGCAACCTAATCGAGGCCGAACACATGCAGCAGGCGCTTGAGGATGCCGGCGTCGGCTGGCGGCTCTGGTATGGCACCGGGTTGCAGCACCACGCCTATTTCGCCGATGCACCCCGTGACCAACTGGACACGACGGCGCAAGTCGCGCCCACGCTGATCGGCCTGCCGATGGCGGTTGATCTGACACCGGCGCAGATCGCGCACGTGATCGCCGTGCTGGCAGAGGCGGCGCGGCGCTTCGAATGACCGCAAAGGTACTCGCTAACAGGAGTACATCTGGATGTGGAACATACGTCGCAAGAAGGCCGAACGTGAGGCACTCATAGCCGAGATTCGCGCGCAGCTAAGCGCGGCCTGCAAGTCGGCCGAATTGCAGGAGGGTCTCATTGCCGAGCTGCGTCGGGACATCAGCCTTCTGCACGAGAAGGACACAGACCTAGGACACCAGATCGCGCATATTTATGAAACCATCGTGGACCAACCCGATGAGCGGCGTCGGGACATCAGCCTTCTGCACGAGAAGGACACGGACCTAGGACACCAGATCGCGCATATTTATGAAACCATCGTGGACCAACCCGATGAGCGGCGGCGTGTCGACTACGTTCTGGGAGAGTTGGAAGGGCTCGCCGAGATTCGAGCGCAGCTGAGCGCAGCCCGCAAGACGGAGGAGTTCCAATCCGCGTTCGAAGAGCCCTCGCCCCTGATCACGGTGTGCACGGGAACCGCCGGCCGCCCGAAGCTTCTGGTGGAGCGCTGCCTGAAGTCGATCCAGGAACAAACCTACACGAATTTGCAAATCCTAGTCATCGGAGATCACTGCATAGACGATACCGCCGAGCGCATCGCGGAACTGAACGACAGCCGCATCGAGTTCCACAACCTGCCGAAACGCGGCCCCTACCCGCGGCCGGGAATCGAACGTTGGTGGGTGGCCGGAACAGCCGCGGCCAACGCGTCCCAATCCCTCGCCAAGGGGCAGTTCATCACCTATCTGGACGACGACGACCGATACGAACCCGAGCGTATCGAAACCCTGTTAGCGGTAGCGCGGGAACATCGTGCTGAATTCATCTGGCACAAATTCTGGTCTTTACAGCGGGACGGAAGCTGGAAGCTATGGGGCAGCGGCAATCTCGAGAAAGGCCAGCTGGGAACAGGCATGGTCTTTTACCACAACTTCTTCCGCCGAATCCCTTGGGACGTACATGCCTACCGGATGTCGGAACCTGGCGACTGGAATCGCCTGCGGAAAATCAAGCATCTGCGCCCGAACATGGTCTTCGTCGAAAAACCCCTGATGTGGTATTACAAGAACTACGACGTAACGCCCTTTGTGGCGCAGGAAGGCGAAGAATTCCTGGAGTGATCCGGCCGGATCAGGCTTACCCACCGCTCGACCGGCGCGGCCTGCATTCCAGGATCGCCCAGTTCTCCTTGCGTCGTGTCGCGGTCGTCCCCAAACCAAATCGGATGTCCGAGGTCAGTTCAAAATCCGTGGTGGCGAGCAATCGGCGGAATTCCGGTTCGGTCCGCTGCCGTCCCCCGGTCAATAGCAGCATGGTGTAATCGTTAGCGATGGTCGCTGGAGCCTCGGCGACCCGAGCCGGCATGATTTCCTCGATCAGCAACATCCGGCTATCGGCCCTGACGGCGGCACGACAGTTTCGCAGGACCTGCTCGGCGGCGGCGTCGTCCCAGTCGTGAATGATGTTGGACAGAACATAGACGTCGCCGTTTGGCGGAAGCGGACCGCGAAACAGATCGCCACCGACTAGATCGATGCGGCCTGCGACGCTGCTCAGCGCCAGTGACGCGCGGGCTTCTTCGACGACGGCTGGCGTGTCGAAAATGGTTCCGACGGCATCGGTGGCAACAGTAAGGATCGCGGCCAGCAACGTGCCATGTCCGCCGCCGATATCGACAACCGTCTTCGCGTCGCTGAAATCGTAGGCGTCGATGATTCCGGCGACACGCTCACTCACGCCACGGCTCATCAGCCGGCCAAATATAGCGCCCTGCTCAGGATGATGGACGAAATGGTCGAAGTATGACTCGCCGAAGACGTGATCGAAGGCCGGGTGTCCGGTCCGCACGGCATGGCTCGTGGCCTGGGCCATCGGATAGGCGATGTCGCCGATATAGATGAGCCGGTCATGCACCGAGTCGGGATGATCCGAGCGCAGCGGTTGACCCAGCGGGGACAAAGCGAAGCTGTCCGTGCCTGCCTGGGTCGCCAGTTTCAGCACGACCAGCATGCGCAGAAATCGGCGGAGCGCTTGCGGCTGCACGCCGATCGTCTGAGCGAGGTCTTCGGCCGAGCAAGGATGGTTTGCGAGATGATCGGCGATCCGGAATCTCGCTGCCGTGATCAGGATTTGGCTGGCGGAAAATCCGCCAGCCAGTCGGTGCAATAGTTCCACCGGTGTTTCGCCACCGGTCGCTGCTTTTCGCTTAATTGTACTCTCCCTCGCGATAGACCGGGAAATAGCCGGTCAGGCCAACCTGCTTTACGCGCGCGATTTCGTCATATTGTTCACGATCGAAAATCCGGCCGCAGAAATACACGGGTCGAGTCCCTGTTGACCATCCGCGCTTGAAGGAAGTCAGCCGACCATCCTTGGCAAGACCGGCCTCACCACCCCAGTCTATCCACCGCACCTTGTCGGCGAAGTATTGGAGCTCGGCGAAGTAAAGCGCGAAGCTCGCGCCGACCTTGTAGGCGATGTCGTTGGCGGCAGCCAGATGGCAGTAGGCGGTCTCGCCATGCACCAGCTGGATGTGCGCAGCAACGATCACGCCCTGGTAGCGTGCCAACGACATGAACGTACCCGGCAACGCCAGATGCCGGGCAAAAGCCTCACGTGAAAAGGCGCGGATCCCCGTGATCTGGAACTTCTCGACCGCCAGATCAAAAAGATCAATCCATTCGTTGAGGAACCGCAGCGGATGCGCCACGCATTCTACATCCACCTGCCGCAGCGCTCTTTCGGCTTGCCGCCGATGATGGTTGGAAACGATTTCATTCAGCGGCCTATGTAAATCAGCGATGTAGTGATCCTTGAAACGGGTCAAGTGGTCGGGGAAGGCGCGCTGCAGGTCGGCTAGTGTGTAACGGCCGAACGGGTCCGGCGTGGCCGCAAAACTGACCAGCTCTTGGCGTCGCGATTCGAGGTCCGATGCCAGCATCGACCAGTCCTGGCAGGATAGGAACGGGTAGCACCCCATACCGTCTGATAAGGCGAAGCCCGGGATGGGACGCTGGAGAAACCATCCCCCGCTCTGCGGCAGCGCGGTTGGCGTGCCGAATTGATGCAGCGCCTGAGCATAGCCCGGGTGTAGATACCCCGCTACGGAATCTTGCCATGTTTGAGCGGTGCCAGCCATCGAACGATTCTTTTACCTCAGCTCACTTGATACGGTACATTGCGCCGCAATGTAGATGATCTTCGCGCTAAACATAGGCCCTGCGGACGGAATTTGATATGCAATTCGAGACAGGTCAAGGCGCAGCGACAGCGAAGGTCATCGGCGGGCTGTTTGGCCTGACGACGACGCCGATCGATTCCAGCGCCCTCGCACCGGCATTCCTCGACGACCGGAGCCTCTTCTTCGCCAATGCCACCTCTGCGCTGGCGGTCTTGATCGACAAGCTGCGACCGGAACAGGTTTGGCTGCCATCGTATCTGTGCGTGGCGCTGCTGGTCGCGACACGACAGACCGGTGCCGCTGCTCGTCTGTATCCGATCGATGCCGGCTTGAAGCTGCCATCTCTGTCCTGGCTCGACGACGTGCGATCGGGCGATGTGGTGGTCATGATCGACTATTTCGGCCATCCGATCAGCCTCGAACAGGTTGGTGCGATACGGGCACGCGGGGCATGGGTGATCGAGGATGCAACACAGGCCATGCTCAGCCACGGTGCTGGCGACCGCGGCGATTTCGCCATCTTCAGCCCACGAAAATTTCTCGGTGTCCCGGACGGCGGCATCCTGACCCTGAACCGACCGCTCAATGTCTCTCCGTCGGAGCTGGCGCCGCCGCCGGGCGATTGGTGGCTGACCGCCTTCAACGCCGCGATGCAGCGGCGGCTGTTCGATGTACACGGCGGAAATCGGGACTGGTTTGATCTGTTTCAGAAGGCCCAGGCCAACGCGCCGGTGGGCGCGTTTCGGATGAGCGAACTGTCGCGGCTGCTGCTCAGGACCTGCTGTGACTTCGACGCCATCAGCAGGCGGCGCTGCGCGAACTACGACAGGCTTGCGGCGCACCTAGCGGACATCGCCCTCTTTGCCACCCGACCGTCGGGCGTCGTGCCGCTGGCATTTCCGATCCGCGTCAAAGATCGCGACCGCATACGCCAAGCCCTTTTCGGTCAGCACATTTACCCGCCGATCCACTGGTCATTGAGCGGCCTTGTACCCGACACGTTCGTCGAAAGTCATAGACTTTCACTGGAAACAATGAGCCTGCCTTGTGATCAGCGCTACGACGAGCGCGACATGGATCGCATGATAGAGGCCGTTCGCGCGGCGACGCCCTGATCCCGCTGGGCCGGGCGGGGATCAAACTATGCAATGCAAGGGCATATTGACATGAAGTGGCAAGACTACTGGACATCCTACCCGGCACAATTCGGCAAGGTGGAGTTTGCACGGCAGGTTAAATACACGGTCGGCGGGCAACCCGTTCCGGATTCGGAACTCCGTGCCTCGGCGGCCTTAGTCTGCGCCAATCTTGAACTCGCGTCGAGCGATACCGTGCTCGACCTGTGTTGTGGCAACGGCCTGGTGACCAGTCATCTCGCCGCGCGATGCAGGGATGTGCTCGGTGTAGATTTTTCTTCCACGCTGATCGGCGTCGCCAGCGACGCGCACTCCGGACCCAACATCACATATCTTTGCAAAGACGTGATCGAGTTTCTGCACTCTCCAGAGGCTTTCGGGCGTCAGTTTTCCAAGATATTGATGAATGGCGGCCTGCAGTATTTCAATTCGAAGGACCTGCCATTGCTGCTTCGCGGCATGCTCAATGTCTTGTCGGATTCGGGGATCATTCTCTTGACGAATATTCCGGATCTCAAGCGCAAATCTGTCTTCTACAATACACCGAGCCGACGACTCCGCCATGTCTGGGAGCGCATCAAGGGGTGTGACCAGATGGGAACATGGTGGGACACAGCGATGGTCGAGCGCTTGTGCCGAGATCATCACTTGGACTGCCAGTTCTCCGTCACCCACACCCAGGTCGCCGCGCCATACAAGTTCGACGTCAAAATGACGCCCAGCCAGGCTCGACTCTTGCGATGACCCCGGCGCCGATTCTGAGTTCAGGCAGTGCCTCATCTCGCAAGAGCGCAGCGGCACCTCCGAGATTAACGATCGGGTCGTTGAGTATCGGATCTTTCAAGACCTCTATAAAGTCTGCGTATTCGGGATGACGCTTATCCCAAATCTTCGCGTTCTTATATGCGGCGCTATCCATGCCGCGCTCCCAATGGTCGATAAGCGCGAAGTGCACGGTATCGACATTAAGATCGCGGCCCAGTTCGACAAACTCTCGCATCTCCCGATAGTTGTGGGATTGGACCACGAACAGAATATCGAACGTTCCAAGCCCTTCGGAGGACCGACGCTTCTCGGAAATGAAACGCAGATTACGCTTCAGCCTCTCGAAATCGCCGCCGCGACGCACCCACGCGTAAGTCTCGGCCCGCGCAGCATCGACAGATACCTGCACATTCACCGTGCGGCCTTCCAAGTGGCAATCCTCCCATGCGCGTTCGTCGAGGAGAACGGCGTTTGTGTGGAGGGCTATCTTCAGGTCAGGCAGCACGCCATACGTCATGCGCATGACATCGCGATAATGGTTGCTGGCGAATGGGTCTCCATCGCCGCTCAGAGATAGCACCTTAGTGTCTTTAAGCAGCGGCAAAATGAATTTGTCGCGGATCTCGTTGAGCTTTGCCTGCTCATCCTTCTTCGCGATCATCAATTCGTTGCGACAGGACGGACACATCAAATTGCAAGAAGCATCGTAGCAGAGCTTTACGGTGGCAGGGCCTCTAGCCGCAATGATCCGGTTATTATCGATCGCGTCGTTCACGAAATCCGCCAGCCACGACCCGCGAGCTTCTGCATGGGTCGGAAGCGTACCAGTTAATGCCCCTGGACATCTCTGCATGTCGCAGGCGCAATAGCTGCCATCGAGCACGCCTTTCCTGAAGAGCTGCGCTTGCGCGCTATTCCATATTTCCTCAAAGCTGTTGTGGAATATGTTACCTATCGCTTTCCCGTGGACATAGGCAGGACAGCAGATATAGACCCCGCCGCCTCCGAATATCTCGCAATAGGTCCACGGGTTACTACAGAATTTTCCGCTGAAATCGCCCATCCAACCCCTCCCGCAATCTTCTAGAACGCGGAAGTAGCATGCTAGAGCGGAAGTGTCATGAAAATTGCAGATTTATGGGCTCGCCTCTAGGCCCGGCGCGAAATGTATATTTCCACAAGAACTAACCTATGTGGCAGCGGCCGTCCCAGCCCAGCGGCCAGGCGCCGACCCTTTGCTGCTTTTCGATATCGAACGCCCCGCACATTCCGTCGTGGAGGCAGCCTGTCAATCAGCGTCTCGCCTTGCAGCGACAAAAGGCGCTGATATTTCTCGTCGGGTAACAAGCTCTGCGCAAAACGGATGACGCCGGTCATGCGAGAAACATCTTTCGGATTTCATCGACACCGATTTCACTTCCGTCATGCGACAATTCTTCTAGGGCGCGCGACACCTCCAGGTCGATCGCAGACGTGATAGCTTGGGGATCGCTGAGAAGCGAAAGGCGTGGAGCAAGCTTAATACCAAGGGCCAAGAGCCCTTACCCTCCCTTCTTCGCCCACGGCGCCCGGCGGCGTCCGATAGCCCCCTGCTCAGGATCAGGATTTCGCTATTGGTGCGCTGGAAAACGCCGTCTTGACAGCGATCCCCTGCTCGCGCCTCTTTTCCGAGCCTACCCGGACAACACGTCGCGTCGATGGCCTCGCACCGGTGTCGTTGAGCATGCCGCTTTCACGAAGCTTGGTCTTCGCCAGAGCAGCGCCGCCGCGTCCGCCGCAGACGTCACGCCACATGGCCTCAGAGAAAAAGTACTCCGGCTCACTGTCGAGCTCGGAGAGATAGCCGGGGCAGCGATCGTGATCGTGCTTCCCATCGGCAACGTGTCAATCAGCGTTGAATAGTTTCCAGGTAACAGCGTCCAAAAGTTTCCAGTTAGTCAGCCGAGTTTCGGCTGTTTTTTGCGCTGTTTGAATCGGAAGGAATCGTTTCCGGTTTCCAGGAT
>JBEKFQ010000082.1:0-11214 GCA_050013235.1 Beijerinckiaceae bacterium
TTCTGGGATTATGTCGGCGCGAGGCTCGGCGCGCCGAACCACGCCGGCATCGCGATGCTGCCCGAAATAATCAAAACCCGCGCCGCGACAGCTTAATCGCCCGGGGTTTTGCCCCTCTTACTTAGCGGTTTTGTTCCGGCTGGCGCTCCAAATCCGCCGTCAACCGGAACGAGGCTGCGAACAATGGCCACCCGAGCGTTTGCGGGGGCAACTTTCATCCGCTTTCAAGTGGTTCCCCAGCGCCTGGGAAATCTGACCGGCATTGTATTTCGTGGCGGCGGCAACGCCTCTCGTGGCCATCATACAAGCAGCTAGGGTCGATCGTCGTCGACCCTCTCGAGCTTCGCATCTGCCTTATCCGAGGGCAATATGGGCGAAATTTCCGCGTTTTCTGCATAGCATTTCGCCCTGGATGGGCTTCCTCTTTGTAAAGCGTTCCTATCTAATCGTTTGCAGAGTTGGCGGCTAGGGTTCCGGTTTCGTACGCGAAATGCTGGTCCGAGAGTCGCCTCCCAGATGGGAGACACCCATCCGGGCGCACGGCGGGACAAAAGCCCGGGAGACCTCGTTGGCCAAGGGATTGGCGAAACGATGGTCCATGCCGATCCCTCAATTGACAAATTCAGAGGGTCACGCGCATGCACAAATCATCATTCTTTCGCTCGCTCGTCATTGCCGGTTCGGTTCTTGCGCTCAGTGCTGGAGCCGCATCCGCCGAGGTCAAAAAAAGCTTTAAGGTCGGATGGTCGATCTATGTCGGCTGGATGCCCTGGGGCTATGCCGCCGATGCGGGTATCGTCAAGAAATGGGCCGATAAATACGGCATTTCCATCGAGGTGAAGCAGTTCAACGATTATGTCGAATCGATCAATCAATATACCGCGGGCGCCTATGACGCGGTGACCATCACCAATATGGACGCCCTGTCCATTCCCGCCGCGGGCGGCGTCGACACCACGGCGATGATCGTCGGCGATTTCTCCAACGGCAATGACGCCGTCATCCTCAAGAACAAGGCGAAACTGGCCGACATCAAGGGCCAGAACATCAATCTCGTCGAGTTTTCGGTCTCGCATTATCTGCTGGCCCGCGCGCTCGAAAGCGTCAATCTGACGGAAAAGGACGTGAAGGTCGTGAATACATCCGATTCCGACATGGCGGCTGCCTATAAGACGCCTTCGGTGACGGCGGTGGTGACCTGGAACCCCATCGTCAGCGAAATCCTCAAATCGCCCGACGCCAGAAAGGTTTTCGATTCCTCGCAGATTCCCGGCGAGATCATGGATTTGATGGTCGTCAATACGGCGGTGCTGAAGGATAACCCGAATTTCGGCAAGGCGCTCGCCGGCATCTGGTACGAGACGATCACGAAAATGCTCGCCGACAATGCCGCCGGCAAGGCGGCCAAGGACGCCATGGCCAAGGCTTCCGGAACCGATCTGGCGGGCTTCGATTCGCAACTCGCCGCCACGCGTCTTTTCGCCACGCCGAAGGAGGCCGCCGCCTTTACCGAAAGCAGGGCGGTTGGTGCAACCATGGATCGCGTGCGCGCCTTCCTTTTCGCCAAGGCTCTGCTCGGCAAGGACGCCAAAAGCGCCGACGCCATCGGGATCGAGCTAGCCGGCAAGCAGATTCTGGGCGACCCCAAAAACGTCAAGCTGCGCTTCGATCCGTCCTTCATGACGCTGGCGGCCGAAGGCAAGCTCTGATCATCCGTTCAGCCCATATTCTCGCCCGGCAAGCCGTCCAGCTTTTCGGGAACATGCTTTGAACAACACACCGCCGCGACGCGAGAGGGTAAAACATGCGTTTGTTGAACGTCAAACCGAATCGAGGGCAAAGCTTTGTCCTTGCGGCTTTGCCCTTCATGCTCGCGGCGGGGACCTATTTCATTTTCTCCAGCCTGCGGCTGGCTGAAAATCCCAATGACAAATTGCTTCCCGCTCTGGGAACCATAATCCGGTCGGTGCGCGAACTCGCTTTTCAGCCGGATGCGCGCACCGGCGATTATATTCTCTGGCTCGACACCGCGTCGAGCTTGCAGCGGCTGTTCATCGCTCTGGCGATTTCGACTTTCGCGGCGCTTGTAACCGGTATTATCATGGGCTTGCTGCCACTGGCGGGCGCGCTGCTCGGGCCGTCTGTCGCGGTCGCCTCCATGGCGCCGCCGCTGGCGCTGCTGCCCATCCTGTTCATTGTCATGGGGCTTGGCGAAGCGTCGAAAATCGCGCTCATCGTCATTGGTTCGCTGCCCTTTCTCGTGCGCGATCTGGCTTTGCGCGTTTCCGAATTGCCACGCGAGCAATTTCTGAAAGCGCAGACGCTCGGCGCCTCGACTTGGCAGATCGTCTTACGCGTCGTTCTGCCACAAATGCTTCCCCGGCTCGTCGATGCGCTACGGCTGACAATCGGCCCGGCCTGGCTATTCCTAATCGCCGCCGAAGCCATCGCTTCGGATTCCGGCCTTGGCTACCGCATCTTTCTGGTGCGGCGCTATCTCGCGATGGACATCATCCTGCCCTATGTCGCCTGGATCACTTTGCTCGCCTATCTGCTCGATGCTTTGCTGCGCTGGATCCAGAACCGCGCCTTTCCCTGGTTTGCGGCGGCGAGGGCGTCATGAGCTTTATTCATGTCGAGAATGTCTGGAAGGAATATGGCGGTCAGATCGTTCTCGAAGACATTTCCTTCGAGATCGAAGCCCGTGCCTTCCTCATTCTAGTCGGTCCGTCCGGCTGCGGTAAAACGACCTTTCTGCGCATGCTGCTCGGGGAAGACAGCCCGACGCGCGGGACGATCACGCTGGATGGAAAGCCGCTCGTTGCCGAGCCGGACAGCGACCGTGGGGTTGTGTTCCAGCGCTACTCGGTCTTTCCACATTTGACCGCTTTACAAAATGTGATGTTTGGCGCCGAGATCGCGGACTCGCCTTTGCTCGGACGGTTGTTCGGCGCGAAGCGCCGCGTCGTGGCGGAGCAAGCGCGCTCGCTTCTCGCCGAAGTCGGCCTCACCGGGACCGAAGACAAATATCCCGCCGCGATGTCGGGCGGCATGCAGCAAAGACTGGCGCTCGCGCAGGCTTTGATGCGGCGTCCGAAAATCCTGCTGCTCGACGAGCCTTTCGGCGCGCTCGATCCGGGTACTCGCGCCGATATTCAGGCTTTGATGCGCCGGCTGTGGAATGAGACCGATCTCACCGTGGTGATGGTCACCCATGATCTTACCGAAGCCTTCCGGCTCGGCACACGCATTCTCGCTCTCGAACGCCGCCGTAATCGCCCCGAGGAAAAGGCGCGTTATGGCGCGACCATCGCCAAGGATATTGAAATCTGGCCGCTGCGCATCGCCGGCGCCAAGAAAACTTTCACCGCTCCGGCCGGGACGACCCGGCCAATGACGGAGCCAAACCGGGACGGCCCGGATCCCAGGTCTCATAAGGAGAGATCATGATCCTGACCGAAGAGCAGAAAGCCGCGATCGAAGCCAATCGCCGCAATTACGAGGCGCTCAAGGCGGCGGGCCAGGGCAGCGCGCCGCGCGCCTTGCCCGAACTTACGCGCCGGGATGCCGCATCCATCTCCGCCGGCGCGGTGATCCAGCGCGAGACCATTCCAGGCGGCTGGTACTGGACGGTGAAACTGGCGCGCGGCGAAGCCTTGCGCCTCGTCAATGTCGGCGGGCATTCCTCCGCCTCTGTCCTCGCCTGGAATTGCCATGACGTTTCGGAACGGATCAATCATGCCGACACGGTCAAGGTGCAATGGAGCGCCGCCTTGCGCAAAGGCCGCGTGATCCTGTCCGACATGGGCAAGGTCATGTTCTCGATCATCGAGGATACGTGCGGCGCACATGACGCGCTGACCGGCGGTTCGACCGCGGCTTCCAACGCGAGAAAATATGGCGGCGATTATCGCAATACGCGCGACAATTTCATTCTCGCCGCCGCGAAGCTCGGCCTTTCCCGCGCGGATATTCCTTTGCCCGTGACGTTTTTCGCCCCGGTCGATATCGACGCGCGGGGGCGCTTCGTCTGGAACGAGGCGAAACGGGCGAAGATGGATTTCGTCGATCTGCGCGCCGAAATGGATGTGCTTGCCGCTATCTCCAATTGTCCGCATCCGTTCGATCCCGCGCCGGCCTATGAGCCGGGGACGCTGGAGATTTTACGCTATCGCGCGCCGGCGGCGGCGGACGATTTCTGCCGGACCGGCAGCGCGGAAAACATCCGTGCCTTTGAAAACAATGATTCCGCTTTGCTGGCTTGAAGGAGGCAAATATGAGCATTTTCACTTGCGTTCCGGTCGCGCGCGACGCAGCGGACGCCATCCATGATTTCGAAATTCCGGCGCAAAAGCCGTGGTCGCATATTGTTCGCAAGGGGCAGATCTTGCGGATTATCGACAGCTACGGCCAGCAGGCGGTGGATACATTGTTTTATTGCGCCGGCGATTACTCCGAGCGCTATAGCGCGCAGGACACATTGCGCGAACAGGGCTCGGCCTATGTCGTCGAAGGCACAAGTCTGATCTCCAACGAAGGCCGTGTCATGGCGCGTGTCACCGGCAATACCGGCGGCGCACATGACACATCCGCGGGCGCCTGTTCCTGCGAGAGCAATACCGTCCGTTTCGGCCATCACACGAAATACTTCCACGCCTGCCGGGAAAACTTCATCATCGAAGCGACGAAATACGGCATGTCCAAACGCGACATCGTTCCCAACATCAATTTCTTCATGAATGTGCCGGTCGAGCCGGGCGGCAATCTCGCCATTGTCGATGGCGAGTCGAAACCCGGCGATTATGTCGAACTGGTCGCGGAAACGGACCTGCTCTGCGTGATCTCCAATTGCCCCCAGATCAATAATCCCTGCAACGGCTTCCATCCGACGCCGGTGCGGGTTCTGATCTGGGACGCGCGGGAGGCCTGACATGTTCAAGAAGGTTTTGATCGCCAACCGGGGCGAGATCACCGGCCGGATCGGACGGACCTTGCGCAAAATGGGGGTGGCCAGCGTCGCGGTCTATTCCGATGCGGATCGTTTTGCCCGGCCGGTTCTGGAAGCGGACGAAGCCCTGCGCATCGGCGCGGCGCCCGCCAGCGAAAGCTATCTCAATGTCGAGGCCATTCTCGACGTCTGCCGCAAGACCGGCGCGCAGGCGGTCCATCCGGGCTACGGTTTTCTGTCCGAAAATGCCGGCTTTGCGGAACGTCTCGCGGCGGAGGGAATCGTCTTTATAGGACCGCGTCCGGAACATTTGCGCGCCTTCGGCCTGAAACATACCGCGCGCGAAATCGCGCAAAGGAGCGGCGTGCCGCTTCTGCCGGGGTCCAGCCTGCTGGACACTATCGAGCAGGCGCTCGCGGAAGCTGAAAAAATTTCCTATCCGGTCATGTTGAAAAGCACGGCGGGCGGCGGCGGCATCGGCATGCAGCTGTGTGAGGGGCTGGAAGTCCTGCGCGAAAAATTTGAGAGCGTGCAGCGCACGGCGCGAGCGGGCTTCGGTGACGCCCGTCTTTATCTCGAGCGCTATGTCGCGCAAGCGCGGCATATCGAAGTCCAGATTTTCGGCGACGGCAAAGGGCGTATCGTCACGCTCGGCGAGCGCGATTGCTCGTTGCAGCGGCGCAATCAGAAAGTGCTGGAGGAAACCCCGGCGCCTGGCCTGAGCGAAGAGATGCGCCTGCGCCTGCGCGAGGCGGCGCGCGCTCTCGGCGAAGCCGTCGCCTACGAGTCGGCGGGCACGGTCGAATTCATCTATGATGTGGCGCGCGAGGATTTCTATTTTCTCGAAGTAAACACGCGGCTTCAGGTCGAGCATCCCGTGACGGAGAGTATTTTCGGCATCGATCTGGTCGAATGGATGATCAGGCAGGCGGCGGGCGAGGATGTCCTGTCCGGCGCCGAAAATCTCGTCCCGCGCGGCGCGGCGATGGAAGTGCGGCTCTATGCCGAAAACCCCGGCGCGGGCTTCCGGCCCAGCGCCGGCCTGCTGACCCATGTCGAATTTCCAGCAGACGCGCGCATCGACAGCTGGATTGAGACCGGCGCGGAAGTCACCGCCTATTACGATCCCATGCTGGCGAAAATCATCGTCCACGGCGCGGACCGTGCCGAGGCTGTGAACAAGCTGCGTGCTGCTCTGGCGCGGACGCGGATCTGCGGCATCGAAACCAATCTCGCTTATTTGCGCGCCGTAGCCGCCTCAAACGAACTGGCGCGGGGCGAGGTCGCCACCAATCTGCTGTCGCGTTTCGCTTTCGCGCCGCGCTCGCTCGACGTGCTCAGCCCTGGCACGCAATCGACGATCCAGGAATTGCCGGGGCGTCTCGGCCTTTGGAATGTCGGCGTACCGCCGAGCGGCCCTATGGACGAAAAGAGCTTCCGCCTCGCCAATCGTGTCGTCGGCAATCCGGAGACGGTGACCGCGCTGGAAATGACCGCGCGAGGCGCAACCCTGCGCTTTAATATGGGCGCTGTTTTCGCTCTGGTCGGCGCGCGGATGAAGGCGACATTGGATGGCGTCGAAATCTCGAATAATGCACCGGCCGCCGCGCAGGCGGGGCAGGTTCTCGCGCTTGGCGCGGTGGAAGGGCCGGGGCTGCGAACCTATCTCGCTGTGAGCGGCGGTTTCGAGGCGCCGGAATTTCTCGGCTCGCGCGCGACTTTCACTTTGGGCGGCTTTGGCGGCCATGCCACCGGCGCGCTGAAGGCAGGCGACGTGCTGCATCTGGGCGAAGCGGCGGCGCAATCGCCGCGCGCCTTGAACGCGGAAGAGATTCCGCGGTTGACGCACGATTGGCGGCTTGGCGTCGTTTATGGTCCGCATGGCGCGCCGGATTTTTTCCTCGAAGAGGATATCGAGACGTTTTTCGCGTCCGAATATGAGGTGCATTTCAATTCGGCGCGCACCGGCATACGCCTGACCGGCCCCAAGCCGAAATGGGCGCGCAGCGACGGCGGCGAAGCGGGGCTGCATCCTTCTAACATTCACGACAACGCCTATGCCATCGGCTCAATCGATTTTACCGGCGACATGCCAATCATTCTCGGGCCGGACGGTCCGAGCCTCGGCGGCTTCGTCTGCCCGGCGGTGACGGCGCGCGACGAACTCTGGAAGCTCGGGCAGCTCAAGCCGGGCGACAGATTGCGTTTCATCGCCGTCGCGCGTCCGAGTGATCCTGTTGCCGGTCCGATCGTCAGGGCCGCGCCGGAGGGCGCAGGTTCGCCCATAGTCGGACGCCATGTGACGGGGCCGATTCCGGTGGTCTATCGTCGCTCCGGCGAGGATAATCTGCTGGTCGAATATGGTGCGATGACGCTCGATATTGGGCTGCGCATGCGCGTGCATCTGCTGGCGCAGGCGGTTGCGCAATCCGGACTGCCGGGCCTGATCGACATGACGCCGGGCATTCGCTCGCTGCAAATCCATTATGACGGGACGCAACTCGCGCGGCAGAAGTTGCTCGACGTCCTGCGTGGAATTGAAACCGCGTTGCCTTCCATCGACGAAATGGTCGTGCCGAGCCGCATCGTGCGTCTGCCGCTGTCGTGGAACGACCCGCAGGCGGAACTCGCCATGCGCAAATATCACGATCTGGTACGCCCCAATGCGCCTTGGTGCCCGTCCAATATCGAGTTCATCCGCCGCATCAATGGCCTGCCGGACGAAGAGGCGGTGCGCCGGGTGATTTTCGACGCCTCCTATCTGGTGCTCGGTCTCGGTGACGTCTATCTCGGCGCCCCGGTGGCGACGCCGGTCGATCCGCGTCATCGTCTAGTGACGACCAAATATAATCCGGCGCGCACTTGGACGCCGGAAAATGCGGTGGGCATCGGCGGCGCCTATATGTGCGTCTATGGCATGGAAGGGCCGGGCGGCTATCAATTATTTGGCCGCACCATCCAGATGTGGAACAGCTGGCGTAGCACCGAAGTTTTCAAACCGGGTACGCCCTGGCTGCTACGCTTCTTCGACCAGATCCAGTTCTTCCCGGTCAGCGCCGAGGAATTGCTCGAAGCGCGCGCGGCCTTTCCGCATGGCGGCTATCCCATCAGCATTGAGGAAACGCAATTTTCCTATGCCGGTTACCAAGCCTTTCTGGCGCGGGAGGCAAAAGGAATCGCCGCATTCAAGACAAGCCAGCAGGCGGCTTTCGAGGCCGAACGCCAACGTTGGCGCGACGATGAAATCGACGAAGCGCCTTTGGATGACGCTGCCGCCGCGCTCGCCTCGGGCGGCGAGGTTCCGGACGGCTGCATCGGGCAATTTACCGAAGCGCCGGGCAATGTCTGGAAAGTGGTCGCCGAGGAAGGCGGCCATGTCGAGATCGGCCAGCCTTTGGTCATTGTCGAATCGATGAAAATGGAAATCGCCATTGCGGCGACAGCGCGCGGTATTGTCCGCTTCCTCGCCGTCAAGCCCGGCCAGACTCTGCGGGCGGGCGATCTGGTTTGCGCTCTGGAGGAAGTGTGATGGCGACGTCCCTGTTCATTCTCGAAGAGCTTCGCGCGAAATATCTGGTCCGGCCCGAAGCCGTGCTGGAGGTAACGGAGGAGGTTCTGGCGCGGATCGACGTGTGCGGCGATCCCGCTGTTTTCATCTCCCGCGTGGCGCCGGACGATCTGCGAGCCGCGGCTTGCGACCTACTGGCGCGGGCGCCCGATCCCGCCAGCTTGCCGCTTTGGGGCGTCCCTTTCGCGGTCAAGGACAATATCGATGTGGCAGGAATGGAGACGACCGCCGCCTGTCCCGCTTTTGCCTATAAGCCTGAAAAGGATGCGACGGCGGTTGCGCGGCTCGAGGCGGCGGGCGCCCTTCTGGTTGGCAAGACCAATCTCGACCAATTCGCGACCGGCCTGAGTGGAACGCGCTCACCCTATGGCGCGCCGCGCAGCGTGTTCAACGCCGGCTATATTTCCGGCGGCTCGAGTTCCGGCTCGGCGGTTGCGGTCGCCAACGGACTGGTCGCCTTTTCGCTTGGCACGGATACGGCGGGGTCGGGGCGCGTTCCCGCCGCTTTCAACAATATTGTCGGAATCAAGCCGACGCCCGGCCTCATCAGCACCAGCGGCGTCGTTCCGGCTTGCCGCAGCCTCGATTGCGTGAGCATTTTTTCCGCTTCTGTCGCCGATGGCGCCCTCATCAGGCGCGTCGTCGAAGGCTTCGATGCGAGCGACGCTTATTCCGTGGAGCCCGCGCCGAAAAGCCTGCCGCCCAAGCCGCGCGCTGGCGTTCTGGAGGCGAAGGACCAGGAATTCCACGGCGATGACGCATACGCCGCGCTTTATGGACAAGCCATTGCGCGGGCGCGAGGACTGGGCTGGGAAATAGTCGAATTCGACTATGCGCCCTTCCTCGACATTGCCTCTCTGCTCTATGAGGGACCGTGGCTGGCCGAGCGTCTCGCGGCGATTGAGCCATTCATCGCCGCCCGGCCAGACGAAGTCGAGCCGACGGTGCGCGGCCTGATCGAATCGGCGCGGCGCTTTTCCGCCGCCGACGCCTTTCGCGGCCAGTACAAGCTTAAATCCTTGATGCGAACGGCGGAGAAAGAGGCGAAAAAATTCGATTTTCTGCTGCTGCCGACCGCGCCCACGATTTATACGGCCGAGGCCATGCGCGCCGATCCGGTGCGACTCAACGCCCGTCTCGGCCGCTATACCAATTTCGTCAATTTCCTCGGCATGTCCGCCATCGCCATTCCTTCGGGCTTTCGTGACGATGGCTTGCCTTTCGGCGTCACCTTGATCGCACCGGGCTTTTGCGACGATGCGCTAGCTGTCTTCGCCGCCGAATTGCATCGGGCGTCGGGCTGCGGGGCTGGGAAGGGGCGCAATCCGGCCGGGGCGACGCGCCTCGAGGCGCCGGAAACGGATCGCATCGAAATCGTCGTCGTAGGTGCCCATCTAACCGGGCAACCGCTCAATAGCGAACTGACCCAAGCCGGCGGGTGCCTCATTGAAGCGACGCGCACGTCGGGTGAGTATCGGCTCTTTGTTTTACCGAATTCTACACCGCCCAAGCCCGGACTTGTGCGCGAGCCGGACTTTTGCGGCGCAGGACTTGAAGTGGAGGTCTGGTCTTTGCCGGCCGAGGCTTTCGGCCGATTCGTCGCCGCAATTCCCGCGCCGCTCGGGATTGGCAAAGTCAAGCTGGCAAGCGGGCGCGAGGTCAGCGGCTTTTTATGCGAAGCACATGCGCTGGGCGCCGCACGCGAAATTAGCGCGCTGGGAGGATGGCGGGGCTATCTGGCGGAGCCGCGCTGAGGTTTGTTTCGCTTTCGGAGCGACGGCTCCGTTTTGGAGGCAAGTCGACGATCGGCATAAAGCCGGGGGTCAAAATTTATATTCAATATCGATCATATATGTGTTCGCAGTTTTGTCCTGAGTGGCGTGCCAATAAAATCAGGCACTTAATGCGCTTTGCGAGGTTTTGACTTATGGGCCTAGTCATCTGGAACTTAAGTTCATTTCATTATATGGTTTCGCTTTCACTGGTCCAGTGGGAGCGAGGTTATGGCCAATGCGGCGGGGCGCCCGATCATCCCTTTGGTTCTGAGTCCAGACGAACGGGTATATCTTGAACGACAAGTCGGGCGCCATCGTGTAGCTCGATCATTATCAGAGCGCTGCCGGGTTATCCTGAGGTGCGCCGATGGCGTGGCCAGCAAGTCCGTTGCGAGTGAGCTTGGCATCCACGAGCACACAGTCGGCAAATGGCGCCGGCGCTTTCTGAAGGACCGCATCGAAGGACTCCTGGACGAGGCCCGTCCAGGTAGACCAAGAACAATCAGTGATGATCAGGTTGCCGCCGTGATCGAACGCACGCTCCGTTCAACGCCAAAGGACGCCACACACTGGTCGATCCGGTCAATGGCCACGGCGACGGGATTTTCGCACACGACTATCCGCAGGATCTGGACGGCTTTCGGTTTGCAGCCCCATCGCTCGCAGACGTTCAAGCTGTCCAGCGACCCGCTGTTTGTCGATAAAGTCCGCGACATTGTCGGTCTTTATTTATCGCCGCCCAATCGGGCGCTCGTGCTCAGCGTGGAGGAGAAAAGTCAGATACAAGCCCTTGATCGCGAACTGAAGTGGCCCCCGGATCTGGGACCATGGGTTAAGGTGTAGCGTGCTTTGCTCTGTCGGAAAGCGATGGAGCGAGAGATTATGAAGGCACGTCAGAAGTTTGATGCGGCGTTCAAGGCGAA
>JBEKFQ010000083.1:0-11158 GCA_050013235.1 Beijerinckiaceae bacterium
CCGCAGCGACGACGCCCACAACTCCAGCGTCGTCTCGATCGAAGCTCCCGACATCCCGCGCCCCCATGACGAATCATGGTGACCCAGTGAGTCAGAAGTCAGTTAAATACGCAACTGTAATGCTAGGCGGAAGTCCGCGTAGGTTTTTATTTTAGCGCATGTCCCGAAAAAGTTGCAGACTTTTTCGATTAAGGACATGCTCTAACTTCTTATAAAGGAAGCGAGTTCTTATCGCTTTGGTGAGTCCACCAAAGCGGAAAGCGCTCTAGCGCGGAGTTCACCCGGAAAACCGGAGCCATGTTTCCGGATTCCGCTGAGTTGGTTTCTGGCCGAGCGGATAGAATCACGAAGTATTCATCCAGGGATCAACTATTCTTATCCTCGCAAAATTCTATTTTTTGCTAAAATATAGAAAATTCGACGTCGGCGGCATGAGCGCGCCGTTGGGCTCGCTACGCCATTATTCTCCGTGTTTCCTCGCTGTCACGCTTGACCGGCGCTTCGAGATCCAAGCGTGGGACACCTCGATAAATTACACCGGTTTCGCGCGCATTCGCCGGCGCCGCCGGAGCGAAAACGCATGACGTGCCGTGTGGCGGAGCCTTGCCGGTCTCGAAACTTTGACAACACTCGTCTTGCAAAATTGATCTCCAAAATTGAACTCTGGGCGGAGCCGGCGCCGACATGGAGAAATTATGTCTTCCGCGCCGCGCCATGCCTTAATTTTGTTTCCGCGGGGCTCTTGACTTAAAATAGCCCGAATCGAAAATCGGAGTGATAAGAGAGAGTTAACTTTATCCGTTAACCCTCTTATTAGCTTAAAGCGTGTCTTGATCGCCACGCTGTGTTGAAAACGAGGTTCACGCGGCGAACGGCATTTGCACCTTCGGTCAAAGGCTGTAGAAGCAAAGGTGACATGGACCGGTGGCAATGGATTTGCCTCTGGCCGTTTGGAAGTTTGACGCAAGGTTGAATGCGTATTTTTTCAGCCGCCGGCTTGGAAGCCGGCTTTAATGCGATGCGGGGGCCGGACCAGTAATGCATTGTTTCAAAGGTCACATCCACCGGTTCGCATTTGCTGCGGCCCTCTTGTTGTCTCTTTTGGCGTTTCTCCCCTCGGCGTTCGCGCAGATTTCCGTTCGCGGGAATAGCCGTGTGGACTCGGAGACCATCCGTTCCTACTTCGCGGGCACCGATAATGATTCCGTGAACAAGGGCGTGAAGGATCTTTATGCGACAGGTCTTTTTTCCGATGTGAAGGTCAGCCGCGCCGGTAAGGGCGTGCTCATCACGGTCGCTGAAAACAAGTCGATCAATCACGTTGCCTTCGAGGGCAACAGCAAGCTCAAGAGCGAGCAGCTCCAGACGGAAATCACATCCAAGACGCGCGGACCTTACAGTCCGTCGATCGTCAATGCCGATATCGAGCGAATCAAGGATGTGTACCGCCGCTCGGGCCGCGCCGCTGCCTCGGTGACGGCGCGCACGGTCGATTTGCCGAATGGCCGCCTCGATGTCGTCTTCACGATCAACGAGGGCGAAAAGACCGGCGTGAAGAAGATTAATTTCGTCGGGAACTCGGCTTATTCCGCGGGCAAGCTGATTGATCTCATGCAGACGACCGAGATGAATTATCTCTCGTTCTTCAAGACATCCGACGTCTACGATCCCGACAAGATCGGCAGCGATCTCGATCTGATCCGCCGCTTCTATCTCAAGAATGGCTATGCGGATTTCCGCGTCATCGGGTCGGACGCACGTTTCGATCCGGCGCAGGGCGGCTACATCGTCACCATCACGGTCGAGGAAGGCCCGCAATACGTCGTCGGCAGCGTGTCCGTCGATTCCCATCTTGCGGATCTTCCGAACGACAATCTGCTTCGCTTCGTGCGCTTGCACGCAGGCGACACATATAATGGCGACCTCGTCGAAAAGAGCGTGGAGTCCATGACGCGCGAGCTGAACCATCGCGGTTATGCCTTCTCGCAGGTTCGCCCGCGCGGCGACCGCGATCCCCAGACGCGGAAGGTCTCCATCGTCTTCAACGTCGAAAACGGTCCCCGCGTCTATATCGAGAAGATCGTCATCAAGGGGAATACCCGGACCCGCGATTACGTCATTCGCCGGGCGTTCGAAATCGGCGAGGGCGACGCTTACAATAAGGTTCTCATCGACAAGGCGGAGCGCCAGCTGAACCGGCTCGGCTTCTTCAAGAAGGTCAAGATCACCAACGAACAGGGCTCCAGCGCCGACCGGGTGATCGTGGTCGTCGACGTCGAGGACCAACCCACGGGTTCGATCTCCGTCTCCGGTGGTTACTCCACGACGGAGGGTTTCATCGCCGAATTGGCTGTGACCGAGACGAATTTCTTGGGCCGTGGTCAATATGTACGCACGGCTCTGACCGCCGGTCAGAGGACCAAGGGGATCGAGTTCAACTTTACCGAACCTTATTTCCTCGATCAGCGCATGGCGGCGGGTTTCGACCTCTACGCCAAAGACAACAGCGTGACGCAATATTCCTATTACGAGAACTTCGTCGCGGGTGGCACCTTGCGGCTGGGAATCCCGGTCACCGACGAGATCACCTTCTCGCCGCGTTATTCCGGTTACCGCTCCGTGATCACGATCCCGAACAGTTACGACGAGCCGTACAACGATTGTACCAATCCAATCGCGGGCACGACGCCTGGGACGGCCGGGACCACGGCTTTGTCCTCGACCAATAACTGCTTGACCAACGGCGAAGCTTCTCTCGCCCTGAAACAGGCGGCCATGGCGAATGGCGGCGTTACCGTCACGTCGAGCGTGGGGTATACGCTCAGCTACAATACGATCGATAATCCGAAGAATCCGACGGACGGCATTCTCGCCGAGCTGCGTCAGGATATTGCCGGCGCCGGCGGTAACAGCAGATACATCCGCACGACCGGTGATTTCCGCTTCGTCCATCCGATCTACGACCAGATCATCGGCATCGTGCATCTCCAGGGCGGTGACCTGCGTGCCTATGGCGGCGGGGAATTGCGGATCATCGATAACTTCAACCTTGGCCCGTCCCTTGTCCGTGGCTTTGCTCCGGGCGGCATTGGTCCGCGCGACGTGTCCCCTGGTATCGATGCCGCTGGCAACCCGCTGGGTGGAACCGAATATGCCGGGGCTTCGCTCGAAACGCAGTTCCCGATCTGGGGTATTCCCCGCGAGATCGGTCTGAAGGGCGCTCTGTTCGCGGACGCCGGCACCTTGTTCGGTTACCGTGGTCAGACCAACTTTACGAATGGCGGGCCCGTTGTCCCGTACAATGTAGCCCCGCTTTACACGCAGGGTAATACGATCACCGTCGGCGGCGACACCACGAGAATCCGGTCTTCGGTCGGCGCCTCGATTATCTGGACTTCGCCGCTCGGGCCGATCCGCTTCGACTTTGCCAAGGCGATCACGCAGGATCCGAACGATCAGACGCAGTTCTTCCGCTTTACCGGCGGCGCGACCTTCTGACCGGACCCGGCCAAAGCGCTTGATCGTCTTGCATGATCGTGAAAAGGGAGAGCCATCGCTCTCCCTTTTTTCATGGAGCTTTGCGAAGACATGTTCCGTTGCGAACCCTTATGAAGCGCCGCGATCCGCTTTTTGCCCTTTGTGTGGAGAGGCTGGCAGTAGGGGGTCGCGCCGCACTTCTACCGTGGACGCAGAAAGGGAGAACCCCATCCCTAACTTTTCCCCTCGTGGGGAAGGGAATCGCGTCCCGACATCGTGCCGTGACACAGGTGAATGAAATGAGCGAGCCCCAGTTCTTCACACCAGCACCGCCCATGTCTCTCGCGGATGCGGCCGGCCTGACCCAGGCTGTTGCCCCGGCGGCGGCCGATCCTCATCGTTTGTTCCATCATGTCGCCGCGCTGGATCAAGCGGGTCCCCGTTCCATTTCCTGTTGCGCGGGGGGCGTCGATGCGGAAACGCTGGCGCGGACCAAGGCGGGGGCTTGTTTCGTCACGCCGGACGAGACGGCGCTTTTGCCCCCCGGCACGATTGCTCTGGTCACATTCGATCCTCTTTCGGCCTTTGCCAAGATCGCGGCGGCCTTTTACCCCGGCGCCGGGCGGCCCGCGTCGCTCTTTGCCAATCGCGGCTTGAGTCCCGCCGCGTTCATCCATGCCGAGGCGCGGCTCGAGGCCGGCGTGACCGTCGATCCCGGTGCCATCATTGGCCCCAAGGCCGAGATCGGAAGCGGCACGATCATCGGCGCCCATAGTGTGATCGGCCCGGATGTTCGCATCGGACGGGACTGCGCAATTGGAGCGCAGGTGACCATCGCTTGCGCCCTGATTGGGAATGGCGTCTCGATTTCGCCGGGCGTCCGGATCGGTCAAGACGCGCCGGTGATCGCGGGCGCCGTGGCGCGGATCGCGGGCCCCGGCCGGGTCATCATCCAAGATCGCGTGGAAATCGGTGCGAATACGACGGTGGATCGCGGTGGGTTACGCGACACCGTGGTTGGCGAGGGAAGCCGGATCGGTAATCTCGTTCATATCGAACCCGGCCGGACGATTGCGCGCCTGAGCGTGGTTAGCCCTTAGTAAGAGAGCGATTTGCCGTGGCTTTGGCGGGTCCACCAAAGCCACAGGAAATCGCTCAAGGCACTCGCTCTTGCGTGGAAATGTGTATATCCAACCTGGCGTGGAATTCATTTGGCCTCACTGCCGGTAAGTCCGGTCGTGTGTTGGCCAGAACGCGCATGGCACCAGTATGAGCCCGCTAGAGCATGTTCCGAAAAAGGCGCAGACTTTTTCGATCGAGGACAAGTCCTAACTCCTGAGTAAGAGAGCGATTTTCGATGGCTTTGGCGATCCCGCCAAAGTGGAAAGCGCTCTCATGAAACGACGAGGTCGCGCATGAACGATATTCCCCATGAGCCCACGGCGAAGGGGACCGTGAGGTCGCTGGATATTCACGACATCCTGAAATGCCTGCCGCATCGCTACCCGTTTCTCCTCGTGGATAAGATCATCGAGGCGGATGGGGATAAATCCTGTATCGGCATCAAGAATGTCACGATGAACGAGCCGCAGTTCCAAGGGCATTTTCCCGGCATTCCCGTCATGCCCGGCGTGCTTTTGATCGAGGGAATGGCGCAAACAGCGGGAGCCTTTTGTATCCAGGCTGTCGCGGGCGCGTCCGATACACCGCCGCCGCTGGTTTATTTCATGACCATCGATCATGCGAAATTCCGCAAGCCCGTGGTGCCTGGCGACCGCGTGGAGTATCACATCGAGCGCACCAACCGCCGCCGCAATATGTGGTGGTTTAAAGGACGCGCCCTTGTCGAGGGCCAATTGGTTTGCGAGGCGGAATTCTCCGCGATGCTCGTGGAGAAGCCAATTGTTTGAACGGCGATGATGTGAGGGAGAGCGAACGTGCCGGTGAAAGCAATCCGCATTCATGAATTTGGCGGCCCCAATGTCATGCGGCTCGAGGACATCGAGTTGGCCCCGCCGGGCAAGGGCGAGGTCTTGGTCCGCAATCATGCCGCCGGCGTGAATTTTATCGATACCTATTTCCGCACCGGCCATTACAAGCCGCCGTCCTTGCCTTGCACGTTGGGCAATGAAGCAGCGGGCGAGATTATCGAGACCGGCAAAGGCGTCGGCGGTTTCAAGGTTGGCGACCGCGTGGCCTATGTCGCCACGCTCGGCTGCTACGCCGAACAGCGGATCGTGCCGGTGGACCGGCTGGTGAAGCTGCCCAAGGCCATTCATTACGACACGGCCGCCGCGATGATGCTCAAGGGGCTCACGGCGCAATATCTTCTGCGCCAGACCTATAAGGTCCGCGAGGGCGACACGATTCTCGTGCATGCCGCGGCAGGCGGGGTCGGCCTCATTCTTTGCCAATGGGCGAAAGCCTTGGGTGCGACGGTGATTGGGACCGTGGGCACGCCGGAAAAGGCCAAACTGGCCAAGAAGGCCGGCGCCAAGCATGTGATTCTATACCGGGACGAGGATTTCGTTGCGCGCGTCAAGGAGATTACCAAGGGCAAGCTTTGCGCCGTCGTCTATGACGGTGTCGGCAAGGCCACTTTCCCGGCTTCGCTGGATTGTATCGCGCCGCTTGGCCTGTTCGTGAGCTTCGGCTCGGCGTCCGGACCTATCGAGGCCTTCGACATCAATTTGTTGTCGGCCAAGGGGTCGCTGTTCGTCACGCGGCCGACGTTGAACACCTATGCGGCCTCACCGGAGAATCTCGCGAAAATGGCGAGGGATCTGTTCCGTGTGGTATCGGCGGGAACGGTGCATATCCCGCTCCATGCCACGGTGCCTTTGAGCGAGGCTGCCGAGGCGCACCGTTCGCTCGAGGGCCGGGAAACGACGGGGTCCACCGTTCTAACGATTTCGTGAGCGGGCGACGTCAAACGACAAAACCCGGCCGCGAGGCCGGGTTTTTCCGTTTCAGGTCGCTGAGAGATCAGTAACGCGCGACGACTGGCGCGAGCGTATCGAACTTGTAGCTGAAGCCAAGCTCGACCCTGTTTTCGGTGTCGTGCTTGAGGACGTTCGCCCCGAGGGTGGTCGCGGCAACATCGGTGTAATGGCCGAAATCCGTGTAGCGATATTCGGCCCGGACCGACCAGTTATGGTCGATGGCATATTCCACGCCGCCGCCAAGGGTGTAGCCGATACGGGTATGGCTCAGGGAATCCTCGGCAGCGCCCGAGAAGTAATTGTTCCTGATGCCGCCGAAGGCCGCGCCGCCGGTGGCATAGAATAGAGCGCGATCGATCGCGTAACCGGCGCGGCCGCGTATCGAGCCCTGGATTCCCTCGTGGTAGGTAGCCGTGGTCGCCGGATAAAGCGTGGTCGCCCTGGCGCTCGAGCCCTCGACGTCGCCTTCCAGGCCGACGACGATGTTGTTGGGAAGCTGGTAATTGTAGCCGATATGCGCGCCGCCTATAACACCCGAGGTGGAGCTGGACGACGGATTGAAGTTGTTCGAATCCCTGCCGAAGGCGTAGCCGACTTGGCCGCCGACATAGACGCCGGTCCAGGTGAACACGGGGATTGGCGGGGGCACATAAACCGGAGGAGCCTGGCGCGATGGCAGATCGGCTGCGAAAGCCGTCCCAGCGAGTGCGGCCAAGGCCAATGTCGATAAGAGGAGTTTATTGATCATGGGCTTACCCTTTCAAAGAAGCAGGGCCTTGAACAGGCCGGCAGCTACTGTGCTCATCGGTTTGGCGAAATCGCCAAAGAGATAAGAAATAGCTCTTTTACCAAGGAGTTAGCATACGCCCCCAACCGAAAAAGTCTATGACTTTTCGGGATACGCCTTAAATCAAAGACGCTGTTCTCCCCATGCTCTCAAAACAAACAGCCGCCATTTTCGTTCCCCGGCCACACTCAAAAAAGGCAAAAGCATGTCGTATCGCGCTCCATTCGGGAGCACGGCCTGTTTTTAGGCCATGGCTTTGAGCGCGGCTGTCGCCCGTGGGAGCTGGGTGAGGTCAAAGACCTAGCAATAAAAAACCCGGCCTCGCGGCCGGGTTTTTCCGTCTTAAATGGCTGAAAGATCAGTAACGGGCGACGACAGGCGTCGGACCGAACGTATCGAACTTGTAGCTGAAGCCAGCCTCGACCTTGTTGTCGCTGTCGTGCTTCCTGACAGCGGCGCCAGCGTCCGAATTGGTCAGATAGTCGGTGGTATGACCGAAATCGGTGTAGCGGTATTCGGCCCGGACCGACCAGTTGTGGTCGATGGCATATTCGATGCCGCCGCCAACGGTGTAGCCAATGCGCGTGTGGGACGGGGAATCTTCACCCACGCCGTAGTAATTGTTGTTGATGCCGCCGAAGGCCGCGCCGCCGGTGGCATAGAACAGAGCGCGATCGACGGCGTAACCGACACGGCCGCGAACCGAACCCTGGATACCTTCTTTGTAATAGCCCGGGCCGAACGCATAGGTCGTCGTTCCCCTGGCGCTCGTGCCTTCGACGTCGCCTTCGAGGCCGACGACGAAGTTATTGGGCAATTGGTAGTTGTAGCCGATATGGGCGCCGCCGATCACACCGGAGGTGGAGGTCGACGACGGATTGAGGTCGTTTGAATCCTTCCCGAATTCATAACCAACCTGGCCACCGACATAGACACCGGTCCACGTGAACACCGGAATTGGCGGGGGCACATAGACTGGAGGAGCGTGGCGCGATGGGAGATCGGCCGCGAAAGCCGTCCCGGCGAGTGCGGCCAAGGCCACCGTCGACAAGAGGAATTTATTGATCACAAGCTTATCCTTTCAAAGAAGCAGCGACGCCTTTATTAACCGAAAGACCGGCTCACGCAATATCAAAGACGCCGCCGATCCACCCACAAGCTTCTATCGTGAGAGGTGTATCATATTCGTTACGAATTCGAGGCATAAAAAAGGCAGAAGCTTTAAAGTCAATTTTACAGGTCAATAAGGATAATATTATATTAGCGCCGCAAAAAGATCATATTCGTCAGAGCGATCTATCCTGGCCATAACGATTTCACCGGCTCGCACCGGCCGCTTGCCGGTGATGTGGACTTTGCCGTCGATTTCAGGCGCATCGCCCTTCGTGCGGCCGGTGCCGCCAGCCTTGCCGCCTTGATCTATCAGCACTTGGACGCGCTGCCCGATCTTGGCGGCCAGCTTACGCGCGCTAATGGCTTGCTGGTGCAACATGAACCTGACGTAGCGGCTTTCCTTCACATCTTCGGGAACAGGCGCCAGGCCCAGGCTATTGGCGGGGGCGCCCTCGACGGCCTCATATTTAAAGGCACCGGCCCGGTCGATCTGGGCCTCTGTCAGCCAATCCAGAAGCATTTGGAAATCCGCCTCGGTCTCGCCGGGGAATCCAACGATGAAGGTCGAGCGAAGCGTCAAGCCGGGGCAGATCGCGCGCCACGCCTTGATGCGTTCGAGCATCTTCTCCTGATCGCCCGGACGCTTCATGGCGCGCAGAACCGCCGGGCTCGCATGCTGAAAGGGAATATCGAGATAGGGCAAGACAATGCCATCGGCCATCAAGGGGATGACATCGTCGACGTGGGGGTAGGGATAGACGTAATGCAGCCGGACCCAGGCGCCGAGGCCGCCCATTTCGCGCGCGAGATCGAGGAATTTCGTCCGGACCTCGCGATCATGGAATTGGCTTGAAGCATAGCGCAGGTCGGCACCATAGGCGCTGGTGTCTTGCGAGATCACCAGCAGCTCCTTGACACCGGCCTTGACCAGGCGCTCGGCCTCGCGAAGGACCTCGCCCGCCGGGCGCGACACCAGCCGTCCCCGGAGATGGGGGATGATGCAGAACGAGCAGCTGTTGTTACAGCCCTCCGAGATCTTCAAATAGGCGTAGTGGCGCGGCGTGAGCTTGATGCCCTGGTCCGGAACCAGCGACATCAGGGGGTCGTGCGGCGCGGGAGCCGCGGCATGGACCGCCTGCACGACGCTTTCATAGGCTTGCGGCCCCGTGACCGCGAGAACATTGGGGTATTGGCTCTCGATCGCCTTGGGATCGGCGCCCATGCAACCCGTCACGATCACTTTGCCGTTGGCGTCCAGGGCCTCGCCGATCGCGGCAAGCGATTCGGCCTTGGCGCTATCGAGAAAGCCGCAGGTGTTCACGATCACGAGATCGGCGCCGGCATGGGTCTTGGTGAGTTCGTATCCCTCGGCGCGAAGCTGGGTGATGATACGCTCGCTATCGACCAATGCTTTTGGACAGCCGAGTGAGACGAACGAGATTTTCGGCGCGGCGGAGGCGGGCTTCGCCGGAACGGAAGAGTTTGGGGCGGATAAAGTCATGGACGATCAAGTGCCACGCTCCAGGCCCGGAGGCAATGGAGGGGGCCGCGGCGTTCGCGTGAGAAGCGGAAGATTACCGGCTGAAATAAAAAGCCCGGCTGAAAAGCCGGGCTTTGGACGTCCGATGAACGAAAGGCTCAGTATTTCGCGACGACCGGCGCGACGGGCCAGTCGAACTTGTAGCTGAAGCCAACGTCGACGCGGTTTTCGGTGTCCTGATGGGTCACGGGGATCCCGGCGTTGGCGAGAGAATCGTTCTTGGCGCTGAAATTGATGTAGCGATATTCGCCGCGAACCGACCAATTGTTCGTGAGGGCGTATTCGACGCCGCCGCCCACGGTATAACCAACCTTCGAAGGCTTCGATGTATCGCCTGTCACGGGATAGGTGTCGTTGAACCACGCGAATTCAGCGCCGCCCGTCGCGAAGAAGAGAACGCGGTCAACGGCGATACCGGCGCGCCCCCGAATCGATCCTTGGATTGGCGACTTCACCGTGCCGGCGATTGGCGACGTGTAGGAGTTGGAATAGCTCGTCCCTTCGATATCGGCTTCGCCACCCATGACGAAGAAACCCGACGTCTCCCAATTATAGCCAGTATGGAGGCCACCGACGACGCCGCTGGGGCTCACGCTGCCGGTGCCGAAGGTTGATTGATTGGTGATATTATCCGTGCCCCATTGGTAACCGATCTGCGCGCCGGCGTAACCGCCAGCCCAGGAGAAGACGGGGAGCGGCGGAGGCGCGATTGGCGCGCGGTTCGAGGGGAGGTCCGCCGCCAGAGCGGTGCCGCTAACGGCCGCGAGAATAATAGAAGAGGCGAGGAGTTTGCGGATCACGTTTGCGAGCCTTTTCATTGGGGAAAGACAGTATGAAATGAATATCATGATCTGGGAGAGCGGCAATGTTTGAATGCTGGTTTAGTCTTTGAACGGAGATTGAAGACAAGGCCTGTTGCAATATGACAACAAAAAATTCCTAATCTGCTTACAAGTCTATCATATTGAGCTGTTTATAAGCGCTTTTGCCGTTATTTTAATTGGGTTGCTTAGGAAGTAGGCGGCCGGCGTTTCATCGAAGGCTTGGGCCTGCCCGGAACTCGCCGGCCCCGGTTTGGGAAACCTATTCCAACACTTTGTAAAGGATGTTGTTTTTAGCTTTTTGGAGCTGTGCTGAAGCGGTATTGGCCGATGCCGGTTCATCAAACGCGGAAGCTATCTAGTGCACGGAGTCAGTCGGATGGTTCAGGCAGTCGCCTGAGCTTTGCGAGGATGGTTTCGGCGGGTTTCGTCCAGATGAAGGGCGTGGGATCGGCGTTCTGACGTCGAATATAGGCGC
>JBEKFQ010000084.1:0-10920 GCA_050013235.1 Beijerinckiaceae bacterium
GTCGACGATGATCTGGAACCGAGCGCAAAATCTCCAAAAGCGACGACGCCATCCGACAACCTCCGATTCGGGTTGTCGCCTATAGATTCACACATTTCCCCTCTCGGGAATCCCCTCAGCCGCCTCAAAGATTAGAGAACTGAACAGCCCTGGCCGGATTGCGTCGCCAAGAACAGCTCGATGATTCGCTCCGCGGTACGCCGACCAAGTTGGACTTGGTATATTACCGGCATCCGTAAACCCTATGAACTTAAGAACGCCAATTAATGTTCCGTCGTTACTTGATTTATAACCAATTGTTTTAAGCCAAGCGATCGTAACTTTGGTGGAACACCTATTCTCCGGATTTTTTCAAGAAGAGGCTTGATTTTTCCAGTCACATTTGTGTATATATATTCAACCATTTTTATATCCTCGGGAACCCAATAATTCTGGGACATTTTTTTGATAAATGCTAGGGAAGAATCACTAAAAGGTGTGGAAACAAAGTTGCACACTCGACCCGGCGCAGGCGTAAGCTAACCCATTGATCGCACGGCAGTGCTTTTGCTCCAAGGATTTCGCCACCAAGCGATCAATGGATTGGTCCGCGCCCAAGCGCCTTAACGCCAGTCAAAGCCACGGCACATCTCTGAAGCCAGCAATCAACACCGTCATTGCGAGCGAAGCGAAGCAATCCACCTCGCCGCCTGAACCCCGATGGATTGCTTCGCTGCGCTCGCAAGGACGCCGATAGGACCTCGGCCGTCATTCCGGGGCGCGAAGCGAGCCCGGAATCTAGGACAACGGGACATATCCTGTTGTCACCCCCGATTCCGCTCGCAATGCTTCAGCCTCTTCCGGCAAGAACGTTGTCCTAGATTCCGGGCTCTCGCCTTCGCTCGCCCCGGAATGACGGCGAGGGCGGAGTCCGGCGACAGCTCACTCATCCCCCACATACGCACCCGACCCAAACCCCGCGCGGGCGCAAGCTAACCCATTGATCGCACGGCGGACTCTTGCTCCAGGGATTTCGCTTGTCAAGGACGGCCCGAAGGGCCGCCAGCTCCGCTGGTTCATCCTTGACAAGCGAAATCCCTGGAGCACCCTCGCCACCAAGCGACCCATGGGTTGGTCCGCGCCCAAGCGCCTTAACGCCAATCGAAGCCACAAAACCCGCAATCAACACCGTCATTGCGAGCGGAGCGAAGCGAGCCCGGAAAGACGGCGCGCAAGCTAACCCATGGATCGATCCGCGCCCCAGCGCGTTGACGCCTCGAAAACCCACAGGTCATTACCCTGCCATCATTGTTTTCCACCCTATTTAATAGTGCCGTTTCCCGGCCACCGCCCGACGCCACCCCCAATCAGCGAGCTTCAAATGTTTTCTTGCACTGGTTACGCCACCCCGCGCGCCGATGCGCCGCTTGCCCCGTTCGAGTTCCAGCGCCGCGAGCCCGGCCAGAACGATATTGAAATCAAGATTCTGTTCTGCGGCGTCTGCCATTCCGATCTGCACCAGGCGCGCAATGAATGGGCGAATACGGTCTACCCTTGCGTGCCCGGCCACGAGATCGTCGGCACCGTGATCCGCGTCGGCGGCGGCGTGACCGCCTTCAGGCCCGGCGATCTCGCGGGCGTCGGCTGCATGGTCGGTTCCTGTCGCGAATGCGAAAGCTGCAAAAGGGGCCTCGAGCAATATTGCACGCCGGGGTTCACCGCGACCTACAACAGCCCCGACCGGCACACCGGCGGCCATACATTCGGGGGCTATTCGAGCCATATCGTCGTCGATCAAGACTTCGTGCTGCGCATTCCCAAAAATCTCGATCTGGCCGGCGTCGCGCCGCTGCTCTGCGCGGGCATCACCACCTATTCGCCGTTGCGGCATTGGGGCGTGAAGGCGGGCCAAAAGGTCGGCATCGTCGGCCTGGGCGGGCTCGGGCATATGGGCGTCAAACTCGCGCATGCGATGGGGGCAAACGTGACACTGTTCACGACTTCGCCCGGCAAGGCGGACGACGCGCATCGTCTCGGCGCGCATGAGGTCGTGATTTCGAGGGATCCGGCGGCGATGGCCGCGCAGGGCGAGACGTTCGACTTCATCCTCGACACGGTCGCGGCCGATCACGACGTCAACGCCTATCTCGCCTTGCTGAAGCCCGATTGCACGCTCGTCCAGGTCGGCGCGCCGGAAAAGCCGCTCGCCGTGCACGTCTTCAGCGTGATTTGGCGGCGCCGGAATTTCGCGGGCTCGCTGATCGGCGGCATCGCGGAAACGCAGGAGATGCTCGACTTCTGCGCCGGGCATGGCATCACCTCGGATATCGAGATGATCAAGATGAACGAGATCGAGACGGCCTATGCGCGCATGCTGAAGAGCGACGTCAAATACCGCTTCGTGATCGACATGGCCTCGCTCTGAGGCATGTGCGAGGGGTTTGAGGGAAGGCGCCGCCAGCTCCGCTGGTTCATCCCTTGACAAGCGAAATCCCTGGAGCACCCTCGCCACCAAGCGATCCATGGGTTGGTCCCCGCCGACGCCTTGGCGCCACTCAAAGCCACACCACCGTCATTGCGAGCGAAGCGAAGCAATCCACCTCGCCGCCCGAAACCCCGATGGATTGCTTCGCTTCGCTCGCAATGACGCTGACAGGTCTACGGCCGCCATTCCGGCGCGCGAAGCGAGCCCGAAATCCAGGACAACGGGGCATATCCTGTTGTCACCCCCGATTCCGCTCGCAATGCTTCAGCCTCTTCCAGCAAGACCGTTGTCCTGGATTCCGGGCTCTCGCCTTCGCTCGCCCCGGAATGACGGCGCGCATGACAGCGACGGCGGATTGCGGCGACAGCTCACTCATTCCCGGCATCCGCACCCGGCCCCAACCCGGCGCGGGCGCAAGCTAACCCATTGATCGCACGGCGGACTCTTGCTCCAGGGATTGGTCCGCGCCCAAGCGCCTTAACGCCAATCAAAGCCACCGCGCCCTCGTTCGCCCGCTTGCGGGAGTAAGAGACACGGATAATGGCAAGCCTCGCGCTTTCGTGCAGGTACCAACCGACGCCATCTCCAAAACTGGCAATCGACACCGTCATTGCGAGCGCAGCGAAGCAATCCACCTCGCCGCCTGAACCACGATGGATTGCTTCGCTTCGCTCGTAAAGACGGGGGCTCCGGATAGCCTGGCCCCCGCCGCTTTGCCAACCCCCGCCCCCTCCTATAGAATCCACCCGGCCCCGCCGGAGACCCCCCTTGTCCGAATCCCCCGCCCCCGCCCGCATCGGCGTCGTCACGGCCTCCGACCGGGCGAGCGCGGGCGTTTATCGAGACGAGAGCGGGCCGGCGATCGAGGCCTATCTCCAGCGCGTGCTGACCACGCCGTTCCTCGTCCTGCGCCGGGTCATCCCCGATGGGTTCGAGAGCGTTCGCGACACGCTGATCGATCTCGCCGACACCGAGCGCTGCGACCTCATCTTGACGACGGGCGGCACCGGGCCGTCCGCGCGCGATCTCACCCCCGAGGCGACACTCGCCGCCGCGCCGCGCGAGTTTCCCGGCTTCGGCGAGCTGATGCGCCAAGTGAGCCTGCGGCACGTCCCCACCGCCATTCTCTCGCGGCAGATCGCGGCCCAGCGCGGGGCCTGCCTCATTATTAATCTGCCGGGCAAGCCGGCCTCGATTGCCGTCTGCCTCGATGCCGTCTTCCCCGCCGTGCCCTATTGCCTCGATCTCATCGGCGCGGCCCGGATCGAGACCGACCCCGCGGTGCTGGCGAGCTTCCGGCCGAAGAGCTGAACCCGCCCGGCAGGCTCCCGGAACCGCAAACCCACAGCCCGCCTGCTTCATAGGCACGATCGTTGCCTGCAAGAGGATACCGGCCTATGGGTGAGGCGCGGCATCCGCCGGCCAGACCCGCGCTCAAATTGGATGCGTTTCATTGACCATTTCAGCCGCGATCTACCATCTCACCCATTATAAATACGACCGGCCCGTCGAACTTGGCCCTCAGACGATCCGGCTTCGCCCGGCGCCGCAGTGCCGCACGAAAATTCCGAGCTACGCGCTCAAAATTTCGCCACCCGGCCACTTTCTGAACTGGCTGCAAGACCCCAACGGCAATTGGCTGGCCCGCGTGGTGTTTCAAGAAAAGGTGACGGAGCTGAAGATCGAGGTCGATCTCACCGCCGAGCTCGCCGTCTATAACCCCTTCGATTTCTTCATCGAGCCCTATGCCGAGCAATATCCCTTCGCCTACGAGCCCGAACTCAAATCGGAGCTGTTGACCTATTTCGCGGCCGAGCCGCTCGGGCCCCATCTCGAGGCCTATATCGCTGATGTGGCCAAGGGACCGCTGCGCACCACGGACTTCCTCGTCGGCCTCAACGCCGATCTGCAAAAGGCGATCTCCTACACGATCCGCATGGAGCCGGGCGTGCAGACGCCCGAGGAAACGCTGAAGCTGAAATCGGGCTCGTGCCGGGATTCCGCGTGGCTGCTGGTGCAGATGCTGCGCCATCTCGGCCTCGCCGCGCGTTTCGTGTCGGGCTATCTGATCCAGCTCAAGGCCGATGTCGATCCCGTCGATGGCCCGCAGGGCACGCAGGTCGATTTCACCGATCTCCATGCCTGGGCCGAGGTCTATGTTCCCGGCGCCGGCTGGATCGGCATGGACGCGACCTCGGGCCTGCTTTGCGGCGAGGGCCATATCCCCGTCTGCGCGACGCCGCATTACCGCTCGGCCGCTCCGATCTCGGGCCTGGCCGGAGACGCCGAGGTCGAATTCGAATTCGACATGACGGTCAGCCGCGTCGCGGAATTGCCGCGCATCACGCTGCCGTTCTCCGAGGAAGCCTGGAAAAAGCTCGACGCCTTGGGCGAAGCGATCGACGAGACTCTCGCCAAGGACGATGTCCGCCTCACCATGGGCGGCGAGCCAACCTTCGTCTCGATCGACGATTTCGAGCATGACGAATGGAATTCCGGCGCCGTCGGCCCGCGCAAACGCATGCTCGCGGACAAGCTGATCCGCAAACTGCGCGAGCGTTTCGCGCCGGGCGGCATGCTGCATTTCGGCCAGGGCAAATGGTATCCCGGCGAGACCCTGCCGCGCTGGGCCTTCGCGCTTTATTGGCGCAAGGACGGCGCGCCGATTTGGAAGGACGCGAAGCTGATCGCGCCGGTCCCCGTCACGCGCACCGCCGAGGAAGCCGCGAAGGAGCCGCGCGACGAGGCCAAGAACGAGGCCGAGCGCGAGCGCGCCTTCACATTGGCCGAGGGCGTGGCGATGCGCCTCGGCATTTCGCCCGAACATGTGCTCCCGGCCTTCGAGGATCCCGCGACCTGGGTCGTCAAGGAGAGCAATCTGCCGCCGAATGTCGATCCGCTCGATCCCAAGATCGAGGATCCGGAGGCGCGCAACCGCATGATCCGCACCTTCGGGCGCGGCCTGACCAAGCCGGCCGGGTTCGTGCTGCCGGTGCAGCGCTGGAATTCCAAGGCGGAATCGCGCTGGGCGAGCGAGAAATGGCGGCTGCGGCGCGGCCGGCTGTTCCTGGTGCCCGGCGATTCGCCGGTCGGCTACCGCCTCCCGCTGGAATCCTTGGCCTATATTCCCGCGATCGATTTCCACTTCATCAACGAGCAAGATCCGCTGGAGGCGCGCAAGCCCCTGCCCCCGCCCGCCGTCATCGAACAGTTGGTGCAGCAACGCTATCAACGCACGGAGCGGACGGTGCGCGAACCCTCGCCGCCGCAGGCCCAAGTGGAGCAAGTGATGATCGGCGGCGCGGTGCGTACCGCCATGAGCGTCGAGCCGCGCGAAGGCGCGATCTGCGTTTTCATGCCGCCGGTCGAAACCCTGGAAGATTATCTCGACCTGCTCGCCTCGGTGGAAGAGACCGCGAAAGCGACCGGCATTCCCGTCCATATCGAGGGCTATCCGCCGCCGTTCGATCCGCGCCTCGGCGTGATCAAGGTGACGCCCGATCCCGGCGTGATCGAGGTCAATGTCCAACCCGCCGCCACGTGGCGCGAGGCGGTGGACACGACCATGGGGCTTTACGAAGACGCCCGCCAATGCTGGCTGGGCGCCGATAAATTCATGACCGACGGCCGCCACACCGGGACCGGCGGCGGCAATCACGTCGTGCTCGGCGGCGCGACGCCGGCGGATTCGCCGTTTCTGCGTCGGCCGGATCTGTTGAAGAGCTTCGTGCTCTATTGGCAGCGCCATCCCGCGCTGTCCTATCTCTTCTCCGGCATGTTCATCGGCCCGACGAGCCAAGCGCCTCGCGTCGACGAGGGCCGGCAAGACCAGCTTTACGAACTCGACATCGCGCTTGCCAGCGTTCCCGGCCCCGGCGGCCATGTTCCGCTCTGGCTCGTCGACCGGATCTTCCGCAATCTCCTCGTCGACGTGACCGGCAATACGCATCGCTCGGAAATCTGCATCGACAAGCTCTATTCGCCCGACGGTCCCACCGGACGTCTGGGGCTTCTCGAATTCCGCTCCTTCGAGATGCCGCCAGACGCGCGGATGAGCCTGGCGCAGCAATTGTTGATCCGCGCTTGCGTCGCGATGTTCTGGCGCAACCCGCAAATGGGCGACCTCGCGCGATGGGGCACCGCTCTCCACGATCGCTTCATGCTGCCGCATTTCGTCTGGCGGGATTTTCGCGACGTTCTTGCCGATCTCGGCCGGGCCGGTTACCATTTCGACCCAGCTTGGTTCGAGGCCCAGCGCGAGTTCCGGTTCCCGTTCTGCGGCGCGGTGGAACGCGGCGGCGCCACGATCGAGATCAGACAAGCGCTGGAACCCTGGCATGTGCTGGGGGAGACCGGCGCCATCGGGGGGACGGTGCGCTATGTCGATTCCTCGGTCGAGAGAGTCCAGGTCAAGGTCGACGGCTTTGTCGAGGGACGCCATGTCGTGGCGTGCAACGGCCGGCGGGTGCCCATGACCTCGACCGGCGTTTCGGAACAAGCGGTCGCGGGCGTCCGCTTCAAGGCCTGGCAGCCGCCGGAAGGATTGCACCCAACGTTGCCCGTCAATGCGCCGCTGACCTTCGATCTCATCGATAGCTGGACTGGCCGTTCGTTGGGGGGCTGCGTTTATCATGTCGCGCACCCCGGCGGCCGGACCTATGATACATTTCCCGTCAACGCCTACGAGGCCGAGTCGAGGCGGCTGGCGCGTTTCCAAAGTCATGGACATACGCCGGGACCTTTCGCGATCCCCAGGGATGAGCGAACGGCCGATTTCCCCCTGACGCTCGATCTCCGCCGGCCCCCTAATCGTTGAGACGAGCATGACGGCCGCGCCTACGTTAAAACCGCCCCTGCCCGGCTTTTCGGAGCTTGACGAGGTCATTGCGCGCTATCGGCCGCTGCCTGGGATTCCCGACGAATTCATCGCGCCGGACGGCAAGCCGCGCGCCGCCTGGCTCGGGTTTATCGCGGCGCTGACGGAACTCGGCTCCGAGGAAATCAAGCGCCGGTTCGCCACCGCCGACCGGCATATTCGCGATACCGGGGTCTCGTACCGGGCCTATGGCGATACGAGCGAGCGGGCCTGGCCGCTCGGGCATCTCCCGCTTCTGATCGAACCAAGCGATTGGCGCGACATTGTCGCGGGCGTCGAACAGCGCGCCGAACTCCTCGAAGCGGTTCTGCAAGATATTTACGGGCCGGGCCACCTCATCGCCGATGGCTCGCTGCCCGCCACCGCCGTCGCCGGTTGCCCGGATTATCTCCAGCCGCTGGCCGGTCTGCTGCCGCATGATCGCAAATATCTCCATTTCTATGCCGTCGATCTCGGGCGCGGCCCTGGCGGCAAATGGTGGGTTCTCGGCGACCGGACGCAGGCCCCGTCGGGGGCGGGCTACGCCCTCGCCAACCGGCTGGTTTTGTCGCGAACCTTCCCGCAGCTCTACCGCGATATGAATGTCGAACGGCTCGCGCCCTTCTTCGACGCCTATCGCACCGGGCTGACCGCGCTCTCCCAGCATAGCGATCCGCGCATCTGCCTGCTGACGCCGGGCCCCTATAACGAGACCTATTTCGAACAGGCCTATCTCGCGCGCTATCTCGGCCTTCTGCTGGTCGAGGGCGGCGACCTGACCGTCAAGGACGGGATGGTCCATGTACGCACCATCGCCGGGCTCAAGGAAGCCGACGTCCTGCTGCGCCGGATCGATTCCGATTTCGCCGATCCGCTCGAACTCAATGCCCGCTCGCGGCTGGGCGTGCCGGGCCTTCTCGACGTGATCCGGGAAAATGGCGTGGCCTTGGCCAATGCCTTGGGGTCCGGGGTCGTCGAAACGCCGGTGATGATGAGCTTCATGCCCAAGCTCAGCCGCCGCGTGCTCGATCAGGAACTCCTGCTGCCCAATATTGCGACGTGGTGGTGCGGTCAGCGCTCCGAGCGCGAGGCGGTGCTCGCCAAGCTCGACACGATGTCGGTGGCCGGCGCTTTCGGCAATCCCATCGCCGACGACATGCCGCGCTATCAGTCGCTGCTCGGCGGCAGTCTGACCCCCGGGGAGCAGGCTAAGCTTCGCGCCAGCATCGCCAATCGCGGGATCGATTTTATCGGCCAAGAGATCGTCAATCTTTCGACGACGCCGGTCTGGATTGGCGGCCATCTCGTGCCGCGCCCCTTCGTGCTGCGGGTGTTCGCGGCGCGCACCCCGGACGGCTGGAAAGTGATGCCGGGCGGCTTCTGCCGCACCTCCGACCGCGCCGATGCGCGCGCCGTCGTCATGGGCAACGGCGTCGAATCCTCGGATGTCTGGGTTCTCGGCGAAAAGCCCGCGGAACTCGTGACCCTGCTGCCCGCCGACGAAGCCGTCAGCGTCCGCCGCATTATCGGCAGCTTGCCGAGCCGCGCCGCCGATAATCTGTTCTGGTTCGGCCGCTATCTCGAACGCAGCGAAGCGATCCTGCGGCTTGTGCGCGGCCTCGCGGGCCGCTTGATCGATGCGAGCACGAAAAACCCGGAAGCGGCGAGCCTGGTGGAACGCTTGGAAACGCTCCTGGAACATTGGGGCGCGGTGCCCGTGGCGACGCCCGCGAAAGGCACCGCCCTCGCCGCGATCGCCCTGTTCAGCGAGAAAGAAGCCGCCTCGGCCTTTTCGCTCGTGCAGGACGCCCGCCGCGCCGCCTCTTTCATTCGCGAGCGCCTCTCGGCCGATACCTGGCGGCTGATCCAGGATCTCTACGACCTGCTTCACCGCGATATGCAGCAACCTCTGACCGAAGCCGATGTGGCGGACCGCGCCGACGCGGCGCTGCGCACCCTGTCCGCGATCTCCGGTCTCTGCCAAGAAAACATGAACCGCGGCGCGGGCTGGCATATGCTCGACATGGGCCGCCGGATCGAGCGCGCGATCAACACCTGTCACTTCGCCCGCGAATTCGCCCAGCGCGACGGTTCGGCCGATGGCTTGAGCGTGCTGCTCGAACTCGTGGATTCGCAGATCACCTACCGGTCGCGCTATCTTGTCGGCCTCGCCCTCGCCGCCGTCCGCGACATGGTGGTGCTGGATTCGTTCAATCCCCGTTCCGTCGCCTTCCAGATCGAACGGTTGCAAGAGCATTTGAACGACCTGCCGCCCTTGAAGGAAGACGGCATGCCGGAAGAACAGCGCCGCTTGATCATCAAGCTCGCCGCTTCGATGTCGACCTCCAATGCCACCGACCTCGACAATAAAGCGATTCTGGCCTTCGAGCGCACTCTTCTCGCTTTGGCGGAAGCCATCGGCGCCCGCTATTTCCTCCAAGGTCCCAACGTGGCGCGGGCGGAAAAAGCGACGGGGCTTGCGTGATCTACGATATCAAACATTTGACGATCTACGAATATGGGTCGTCCGTGACCTATTCGACCTGCGCCTTGCGTTTGCTGCCGCGCGACGAACCGGGCCAGATCGTTTACGCGAGCCGGCTCGATATCGAACCCAGCCCGATGTTCACCAGCGAGCGGATCTGTTTCTTCGGCAATCGCGTGACCTCGATTACGATTGGGACCGCGCATCGCTCCCTGCAAGTCGCGGCGCGGACGAGCGTCGAGATCGACCGGCCGCCGCCGCCGCCGGCCGCGGAGACGCCGCCCTGGGAAGACATCCGCGAAGACGCCTTCGCCGTGACGAGTCTCGACCGCGAATCGCCCGCGCATTTCATCCATCCCAGCCGCTTCGTGCCGCATTACGCGCCGGCCGCGAACTATGCGCGGGAGAGTTTTCCCGCGGGCATCCCGGTTCTCGAAGGCGCCATCGATCTGATGAAACGGATCCATGAGGATTTTAAATACGATCCCAAGGCGACCGTCGTCTCGACGCCCTTGTCGGAAGCCTTCGAAAAGCGCCATGGCGTCTGTCAGGATTTCGCGCATATCATGATTTCCGGCCTGCGCGGCATCGGCCTGCCCGCGGCCTATATTTCCGGCTATATCAGAACGGTCCCGCCGCCCGGCCAGAAACGCCTGGAAGGCGCCGACGCCACGCATGCCTGGATCTCGATCTGGTGCGGGGAAAAGCACGGCTGGACGGGCCTCGATCCAACCAATGCGATCTTGATCGGCAATGATCACATCACCCTCGCGACAGGCCGCGATTACGCCGATATTTCGCCCGTCGCCGGAATTATCCTCGGCACGCGCGAGCAAGACGTGATCGTGCGCGTCGATGTGATCCCCCGCGAATAGGGCGGTGTCCCGCCTCGGTCATTCCGGGGCGCGAAGCGAGCCCGGAACCCAGGACAACGCGGATGGTCCAGCGATCACGGAAGACTCCGCTCGCGCCGATCAAGCCCAATCCGGCGAAAACGTTATCCTGGGTTCCCGTATCTTGGCGTTGCTGCGTTATCGTAGCCTTTGCGAATACAGTCCGATGGGTTCCTGATCTCCCAAGTTCGTAGCCCGGCATGGGCGTGTTCGCTTTGTTGAA
>JBEKFQ010000085.1:0-10905 GCA_050013235.1 Beijerinckiaceae bacterium
AAGCCCCGCGAAACAGGCCAAGAACCCTTCCATCGACCCACCCTCTCAAGCCAAAAAGCCTGAGCGGTGCAGAATCGATCACCAAATCACACGCAAGCGAATTCGATATGCGATTCCCCTGGCCTTTATGGCTCTTGCAGTCGACACCGGAAAGAAGTAGGCAGGAGATGGTCACAACGTGCTGTCGACCTTCGGCGATTTGTTGATTTTAAAGCGATTACGAGTGCATTGGTAGCTAATCCCTCCTCCGCTACCAAACAACTCTCTGAAGTTGCTGGGTTAAGCGCATAGCGCGGGTCGACGCTTTCATCCCGAGGGCTTGACAACTTTTGTTTTGCGTTTGAGCAGTTCTTTGTCCAATCGCTGAAAAAACAATATGCGCCGGCCAGATCGACATAGGCCGTCGCCGTCGGATGCGTGGCGATCTCGGAGGGGAGCAATTGTTTCGTACCGCACATTTCCCGCTAAGGAGCCTCCTCCCTGGCGCCGTCCTCTTCGCTCGCCTTGCGCGCGGCCACAACGACCAAGCGGGTCAAGGCGTCGAGCTGCGTCTCAAAAGGAACCGGCGGAAAATCCCAAGCTGCGTCCGTAGGCAACCGGAGCCGAATGCCCGCATCGCGGCTGCGCTTCACTAATCCGAATCGCACGAGCGCCTCGAGATAATCGCTGAGTCTGTGGAAGTCGTCATGGGAGATAACAAAGCGGTCGCCGCCGAGCGCTATCTGGCGTCCTGGTTCCAGCGGCGCGCCGTTGCGCGACAGGCGATCGGCTAGGGCTTGTCGACCGCCGCTTGGGACCGGGTCGCAACGCCTCATTTCGCTCGGGCATTATCTAAGTGGAAGTCGACCGCACGTTTCCCGATCCAAGGACGTTCAGGATCTCCTCCGGCGATTTTCCACGTGCCGCCCATGTTAAACTCGCGATCTCACGGTCGTTGAGATTGATTTGAGATGGCCAAATACGCGTTCGAGCGATGCCGGCAAGCCGGGCGTTAATGATTGTTTGCAGGATGTCGAAGTCGATCGGCTTCGTGACGTAATCGTCAGCGCCGAGATTTCGTCCCTTCAACTCGTTGTCCCTGTCACTGAGCGCTATCAAGAAAACGAAACGGACATCCCCAAAACGAGGTGCGTCCGCCGTCAGCCGTTTAAGAACTTCAAAGCCGGACATCAACGGCATATTGATGTCGCACAAAACGAGATCAGGTTGCGCCTGGTCTATGGCGGACAATCCTTCCTTTCCATTTTTCGCTAAAATGACGGTGAACCCACGATCTCGAAGTTCTTCGGAGATTAATGACGCGGTCTCGAAATCATCTTCAATGCAAAGGATCCTCGGACCGCTTGCGGTGGGGATATTTGTGTCTTTGCCCTTGTTACCTCTATGGCTCGCGGCTTTGGGCGAGGACGTTGGATTGTCCGTGGATGCGGCTTCTGTCATGAGAGCGGCTCACTTGCACCCGAGCCCTTTCCCGCATCGATTTAGCTGGATGAAGGATCGTCGTAATGATCAGCGAGGCTGGATCAGCCTATTTCTTGCGGCTGGCGATGCGCCAACCGGAACGATGGCTCCGATTTGAGAGCTCTTGATAGCACCCGTCACACGGCCAGAAACGCTAGGTTTGGCGACGAAAACAGGACGGTAAAATGCCGATTGCGGCGCGCTCTTGTTCTCGGCCGCGAGAGCCGCGCTGCTCGCAATCACTGCGATTGCAAGGAAGAGAAACTTTGGAAAAAGCATGTTCGCATCCTTTCGAGATTGTGGGCCTCAAAACGAGGGGATCCAGCTCGTATTCACTGGGCCATCGGTAATCTTAGAAATTTTGTCTTTGTCGCTAGCCGTCACGATCGGGCCTACCGGCGGCAGATTCTTGAGGTTCTGGTCCTTCCAATCGCCGCCAAGCGCCATGACGAGGCCGGCGACATCGGCGAGACGATTGCCCTCGGCCTGGACGTGATTCTGAACAGCCTGGAGATAGGCCTGCTCCGCATTCAGAACAGTGAGAATGTTGACATAACCTATTTTCAATTGGGCCCGGACAATTTCGAGGTTTCTCAAGGCCAGGTCTTCCGCGTAAACGGTCGCTTTTACGGCGTCCGAATCCGCCTGCAACGCTTGCAGGGCATCGGCCACATTCTGGAATGCGGTAATCACCGCGAGGCGATATTGCGCTTCGGCCTGAAGGAGACCCGCTTCGGCGGCCTTTTGCTTGTTGAGCAGCGTAAACCCTTCGAAGATCGGCTGTGTTACACCAGCGGTGAGGGTGTAAAAGGCACTGCCAGGTGTAAGGAGTTGCCCCAAACTATATGAGCTATAACCACCAGCCGCGCTCAACGTGATATTGGGGAGACGCGCGGCAACGGCGACGCCAATCAAAGCGCTCGCGGAATGCATATTGGCTTCGGCGGTACGCACATCGGGACGCTGGCGGATAAATTCGGACGGCAAGCGGACCGGCAGGCTCTTGGGCACGGCGATTGATTTTAGAACGAATTTTTCAGGCACTTCCGAGCCCGAATAATTGCCGGCGAGTGCGGTAAGTTGATCACGTTGCTGCGCCAATTGTTTGGCGAGTGGCGGTAACAGTTCGAGCGCCTGGGCGAGTGCCGTTTCTTGGGTCAACACGTCCGTCTCGGCCGCGTAGCCCGCCGTTTTCTGTTTCCGCACAAGATCGAGCAATTCTCGCTCGATCACGATCACCTTTTGAATCGCTTCGATCTGGCCGCGTAACGAAGCCTCGTTGATGGCGCCCGTGATGACATTCGTCGTCAATGTCAGGTAAGCCGCCTCCAGCTGATAGCGCTGCTGATCCGTCTGCGCTTCCAACGATTCGACAGCACGCCGGTTGCCACCCCAGACATCTGGCGTGTAGCTGACGGTCAATTGCTTGAGGAATATCGCGTAAGGGTTCGTCGGCCCTCCGGGGGACGTAGCAAATTGGTTACTCCCTTGATAATTCGAACTGTCGCTCGAATTGAAAATAGCCGAGGGCAGGAAGCCGCCCTTCTGCGCTTCCGCGTTGTAATACGCCACTTTGATTGCGGCCTCGGCAGCCGGCAGCGTCGGATTGTTTTTGATCGACGCCTCGACGAGGTCGTTGAGCGCCTTGTTGTGGAAGACCTGCCACCAGCGTTCGGGAATATCCTGACCGAAGACCAGGTGCAGACTGCCTTTACTCCCTTCAATGGCCGGCAGCTTCTCGGCGGTGAAACGAGCAGCCTCCGGCTTTGGCGGCGAGATAAAATTAGGGCCGACGGCACAGCCAGTTAACCCCGTGAGCATGGCGGGGGTGATTGCGGCACCAACGCGAAATAAAGAATGTCGCCCGGCGTGCGAGCGGTTATTCGAAACAGCATGACGCATCATAGTTCACCATACAGGATTTAAACATTCAGGCATAAAATCCGCCACACAGAATTTATATGGCACGATTAAAGTCAAAGTTGCGTCTCATTTAGACATGAACGCCAATCTTGGCCACAACTTGCCTATAGCATGATCAAAGGCAAGGAAAATACGGGGTCAGATGGACGTTATGCATTAGGGAGCTGGCGTTTGTTCGTTGCTACGCTGGAGTAAACTGCGATATCCGGTCAAGTGTGATAGATCACACTAGACGAACCTTGGGGATAGTGGCGATAAGGCTCTGTAAGGTTAGTGCCGCTTGCGAAGCGGAGATATCCACTCAGGGTGGTCCCATGCGCTTTAATAAGACTCTCGTTATAATGGTTGGCGCCGGTCTTCTGGGATTGGGCGCGTTTGGGTTGCGGCTCTCATTGGCGGGGCAACCGGAGAAGCCGAGCGAGGAATTCAAGACCTCGGTGGCGGGCCCCTCCACCGATGCCTCGGGCGAGCCGGCGCTGGAACTCAGCGATAAGCAAAATGCCGCGATTAAGATCGAAAAAGTGGGTGAGAAAACGTTCGAGCAAGAGCGGGAGGCCATCGGCAATATCGATTTTAATCAAAATCTGTCCGTTCAGGTGTTCACGCCGTATCAGGGCCGCATCATCGACGCTTATCCAAACATCGGAGACAAGGTCGAAAAGGACCAGGTGCTATTCACGATCGACAGCCCCGATCTTTTGGCGGCGGAATCGAATTTGATTGCCGCGGCAGGCGTGCTCGAACTTCAGTCCAGAACGCTCGCGCGGCTCCAATCGCTGATCAAGATTGGCGGCGTATCCCAACAGAACGTGGATCAAACGACATCGGATCAGATGACGGCCGAGGGGACTCTAAAATCGGCGCGCGATGCCGTCCGGATCTTCGGCAAAACCGAGGCCGAGATCGACGGCATCGTCGCGGGACGCCGGGCCGATCCAAAATTGGTCGTGAAAAGTCCAATAAGCGGTTATGTGACGGCGCGCACCGCGCAGCCGGGATTGTTGGTGCAACCAGGAAATACGCCCGCTCCGTTCACGGTCGCCGATATGTCGACCATGTGGATGTTTGCGAATGTCGTCGAAAGCGATGCTCCTTATCTCCACGTCGGTCAGACGCTTCACGCCCAGGTGTCGGCCTATCCGGGCCGCGACTTCGCGGGGGTGGTCACGGTTATCAGCCCTTCCGTCGATCCCAATAGCCGCCGTGTTTTTGTTCGCACCGAAATCAAAGATCCCGATCATTTGCTTCGCGCGGGCATGCTGACGAATTTCAAAATCCGGGTTAGTGAGCCCACCCGCTCGCCTGCAGTGCCCGTTAGAGCGATCATTCGAGAAGGCGATGGGACATTCTCGGTCTGGACGACGAAGGATAAGCGTCACTTCGTGGAAGAAACGGTGAAGATAGGTCTCGAGCAAGACGACTTTTTCCAGGTCGTCGAAGGCCTCAAGCCGGGCGAGTTGGTCGTGACCGAGAACGGCACTTTTTTGAGCGCTAAATATGCCGGCGGCGGACCGTCGGATTGACGCTCCCTTACGCCCATTAGCCGAATCCATCGAGATATAGGGGTAGAGAGTTGATAAAATCCATCCTCGCATTTGGATTGACGCGCCATACGATCGTCGTGCTTGGCGTTGTCGTCTTCGCCGTCGCCGGCTTCTTTGCGTTCAAGAAGCTGAATATCGAGGCTTATCCGAACCCCGCGCCCGTCATTCTGGAAATTACCGCCCAGGCCGCGGGGCTGTCCGCCGAGGAAATGGAAAAATACTACACGATTCCGATGGAGGTCGGCCTCTACCCAACGCCGGGCATTCAAAGCGTCCGCTCGACATCTTTCTACGGGCTATCTTTCGTGCGTGTGACGTTCAAATACGGCGTCGATTACAACAACGCGCTTTACCAAACGAACGTCAGCCTGACCCAGAATGTTGCACTCCCAGGGAATCAGATTCCGAATATCCAGCAATCGAGCCTTGTCGGCGAGGTCTATCGCTATCAGGTGGTGGGACCCAAGCATACCGGCCTAACAAATCTCCGGACGATTCAAGACTGGGTTGTGCTTCGCCGTTTGTTTACGGTTCCAGGCGTCGTCCAGGTCAATTCCTGGGGTGGCACCACGAAGCAGTTTAATGTCGACGTCGATCTACTCAAGCTCCAAACGTTCAGCGTGACCCTCCCGCAGGTCATTACGGCGATCGGCAGTGCGAACGTGAATGTCGGCGGCCGTGAAATCGATTTCGGCGAACAATCCGTCAATATTCGCGGCATCGGCCTGATCGACGACGGCGGCAACGACGAGCTTTTGAAGGGCGATAGGATCAAGGATCTCGAAAACGTCGTTCTCGCTCAGGTCAACAGCGTTCCCGTTTATCTCAAGGATGTGGCGAAAGTTTCCGTTGGCTTCATGCCGCGGCTCGGCATCGCGGGCCGCGATCACGATGACGATGTCGCGCTTTCCATCGTCGTGATGCACCGGGAGCAGCATACCAACGACGTCGTGCCGGCTATCAAGGCCGAAGTCGAGAAAATGAACAATGATGGAACGTTGCCGCCAGGGGTGAAGGTCGTTCCTTATTATGACCGGACGTCATTGGTCGACGTGACGACGCATACGGTCCTTCACAATCTCATCTTCGGTTGCCTCCTGGTTTTCTTTATCCAGTGGGTCTTCCTTGGCGACTTACGCAGCGCCATCGTTGTGGCCGCGAACATCCCGATCGCGCTCTTTTTTGCGATTATGATTTTGGTGTTGCGAGGCGAAGATGCCAATCTTCTCTCGGTGGGAGCTGTCGACTTCGGTATTATCGTCGACTCCGCGGTTATTCTCGTCGAAAATATATTCCGGAATCTTCAGGCCGAGCCTAAGGAAAAGCAGGTTCTGTTGCATGACCTCGCTCAGGGGCAATTTGGGACCGATCCGACAGCGCGACGAACATCGATTCGCCCCACACATGGACAGACCGGCTCCGCTTGATTTTGATCGCCGGGTTGCAAGTCGACAAGGCCATCCTTTTTTCAACCGCGATCACGCTTGCCGCGTTCATTCCTCTCTTTACGATGCAGGGGGTCGAGGGCCAGATCTTTAACCCGATGGCCAAAACCTATGCGTACGCCCTGGCGGGCGCGTTGATGGCGACCTTCACCGTGACGCCAGTTTTGTCGTCCCTGTTGCTTCCTAAACATCTCGAAGAGACCGAAACGTTCGTCGTTCGCTTCTTGCGGATGATTTATTCCCCAGCGCTCCGGGTGGCCCTGAACAATACGAAAGTCACCGTCACTATCGGTCTCGCCTTCTTGGTTCTCGTTGGTTTCATGAGCACGCGGCTCGGCAGCGAATTCCTTCCCCATCTCGAGGAGGGGAATTTCTGGATCAGAGCCCAAATGCCGCCGACCCAAGGGCTGAATGGTGGAACCGAGGGCACCCGGAAAATGCGGGAGATTCTTCTCCGCCATCCCGAAGTCATTACCGTCGTTTCGCAGCACGGACGCCCGGATAATGGCTCCGACGCCTCACCGTTTTCCAACGTCGAACTCTTCGTGCCCCTGAAGCCTTACGATGAATGGCCCGCCGGTCTTACCAAGGACAAACTCACCGATATCGTTCAAAAGGAATTCGAAGAGGAGTTGCCCGGCGTCACCTTTAACTTCTCGCAATATATCCAAGACAATGTCGAGGAGGCACTCTCTGGCGTGAAGGGCGCCAACTCGGTCAAGGTGATCGGTCCGAACTTGGAAAAGCTGGAGGAAATCGCCGCTCAAATCACGAAGGAAATGGAACAGGTCAAAGGCGTCGCCGACCTCGGGATTTTCCATGTGATGGGGCAACCGAACCTCAATATCAGAGTGGATCGCGAAAAGACGGCGCGTTTCGCTCTGAATACAGGTGACGTCAACACTGTTGTCCAGGCCGCTCTCGGCGGCGCAATGGCGACAACGGTTTTGGAAGGGGACCGGCAATGGAACGTCATGGTCCGCATGTCTCCCGAATACCGGAAGACGCTTAGAGATATCGGGGATATCAAGGTTGCCGGCGGCAATAGTGGGAATGCCTACATTCCGCTGCGCGAGCTGGCGGACATCAAGCTGGAGACCGGCCCCTCCTATATTTACCACGACTCCTCTCAACGGCTCATTCCCATCAAGTTCAGCGTCCGGGGCCGCGATCTCGGAGGCACCGTCGCGGAGGCGCAGGAGCGTATTAAGAAAAATGTGAAACTGCCTACGGGATACCGCATTATCTGGGCTGGCGAATTCGAGGATTTGCAAAATGCCAAACAGCGGCTCGGGATCATCGTGCCGATCAGTCTCGCTTTTATCCTGGTGCTGCTCTACGGCCTGTTCAATTCGCTCCGCGATAGTCTTCTCGCTCTGACAGGTATTCCCTTCGCGGTCGCGGGCGGCGTTTTGGCCCTCTATTTCACGGGTCTGGATTTCAGCGTGTCCGCCGCCATCGGCTTCGTGTCCCTATTCGGCGTGTCGGTCATGGATGGCATCTTGATGATCACCTATTACAACCAGGTCAGGCGCGCGGGAATGCATGTTCTGGACGCCATGTATCACGCCGCCGAACAAAGAATGCGGCCCATGTTGATGACTGCTTTGTCCGCCTGCATCGGCTTGTTTCCTTCCGCGATTTCGACAGGTATCGGCAGTCAAGTGCAGCGTCCGCTCGCCACGGTCGTTGTCGGCGGCATGCTGATCGGACCGGTCATGCTGCTCCTCGTCGTGCCGGCACTGCGAATGCTGTTCCTCGGCGGCGGCGATCATGGTTCGTCCGCGCCTCCTGCCGAAGCTACGGCTAAACAGCCAAGCATGGCTTGAGGATAATGAAAAAGGGGCGACGCGGCTCGCGCGTTACCCCTTTTCACAACCCCAGAAATTGTCCAGGCCCGGTCCAAAAACGAGGGTACTTCATTGCTACTCGACGAGACGAGGCTTAGGGTGGGCCGCGTCCATGATCGCTGTATATGCGCGTAGGATGTGGTTTTTCGCGTTTACGCACGACGTAGCTCATGGGCAAAATGAAAGGCGTCAGCAAATCGGCTTGTAAGCATTGTTAATTATCCGTGGAAGTTTGTTGAAGATGACCTTCGGTCAAGATCGGGGTCTGTCATATTATGCCTGCCGGGTACGACGTCGAGAAGAAGGTCATGTCACCATCGGCGATGTTGCGCCGGAACTGGAGATCGTGCATCCACGGCCGGACACATATAAAATTAACGAGCCTCCTTAAGCGCTAGAGAGTTGGCATCCTTATGAAGTTGCCTGTTTTTACCCTTGCGTCTTTGGTGATTCTATCACCGCCGCTTTTCGCGGAGGATTTGCCGTCCACTTTGGCGTCCCCAGCACCTCCGCCATCGGGGAATCCCTGGGAAGGTTTCTACGGCGGCGGCCATACGGGCTTCGCCTTTGGAACCTCGTCGTATTCAACCGACCCCGCTGGCGCGCCGGCGACGGGCACCGTCGGTCTATATGGCTGGGACGGCCAGTTCGGCCCACTCGAAGGCGGCTTCCAGGCTGGCTACAATCATGTCTTGCCGTCAGGCCTGATGCTCGGCGTCGAAGCTCAATTCTCCTTTCCAAACATTATGAGAAGCAGTCTGCCGGTGACCTTTCCCGCGAATGGGCCAACCACGGTGAGCGATAAAACCCAAATCTACGGCAATATCCGTGGGCGCGTGGGCTATGCCTTCGGCAACGTCCTCGTCTTCGGCGCGGGCGGCTTTGCCTATGACCGTGACGAGGCGACGGCCACGGCCACGGCCGGGGTCGCCGATTCCGGCTATTTCTGGCGGCCCGGCTGGACGGCGGGCGCTGGCGCGGAAGTCTTATTGACGCCGAATGTCAGCGCGACGCTCGAATATTCCTATTTCGATTTTGCGAAGTCCGGCGTTGCTTTTCCGATCACGGGGGAGCGTTACACCTCCGGCTTGACCCTGCAGACGGTACAACTCGGTCTGAATTACCGGTTCAACGGAAATGAGGCTACTCCCGTTGGAAGTGCCGGCATTTTATCGGACTCGGACGCCAAGAATTGGAGCGTGCACGCGCAATCGACGGTCATCGGCCAAGGCGATGCGCCCTTCGCTGCCGCCTATTCCGGGCGAAATAGCCTCTACAACGGCGGCGAAGTGCGCGACACGTTCAGCGTCACCGGTTATCTCGGCTATAAGGCCCCAGAGGGCACCGAGTTCTATTTCAATCCCGAGCCTTTCCAAGGCTTTGGTCTGAGCAGCACCCGCGGCCTTGGCGGCTTCGCCAACATGGAAGCGCAAAAGGCTGGGATTAATTTTCCACATTATAATACGGCGCGGTTGTTCTTGCGCCAAATCTGGGGCCTCGGCGGTGAACAAGAAGATTTGGCGGATGGCCAAAACCAAGTCGCCGAGAAAGTGGATGTCTCGCGGGTGACTTTGACTGCGGGCAAGCTCTCCATCCCCGACATTTTCGACAACAACGATTATGCGCATGACGGACGCCAGAGCTTCATGAACTGGGCGTTGAACGATGGCGGCGCCTTCGACTACGCCGCTGACCAGAAAGGCTATACCTGGGGAACGGTTCTTGAATTCAATCAAAAGAGCTGGGCCGTCCGTGCTGGTTATTTCCTCGTGCCCGATGTTCCGAATGGTATTAATTTCGATACGCGGATTGGCCAACGCGGCCAAGCCCTTGTGGAACTGGAAGAGCGCTACACGATTTTTGGCTCGCAGGGAAAAGTCCGTCTGGCCGGGTGGGAAACCGAGTGTTACTGCGGCAGCTTCAACGCGACCCTCGACAATCCGCTTTTAACCGATCCGGTGCTTAACCCCGGTGGGCCGAATATCGCGGCGACGCGCGAGACCCGGGCGGAATATGGTTTTTATGCCAACATCCAGCAAACAATTACGGATAATCTCGGCCTGTTCACGCGGTTGAGCTGGCAGAGCGGCCAAACCGAAATTCTGGCCTGGACGGACATCGACGAGAGTGCATCCTTCGGCGGCGTATTGAAGGGAACGTCTTGGGGCCGTCCCACGGACACCATCGGCTTGGCTGGCGTCGTCAATGGTTTGTCCAATAGTTACCAGAGGTTCCTGGCCGCTGGAGGCATGGGCATCAATGTTGGCGATGGCGGCTTGAGCTACCGGCCTGAAGAGATCATCGAAACTTATTATTCGATCGGCCTCGCCACTTGGGCCTCGCTCACGTTCGATTATCAATTCATCGCCAATCCCGGCTATAATTATGTGCGTGGGCCCGTCTCGATTGGCGCGGCGCGGTTGCATATGCAGTTTTGAGCGGCCGGTCTGTGAATCAGTCCCAGTGGATAACCTCGGATGCAAATTTTTCCCTAACAAATCAAAAAGTTTGACGATCACCTTTATGAACGGTCCGCGCACAAAGCCCTCGCCGAAACACAGCTAGTGCACGGAGTCAGTCGGATGGTTCAGGCAGTCGCCTGAGCTTTGCGAGGATGGTTTCGGCGGGTTTCGTCCAGATGAAGGGCGTGGGATCGGCGTTCTGACGTCGAATATAGGCGCG
>JBEKFQ010000086.1:0-10898 GCA_050013235.1 Beijerinckiaceae bacterium
AGAAGCAGGCGAATCCCTGCGCAAACTAGCGAACAAGCATGCCGAGTCGCGGGACAAGATGATGGTTGAGCTGGAGCGTAGAGGGTATCACGTGCATGGGAAAAGCGATCTTGAGATCGAAGGCATCATCAAGCTGCCCCCGTCAAAGAAGCACTGAATAGCCGCTCCAAGTCCGGGATGCGTTCCGCGACGGGTGGCTATCCGTATGATTGCGAAGCGACGCCTGCAAGCCAAGCTCGCGTCAGGTAGGCTTCAAAAATTTCCGTGCCTGATCACATGATTTCCGATACTTGTGCTTCGGGTCGTCGCCTTGTCCGGGCCGCGCTTGTGCTAGCTGGATCGGGTCATCGCTATGACGTGATCAAGCTCAATCACCGTGCCGCTAACGGCACATACGGCCGGGCAAAGAAGTCGGTTGCCCATTGTTGATGAAACGATCGAAGATATCTTCCTCAATTTCTTCCGCCTGAAATACCGGCCCAGCGCCTTCAAAATGAAGAAGCGTGATTTCCTGATCATATCGATCGGAACGTATGCACATTTCGACCACCGGTTCGGGAAAGTTCCAGCCTCCAATGGGCTGTAGGATGCCAGTCTTCGCCTCTTCGGTGAATTCTCTTTTTATTGCCAGGGCACTATTTGGAAGTTCGAAGGGGGAATGTTTCGTTCGAACAAATCTACCAGACTTAAATGCGGCATCACTCGACCAGCCCCACAAGGCATAACCATCCGTGGAGACGACCATGATCGCGCGGGTCGTCGTGTATTCCAGCCAACGGAGAATGGCGGCGGTAAGCGATACGCCATAACGCTTGGCGGCAAGACTTAGCTTCGCGAAATCGACGCGCACGTCCGCTGCAATCTGATTGCGGAAATCATGGAAGGGCATCAGCAAGGCGGCAGCGAAAATGTCTGCCTCCTTCTCGATGCCTTCGCCGCCTCGGCGTAAAATGCTTTCTTCATCGCAATAGAGACCACCCTCAAACCGAGGGTCGGTTTCGATCAAATGACGATGTAAAATGTAATGTCCGAACTCGTGACCGAGGGTAAAGGACCGGCGTCCGGGGGATTGGCCTTTTTGGTAAGCAATACCCCACTGTCTGGGTTGATCGTCGGTATAGATCAGAGCCCCTAAACAGCCGCGCAGATCGAGTGATTGGACACTTTGTATGGGACTCTTGGGGTCGATTGTCTTTGAATACTCAAGAGCCAGGGCCTCGACGTCAACCGGTTGCCGGTCGAAGCGATCCTGACCAAAAACCAAATCTAGCATCTTGGTGATGCGGTTGGCCTCCTTCAGAGGATAAAGGATCAAATCCTCCATCATTTATCCTTCTTTGCAGCGAGTATCTTCGCCATCTGTCGAAGCTGCTCACGCGTTTCCGGCGGTAGCCCCGAATATTGACGGAAAAAAGCAAGGTCCGTGGCATCACTGAGCGTCTGCTCGTCGCGGCCGAATATGTAATCGACCGTTACGTCGAGCGCCTTCGCGATTGCCGAAAGCTTTTCCGCTGATGGACGCGGCGGGTTTTTATTCTCCAACTCCCAAATGTAACTCTTCGCGGACCCAGTCTCGTGCGCCAGCTGGTCCAACGTCATGCCTTTCGCCGTACGTAATTCCTTGATCCTTGCACCGAACTTCTCAGCCATGACTCTCCTTCAACGCAGCATCGGATGCCGCCTATAAATTCGGAATAGCGATACATTATACACCTTGACAGAGGCAGGCAAGGCGATTAATTATGTTCTGAGTAGCGGTATATGTGTTATCTTCTTCCAGAACGTCCCGATTCGAGAAACTCGCATGACCACCCCCTAACCGACGCAAGCCACAGAAGGCACGGCACCATGACCATCCAGCGGACATTTGACGGCATTGATCCATTCGAAGATCCGGTTGACCGGTTATTTGCCGAGACCGCGCTCGCACTGCAACTGCCGCCCACGCTGCATGATGAGGTCGGGGAGCGTTACGGCGCGGTTCGGCGCAAACTAGAACAGACGACCGCCTTTGCAGGCTTGCTCGAATACTTCTACCCGCAGGGGTCGATGGCGATTGACGCTACGATTTCGACCCGCGGCACCGACGATGAGTATGATCTCGACATCGTCGCTCAACTTGGGGGGCGCTTCCGGGACATGCCGCCACTCGCCATCCTCCTTGAGCTTGAGGGCAGCCTAAAAGACTACCCGGTTCAGGCGGTCACGCGACAGACGCGCTGCGTTACGTTGCACTACGCAGACAAGATGCATCTCGATATCACGCCCGCCTTGCGCGCGACAGGGTCCGTCGAGCGCGAGAGCTACATTACTCATGCCAAGGGTCCAGAGGTGGGCATCAACGACTGCTTCATCGATATGAACGCGTACGGCTTTGTCGGTTGGTATCGCCAGCGAACGCCGATCGAGCGTCGGTTGGCAAAATCTTTCAATGATCATTGGCGGGGTCTTGACGGTAGCTCCATCGTCGCCGATGCCGCCGAAGTTGACGAGGTCCCCGATCAGACACATTTCGCGGTCAAGAATACCGCGACGTTGGCACTGCAGATCATTAAGCGTGCGCGCAACATTCGGTACGCGAACTACGACGGGCGGATGCCGCCGTCTGTAATGCTTTCCTTTTATGCCGGGCTCGCGGCACTGCCGAACATGCGGCTGTCCGACATGGTCATTCGCATCGCGCGCTGGATCATTCGCGACATAGCGGAAGCCTCGCTCAATGGCCGCAAGCTTCACGTTCCGAACCCCATGTGTGAAGACGATATTTTCACCGACAGATGGCCGGAATCCATCGGTCAGCAAAACGAATTTGCAATACATCTCAAGGAAATCGTCGAGGGTATCGAGGAAATCTGCAGCGGCAAGATGTCAGCCAACGCAATCGCGGAATGGATGCGTGAGCGGTTCGGAAGTCGCATCTTTACCAAGGCGGCGGATCGCATGGGCCGTCAAATCGGTGCCGCCGTTCAAAGTTCGAGCCAAAACTATTCGCGAAAAGGTAAATTGCTAATCCCGGCCGCAACTCGAACCCTCAGCGCCACGGCGGCCTCTTTGGCGAACCCTGGCGCGGCGGCTCGCGCGCATAGCTTTTATGGCGGTATCATTTGACAGTAGGGCTGCCCATGTCGATCGAAGCTCAAATCAGCCACATGAAGACCTTGTGGCCGCGCTTTAGGGTGCACCATGTCGAGCGCGGTTTCCAGGCCGCTCAATGGGTCGGCGTCGCCCAGCCGCAGTTCACGCAATACACGCTTCAGATCCGCTACCGGGTAGGCGCAGCGCCCCAGGTTCGCATCCTTGCGCCCGCACTTGTTCGTCTGCCGGAGAATCCTGAAGGACAACTACCGCACGTCTTTCCGCCAGCTAGCGATCCCACTCTTTGTCTCTATGACCCCGATCTCGATCAGTGGAACTGGACCATGGCGATTGCGGATACGATCGTTCCCTGGGCCTTCGATTGGATCGCTTGTTACGAATTCTGGCTGATAACAGGCCGCTGGTACGGTGGCGGCCGACATGCGGGCGATCCATTACCAGCGGTAAAGGCATGATGATGAACTACGTCCCTCCTCGTCGATCCGATGGCACAATTCAGGCGCTCCGAGTGAAGCAGCCTTGGCCCAAAGACCGGCTGTTCCGGATCCTCAGCATTGATGGCGGCGGTATTCGAGGTATATTTCCCGCGGCTTACTTGGCCGAGATCGAAAGGCGTTTTCTTAACGGTGCGTCGATAGGAAGCTATTTCGACATGGTAGCCGGTACATCAACGGGCGGAATTATCGCGCTCGCCTTGGCGCACGGCATGACAGCCGATCAGGCGCTCAAGATTTACGCTGAACGCGGCGAAAGGATCTTTCCGACCCGAAGCGGCCTCGGCAAATGGGTGCGCGTGCTGCGCTGGTTTACGAGGCCCAAACATAATCAAGACGTCCTGAAAGACGAGTTGCTGCAGATTTTTGGTGACGCGGTCCTGGATTATGCGAAAATACGGATTGTCGTTCCCAGTTTTGAAGGCCTTCACGGCGAGCCCTTCATCTATAAAACGCCGCACCATCCGGACTACCAAAAGGACCGGCATAAGAAGTTTGCGCATGTTGCGCTTCATACGACTGCGGCGCCCGCTTACTATCCAGCTGTCGATGATGACGGATATATCATGATCGATGGTGGCATTTGGGCGAACAACCCGGTCATGAACGCTGTCGTCGACGCCTTGGCCTGTTATGATGTGCCACGTGAGAATATTAGAGTGCTTAGCTTAGGGACCGGCGAGTCCAGCTTCACAGTTGAGGCCGATACTCAAAATGGCGGCATCGCCCAGTGGGCATTTATGAAGTCGTTTCTGGCGGCTGCTCGCGCGCAGTCCAAGAACGCCTTGGGACAAGCGTTTTTGCTGGTCGGAAAACCTAACGTTCTTCGCATCGATCCGCCCGAAAGTGACCGACCTATTGCATTGGACGATGTGAGGCGCGCGTTACGCGAACTGCCGCAGATGGCGCGTAGCTTGGTCGAGGGTTCGGGACATCGGGTTCAGGATATGTTTCTATTCGATCCTGTCGATTCCTTCATCAAGTCCCCCAATATAACTCCTGCTTAGTGACCCTAGATGGACAAACTTCAACAGGTCTTGTCGTTGATTTCGCGCTTCGAGAGCGGAGCCTTTCAGAATCCTAACGAGGCGGAAACGTTGCTCGGCCAGGTCAATAGGTCTGGAACCCTGTTCACGTTCGTAGTACACATCGGTAGTACACTACTCAGTCATGAAGCTGGAATGTGAAGTGATTACAGAGGCTTAGAGACGGTTGCCGGGGCAGGTCAGTATCCTCCCGCCCCAGCCAAACCTCAGCTAATCCGTTGTTTTTCAATAGACTCCGGCTTCAAAATACCCAGTGAAGCCGCCTCTGTACCCAGAGCTGTCGCACGCCCTTGTCGCCGGGAGTCGCAGATGGCACTTTGCACTCATATCTACCGCCGCGGTGGAGTATATTGGTGGCGCCGCCGATTCACCGATGTCCAGAACGGCGGCCAGCGCCTCGTCGCGCTCAGTCTTCGCGTCCGCGAACCCGCCCAAGCCCGGGTCCTCGGCGCCCAGCTGACTGCCGAAGCGGCGCGGATCGTCCGGCACGGGGAGGTCTGTATGCGTTCAATCGTCGAGATCCGGGACCAACTGAGCGGCGTCGTCACGCAGGGGTTGTTCACCATTGACGCCGGCATTCTCGCCGGGGCGGACCGGCGGCTCGCGCGGCGGGCCTCTTTGGCCGTGGACCCGGCGCCCGATCCGGCCGGATTAGATCCGTTTTCCGCGGATCAGGAGCGGGCCATGCTCTCGCATCTCGCGCGCGGCGCGGGCCATCATTACGCCGCACAGGCCGCGCGGTTCCGGGGACATCCGCGTGTCGATTCCGAGGGGCGCGCGTTCGATCCGATCGCGTCGGCGGTCGCGGTCGAAATGGCCGGGTCTTTCATCTACGACTTTATCGCCAAAGATGGCGCGGCGGCCCGGGTCAGCACCGCGGACCGCGGGCGGCTCGCCGCCGCCGGGCTTGCGCCGGACATGATCGATTATGCCGCGCGCGAGACGGCGTTTCACGCCTCCCAGGAACGCACGGAGTCCTGGAGCCTTGGCCCGGACCGGGCGTTTTTTGAACAGGTTCTCGTCGCGCATGGTGCCGCCCCCTATTTCGAAAATGTCCGCCGGCTGCAGCAGGGTTTTTTAAAAATTTCGGCGAAAATTCTGCGCAACGCAAAAGAGCGGCACGAAGCCGCCGCGCCGCCCGTCCACGAGATCATTGCAGAATGGCGCCGGGAGGCTGCAACAGCAGCGGATTATTCCGCGCGGCTCGTTGTCAAACCATCCGTTGCGCCTTCTGCTCCTATTATTCCCGCTCCCGCGCCAGTTCTTCCAGCCGCCGTGCCGGACGAGCCCGTTCCGAGCGTTTCCGCCGGCACAGCCCCGCCCGTTTCCGTGCCAAAGACGCCAGATCTCTTTCAACGTCTTGCCGCACGCGCTGGGCCGGCAAGCACCCAATCGCAAATGGCCCCGATTGCTTTCGTCCCGATCCCTGGGGATCCCGCCGGCGGGATGCGGCCCTCTTTCGTCGCCTCGGTCGAGGCGCTCGCGCGGTTGAAGGTCCGGGAAAAAACCTGGGACGAGAAAACGGCTTCTCAGCATTTATCGGTTTCGCGGTTATTTCGAAAAATGGCCGGCACGGATGATCCGCGTCAAATGGGCCAAAGCGATATCGGAAAATACCGCGCGCTTCTCAGCATTCTGCCGAAAAACCACGGAAAATCGTGCCATGACGAAGGCCGGACCTTGGACGAAATTCTCGTCCGGAGCGAAGATCTCGACGACGAGGAGATCGGACTCGCGCCGGGAACCGTGAACCGGCATTTGACCCAGTTGGGAAATATTGCGGCATATTTTGAAGCCAATGGCATCGCCATTGGGACGATAACGGCTGGTCTGCGGCCGAAAGAAAGTTACAGGAAGCGGCCGTGTTTCGATGCTGCTTTGGATCTGCGGGAAGGTTTATTCCGCTCATCGGTCTGGACTGGGTCGTTCAGTCTCAAAGACCGCCTTCAAGCGGGTACGGCGATTATTCACGATGCCCAATTTTGGGTCCCGATTCTCGGCCACACGATGCTTTTCCGGTTGAGCGAAGCGGCCGGACTCGAGATTGCCGATATTGATTTGGAGCGGAACATCATCCACATCCGCAACAATTCCGAGCGGCGGATCAAGACATCGGAGTCCCAAAGGGACATACCGATCCCGCCGGAAGTTCTCCGGCTCGGATTTGCGGATTACGTGCGTGCTCTGCAGGCGCTCGGCCATACGCTCCTGTTTCCCGAGCTGCGATTGCGCGGCGCTGCGACGCCTCTGCAAAATTTGTTTTATAAGGAATTTGTCGCGGTTTTATCGCAGGCCTTGCCCACGGCCGCAGAGGAAAACAAAACATTCCATTGTTTCCGCAAATCGGGAAACACGGTTTTGATCGATGGAGCATGCGATCCCATAATCCGCCACCGCCTCATGGGTCATAAGGCCGAAGGCGTGAATGCCGCGCACTATACCGGTGATCTCGCAATGAAAACATTCGCGCGGGAGCTGGCGAAAATTCCGAATGTCACAGCACATCTCGCCGCGCATCCCATCCGCCTCCACAACGCACTTCTGGCGGGTTAGAAATGGCGCGCGCGACCAGCACGCCGAGCCCGGAAATTGTCCGGGCCATCCGCAAAAATCTTGCGAGCGACGACGGTTCTCGCAGGCTCTCCAAGGGCCGTTCCACGGGTGCCGAGCGCGTCGTGAAACCGTCCAAGCCGCCGGCACTCCCGTGGTATGATATCGCCGGCGACATCGGCCCGGTCTTGTCCATGGCGCGGCGAGGAGACCGCGAAGCGACCGTCGCTACCCTCTCTCAAGCGTTTCAATCCTACCCCAAAGAAATCCGCCGTTTCCTGACGGCGCGGGCGTTTCTTGACCAACTCGACGAACAAGATCTCGCCATAAAATTGCGATCGCAACCGGCGATCGTCGTGGAGGTCCTTGCCAATTGGCACCGGCTCGATCCTAAAACTGCCCTATCTCATGCCCACGAGGTTACGGCCGGCGAATGGTCATTTCGTGGCCTTCGGACCGCGGCCCAAATCGCGCGGATAGCTTCACGGACAACGCCGGAAGCGAGGTCGAATAAGTGGCTGGAATTGGGGCTTCTCAAATTGCGCCAGGGGCGCGCCACCGATTTCGTCGAATTTGCGCCCGGTGACCCGCTTGAACATTTGCCGGTCGATCTGTGGATCCGCAAAAATCGCCGCCGGGTCGCCGTCCAGCTTCCCGGGCCGTTTCCCAATCGGCCGGATTATATGCGTGGGATGTGGACGCGCATCGCCGTCGCAATCGCCGTGACTCAGCTCGGGTTCGAGGCTTGGCTTTGCCTGCCCCTCAACACCCATGCCGAGCGCTACCGTGATGCGGCAAAAAAATTGGCGCCCACGGCGCCAATTGAAATCTTCGAGCTCGACATGCGGGCATTCGACAAAATCACCAAGCGGCGCTCGTGATCACAGCGCGTCGGCGGCATTGTCGAATGCCATACTATCCGTAATGGCCGATCGGATCAGCCGGCCTGCGAAGAGGGTGGCTTTTTCCGGACCGTATTTGTGACCGAGAGCGATTGCGCAGGCAATTCTGGAGATTGGAACCACGAGTTCGTCGTGTGTGAAGGCATTCCTTATTTCCGCTGAACATTCAGCGAAAATCGCTGCCGCCTCGCGCAAAGCGGCGTCGAAAATCTGCTGGGCCAAAGCCGATGAATCTTTGGACGAGAGCGCGCGAACGAGCGAAATGTCGCACGCCATTTGCGCAAGAGCGATCGGGTATTCAGCGGCGCGTTTGGTCATGCGTCAGATCCCTCGAAGCGAATTGCAAAAAAACCGGAGTGCCTTTTTGTCGTCATCGGGAAGCGAGTCGGCGGCCCGCATGAGCGCTCGTTCGATACGCTCGTTCTATTTTGCCAATACCGGCAATTGCTCGAAGATCTTTTTGCCTGCGGGCAAAAGTGACCGAGCCATCTGCAGGTGCTCGCGGTAAGCCGATTCCGCCGCGCCAAAGCTCGACATGAATCCGTCGAGGTCGAAGCCGGAAATGTCGCCCACCCCTGGTTTGCGGCTATGACCCGGCTTTCCCCGCTGCATTTCGGGCGCGCCACCATCACTGCCGTCGCGCGCGTTCATCGAATGGCGAGCCTCGGGATCGCTGTCATGTGCTGCGCCACTTTCGCTGGACATTTCAGGGCCAGCGAGGACGGCGCTTGGTCCCGCGTCAGAGATCCCCGTTTCCGGTGCGAGGTGATTGGCGCCGGAGCACTTCAAAACATTGTCGGTGTCGTCGGAATAGCCATTCATGTGTGATCCTCTGGTGTAGTCGGAAACGGATGACGCGCTTTTGCGGCTATGTCAACCGCCACCACGTAGGGTGTGGTGCCTGAATGTAATCGGAGAAAGATTACAATATGTTTAAATGCAAAAGACAGAGTATTGCGCTATGAACGTGTGCCGGCATACCATTCGGGATCCATGCAATGGCGAGGTTTAGCATTGACGTCACGTCAATGCCCGCGCGAAGATCGTTTGGCTTGCACTTTTTTTTAACATGGAACGCGGCCGATGGCCCTCTATCGCCTGTCTGTCTCCACATTCTCCCGCCTCAAAGGCGCCTCCGCGATCGCGAAAGCCGCGTACCGGTCGGGCACAAAAATGCGCGACGAGAAGCGCGGGATCACGTTCGATTTCCGGCGAAAGCGCGGCGTCGTGTCGGCCACCCTTTTGGCGCCAGCCGGTCTGACTCTCATCCGGGAAAACATTATGAACGCCGTTGAATCCGCGGAAAAGCGGCGGGACGCGAGTATCCTCCGTGAAATTCTTCTGGCGCTGCCGCACGAACTGCCGCCCGCGTCGCGCGAGCGCTGCGCGATGCAGTTCGCGGCCGAAATTGTCGCCGAATTTTCGGTTTTCGCCGATGTCGCGATCCATGAGCCAAACCCGCGCGGTGACGACCGGAATTTTCATTGTCACGTTCTTATTCCCACACGGGCGCTCGACGCCGGCGGCCGGCTTTCCGCCGGAAAGTTACGCTCCTTCGACGATAAGCGGGAGAGCACAAAAATTGTTTCGAAATTCCGGGCGCGATGGGCGGAAATCGTGAATGGCGAACTCGCCGCGGAAGGACGTTCGGAACGTATCGACCATCGCAAGAATCCAGAGCAAATCGAGGACAGGAAAACACCTGAAAAGCTTGGTGTCGCGGCCGCGAATATTGAGCGGCGGACCGGTCTCATGTCGGAAAAACGCAAGAAGCATGGCGGACAGGGCAGGGCGGAGGAGCTCGCCCTTTTGGCGACGTTCTACGAACTGGGCTACGATAAGCCAAAGGAAGAACGCCGGATCATCAAGATCGACTTGTCGATTTTGCGGGTTCTCATTCAATCGCTGGCCGTCAAAGCCGAAACGGCGATCCGCCAACTCATACGGGATTTGACGCGGCAAAATCCGACGCAACTGGCCGCGCTATCAATTGACCGGCCCGCTGCTCAAAAAACGGTGTCGTCGCAAATGAGGTTGCCCTCCACGACAACGATTGGGAACCAACTTCCATCGTCCCGCGGGCGCGCGATAGCCGTTTCAACGATGACCGGCTTCGCAAAGCCCGGGCCGCAAAAATCCACGGGTGATGTAGAAGACCGCAAACGAGTCCGCGGTCTTTCGCACGTCCTCGGGGAGAGTCAAAAAGCGGTTGTGTTCCACCCGAAGGAAGAACTTTTGATGTTACATGCCGCTGGCATCGCCATGTTCATCGCAATTAAACCGGTTGGCCGGGATCGGCGATGGTTGCGTGCCGCAATCGCGGCGATCGCGGCCGAATTCGGCCTCGAGGAAGCGGTCCTGGCATCTGCGATTGGGGATGTCGAATGCGATATCCCGCGTTCCCTCATCTGTATGGTCCCGGAATGAGGTGACGCGGATTGATCTTGAAGATGGATGGATCTGTTGTCCAGGCGTGGGCGATGGCTTCGAACGGTGTTTTCCACCGAAGAGCCTTCAGGTGCTTGGCGAAGTTGTAGGCTGCGACAAAGGCGAGGACGTGCGCCTTGAGGCTGTCGAGATCGGGATAGTGGAAGGCCCTGAGCGTCGCATCTTTGATGGTACGATTCATCCGTTCAGCCTGACCATTGGTCCAAGGATGATAGGGCTTCGTTAGCTTGTGCGTGATGCCGTTTTCGGCGCAGACGCGATCGAAGATATGGCCGTCGAAGAAGCTCGCTGTGAGGCCATCGCGGTTCTTGGGCAGATCAGCGAAAGCAACGCCGTTGTCGGTCAAGACCGTGTGGATCTTG
>JBEKFQ010000087.1:0-10858 GCA_050013235.1 Beijerinckiaceae bacterium
GCGGCGCGGCAGCGCTCGATCTTTCCGGCGCGATGGCCGTTGGCGAGAAAGCCGTAGTGACGGATGCGGTGAAAGCCGTCCGGCAGAACATGCAGGAGGAAGCGGCGGATGAACTCGTCCGGGTCGAGCCGCATGACCTTGTGCCGGCTTCTATGGCGATAATCCCTGTAGGTAAAGGCGACTTGATCGCCGTCGACGACGGTAAGCCTTGTGTTGGCGATGGCGGCGCGATGGGTATTGCGCGCGAGATAGGCCAAAACCTGTGCGGGCCCTCCGAAAGGTGGCTTGGCGTAGACCACCCAGTCTTTGCACCGTAACGCGGCAATCCATTCTGCGAAGCCGCAGGGTTCCGCGAGACCGGCGAGATCACCAAAGGCTTGGAGCTTTCCTTGTTTGAAGACGGTTTCCAGGCCATTCAGAAACAGGCGCCGGAACAGCCGCCCCAATGGTTTGACCGGCAGGAAGAAGTTTGGCTTGCAACCAATCCAGCTTTTTCCGTCCGGTGCGAGGCCGCCGCCGAGCACGACGCAATGAACATGCGGATGATGGGTCAGCGTCTGGCCCCAGGTATGGAGGACGGCGAGCAGACCGGTCTCGGCACCGAGGCGGTGTGGATCGGCGGCCAGCGTCATGATGGCCTCCGCCGCGCACCGCATCAGGAGAGCATAGACTACGGCCTTCTTCTGAAACGCGATCCCAGCCGCGCCCGGCGGCAGGGTGAAGACGACATGGAAGTAAGGCACGGGGAGGAACTCCGCTTGCCGGGCATCGCGCCAAGCGGCGCGCGCGGTGCTCTGGCACTTCGGGCAATGCCGGTTACGGCAGGAGTTATAGGCGATGCGTGTCGTGCCACAATCGCCGCAGGCTTCGATGTGGCCGCCGAGAGCGGCGGTCCGGCAAAGCTCGATCGCGCTCATGACGCGCCGTTCGACGCGCCCGAGATGGCCGTCGTGGTCGCGGCGATAGGCGTCGCCGTGGCGGCGGAAAACATCCGCGATCTCGAAGGCGGGCATGATCCCGCCCGTCAGCCTGGCGGGACGACCTCCAGAGAAAGCCGGTCAAGTGGGCTTTGCGTCGCCGCGATCAAATGCGTCGAGACTCGCGTGTATCGAGCGGTCGTCGACAGATGTCCGTGTCCGAGCAAGACCTGGATGATGCGGATATCGGTGCCGTTCTCGAGAAGATGCGTCGCGAAGCTGTGACGCAGGACGTGCACCGTGACCCGTTTGTCGAGTCCCGCCGCTAGCACCGCCGAGCGGCAGGCGGCATGGAGCACGTTTTGCTCGATTGGCTTGTCCGCGCCACGCCCCGGAAACATCCAATGCCCCGGCCGGGCCAGACGCCAATAGGTTCGCAGCACGGCCAAAAGCTGCGACGACAGCATGACATAGCGGTCCTTGCCACCCTTGCCGCATTCAACGCGAATGACCATCCGCGCGCTATCGATATCGGCCACCTTGAGCCTCACAACCTCCGAGACCCGCATGCCAGCGGCATAGGCGCAGGTCAGCGCCGCCCGGCTCTTCAGACTTGCGACCGCCTCCAGAAAGCGCACCACTTCGTCCGCGCTCAGGACAACCGGCAGCTTTTGCGGCTCCCGGGCATGGGCGATCCGGTCCGGCACCGTGTCACGCCCGAGCGTCACCCCGTAAAAGAAGCGCAAGGCGCAGACGATCTGGTTCAGCGAAGGCCACGAAATCCCGGCCGAGATCAGGTGGACCTGAAAGGCCCGGACGTCCTCGACGCCGAGGCGCGCGGGCGAACAGCCGAAATGACGGCTGATCTTCGTCATGGCATGGATATAGGATCGTTGGGTCGCCGGTGAGAGATTGCGGACAGTCATGTCCTCGATCATGCGACGACGCAGAGGGTTGATCTCGGCCATCTGGAAACCTCCTGTCTGAAGGATGGGGCTGCAACACCCACGATCCTCTCAGACAGGAGGCCTCTCAGACAAAAGACAGCGTCACGACCTCGACGCCCCTGCCGCGATAGCGGCTTCGTTCAATCGGGTGAAGGTAATAATACCTAAAATGGCCGGTAAAACGCCCGATTACTGGAACCTCAGGACTCGCATGGCGCGCCACAAAGTTGGGCGGCACATCTTTTGATGGCAATAAGTGTTACGTAGCATCCTATCGAATCACCAAAACTAAAGAATTTCGTCGACTCACACATTCTGGCGGATGTCACGAACTTCTTCACCCAATTGCCCTGGTTTATACCGATTTAGGGGGGCTGATATTTTTTCAATCAGCGTCGAATAGTTTCCAGATAACAGCATCCAAAAGTTTCCACTTGTTCGGCCCGCTTTTGGCTGTTTCTGGCGCTGTTTGAATCGGAAGGAACCGTTTCCGGTTTCCAGGGTAATTGCTCAGGTTCGCAATTGTAGCGGCTTTCCAGCGAGGGTGATGCGGATGGCCTCAAGGGCGCCGATGGCGCGGCGTCTTCCGGTTTCGATGACCGATTTTATGTCGGCATAGAGTTTCGCGCCCCATTCGGTGCGGAAGCCATTTAACAAAAACGGTCTCCGGCAAAACCGGGGCGGTTCAGAGCGGCCATATCCAGCGGATCGAGAAGACCTTGGAAGACGCCAATATCAAACTTGATTCGGTCATCACCGACATCATGGGCGCGTCCGGCCGGGCCATGATCGAGGCGTTGATCGCAGGCGAAACCGAAAATCCTTTTTTTGCGGGGCATGAAGCAATGGGGAAAAATCCTAGGAGGGGTCGAAAACGCGGTTGCAGCGGTAACGCCTGTGGTCAAGCTTCGTTCCGACTCTCTTGGCGGTTCACGCTTTTTACCGGCGATCGGCCAGACATTCATGATCGAGCAATTCTTCGGCGCCGCCGCCGCCGCCTTTCTCCAGCACAACAAAACCATGGTCGCCGGTCTCGGCGCCGAAGCCGACGACAGCGATGGTCTGATCACCCATGCGCGTTTTCGTCCCGGGAAGTTCGTCGGCGATCAGTTTGAAAATGTTGCGATCGAGTCCCGCGGCATCGAGGCGTTTTGCACGATAGCGATCCGCCCAGGGACCCAGATCGAGGTCGAACCAGCCGTCGCGACGCGGCGGATGCGCCCGCAAGGCACGTTTGAGCCGGGCGTCGACGCAGTCGACGTGGATGTGCAACTGGTCCTGTGTGCGCTTGGCGCTGGAGTTCACGGCCATGCCGATATCGCTCCACGCCAGCGGCCGGCTGGCCGCCGCCACGACGGAGTCGCGATTGCTCCAGGCGTAGGGCCACAGATTTGGGGCGTCGTTGCGCAGCAGGACGGGGCTTTCCACGCCCGTGATTTTTCGGGTCGGGACGACGATGATGCGGGTGGTGTCGTAAGGCGCGCGAATGACGGCGGCGCCCTGCGCGCGGTCGATTTTCAGACAGGGCAGCGGCAAGCCGACGACGCGATCCATCGGCGCGCAGAGATCATGGACGACGCGCCAAAGGTCGCCCCGGTCCGAGGCGCTCGCGTCTTCCGCCAACAACAGGCGCAGGCCGACGGCTGCGAAAAGCAGGCAAAAAAAGCCGATGAAAATGCGGGGAAAAAAATTAACGCTCATGGCCGCATTTATTTAGAGGTCTACGCCGGATCATGCAATTGCTGTTCCGACGATGCCGCGCTTGCGCAATTCGCCGAACCTGTTCGGGCCCTCCATCCAGCGCGTCGCTCGCACCGCGAAATGTGTGAATCGGCCCTTTGATTGCGGATGACGGTCAAGTCCTTTTTTCCTTGCCTTGCGGATCATGGCATTGGCGTTTGGCCGCACGACAGCGCTCGCCGGGCGGAGCTGGCGGTTTTGTAGAGCGCGGCTTTCCCGCCGAGGTTCTAATTGCGGCTGGATGAATGTTCAGTGGCAGGTCATCAACGCCAAAGCCACGTTTAGCCTTCCGTGAATCCGCGCGAGGCGGCCTCGTTGCGGCTTTCTGACGCGGATTGTTTTCGAATCGTCTGACGACGAACAGGTTCAGCAGCGCAGAATCACGGCTGGGGCCATTCAAAACAAGGTGGCCTCGACCAAGGGAAACAAATCGCGAGCCGCTATCTTGAATTTGTGACGGAGGTCGGCGGGGGCTCCGATGAGCCGCTTGGTCTCGCCAAATCGCGGGAACCCAACCGCGCTGATACCCACACAAACCACACGGGACCAAAATTCCAAGTTGGAACTTGGCCGCAATTCTCTTTGGAACGCAACCGGCTCTTGCTTTTGATTTTCAAGAATCCATGCGGGAAGCGAACGTGTATTGAATAACCCATCTGCGGGCTCCATTATCGCCTGAATTCGTAGCAGCAACTTATTAAAACAATTCATAATGTCAAAAAAGCGATACAACCACTGGTTGTACTTTTAGCTCGATTATCGCTAACGTTGCCTTTGGCTACTATAAGCTCTCCGGCCAATGTCCACGATTTTGCAACTGAAATCAATTTTTTATTTTAATGCCGATCCAAATAATTGCCGATTCTGTTAAATTGGTTCCGGTTCCTTATCGTGTGCATGAGGCGAATGAAGCGCCCGGTGAAGTGGAAACCTGAACGCAGCATTTTTGGCAAATGAACTCCGAGCCCTTCGTTATCCCAGCGATAAGAGCGACCGGAATCGATTTGAAACGGCGTCGAATTTCGGAAGCGATTCCGATGGTAATCATTGTAACCGGAGCAAATTCCCGGGCGTGAGGGTCTAGTCGGAACTTCCATCTCTCACAAAGCGTAAGCCCTTGATTTTGCTTGATGCAAGCTTGAGGTTTGGGTCGTTTACTGGGTACAGGCGAGCGCGATCGCGAGGAGGTCGAAGGCCTTTTGTTGGATCGCGGTTGGGCGTGTGGTCAGGACGAAGGGCCTGCCGGGAGCGAGCACTGTCACGACGGTATTGCGCGCGAGCGTGCCGAAATCGGCGAGCAGGCTCTGGAAGCTGTGGACCGGCAGGCCATCGGCGGTGCGGCCGGTGGTCTGTTTGACGATGGCGGAAGGCGAGCGCTGGGCCTTGACCACGGGGTTGTCGCGTAGGGCCTCGGCGGCGTCCTTGTCGTCATCATCGTAGAGCATTGGCGCCAAGCGCGCCCGCATATGCCATTCGACATGATAGGCGAGCATGCACAAGAACACATGAGCGCGGACGCGATCCGATAGCCAATGGTGGATTGGGCGGATTTGGAGATCGACAGTCAATGCCAGGTTCGGCCCCGAAAGCGAGACCTGTATGAGAAATCGAGGCTAGGGGGCCAGCCACAAATTTCGGTAGAGGATTTGTCCAGAAACGAGGGATTCTGAGGCAGAGCGGGCGTCGAGAAACAATTCCACGCGTTGAAACGGGCAATCATGATCGGGAACGTCGACGTCGAAGCTGAAGTCGCGCCATTGTTCGCCGGCACCAAAAATGAGTTCGCTTTGTCCGATGATGTTGCCAGCTCCATTCACGCAGACCAGACGCCAGATATGCCCACGAGGTCCTATGAGCGCGCCTTTGTAACTGCCGCCAAATTTGAAGCGCCCGGGCGCGAGCTTGACGATTTCGCTGACCGAATGCGCCGCGGCCCTGCCCACGCCATATTCCAGGCGAAGAGCGCGAGCGGGCGACGACTCGTTCGTCTCGACGATTCCGATGCTCACCCCGTTGACATTGCTGAACGTCCAGTCAAACGGACTCCCGGATCGGGCAAGCGAGAAATCGCCGTTGTAGATATTCTTCAGTTTGGCTGACTGGTCGGGCGCAAGAAGGCGTCGCCAGGCGCTAAAAGCCGTTTCAAAATTCTTTTCGCCGAGCAGCCTGCGGGAATAGACATTTACAAGTTCGTCAACATTATCGGCATGCTGTTCTTTCAGAGTCGACAACAGAGACACGGCGGCGTCCGGATTGCCGATTCGCTGCAACAGGATCGGCAGCATTTGACGACTCCAAGGCGGGTTCGTCGTCAGAAGGCGCGTCACGTCGGGACGAATTGCGGCATTTTCAAGCATGGCGACCAGAACAAGCGCCATGGGTTGAATGAAGACGGGATCCGAACGCAACAGAATATCGAGATAGTCCAGCGATTCTTTGTAGCTGCCATTCTTCAGACTGTCCGCGATCAGCCAGCCCAACGCCCGGTTCTCGTGTTTCGACAAATCCAGCGCGGCCAGCATCAGGGGTTTGGATGAAGAGTCATTGCGTAATTCCCCAAGCAGGCGCACGCCGCCAGCGTCGAGCGGCTCGCGCGCGAGCGCCGCCTCAACGTCCTGTCGCATCTGTTCGATCTCCTGCGACGATAAGGGATTGGCATTTTCGGCAGGCGCAGTCGCGACGCCAAGCTTCGCGCGAATTTGGGCAAGGCGTTGCTCCTGCATGCGCTCGTCTGCGAGCTTTAGGGTCGCCGACGGGTCGGACGGCCTAAGGCGAAGCGCAGTTCGCGGGTCCCCATAGTCAAGGTATGCGAGATAGCCGACGCGGGCGATGTCCACGCCAACACAGGCCAGGACGGCGGCAATAAGCCCGAATTTCAGCCGTCTCGTATGCTTGCCGGAAAACAAGTTCGCGCGCGGGGGGGTGACGGAATACATACGACAGCCCTTTATAAGAGACTCAATATCGTTTTGCCTTACCTGATCGCGTGCAAATAAAGTGAGCGAAAAAAACGCCGCCATTTGGCGTATGGCGGCAGGTTTTCGGAGCATGCGCGAGGAAGCGAGCCCTTGCCCTGCTCCGAAAATTTCAAGCGATTGTTGCCTTGGCGGCTGGCGCCCGCCACGCTATATTTGCGCATCCGTTTAGCTCCGACTGACGCATTCATGAGCAGGTATCGGTCATATTCTGATCTTCGCTCTTGTGTTTTCAGGCGGTTCCAGGCCTCGCTGACTCGCAAAAAATTCGCGCTCTTTTGCTCGCCAGCATTAGCGTCCGGGTGCAGCCAGCGGATCATCAACGCCATATTTCGTCGAAGCTCGCCCGATTCGGCCAAGGGGCTCGACCCCAAAATGCGATAGGCGTCCGAGTCGGGCCAAAAAAGCACATTTTCGATAAAAAACTCCGCAGCAGCCCTGTTGGTTTCGACAGAGCGTCCGGTCAACAAGACGCCTTCATTTACGGCGCTTTTGTCGCCTGCGACAACGCGGAGGAGATCGGGGATGCCCGGCGGCAATTCTTCTTGGCGAAGCTTATGGACGCGTGAAGGCGATTGAAAGCTGTCGATGGCGAGCAAGATAGCCTTTGCGCCAGACCGCATTTTATTGCCCTTGAACCAGCAGCGTCGGACTTTCGGCGTTTTTCTCAAGCTTTTTGGGAGGCTCGTCGCCATAGCCATAGCCGTAGCCGTAGCCGTAGCCGTAGCCGTAGCCATAATCAGGCGTGCGATCTGAATGCATGGCCAAAAGCGTGCCAATGAGGCGCGCACGCGAGAACCGCAATTTGCGAACGGCCGCATGCACCGCCGACTTGCGCGCCCGGTCCGTCGCGGCGACAAATATTGTCGCCGCGGCCGCATTGGCGACGAGGAGCGAGTCGGCGAGGCCCATGACGGGAGCGCCGTCGATGACGATGAGATCGAAAACGTTCGCGCTCGTGGTCAAAAGCGAATGTAAACGAGCGCTAGCCAGCAGTCCTGGCGCGTTGGGCGGCAAAGGCCCTGACGACATGAAGGTCAAATTGGGCAAAGTCGTCTTTTGAAACAAGTTGCTGGCCGTGCTGGCCGTGCTGGCGCCAGCCAACCAATTGCTCAGCCCCGCCACATTCTCGAGCCCAAGCCTGATGTGCATGGAAGCTTTGCGCAAATCCGCATCTATGAGCAGAACCTTAAGCCCGCTTTGCGCAAAATGACGCCCGATCGCGATCGCTGAGGTGGTTTTGCCCTCGCCGGGGCCTGAACTGGTCAGGAACAGCGTTTTCGGCAGTCCGCCTTCGCCGACGAAGTGCAGCGCCGTGCATAGCGAGCGATACGCCTCACTTATGGCCGACGTCACGATTTCGAGTTCGGCATCAGGCGCGACGCCGTCGGGGGTCTTGGGAATGACGCCGAGCGTCGGCAGACCCGACAGCTTTTCCATATCCTCAGCTGAATGCACAGTGTCGTCGAGCCATTCCGTCACAAAGGCGGAGCTAAAACCGAAAATTGTACCGAGGAACAGCGAAAGTAAAAGATTCAGCCCAAATTTCGGCGATGATGGAATTTGGGGAATCTCAGCCTTGTCGACAACGAAAACATTATTGGCGCCGACACCGCCTGCGATGCCGACCTCTTTATCCCTTTGCAAGAGATTTTCATAAAGGGACCTATTTACATCAACCTCCCGCTTTAGTCGATTATATATGATACTTCTCTTTTGAATATCGATAACAGCGGATTTAAGTTTTTCAATTCTCTGCTGCATTTCCACCTCCTGACCGACAGTGGAATCATATGCAGACTTCAACGACAAGCTTATTTTTTTGGCTTCCGAAGAAATTCGTCGGTCTATTTCGTTTACTTGACTAATTATTTCTTTCATTTCAGGATAATCTGGCTTAAATGTTTGACGCTTTTGCTCGTATTCCGTCATTAGTTTACTGCGCGTCGTACGCAAATCTTCAATGACCCTGCTTTGCAAAACCTCTGGGATCGAGGTGACATCGCCTTTCTGAGATTGCAAATAGAGCTGCTCTGCCTTGATTCGATCCGCGACCAGATTGCCAAGGGCAACATTCGCCGCGGCCAGATTTTCTTCCGAGATCGTTGACTTATCAGCTGTTTCAACAATCTGCTCTTGTTCTCCGTAAGTAATCAATGCTTTTTCCGAATCCTGGAGACGGATTTGCAACTGCTTCAATTGGTCTTCGAGAAACGCCTTGGCGTAGGAGTTTGCCTCGAAGCGCTTGTCAAGATTGGCGCTGATAAAGGCGCTGGCCAATTCCTGGGCGATCAACTGCGCGCGAGCAGGATCGGGGTCCGTGTAGCTGATCTCGACGAGACGGGACCCGAACACGGGCTTGACCACGCGTTCGGCCAGGACAAGATCGACGGCGCGTCGATTGCGCTCGTCTTCGGAGGCTTCGCCACGGCCAGCAAAACCAAAAAGTCGGGAAAGCGTGCTGAGACCGCCGGCCGGTTTGACAAAATTAAGATCATTGCCAAGCTGCAGTTTTGAAACCACACGCGCCGCTATCGAGCGGCTTTGGATGATTTCATGCTGCGTCTTCATGAAATCTATGTCGTTGTTCTCAGTTGGAGCGGCGCCATCCTCCTTGACAACCTTCGCCACAGTTCGATCGATCTGCAGCAATTCCGTCGACGTGTATTTCTTGGTCATCAACGCCGTGACAACGAGCCCTGCGATTACAAAGCCGACAATGATGGAAACAACCATCCGCAAATGCTTGCGGATGGTCCAAAAATAATCCGCAAAATTGGCCTCAGGCGCTCCATAGTCATTATCCGAATAGGCGCCGGACGGGGACCCGTTAGACAAACTTGTCGCCGTCTCGACCCCAACGACGGCCGAGCCCGAAATCTGGATTGCATTAGCCGGTTCGTTTTGTTCGCTCATGTGTCGGTGTTCATTTTTCCGGGAGAAAAAAACGGGCCACGTCAGAAGGGTCTGAAAAGGCCTGCGGCAGGAAGAAGTTTGGTGAAATTCTGGAAGGCCACTTTGCCCGTCGATGTGCCCACGACAATCAGGTCGCCATTTTGAATGGCGGGATCCGGCGTAGTGCCGGCGCGGATCGCATCGATATCAAACCGCGCCGCCATCCTTTGACCATTTTCCGTGCGGAAGATGATCACTGAAGAGGACGCCGTGTCCTTGTCCAGGCCTTCGGCGGCGGAAAGCCCCTGCATAAGCGTGGCTTCGTTCTTAATTGGAAAAATGCCGGCCCGCTTGACCGCGCCTTCGACTGTAAAGCGCTGGCTGTTATATTCCTTGATACTCAAGGACACCTGCGGATTTTGGAGATAGCGTCCGCCAAGCCGCACCGTCAGTTCCCGCTCCAGTTCCTGCGCGGTCTTGCCCGCCGCATGGACTTCGCCTATCATTGGGACATTGATCGTTCCATCGCCGGACACCTGCATCTGTCGCGACAGGGCAGGAACGTTGAAGACATTTATGTCAAGAAAATCCTGCGGTCCTACACGATAGGCATTCGACGGAAGTTTTGTCGAGGCAGACATGCGTTCGAGACTCTGGCTATTGACGCCACCGCCATCGCGCCCGGCAGGAGCAAAAACCCCGGCGCCGATTGACGAATTCTGATCGACCGCATCCGAACAGCCAAAAAGCCAGAGGGAGAAACCGCCGGTCGCCAGCAGGCGGAGGATCAAACGCATCTTCGCTCGACCTGGAAATAACACGGGAACGGCATTTGTCATCAGGTTATCCAAATCCGGGAGAAGCCGCGATTGCGATTGGCCCTGGACCCTTTTGCGGTTGCCCATGCGGTAAGACCGCACGCATTCAAAGGGACATACAGTGCAGGGACAATTCCTAATAATGCGGCATTTGTCTGCGAACCAATAAATCCAATCTTTAATGTTGGCAACCCTAAGCGCCGGGGTCGGTGCGAATTGTTCACGCGATTCGAACCAGAAATATGTCATACCAACGCGCGCTGAATGAGACTCGTGGGCTTCCCAAGATTAATTTTGTCTGAATCAATGTGACGAATCGAGAGGAGATTCGTCATGACGGTTGCGATTGCTTTGCGCGGTGATTTTGATGGTCGGGAGCTTCGGCGTCTTGCGAAGGCGACCAAGCATGCTGCTCAGGGGCGGCGCCTGTTGGCCTTGGCCGCGATTTATGATGGCAGCTCTCGCGCCGATGCGGCCAGGCTCGCCGCCGTGGGCCGGCAGACGGTTCGCGATTGGGTTCTCGCGTTCAATGATCGAGGCCCTGAAGGTCTGATCGACGGCAAGGC
>JBEKFQ010000088.1:0-10836 GCA_050013235.1 Beijerinckiaceae bacterium
CGCGGGCCTCGTCTTCCATCGATCGGCCGTGAATGGCCGCCCGGACCCGAAGGCGCGACTTCAGGGTGTCATCGATATTACGGATCGTCATCGCGGCCACGCCACCCTCCATTAGTCATTGACTGCAATATAGTCATTGATATCAAAGAAGACAAGGTCGATGTAGCATTTCTACCTGCCGGTTCCTCTTCAAACTGACCGATCCCCCCCCGCTGCGAAGACGCTCAACGTGCGACGGCGCAACTTCGCTATGAGCTTTTCGATCTGCGTTTTTTGTGCCAGCATGATATCTATCAAAAATAGATATCATGTATGAGGGAGAAATTGACATGGCGTTTCCGGCCGGAAAGCAGACTGCCAAGCTCTTCATGCATGGACGCAGTCAGGCAGTGCGCCTCCCGAAGGAATTCCGCTTCGAGGGAACGGAGGTTCGTGTCAGCAAGGCCGGCGACAAGGTCATTTTGGAACCGTTTGAAAAGCGGCCATTTGACGTGAAAGCCTGGCGCAGCCGTCTCGACTCTTACCTTGATACGCCGTTCCCGGAGGTCGCCGAAGAGGCGCCAGTCGAAGCTGACCACAACATTTCTTTCGACTGAGCCGCGGTGTGTTTTTCCTCGACACCAACGTCATCAACACCGTGATGAATCGACGCATCGAAGTGATTGATGCAAGACTTCAGTTTGAAATTGTCGCGGGTAGCCGCCTGGTCGTGCCCGTTCCGGTACTATTCGAATTACGTTACGGGGCTGAAAAAAGCCAGAACCCTTCGCGAAACCATGCACGCATCGACGAATTTCTGACCGCTGTCACCGAAATCGCGAGCTTCGATGACGAGGACGCGAATGAGGCGGGCGAAATACGTGCTTTCCTTGAAATGAAAGGCTCTCCGATTGGCCCATACGATCTCTTGATCGCGGCGCAAACTCGGCGGCGAGAAGCTGTTCTGGTGACGTTGAACCGCCGCGAATTCGAGCGTGTGCCAAGACTTATGGTGACTGATTGGCTGACATGAGGTGATCTGGGCGAAGAGGCCGGGTGAAAAGAGACTTCGCCGCACGATGGGGACGCATTTAATAATTACAACGCAATTTCAATGACATAGGTGTTCACAGTTTTACTCTGCATGGTGCCGGATTGAAGCGGCAAGGTGCTCAACAGCGCGATGACCCCCAGGGCGACAACCCAATGCCGATCAGACCGTCTGACGCAACGCGCCTTTGGGCGCGTGAAATTGATTAGGCGATCATCATTGCGGATCTCATCGTGGCCAGCGGTCGAAGACCGCGTCCAAAGGCCGGACCATACAAAGATTGAAAGCACCGTTCGGTACCTCGGTGTCGACATAGAGGATGCGCTCGCCCTCGCGGAAGGCACGGAGGTATAGCGATCTAAAGATCTCCTCGACGTCAGCGCCGAGGAGTTATGTACCTGCGACGGTGTTTCCCGCGCTGCGCCCACACTCGTCGTCGTCGGCGGCGCTTAATGCCGTGCCCGAAACCGGACGTTCGATCGGGGAGCGACCGAGTGTTGCAAATATGCACGATCTCACCGCCAAGACAGCGCGCAACCGTCGTTTCATAAAGCCGAAATAAAAGCGTCACCTTAGCCGTATCTTAGTCGCCACGCGTATTTTAGACGCGGGGGAACGGCAAAATGGTAACGAACGGGTTGAAGTCTGTTGGCGCGCGCGTTGGAGGCAAAGCATTTCGAAATCGAGCCGCGCATATTCGCAGTCTTCTTTATGTCGGCCTCGTCACCCCCGCGATTTTGCTCGCGGTCTCGGGAAGCAAAGTTTCGGCCGGACAACTCCCCCTCACGGCCTTTTCCGCCTATAATCCGGCATCGGCCAGTACGATCGTGCCTGGGACGACAGCACTCTACGCTGTTCCCGTCGCGAGTTTGCTGCCGACCCAGCTCAACGAAGGCTTCACGGAGGTCGATAAGAAGGCCACGGGCTTCGACCTGTTGACGCCGTCTCAGCTCCAAGCCGATCTCCTGACCGATATCGAGCCTGTCGTGATCGGACCCGGTGGGAAACTGTATCTGACCGATGGACATCATACTTTTACGGCATTGCTCGACTCGATTTACGGGTCCTCAAATCCGACTGTCTATGTCAATGTTATCGCGAATTATTCGAACCTGACGCTCGCGCAGTTCTATGCCCAGATGCAGTCGGCCAACGAGCTTCTGCCACTCAACAACGGCGTTGCCGAGCCGGTCAACGACGCGACCGGGGCGCCGTTGCCTACGTCTCTTACGGGCCTGACAAGCGACGTCTATCGCGGCCTCGAATATAGCATTCTCAAGAATAAAAGTTCGACCCTGTTCAAAACGACGTCGAATATCACAGGCGCGATCGGAGCCTCGACACCTGGTCTCGACAAGATGACCGGGTTTTACTCTGACTTCCTCGAAGCGGCCGCTTACCAGAACGCCAACAACGGACTTGGACTGCCGTATCTTTCCCCTGGCGACGTTGCTTTGGCGACGGCCTGGAACCTTAACCCCAACAGCAAGACGTCGATTCCGAACGTCACGGGAACCGTGAAAGCCGCGCAATTGCCCGGTTTCATTCTCAACCAAAACATCGTCAATAGCGGCGGGATCAGCAATACGACCTTGGCCAATGGCGCGATGGACGGGTTTGGAACGTTCACAGGCATCACCGAGATCAATGCGGGCACGGCCGCCAATCCAATTTTGATCGGAACGCCCAATACAGGCTTCGTCATGCAGCTCGGCAACGATGCCGGCTTTTCCGTGACGCTGAATGGCACGAACACCTATACTGGTGGAACCTCGATCCTCGCGGGGAACCTCATCGTGCAGAGCGACGCCTCGCTCGGTGCGGCCACGCCTGCCAATGCCACCATCAACCCGGCCAACGTTCTGGCCAGCGTGCAGGCCGCCAACGGCATCGTCTTTAACAGCCTCACCGAGGGCAACGGAACCTTGACGATCGGAACGTCGACGGGCGGAAGCTTTTCGACAAACAGGCCGATCGCCGTCGACGGAGAGGCCGCGACGATCAATGTCAACGGCAATAATGTGACCTTGACTGGCCAGATCGTTTCCCTCGGGACCGCAGGCGTCGGTATCGGCAATGCCACCGGCATCTCGGACCTGACGATCGACGATCTCAGCACCCCCGATAATGGGAAACTCACGCTTTCGACGGCGAGCCCCTATTTTTACGGGAATATCATCATCGGCAATACAGGGGCTCCGACCGTCGAGGTCATGAGCGACGCGGCCCTGGGCAACACCACGGGACCGGCCGTAACCATCGGCGAGGTCGAATTGAATGGCGGCACGTTCCAGGCCGGCGCCAACATCACCGCGACCGAGCGTAATTTCTTTCTTGGCGGCGGCAGCTCGTTCGACGTGAATGGGTTCACGACGAGTTGGGGGACGTTGACCGACGTCCAACGGACGGTGGACATTCTCAACAGCAACAGCACCACGGCAGGTGCCGTGACGTTTAGCAATCTCACCATCAGCGCAACCGCTGCGTTACAACTCGCCGGAGGTGCTGCCGGCGAAACCGTGACCTTTACCAATGGAATTTCGCGCACGGCGCAAGATACGCTCATTCTCTTCCCCTCGACCACGAGCTCGCTCGGGACCACCGAAAAAGTCTTTTCGGGAACCGGAGCGGCTTCTCTCGAAAACGGGATCGCCCCGGCTTGGATTGTCGAGAACAATGCCAATTCGAAAAGCGCCGGCCCTTATGACTTCGTGACATATGGCGCTAATGGCTATGTCAAGGCGACCTACAGTGCAACCACGCTTACGGCATCCCCCACATCCGTCGTTGCGCTTGCCGCCAATTCGTCCCCAGTGAGCAATGTCAGCGCCTTCGCGCTCAATACGGAAGGCAAGAACGTCACGCTTGGCGCCAGCAATACGTTGAAGCTTGGCGACGGCACGAACCCGGCCGGTTTGATCTTGGCCAGCGGCACGACGATCAGCGGCGGCACATTAGCCTTTGGCGGCAGCGAAGGCGTGATCTGGCTCAGCGGCACAAACCCGGTGATCTCATCGAAGATCACGGGAACCAACGGTTTGACATTCGCCGGGTCCGGCGGGGTGGCCTTGAATGCGGCTGAGAATGTCAGCGGTTTGATCACGATCGATTCGGGCACCGTAACTCTCGGTGCGGTCAATGTCTTCAGCACCGACACGGCAGGCATTCTCCTCGACAATACCAAGACGAAGCCCGCGCCGGCGACCCTCGATATTACGGCCAACAATATGCTCACGACGTTCAACTCCGTGGGTAACAATAGCTCTATCAACATCAGCGGCGGGGCAGGCCTGACGCTCGGGGACACCACGAATAATCTCAGCTCCGTGATCAACAGCACCGTGAAGGAGACGGGTGCCGTGTATACCAACACGGTCGTCGGGGGGATCACGGCCACCGGCGCGATCACGCTGAACGGATCTGGCTTGTTCGACTTCAGCGGCGGGTCCAAAGACTTGAACCTGCTCGCAGGCAGTACGCTCGTCGTCAACGACAGCGCGCAATTCAGGACGGCAGCGAGCGAATTCGTCACCAATTTCGGCGTCGTTTTGAACGGCACCAGTCAAATCCAGTTCGCGCAAAATCTGGGTGGGGTCTTTTCGAATGCGGTATCGGGAACCGGCTCGCTCAATTTGATCGGCGGAACGTTGCAGATCACCGGGACCAATAATACCTATTCCGGCGGTACGTTCATCCAATTGGGATCGATCCTCGACATCACCACGGCCAATCTTCCTGCCGTCAATCCCAATATCACTAACGCGGGCGGCTATGTCCTGTTCGACCAGGCGACCAATGGCACCTATGCCGGCGTGATTAGCGACGGACCGCAAATGGGCGTGGGCGCCAATCTTTCGGGCTCGCTCATCAAAGACGACAGCACTGGTGCCAATAGCGGCAATGTCACGATCACCCAGCAACAGACCTTTACCGGCGCGACCTTCATCGAAGCCGGCACTCTGACGCTCAACGCCACCGATACCTTGATCAACAGCAGCGGCGTCGATCTCGGCCGGGTGGGCGGTTGCGTTGGAACATGCAGCAGCACAACACCCGCCGCGACGCTGGCCCTCGGCGCCAATAATGCCATTCAGGCTCTGATGAGCGAGGCTGGAAATACGACGGCGGTCACGCTCGGCACCTACAATCTGACGATCAACTCGGCCTCGGGGATTTTGTCGAGCTTTGGCGGCACGGTGAGCGGCACGGGCTCGCTCATCAAGAATGGCGCGGGCGCCCAAGCCTTCACCGGGTCGGTGACGACTGGCGGCGTGACGGTCAATGCGGGTATTTTGGACATCGGCAGCGGCGGCGTCTTGACCGCCCCTGTCACCAACGTCAATGGCGGCACGCTGGAACTCGATAGCGGCTCCACGCTCGCGACCACATCCTTGAGCACGAGCGCCCAAGGGACGGTCTATGCGCCAGGCGGGGCGAATTTGAGCGCCGCGACTTTCGATAACAACGGTATCTTGAACCTCAACAACGGCACCGGGACGAACGTGTTCACGATCGGCTCTTACGTGGGCACACCGGGCAGCCAACTTCAAATCGGCGTCAACTTCACGACCGGGACCGCGGACGAGCTCAAAGTCAATAGCGTTTCCGGGACGACACAGATTTCGATCACCTCGGTCGCTTCGACGCCGCCCGTCTATAATCCCATGGGCATTCCGATCATCGTATCGACAAATCCGATGAACCCCAATGCCTTCGCTCTGGCCGGCGGCCCGATCCAAAGGGGGCTCTTCCAATACGATCTCGCCTATCAGTCCGATCCGGCCTTCGTGCTGGTCGGCGCTCCGACGGCGGATGCTTATCGTCTCGCAACCCTCCCCACGGCGGCGCAGTCGATCTGGCTCGATACGGCATCGATGTGGCTCGACCGGCAGGCCGGACTACGGGATCAAATCGCCGGGACGGCTGGCGTGGCGCGTCCGGCTCTCGCCCAAAAATCAACGGACGCTCAGTCGATGCCCGGAGTCTGGGCTCAGGCCATGGGAGAATGGGCTAATCGCAGCGAGACGCAAACATATGGCGTTCTCAACAAAAGCTACGTTCTGCAAACGGGCTACCAACAGAACACCGGCGCCTTTTACGCTGGCGCCGACGGCGTCCAGCAAGGCGTCATCAACGCTCATGACACCCTCCTGTTCGGGGTCATGGGAGGCTATATCGACTCGACGCAGATGTTCACGGATTCGACCACGAGCGCCCATTACACGGGCGGATCGGTCGGTGCGTCCGCGAGTTATCTGATTGGGAATTTCTTCGTCGATACTCTGTTTAAGGGCGATTTTCTCAATCTGAACTATGCGTCGGCGACCGCTTCGGCCTTCGGCGCCAACCAACCGATCAGTCATATTCAAAACCTTGGTTTCATCACGGATGCGGGATATCGCTTCACGATCGGCGGAACGGCCTTTGCGGAACCTTTGGCGACGCTGGCCTATGTCTCCTCCCACGCCAGCAATCTCGAAATCTCGGGGTCGCAGGTCAGTTTCGGCGATAACGATATTCTGCGCGGACGCCTTGGTCTTCGCAGCGGGATCGAACTGCCTGGCGGCAGCGATTACCAGATCACCGCGACCGGCACCGCGAGTTATTGGGCACGCCTGAGCGGCGGCGCCTCCGCAACGATCAATAGCGGAGCTGGCGCGCCTCTCTTGACGTTGAACGATCAGCAAGTGACAAATTACGGCGATATCGGAGCTGGGATCAATATCATCCAGCTCAAGAGCGGTTGGTCCGGGTTCCTGAAGGGCGACTACCAGTTTGCCTCTTCCTATGGCGCAGGATCAATCAAGGCCGGCGTGCGTTTCGACTTCTGATCCGGGCCGTCTCTGCTGCCGGCTTGGCGCTCAGGCCGGCACATTATCCGAAGTCGCAACGGGTGCAGAAGACACGCTGCACCCGTCGCGATGTCATTTCCTGCCCAATGGCCAGTTCTGCAAGGAAGCCGCGAGCGGCGAAGCGCCTGGCCTTGCCATCTCATCGTTGCCTCCTAGACCATCACGGTCAGCATAATTGGAGGGTTTCGTCATCGCTGGTCGGACTCTAGAGCCGCCACTTGCCCGCGCGGAAGCGAACGTTTGTACCGAGCATCCCGGTTGGCCAAAGCCCCCGTTCCGCTACCGGCCCAAGGCGGCCATTTACCAATCCTGCCCGATACGTCGAACAACGGCTCAAAGTTGCCATTGGACGGATGTTCGGCGATGCCAAGATGACGACGGCTCTGCTCGATCGTTTCAAGGCCAAATTTAAACTAACACAAACTCTGGACCACTTGATGGGGACCGGCCAGTGCCAATAGACAATCGCGTTGGTTAGATGAGACGCCGGCCACCGAGGCGCTCGCACTTCAAAGGCCCTTGCCCGGCGACCTGATGCGGATCGTTGCGACGGGCGCAAGGGAAGACTGGCACCTCGGTAACCAGGCCTTTGAGTGACTAGGGGCTTGCCGCCAACGTTTCAAATAATGCGGAATCCGGATCAGCTTGAGTGAGCGGATTCATTGCTAAGCCAAGGGAGAGTAACCCAAGTGCGATGGGCGCGATGACCCAAAGAGGGATGCTAAATTGCTTCCAAGGCGAAACGTAAGCGCGGATTGGCAAAATCGTCGGCACGGCCCCGCTCCTAAAAATGGATTAAGCACGGCTTGCCCATACAAGATCGGGGCCGACGATCGTGTGACAGGTCTGCTTCCGCCGAAAAGATCGTCGGCGCTCGGCGCCTGCCCGAAGCTCCGGATAATCTCCACTTATTGAAATTCGTCGTGTTTTAACCGGCTACGCTTTGCTTGATCGCACCATCAAGAAGTATCCGCACCCGAGCGCCGACAATAAATAGATCAGCGCAGTGGACCATCCTAATGCGTTCGTCGTGTGGGACACGGTGCCCATAACGGCCACAATGAGACTGACGACGTCCGCGGCGCCGGTGCCAATCAGAACCGCGCGCACGGCGGCTTCGTCGCGAAAGTCCCTGGCGAACCAGAGAATCAATCCCCATGCCAGCAATGCCCCGCCGAAGAAGCGCGCCATCAGCGCCGCGGTAGGCGAGTGTTCCATGCCGTAGTTGGAGCCGACTTGGTCCGGGGCCAGGACAAAGCCGGCACCGAATACGAGGGCGAGGACAGAGAAGATCGTGAAAAATGTTTTAATCGTCATAGGAATGCACTCCTAAGTCTTCCGCCGGCGGCAAATGCCTACGGCGCGCTAGCAAAGCAAACTCAACATAACACAGCATCCCAGATGTGTATGTGACAGGTCAGCCGGCGTCGAAAAATTCGCCGGCGCCGGGCGCAATTCCAAAGCTCCGGATAACCTCAGCATCTTGAAAATCGCCAGTTCCGGGATCACCGGTCCGCAAAAAGGCCACGGCGCCGGCCGCTGTCGCCGCCGTGCGCTCCCAAGCGGTTAAGGCGCATGATCAACGCCGGTTTCGCGGAGCAGTTTGTCGAACGTGAGCAGAGAACAGCCTGCTGCTTTAGCGTAGGCGTAGTGAAAGCAGTCGAAATTGCTGAGGGCGCGCTTGCCGATTCCATATCGTTCCACCACCGCGACGGCATAAGCGAGAATGCGAGCCGGCGTAGAGGAGTGTCGCAATGCGATATTTCGCGCGGCGAGCCATTCGACAACGACTTGTTCGGCCTGGCGGTAAAGACAGTTCAATTGGTCTGGCCGGGAAAGAACGATAATGGCTTCCCAGGCCGCCATCGGAGAGGTGAAGGCTTCGAATGTGGTGGCGAGGGCGCTTTCATAGGCGACGGCAGATTCCTCTCCAGCGATGATGGAGACGATGGCGCAGGCGTCGACGAACATCGGCGTCAACCAGCGAGATCGTGGTCAAGATCGTGAAAGGCCTCAGGTGGAACGGGCTTGCGATCTTTCGGGAAGGCGCGTCCGTGCTTTTTGAGGATGCGGCGCGCCGTCTCACGCGGCGCCTCTTTGGCGAGCCGGGTCTTTATGGCCTCGTCAAGAGTTGTGACGACCGCTTTGGTGACGCTGGTGTTGTCGATCTCGGCAAGGCGGCGCGCTAGACGATCGGCGTCCCGATTGCGAATGCTCAAGGTCATTATGGCTCCCCGTTGCAGGGATCTTTGTATAGCAAATTTTGGCTGTGGCGTATTGCCGAACTTGCCACGCTCGCCGGCTTTTTAGCGGTGGTGGCTTTGGCCTTTTTTCGTTGCATTTTAGCAAGGGTGTTTGAGAGGTTGTCTCTCGATTAGGCCGCTCGGCTCTTGCGTTTTCAGGTTCGACTGCGGAAAGCAAAACGTCGACGACGTTCTCGCCGCTGAATTTCGTCGATTTGTCTAGCTCGTCGAGCAGGTAAAAGGGCGACGCTGCCGGACAATCCAAGAGCAGCCCTCTGGCGAGCTTCCCCATTTTGGCGCCTCGCCATGCCGAGGAAAGGCCCCCGAGTTGTCTGCGGTCGCTTGTTCCGTTCATCGCGATCGGGATGCATGTCGTGTTGATCACGCGCGCGATCGTTTTCGTGTAAAATGTTTTGCCGACGCCCGGCGGCGCAAGGGCCAGGATCGTTGGGATGAGGAGAGGGCGGCCGGTCTCCGAAGACAGACGGATCGCGCGCTCGATGATCCCGGTGACAATCGCAAAATGGGGCATTGCCGCGGTTTCAGTGTCCTCGCTCACTTTGTCCTCTCTCGCTCTTGGCACGGTTCAATCTATAGGGTAGAATGGTAGAAATAGGGAATTATTTACAGAACTAGGATGGCGATGAGTCTCAACATCAAAGACCCGGAAGCGCACCGGCTAGCTCAAGCCATCTCCCGTGCCACGGGGGAGAGCATGACCCGCGTGGTCACCGAAGCTCTACGCGAACGCTACGCCAAGATCGAGCATCGGAAGGGCAAGGCGAGAGTGGAAGAGTTACTGGCGATTGCCGATCGGGCTGCCGCACATGTAAAGCGCCCCTACGCCGATCATGCCGACCTGCTCTACGATGAAAACGGCCTGCCGAAATGATCCTCGACACCTCAGCAGCGGTCGCAATCCTTTACAGGGAGCCTGAAGCGGCGACCTTCGCGCAGATCATCCATGATGCCGACGTCTGCCGCATGAGCGTGGCAAACTACGTCGAGCTGTCCATGGTGATTGAAAACCAACTCGGCCCTGAAGGAATGCGGCAGGCGGAGGCATTCTTCCGGCGCGCCGGCATCACCATCGAGCCGGTGACGGTCGATCATGGCGAACTGGCGCGGCAGGCCTTTCTCGATTTCGGGAAGGGCCGCCACAAGGCGGGGCTAAACTTCGGCGATTGCTTTTCCTATGCCTTAGCGAAGGCTACCGGCGAACCGCTCTTGTTCAAAGGCAATGATTTTAGCCAAACGGACATCGAAGCCGCATGACATAGCCACAGCCACGCAACACAAAGCGGGCCTATCCAGAAATATCGGGGAAAGCCAAGCCAAGGCAGAACGAGCGCGATCTTCGGTTCATGCCAAATCTCACAAGACGTCGAAGCGAATTCCCGTCATCCAATAATTCGAGCCGCCATGCGAGTGATTGATGAGGCCGAAAATTCCCGAGCGGTGATGCAGACCGGCGAAGATTTCCCAGGGAGAATCCTCCGAAGGCGCGATTGTGGCTTCAAAGCGCAGGAAGTTGAGATATCTTGAGTCCTTGCCGCCGTTTTGGGCGTTCTGGGCCTCCCACGGGGAAACGACGAGAGATACCAAGACACGCGCCGGACCGACCCCAACGCTCCGACAGAACGTCCGCCTACTTCCTTCACAATCAACGCCACGACATGGCGCGAGCTCGGCGCCGCCACGCGCCTATTCG
>JBEKFQ010000089.1:0-10782 GCA_050013235.1 Beijerinckiaceae bacterium
TCTCTCGATCAATAGAGCGGAAGTTGGTCATCGACAGGAAGCCCTCATCACGCGAGAATCAACCAAACAATTCTAACGCATTTCGCCGCGTCGAGCCCGTTAAGTCCGACAGGCTGCTAGGCTGGCCAGGCGCCAACCTTCAGCGCGGACCACCGTTCGAAAAATGGCCAGCCGCGTTCATTCTAGAACCAAGGGATCACGGCCGGCCAAGCGATTGTCGTCACCAATTGCAGTGGAGGTGGCCGTAGTAACCGCGCCAGCAATGGCGCCAATGATGATGCCAACCCCAGCCATGATGCCAGCCACGATGCCACCAGATCTTTTCGATCTGCGCAGAGGCGGCGGACTGTTGGAGCGAAGGCGAAGCGAGGGGTAAGGCCGAAGCCGGCTCCATCGCAAGGGTCAACATCGCGGCGCCGGCGAGAGCCGCCAGAGCGTATTTGGTCAACAAGCGTGTCTGCATGGTGATCTCCTCCAATACTTGCACATCTGACCTGGCCCGGCGGGCCGCGGCATTGACAAATATCAACTAACCGCAGGATGTATCGCAATTATTTGCGCGGTGATTTCCAATATAGCGCGCGCAGGCGATACTGGTATGCTGCAAGTGCCGGCGCAAGCGGAAAGTTCGCCTGTTCCACCACGCCGCCCGCAGGCACTCGTCGCCCACCAGCGGCCAGCAAAAGTGGTTCGCCGCGTCTCGCGGAGCCTTGCATGATGGTCGCGGCATGTCTCGATGAGACGGCAGGCGGCACGCCTCGCGTAGCGCCGGAACGTTCGCGGTAAACCATGAGCGCCGCGAATGGAACGTTGCAATTCCGCCTGCGATCGAAATTTGGTCCCATGAATAACGTGCCGCAAAGACGGCCGTTTTTTCAGTGCCCAGCTAGAAATTAAAGAACTTGTGGCGCAGGGCGTCCTCGTATTCTTTTTTCGCGTCCAAGACCTTATTGCGAAGCTCGTCCTCGAGGAAATGCGCCGCCTCCCACTGGTCGATTTCAGCGACCGAATGATTGACCGAGGCCAACGCTTCTTCTTGCCGGATCGCATTCACCCATGCATCGACAGCCGCTTTATACGCGCTCTGCAATTGATCGAGTTCTAATTCACCGTCGCTCATTTTACGCCTCCGTTTGTTTCAACCTAGGCCGGCGTTGTGAATAAGCGATGACATGCTTTGCAAAGCCGGCCGCCAAGCTTCGCGCTTAAGCGCGAAGCTTGGCGGCCGGTGGGCGGCCTTGCAGCATCATGCGCATGTTGTGGTACAAGTTGATGGCGAACACCTTGAGGCCCAGCTCTTCTGGCCTGGGCTCCTGGCCGTTGCCGATGCGCCGCAATTGCCGGGTGTACCAAGAGATCTCCAAGAGGCCGCTGCGGTCGATGGCCGGGATGCCCGTCTTGATTGGGCGCACCTGATAGACCGGCTGCTCGCCTCTCAGCAGGCGAGAAGGCGCATCGGGTTCGAGCGCCAGGGCTCTCGCAAGGCCCACGATATCGACCGAACCGCCGGCAATCGCCTCGGCCATGCCCTCGAGCGTGCGAAAGCCGCCGGTGAGCATGAGCGGTGTTTTCACGGCCTGGCGGGCTTTTCCGGCGAAGTCCAGGAAATAGGCCTCGCGCAGGCGCGTGCTCACCTTGACTGGTGGGCGGTCCGTGACGCCGGTCATGACGGGCGCCTCGTAAGTGCCGCCGGAAATTTCGATCATGTCGATGCCCGCTTCCGCCAAGGCGCGCACGGTCTCGAGCGATTCCTCCTCGGAGAAGCCGCCATGCTGGAAATCGGCCGAGTTGAGCTTGATGCCGATGGGAAAACCGGGACCCGTCTCGCCGCGCACGGAGGCCAGCACTTCCAGCACGAAACGCCTGCGCTTTTGCGCATCGCCGCCCCAATCGTCCGTGCGGCGGTTTTGATGCGGCGACAGGAATTGACTGACCAAGTAGCCGTGCGCGCCGTGGATTTGCACGCCGGTGAAACCCGCGCGTTTGGCGATGCCGGCGGCACGGCCATAACGGAGAACGATTTCTTCGATTTCGGCACCGGTCAATTCGCGCGGCGTGGCGAAAAAGTTCTGTAACCCGGGTGTGAAGGGCACCGCCGAGGGCGCGACGGTTTCACGATTCAAGCCCTTGGGGGCTTGCTTGCCGGGATGGTTGATCTGCATCCACAATTGCGTGCCGTTCCCCGTGCCGGCCGCGGCCCAGCGGCGCAGGGCCTCGAAATGGCGTTCGTCTTCGATGACGACATTTCCGGGCTCGCCAAGCGCGCGGCGGTCGATCATGACATTGCCGGTGATGCACAGGCCGGCGCCACCATTGGCCCATCGGTGGTAGAGCGTTTCGTGCAGGGCGTTGGGCGCGCCGTCCGGACCGGCCAAGGCCTCGCTCATGGCGGATTTGGCCAGGCGGTTCTTCAGCACGCAATTATCGCGGATCCTGAGCTTCTGCCCGAGGATCTGTTGGCACGCAGGACCGGCCTTTTCCGGCACGGCGCCATGGGCGGAGGCGGGTTCTGTTACGGCCGGCATGGGGCGATCTCCTGACTTGGAGCATTTCCCACAAAAGTTGCAGACTTTTGTGATCGAGGGAATGCGCTAACATCTTATAAAGAAAGCGTGTTCTTATCACATGGGCGATTTTGCCCATGTGGAACGCGCTTCGGCTAATATTTCCGCACCGGCCCATTTGACTTAAACGGCGGTGACGTGCCACTTCGGCGCGAGATATAACCTAAGGTTTAGTATTTTACAATTACTCAACCTTAAAGCGCGCCGGGGCACCGGCGAGACGCGTGCCTTGATTCATATCAAATGCTTTCAATTCGCAGAAGCCTATTAAGGCCTCCGGAGGGACCGGTTTCCCGCGCCGCCGCTCCGGCCTTGGCAAGCCAATTGGAAGGTCCATGGCTTCTGTCGTCTCAACAGGTCCGTCTGTCGTCTCAACAGGTACGGTCGTATCGGTGCGTGGCGCCGTCGTCGACGTGAGCTTTGACGGTGGCTCGCTTCCGCCGGTCAACACCGCCTTGATCGTTGGCTGGGACAATCCCGAATCGCTGGTTCTTGAGGTGCATAGCCATTTGGATCTCACGACCGTCCGGGGCGTCGCGCTTCAGGCGACAGCCGGTCTTGCTCGCGGCACGAAAGTGCGTGCCACCGGCGCGCCAATTTCGGTTCCCGTCGGCGACGCGGTTCTCGGGCGGCTTCTCGATGTCACCGGCACGATCCGGGACCGCGGACCCGCTTTGCCGCCGGAGACGCTGCGGCGTGGCATCCACAACGCGCCGCCTTCGCTGGAGGAGGAAACCTCGGCTACGGCTGTGTTCGAGACCGGTATCAAGGTGATCGATCTTCTCACGCCGCTCGCGCAAGGTGGCAAGGCGGCGATGTTCGGCGGCGCCGGCGTCGGCAAGACCGTGCTGGTGATGGAGCTGATCCATGCCATGGTCGAAAAATACCAAGGCATTTCCGTCTTCGCCGGCATCGGCGAGCGCTCGCGTGAAGGCCACGAACTCTTGACCGATATGCAAGGCTCGGGCGTCCTCGCGCGGACCGTGCTCGTCTACGGACAAATGAACGAGCCGCCCGGCGCGCGTTGGCGCGTGCCGCTGACCGCATTGACGATCGCCGAATATTTTCGCGACCAGAAGCATCAGAACGTGCTGCTGCTGATGGACAATGTGTTCCGTTTCGTCCAGGCCGGGAGCGAAGTTTCGAGCCTGCTCGGGCGCCTGCCGTCGCGGGTCGGCTATCAGCCGACGCTCGCGACCGAAGTCGCTTCGTTACAGGAGCGCATTGCCTCGGTCGCGGGCGCCGCGGTCACGGCCATCCAGGCGGTCTATGTCCCGGCGGACGATTTCACCGATCCGGCGGTCACCGCGATTTCCAGCCATATGGACAGTATCATCATGTTGTCGCGCGGCCTGGCCGCGGAAGGCTTTTATCCCGCCATCGACCCGCTTGCCTCGTCGTCCGTGCTGCTCGATCCGCTCGTTGTCGGCGAGGAGCACTATGCCATCGCCGGACGTGTCCGGGAAGCTTTGGCCCGTTTCAAGGATCTTCAAGACATCATTGCGCTGCTCGGGGCCGAGGAACTCGGGGCGAGCGATCGGCTGATCGTGAAGCGCGCGCGCAGACTCCAACGCTTCCTCAGCCAGCCTTTCATGGTCACGGAGGCGTTCACGGGGACGCCCGGCCGCTCCGTCTCGCGCGCCGACACGCTCAAAGGCTGCCGCGCCATCCTCGACGGCGAGACCGACGATTGGGCGGAGAGTTCGCTCTACATGATCGGGACGCTGGACGAAGCGCGCCAGAAAGAGACGGCCGCCGCATGAGGCTCCGCATTTTCACCCCGCTCGAGGCCGTCGTCGATGAAGACGGCGTTTTGGCCGTGCGCGCCGAGGACGCCAGCGGCGGCTTTGGCATTTTGCCCGGTCATGCTGATTTCCTGACCAGCCTGGCGATCTCGGTCGTGAGTTGGAAAAGCGCCGGCGGTGTGCGGCGCTATTGCGCGGTGCGCCGCGGGGTCTTGTCCGTGACATCGGGGAAAGACGTCGCCATCGCTACCCGCGAGGCGATTGCCGGGGGCGACTTGACGACGCTCGACGAGACAGTGCTCGCCCGCTTTCGCGCCGACATCGAGACGGAGCGGACGGAATATGTCGAGAGCACCCGCCTTCAATTATCCGCCATTCGCCAGATCATGCGCCATCTCCGGCCGGATCGATCGGGCGCGGGGAATCTGGCATGAGCGAGCCCGGCAACCGCGATCCCCTGGTCAAGGGCGTGAAATTGCGTGGCGAACGCCACCGGCGCTGGCTGGGCCAGGGCGAGCCGTCCGTGGCGCGTCACCTCGCCCAAATCGGCGTGCTCGGCTGGCTTATCGTCGTCCCCACGCTGACCGGCCTCTTCGCCGGCCGCTGGCTCGACACGACGTTTAAATCCGGCCTATTCTGCACCGCGCCGCTGCTGATGCTCGGGCTGGCGCTCGGCTGCTGGTCGGCCTGGAAATGGATGGGACGCTCGTGAGTATCGCGTTTGTCCAAAACTTTCCGGCCCTCGCGATGGTGCCCGGTCTGGTGGCCTATTTCGCCGCCGGGGTTGGTTTGGGGGCGGTCTATTTCAACGCCATCTGGTGGAACGCGCGTCTGTTCGCCCGGAGCGGTCTTGGCGTGGCGGCGATCGCCTTGGTCATCGGGCGTTTCGTTCTTTTGGGCGGCGCGTTGGTCTTGGCGAGCTTGCAAGGCGCGGCGCCGCTGCTCGCGATGGCGCTCGGGGTTCTCGCCATCCGGCCCGTGATCATGCGAAGACATCGGGCGGCCCCGCTATGAAATCGCCCCTCTCAAGCACCATCCTCTTCCATGTGGGTCCGGTGCCGGTCGCGGCTTGCGTGGGGGCGACTTGGGCGATCATGGCGATTCTGGTCCTCGGCGGCATCCTCGTCACACGCAGGCTGTCGCTCGTCCCGTCCAAGACCCAGGCGGCGTTCGAGCTGATCGTCGACACCGTGGATGCTCAGATCCGTGACACGATGCAAGCCGGGCCGGGGCCTTATCGCGCCTTTATCGGCACGCTGTTCGTGTTCGTTTTCGTCTCCAACTGGTCTTCGCTCGTTCCAGGCGTCGAGCCGCCGACGGCCCATGTCGAGACCGACGCAGCGCTGGCGCTGCTCGTCTTTTTCGCCGTGATCTGGTTCGGCATCCGGGCGGGAGGCGTGAGCGGCTATCTCAAGACTTTCGCCACGCCCAACCCGATCATGATCCCGCTCAATTTCATCGAGAGCATCACCCGCGCGTTCTCGCTGATGGTGCGTTTGTTCGGCAATGTTATGAGTGGCGTCTTCGTGGTCGGCATCGTCCTGTCGCTTGCCGGCCTCCTCGTACCGATCCCGCTGATGGCGCTCGATTTGCTGACCGGGGCGGTGCAAGCCTATATTTTCGCGATCCTTGCGATGGTCTTCATCGCCAGCGCCATCAGCGAAACGAAACCGCCTCCGGCCGTCTCCAGCTAAAGGATATCCTCATGAACTGGCTAGCATTCGCGAGCATCATATCCGCCGCCATGGCGGTCTCGTTCGGGGCCATCGGCCCCGCGCTCGCCGAGGGGCGGGCCGTCGCGGCGGCGATGGACGCGATCGCCCGTCAGCCCGAGGCCGCCGACACGATCTCGCGAACGCTGTTCGTCGGACTGGCCATGATCGAGACGATGGCGATCTACTGCCTGGTGATCGCGCTGCTGCTGTTGTTCGCCAATCCGTTGCTGAAATGACGGCCATGGGGTTCACGTCATGACCATCGACTGGTGGACGCTCGGGTTTCAAACGGCAAATGTCGCGATTCTGATCTGGCTGCTCGGGCGGTTCTTCTGGCGGCCGGTCGCGGGGATGATCGAGCAGCGCCGCGTCGCCGCCCAACGGCTGTTGGCCGAGGCGGAAGCCAAGCGCGGCGAGGCGGCTGCCTCGCTCGCCGGCATCGAACGCACGCGCGAAGGTTTTGCTCAGGAGCGCGAGGCGATCCTCGAGGCGGCCCGTCAAAGCGCCGAGGCGGCGCGGACTGCCCGCCTGGAGGAGACCGCGGGGGAGGTGGCCGCGCTGGAAGCGGCGGCGAAGGCGCGGATCGAAAAAGACCAGGAAGCGGCCGAAACAGCCTGGCGGGAGCGGGCCGGCCACTTGGCCATCGCGATCGCGGAGCGTCTGGCCGCGCGGCTGGATGGTCCCGCCGTGCGCGGCGCGTTTCTGGATTGGCTGCTCGACGCGATCCGTCGCTTACCCGAACCCACGCGTCAAGCGATGGCGATGGATGGCGCCGCGCTTGAAGTCACCAGCGCGGGACCACTCGATCCCGCTAGCCAAGAGGATTACCGGGCACGGATCGGCGACGCATTCGGCGGCCGTCCGGATATCACTTTCAAGGCGGATCCCGCGCTCATCGCCGGCTTGGAGCTGCGCGGCCCCCATCTCGCCATGCATAACAGCTGGCGTGCCGATCTCACCCAAATCCTAGCAGAAATCACCCATGACGACCGGGCCTGACACTCTCGCGGATGCCTGGCTCGAGCTTGCCCGCGCTAAGCTTGGCGCGGCTGCGCTCGGGCCGAAGTCCGATCAAATCGGCCGGGTCGAGGAGAGCGGCGACGGCATTGCCTTGATCTCCGGTCTGCCCGGCGTCCGGCTCGACGAGCTCTTGCTGTTCGACAAGGGGCAGTTCGGCTTCGCTCAGGTGCTCGAACGCGACCGGATCGGCTGTGTCTTGCTCGACGATGCCGATACGATCGAGGCCGGCGACACGGTCCGCGGCACGGGCGACGTGGTGCGCGTGCCGGTGGGGCGGGGGCTTCTCGGCCGCGTCGTCGACCCGCTTGGCCGCCCGCTCGATGGGAAAGGACCCATCGCGCACGAAACCCGGGAGCCAATCGAGCGTCCGGCGCCCGCCATCATCGACCGCGATCTCGTGACCGAGCCGGTTCAGACCGGCATTGCCGTGATCGACACCCTGTTCGCGCTGGGCCGTGGCCAGCGCGAGCTGATCATCGGGGACCGCGCCATCGGCAAGACCACCATCGGGATCGACACGATCATCAGCCAGAAGACGAGCGACATCGTCTGCGTCTATATCGCGGTGGGTCAAAAGAGTTCGAGCGTCAAGCGCGCCATCGATGCCATCGAGGCCAACGGAGCCCCCGAGCGCTGCATCATCGTCGTCGCGGGTCCGGCGGGCTCGCCTGGCCTGCAGTGGATCGCGCCGTTTGCCGGCTTCACCATGGCGGAATATTTCCGCGACCGTGGCCAGCACGCCTTGGTCGTGATCGACGATTTGACGAAACACGCCGCCACTCATCGCGAGATCGCGTTGCTGACACGCCAATCGCCAGGCCGCGAAGCCTATCCCGGCGATGTGTTCTATGTTCACGCGCGGCTGTTGGAACGCGCGGCGAAATTGTCCAAGGAGAAGGGCGGGGGATCCCTGACGGCGCTCCCGGTCGCCGAGACCGACGCCGGCAACCTCAGCGCCTATATTCCGACCAACCTGATCTCGATCACCGACGGCCAGATCGTGCTCGACACCAAACTCTTTCACGAGGGGCGCAAGCCCGCCGTGGATGCCGGCACGAGCGTCAGCCGGGTCGGCGGAAAGACCCAAGCGCCGGCACTGCGGGAAGCGGCGCAAACGCTGCGTCTCGATTATGCCCAGTTTCTCGAATTGGAGATGTTCACCCGGTTTGGAGGCATGCCGAATACGCGTGTTCGCGACAAACTGACTCGCGGGGAACGGATCCGGGCAATCCTTTGTCAACCGCGGCATGCGCCGCTCCGTCTCGCCGACGAGGTGGCGCTCGTTCTTGCCGTCCAGTCGGGTCTGTTGGATCCGCTCCCGCTCGCGGCCGTGATCGCGTTCCAGCGTGATCTGCATGCTGCGCTCGATCGAAGCGCCCCGGAGGCCGTCCGGCTGATCCAGGAGACCGGGACGCTGGACGACGCGCGGAAGCAGACGCTTCTCGACATGCTGAAGCAATATGTCGAGACCGTTGCCACGCGCGCCGGGCTTCCGGCCGATCCCCCGCGGGCGGGCAAAGCATGACCGGGCGTCTTGCCGATGTCAGCGCGCGGATCGACGGGATCCGCCAGCTTGGAATGGTGGTCAATGCGATGCGCGGCATCGCCGCCGCGCGTGCCCAACAGGCGCGTAGTCAGCTCGCCGCCGTCGATAGCTATACCGCGACGATCGCCGCCGCCATCGGACGCTCTCTCGCCTTGGCCCCCGCGGCCGCTCGCCGGGGTGCGGGTTCGCGGCCTTGCCGGCCGGCGCTGGTGCTGTTTTGCGCGGAACAGGGATTTGCCGGCGCTTTCAGCGAGCGCGTGCTCGATGCCGCTCGCGCCAGTCTGCCCCCCGCCGAAATATTCTTGATCGGAACACGAGGCGTTTCCGCCGCCGCCGAAAGAGGCATCGCCGCCGGTTGGACCAGCGCCATGCCAGCGCATTCGGGGGGCCTTCCCAAGCTCGCCGACCGTATCGCGGAAGCGCTTTACGCGCCTATCGCGGCGGGCGAGATCGACCAGCTCGACGCCGTCTTCAGCCAGTGGCGCCCCGGCCACGGCGTCCATGTCGAACGCCGCCATCTGTTTCCGTTGGACAACAAAGCATTTCCGCTCCCGGTGGACGCCGGCGCGCCGATCGTGAACTTGGCGCCCGATGTGCTCTTGAGTGAACTCACGGCAGCTTATTTGCACGCGCAGCTCTGCGACGCCTCGCTCCAAGCCTTCGCGGCGGAAAACGAGGCGCGCATGGAAGCGATGGCATCAGCGCATCATCAGATCGAGCGTCAGCTTTCCGAATTGGAGGCAAAGCAGCGGATTCTGCGTCAGGAGGAAATCACGGCGGAGATTATCGAGCTCGCCGCCGGCGAAACGGCGAGTAAAACGGGCTGACCGGCACGGCGTTCGAACCATGCGCCATGGGAAGTTTGAGAAAACACCAATGTGCCGCGCCTAAAAAAGAGGGCCGGGAGGTTCAGGCCGCGCGGCATTCCATGGTGACCTTGCGGATCGAGTAACTCTCGCCCGGCTCAGGCAAGACCAAAACCGGAATCTCCGTTCGCAAGACGGCGAAGCGTCGATTTGTTCCTCAGAACGATGGCGCGCCGGCGGCAGGGAAGATCGATGATCCCGTCGCGTTCGAGTTGCGTCAGCGTGCGGGACACCGTCTCGATCGTCAGGCCGAGATAGTCCGCTATATCCATCCGCGACATCGGGAGATCGATCGTTTTGCCGGTTGCCATGCGTTCGGCTAGGTTCAAGATGAACGTCGAGACTTTTTCGCGAGCACATTTCTTCCCGAGGAGAAGCGCGTGGTCTTGCGCGCACTCGAGGGATTGCACAAGCGCGGCAAGGACGGCTTTTCCAGCAAGCTGGCCCTCCGCCGGAATCCAGTCGAGACCGCTGGGCCGGTAAACGCGAACGGTCGTATTTACAATCGCCTCCGCGGAAAAACGGTGCTCGCGACCAGACTCGATCCCGAAGAAATCTCCGGGCAAATGAAAAGCATCGATCTGTCGGCGGCCGTCGCCAAGGAGCTTGGACATTCGCACGGCGCCGGTCACGACCTGGGAGGAGAATTCCGCGACGTTTCCTTCGGCGAAAATCTGCTGATCCTTCTTGAAGGCCCGTATTATGCATTTATTCGCTGCTTGCGGATCAATTGCCGGCGGCATGTCTCGTGGACGATGCGGCGCCTGCCGGGGATCATAGACACGCGGCAGGGCTGGCCAAGGCAGTGCCGTTTCCTGGATTACAGATACCGGTTGCATTTTTCTCTCCACGCAGCGATCGAGTAAGCAAAATTACTACGTCCAACACGGGCTATTGCATTCCAGGCTCTGCGGATAATCGTTTCCAACGAGTTCCAATTGGGCGCGAAACACGGCATATCGTGGCCAAATCATTCGTCCTTATGTTATCTCAGGCGCCGCGTTCTGGCAATCGAAACAGCCGCGCTCGAACCTCGGAGGTTCGATATACGGTGGCGCGATACAAGTGCGGGTCCAAGGGGATAGCTGCCGTATCAAGCGGAAGGGAGCAATGCTTTGGATTGCCGGGCGGGAAGCTGAAAAAAAGACATGCGTTTCCGTAGTTAAACGCGTGGATCTTGATTTAGTTGCACTTATCGCGTCGCCGCGTAAGAGGGGCAAAACCCCGGGCGATTAAGCTGTCGCGGCGCGGGTTTTGATTATTTCGGGCAGCATCGCGATGCCGGCGTGGTTCGGCGCGCCGAGCCTCGCGCCGACATAATCCCAG